>SCQS01000073.1 GCA_004299705.1 Rhodanobacteraceae bacterium | reverse complement strand
ATCGCTGCAGGACTTCGCGACCCGGCACCCCCACGCGCTGGTAATCGCCTACCCCGAACACCTCGACGCCGCCGACCTGCGCTATGCGCGCCTGGTGCAGCCGTACCGCGGCGTGTGGATGGTGATCTGGAACGCACCGACGCTGGCGATGCTGCGGCGCGGCCAGCAACCGCCGGAACCCGCGGTGCCCACCGTGCTGTTGCCGGGGCCGGGTTATTGGCGGTACGCGTCGGTGCACTGATGGATCGCATCGACGTGCTGAAGTCACAGCTTGGAGGATCCCGCGACGGTGCATTGCTGCGCTACTCGCTGGGCGCAGCGCTGCTCGACGCAGGTGAAGTCACCGAAGCCATCGTGCAACTGCGCGCGGCGCTCGACTTCGACGCGCGCTATTCCGCGGCGTGGAAATTGCTGGGCAAAGCCTGCCTCGAAACCGGCGATGCAGCCGCGGCCGCCGCCGCGTGGAGGCAAGGCATCGCGGTCGCGGACGCACACGGCGACGTGCAGGCCGCGAAAGAAATGCGCGTATTCCTCGCGCGGCTGCAACGTTCGGCTTGAACACACCGCCCAGTGCAGGGGAGCATCCGCAGTATCATGGAAGCCTTGCAGCTTCGGTCGTCATCCATGTCCGTTCATCGTTTCACGCTGCGCTGGCTGATGCTTGCCGCGGCTGTCTTCGCGCTCGCCGCCTGCACCGCGCACCCGCAATGGCAACTCGACGACGTCAGCGGGCACATGCCCGACCTCAAGTTCCAGTTGACCAACGACTTGGGCCAACCGGTCACGGCCGCGAACTACCGCGGCAAGATCGTGATGCTGTATTTCGGCTACACCCATTGCCCCGACGTGTGTCCGTTGACGCTGGTGCACCTGCACACGGTGTTGCAGCGACTGGGCAAGCAGGCGGCCGACCGTATCCAGGTGCTGTTCGTGACGGTGGACCCGGCGCGCGACACGGTGCCGGTGCTGCACCAGTACGTCACCGCGTTCGACCCGCGATTCGTCGGACTGCGGGGAGATTCCAACGCGCTCGACAGCTTGGTCAAGCGCTACCGCGCCATTTACGAAATCCAGAAACCGATCCCGGCGAATGGCGATTACGAGGTCACCCACAGTTCGGCCATCTACATTTTCGGCCCGCAGGGACGCATCCGCTTGCTGGCAACGCCGGGCTCGACCGTCGACGAGATGGTGCACGATCTCGACATCCTGTTGAGGCAGACGTCATGAGACGCGGCATCCCCTTGCTGGCGGGGTTCCTGTTCGCAATCGGCAGCACGGCGATCGCAGCAACACCGGCACCAGCGAACGTGCGCATCGAACACGCCTGGATTCGCTGGCTACCCGTCAACCTGCCGGCGGCGGGTTACGCGGTGATCGTGAACGACGGCGATGCACCGGTCCGGCTGGTCGGCTCGAGCAGCCCCGACTACCGCGACGTCATGCTGATGCAGTCGCGGCTCGCGGACCAGGACAGCACCATGGTCAAGGTCACGCACATCGACGCCCCTGCGCACGGCCGCGCAAGCCTGGCGCCGGGCGGCTACCACATCATGCTGTCCGGCCCGATCCGATCGATCAAGCCGGGCGACAAGGTGCCGATGACGCTGCACTTCGCGAGTGGCGCGACCCTTCAGGTCGATTTTTCGGTACTGCCGGCCAACGCGGTCGGACCTTCCACTTCCGATTGAGCTGCGACTGCCGCCAGCGCGCGGGCACGCATGGCTTCGCGCGCCTTGCGGTTGCGCGGCAGGCGGCCCTTGCTGTCCAGCCGCAGCCAATGCCCGAACGCGATCAACGCCGCCAGCACGCTCATCATCGAACCAGGGATCCACAGGATCAGCCCGCCGATGTGCTGGTCCACGATTGGCGGGATGCCCGCGAACGCGCGGCCGCACAGGCTGTAGATCGGGTACAGGTCGGTCTTGGTGAAACTGATGTAGGCGCCGATCAGGATCTGCGGCAGGATCACCGCCAGCGCCACGAACACGCGCACACCGGGCGACAGCCGCGCCGGCGGGCGTGGACGGTGATCCAGGATCAGCCACCAGAACAGCATGCCGTCCGCGGCCATGCTGTAGTTCATCAGGTGGTACAGCCGCCAATCCAGCATCGCGTCGAAATGCACCGACGGCCACAGCCACAGGTAAATCAGGCCGACGAACATCAGCGCCGCGACGAACGGATGCAGCAGCACGTCCAGCAACAGGCGTACCGGCGCCCATTGCAGCGCGGGTTTCAACCAGCGCGTGCGGAAACGCACCGGCAGTCCGCGCCGCATGGTGACACCGGGATACGCCAGCGCGATCAGGAACGGACCCATATGGTGCAGGCCCACGTGCTGGATGCGGTGGATGAAGAATTCGTGCTCGGCGTAGTAGTCGAGCCGCGTGTGCAAACCGACATACACGATCAGCAAGCCGACCCAGAAAAACAGCTGCCGGTGCCACGGCACGGTCATCGGCGAACGCCGCGCGCCGCGCCAATACAGCCACACCGTGGCCGCGAACACCACCACCACGGTGGCCGATGGTTCGTACGGGATCCACCAGCGGAGGAAATCGAGCAAGAAGTTCAAGGCATCGTCCAGCGCACGCACATCGCCGCGCATGCGACGCATGCCGGCAACGGTGTATCACAACACAACGCGACCACGCTCGCCAGTCTGCCCGGCCTTGCCGGCCGCAAGTTCGGTGAGGAAAGCGGGCACCTGATCCACGTCCAGCGGGCGCGCATACAGGAACCCCTGCAACAGGTCGCAGCCGAATTCGCGCAACACCTGCAGTTGCTCTGCGGTTTCCACGCCCTCGGCGACGACCTGCAGGCCGAGGCTGCGTCCCAAGGCGATGATTGAACGCACGATCGCACGGTCGCCGGACTCGGTCATCAGGTTGCGCACGAAGGTGCGGTCGATCTTGATCTGGCTGACGGTGAGGTTCTTGAGCGATTCGAGGTTGGAATAGCCGGTTCCGAAATCGTCGATCGAGACGCGGATGCCGCTGGCGGTGAGGCCCTCCAGGATCGGCAGGCCACCCTTCACGTCCTGCACCAGGTGCCGCTCGGTGATCTCCAGCATCAGGTCGTCGTTGCCGACGCCGTGCCTTTGCATGGCTTCGGCCAGCACCGCCTGGAACGTGCCGGCAACGCGCAACTGCATGCCGGACACGTTGACGCCGACGTAGAAAGGGGGCAATCCCGCACGCTTCCACGCCGCCGCCTGCCGGCAGGCGTCCTCGATCACCCATGCGCCGATCGATTCGATCAGGCGCGATTCCTCGGCCAGGCCGATGAACGCGCTCGGCCCGACCACGCCCATGCCCGGGCGGTTCCAGTACAACAGCGCCTCGAAACCGCGGATGCTGTTGGCGCGCGCGTCCACGATCGGCTGATAACGCAGCACGAACTGCTGGCGCACGACCGCCGCACGCAGCGCCGCCAGCATGTCGTGGCGCCAGGTCACGGCCTCGCCCATCCAGGGCTGGAAGCGCTGCACGCTGTTGCCACCCTCGGCCTTGGCCCGGAACAGCGCCGTGTCCGCCTCGCGCACCAGGTTCTCGGCGTCGCCGGCGTCGTCGGGAAAGATGCTGAAACCCGCGCTGGCGGCGATGTCGAGTTGCCGCCCTTCGACGTCGACCGGTTGGCAGATGCGTTCCAGCAGGCGCCGGGTCATGACCTCGGCCGCCGCGGCATCGGTGTTGGGCAACAGCAGCAGGAACTCGTCGCCGCCGAACCGGCACAGCACGTCGCCCTCGCGCACGCTCTCGCTCAGGCGCTGCGCGACCGTGCAGATCACGTCGTCGCCGACGCTGTGGCCTGCGGTGTCGTTGATCTCCTTGAAGTTGTCGAGGTCGAAAAACGTCACCGCCAGTGGCTGCGCACCGTGGCGCGCGGCGGCCAGCGCCTGCGCGAACTGGCCGCGCATGTGGGTGCGGTTCGGCAAGCCCGTCAGCGAGTCGAAATAGGCAAGGTGGCGGATGCGCGCCTGCGCGTAGCGCAACTCGGCCGTGTCGACGCAGACGTGGATGTGGAAGGCGACCTCGCCCGAGGCGTCGCGCACCGCCACCACCGAGCTGTCCAGCGCCTTGCCCTCGCCGTTGCGGCGACGCCACGCGAGTTCGCCACTCCACTTGTCCGTCTCGCGCAGCGCCTGCGCGCAGGCCTGGGTCGCGGCGGAAGGCACCTGGATGTCGCGCACCGTGCGGCCGACCAATTCCTCGCGCGCGTGGCCGGTCACGCGCACGAAGGCGCCGTTGACCGACACGATGCGCTGGGCCGCGTCGCTGATGAGGATGCCGTCGCTGCTGGCCTCGAACACGCTGGCCGCGATCTGCAACTGGCGCTCGTCGCGCAGCCGGCCGCTGATGTCGGTATACGACCCCAGAACCTGCAACGGGTTTCCGTCCCTGCCGTACTGGACCACGCTGCGTGCGAGGATGGTCAGCACCCGGCCGTCGCGGGTACGCATGCGCATCACCCGTCGCAGCTCGTCGTTGCGGTGCGCCTCCATGTGGGCGTAGATCGCATCGCGGCCGGCCGGATAGTCCTCGGGCAGGATCACCCGCTGCATGTCTTCCGGGGTCGCCAGTTCGCGCTCGTCGTAGCCGAGCAGTTCGTGCACGCGCCGCGAGAAACTGAAGCGGCGCCGGATGACGTCGAATTCCCAGGTACCGTCGTTGCTGCACTCGGCCAGCAGCATGTAGCGTTCGCGGCTGGTACGCAGTTCGCGCAGGGTGCCGCGCTGCTTGCGCAGCGTCCACGCCGCCAGCGCAATGCTGATCAACGCCGCCACGATCGCGACCACCAGCAGGATCACGTCCAAACGCAGCCAACCTCCCGGCTTGGGGTCCGGGCCCCGCCCGCACCCATCATCTGTGCGGCACCCGCCCGCACGCCGGCGCCAGCTTACCCGATCCGCCGCAGCACGTAGCCGCCCACGTGCACCGCCGGCGCGGCCAGCCAGTGGTCGGCCAGCAGGAAGCAGAAAAGCGCGATCAGGTACACGATGGAATAGCCAAAGGCGCTCATCGCGAAGCGCTCGTCCGGAGGCCGCATCAGGCGGATCGCATAGTAGAGATAGGCGATGCCCAGCACCGCCGCACCGCCGAGGTACAGCAAGCCGCTCATGCCGGTGAGCCAGGGCAGGAAACTCACCAGCACCAGCAGGATCGTGTAGAACAGCACGTGCCAGCGGGTGTATTCGACGCCGTACACCACCGGCAGCATCGGGATGCAGGCGCGCCGGTAGTCCTCGCGCCGGAAGATCGCCAGCGACCAGAAGTGCGGCGGCGTCCACGCAAACACGATCAGCACCAGCAGCAACCCGTAGGCCCAATCGCTGGGTGCGCGCATGCCGGTCACCGCGGCCCAGCCCAGCAAGGGCGGGATCGCGCCGGCCAGTCCGCCGATCACGATGTTCTGTGGCGTCGCGCGTTTCAGGAACGCGGTGTAGATCACCGCGTAGCCGATCAGGCCGATGAAGGTGAGCAGCGCGGTCAGCCAGTTCACCAAGAGGCCCAGGATCAACATCGACGCCACGCCCAGCACTATGGCGAACGTCAGCACCTGACGGGTGGTGAGCGTGCCGGTGACCAGCGGCCGGTGCGCGGTACGCGCCATCACCCGGTCGATGCGCTGGTCGATCAGCTGGTTGAGTGCCGCCGCCGAGGACGACGCCATCCAGATGCCGAGCAGCCCGAACACCAGCGCCCGCCACGGCGGCACGCCGGGCGCCGCGAGCAGCATCCCGATCAGGGCGGTGAACACCAGCAGCGCGACGATGCGCGGCTTGGTGGCGGCGAGGTATTGGCCGGCGAGTGCGAAGAGTCGATGCTCCGCTGCGACAGGCTTCTGGCCAGCTAAGGTGGACATCGGGCTATTTTACCGGGACCCGGGACCGGGGGCCGGGAACCGAGGACGAAGGTGATCCGGAACGAAGCGGCTGTTGTGGGAAGTCAGGGACGGAGCGCTTGGCCATGGACGGCGGCTGTAAAGCCCGTTCTGGTGTTCTTGATTCGAGGACATCCGCACACGCTGGTACTTCCGGCGATGCCGCGATCAGGGACGATCGCACAAATTCCGTGCGCGCCAGCAAGGCGACCAAGGCGAACAGCAACAGCGCCGCACCGCCGGTATGCGCGACCGCGATCCACAGCGGCAGGCCCAGCGTCACGTTGCCGATACCGAGCGCCACCTGCGCGCACAGCAGCAGCACCAGCGCCAGCGCATGCCAACGCATGCCGGCACGCCCGACCTTGTGCGCCAGCCACAACAGGTACACGAACACCACCACCGCGCCCATCCGGTGCACCATCTGGATCGCGGTGCGCGCCGCGGCATCCAGGATGCCGCCCTGATAATCCACGCCAATGTGGCGCAGCAGGATAAACCCATGCTGGAAATCCATCGTCGGCCACCATTGCCCGAGACAGGTCGGAAACGCCGACTTGCCGATGCCGCAGGCCAGTGCGGCGTAGTTGGTGGACGTCCAGCCGCCCAGGAAAATCTGGCATGACAGCAGGACCAGGCCGATGATAATCACGGCTCGCAACCCGCGGCCAAAACCGGGGTCAAAACCGGGGTCAGAGTCGTGTTTCGCGTCGTGACTCGGTAAACCGAAGCTTCCCGTCGAAACACGACTCTGACCCCGGTTTTGCCGGTTTTGCTGCAGCCGCCACGCCAGCCACGCCAGCAGCGCGAAGGTCAGCAAGCCACCCAGCAAATGCGCGGTGACCACCGCCGGCAGCAATAGCCACGTCACCGTCCACATCCCCAGCAGTGCCTGGAAACACACCACCGCCAGCGCCAGCACGGCGATCCGCCGCCAACCTTCGCCGCGCCAGAAAATCGTGACGCCCAGCAGCAGCGCTTCGCCGATCGCGGCGACCACGCTGGATGACACATAGTCCTTCGCCATGTACAACGGTATGCCAATACCGATCAATATCACCGCCGCGATCACCAGCCCGAGACGCCGCCGGGTTGCGAACACCGCCGCCAGCGCCTCGGCCAACACCAGTACGCCCAGCGTGCCGGCGAGAAAGCGATGGCTTTGCTCGCGCCAATCGCGGCTGGACTCGACCGGGCGATTCGGGAAGGCGTCGTTGGCACGGGTCACCGCGGCCGGCTTGACCGGCCAGGTGATGTGGCCGTAGCAAGTCGGCCAGTCGGGGCACGACAGTCCGGCATTGGACAGGCGCACGAACGCGCCGAACACGATCACGCAAAACGCGAACACGCAAGCAACCCACGCCAGCGTGCGCAAGGGCAAGGGAATCGACTGCATCAGTGCACCACTTTCTTCAGATCCTGACGCAGGCCTTCGGGATCGAAGCCGGCGGCGTAGCGCGTCAGGGCCATGCCGTCGGGTGTCACGAGTACCGCGCTCACCGAATCACGCGCATCGGCGCGCAGGTCGGCGAGCGCGTGCGAAGGCGTGGTCGCGAGCGTCCACACCCCGGCAAAACCCTTGGCCGCATCGCTGGTAGGCGGCGTGCCAAGGTACAACAGGCGCAACTTGTCGGCGTGCTGGCCCAGCGTGATCTGTGCGCGGTGCACCATGTCGAGTTTGCGCAGGCAGCGCTGGGCGCAGTCGGGGCCCGGCAAAGCGACCAGCGTCCACACCGCAGCATGGTTGTCGAACGCGAATGGCTTGCCGTCGGCCATCCGCACCGGCATGGACGCGAGATTACGCTCCGGTTGCAGGTGCTGACCGTAGCTGCGTCCACGCGGCACCCAGCCGGCCAGCGCGAGTCCCAGCATCACCAGCACCGGCGCCGCGAATATCGCGACGATCAACCCGGCCTGCAGGCGGCGGCGGTTGCGCAAATCCATCGTGTCTATTCCTGTATCGAGTCGGAGGTGTCATCGCGCTTTACGCGATGCAGCACGAAAAACATCACGATCGCGGCGATCGCGAAACTGAACCACTGCAACGCATACGCGCGGTGCCGCGCGGGCGGCATCACGTTGGCCGTCCAGCTCCGGATGTAGGCGCTGTGCAGATCGGGATCGGTCAACAATACATGCGGATACACGCTGACGTGCAGGTCGCGCGCGATCTCGCCCAGGTCGATGAAGGTCACCAGCTTGGGCCAGGTTTTCTCGCGAACCAGCGGATTGCCGCCCAGCTTCAGGCCCGGCAGCGGCGGCGGCGCGTAGATGCCGGTCAGCGTGACCGCCTGCCCAGGAATCGGCGGGATGTCCGGCAGCGTGGTCGAGTCTGGTCCCATCTTGGCAAGGAAGCCCAGGTTTACCAGCAAGGTGCGCGTTCCGGCTTCGGGCAGGAACGGCACGAACACCATCACGCCCAACCGCCCCGAACGCATCTGATCGTCCAGCAGATAGACCCGTTGGCCTTCGAGCTTGCCGGTGACCTTCACGTGCGGATAGGCATTGGGCCTGCGATCGGCAACCGCGCTTGCCAGGCTCATGAACGGCGCACCGGCGGCGTGGTGGAAACGCGCCAGCACCGTTTCCTTGTAGGTCGCGCGCCGGAGCTGCCACACACCCAGTGCGCAGAAAACCGCGACACCGAACACGGTCAGCAGCACCGCGAACACGCTGGGGCGCCGGATGCGAAATGGTGTCAGGTTCATTTTCCAACGAGACCCAGTGCGCGCTTCGTGGCGGCGGAAAATGAACCCGACACCATTTCCCGCAACGCTATACTCGGCGTTTCCGCGCCCGTCCAGCCCATGTCATTCGCCAGCATATACAAGGTGGTCCTGGTCATCGTGTTCCTGGCGGTGATTTTCGAGCTTGGCCAAGCCTTGTATTTCATGATGAAGGATCACGAGGGCAGCGATCGCACGGTATGGGCCCTCACGCGCCGCGTCGCGTTCGCGCTGCTGCTGATCGTCCTGATCGTGATCGGCATCGCCACCGGTCTGCTGCATCCGCACGGGGTTTACGTGCGCTGAGAACGAGGGTCAAACGACAATTATCGCAAACTCCTGCCGACCATGCGACGATGCGCGGGTCGGCAATGGACAGCGATGCTCAACGCTACCTGGAAGGCTGTGCACTGGACGCCTTGGCCGGCGATCCGACTGGCGCTCCCAAGCCAAACTTGGCGGCGCGCGCGTCGATCTGCTTGTCGAGCGAACGCGCCATTTTCAACTCGGCGCTGCCGGCATCGGTCTGCCCGCTGTGCAATTCTGCCAGTCCAAGGCCGTAATGTGACCACGCCGCGTGGGGCGATCGCGCGAGGGCCTGCTGGTATGCCTTGATCGATTCGGCGTAGTTGCCGATCCGCAGATACACCATGCCCAGGCTGTCCAGATAAGCCGCACGGTCGCCGTCGCGCTTGATTGCGTCCCGGCAATCGTGCAGCGCGTCTTTCAGCGCCTGGTTGGCCAAGGCGCGGGCCCAGCAGCGCTCGTTGAGCGCACTGCCGAGCGACGAGTCGTCGCGATGCACATGAATCCACGCGTCCAGCAAAGGCACGGCGTTGGCCGGCTCGCCGATGGCGACGTAGAGCGACGCGATATAACGGGACTGCATCGAACCGGCTGGCGCGAGCTTTTGCGCCACAGCGAGATCCGCCGCTGCGCCCGCAGCATCTTTTTTCCGGTGCCGCAGCGACGCCCGCAGCAGCAAGGCAGCAAGATTTTTCGGATCGAGGCTCAGCGCCTTGTCCAGGTCTTCCATTGCCGCGTCAGGGTGTTTCTGCGCGAGCAGGATGCGGGCACGTATCAAATGATCGTCCGCACTGCTGGGATCCAGCCGGATGGCCGCATCCAGGTCGGCAAGCGCGTTCGCGAGTTCGCCGCGCGCCAGGCGCGCCTGACCGCGCAACGCATAATCCGTCGCCGTCTTCGGTTCGCCACCTGCACCGTTCGCCGCGGCCGACTCGTGCGCTCCGATCGAGGTAGTATCCAGCGAAAACACGCGGCCACCGTTGTACGTGAAGTAGAGCTTGCGCTGGCTATTGGCGATGTACATGTGATGGGCCAGCATGAAATCGACGCCGAGGATCATGTCGTTCGAACCATCGCCGAAATTGCCGTCCATCACCAGCATCTCGCTGTGCTGGATCGTTTCGGTGCCGACCGAAAATTTGTCGATGGGCACGATCCACGACTGATACGTCTTTTCACCGAGGCCGTGGATACGGCCACCCGGCCTCACGCCCGGCCCGTGCAGATCGATGCCCACGCGTTTGGCAGCCCGCCGGTCGAGCAGGGTGGCGACGGCACCGCTGTCCAGCAACGCGCGGATCGTTTTTCCATTGATCGTCACGTCGACAAAACTGCGCCGGTCATTCAAGTTGTAGGAGGGGTGCAAGTCGGCAACGTTGTAGGTGTCGCCGTCCTTGACCCAATAAGCCAGCGCCGACTTGCGGCAGCCATCCGGTTTGAACAGCGTCACCTTGCCGTGCGCGAGGTCGATTTCGAGATCCGCGAAATCGAGCAGATTGGCGCCCAGCGATCCTTCACCTGCGTCCGAGCCGCCGACCACGAAGTCGACGTTGTGCAAATCCGTATCGAGGATGCCGAGATTCTTGATCGTGGCGATTTCCGCAATGGCCGAGCCGCCGATCCCGCCCATGCGAAAACCGAATGGCGCGGGGACAGGCTTCAGTCCCAGCGCCTCGGCATTGGCGCGCGACATGAAGCTGAACCACGCGCCGGTGTCGATCGTGAAACGCGTCACCACGCCGTTGACCTTGACGAGCGTGGTGGGCCGCTCGCCGATCATCTCGACGGACAGCGTGCCGTATTTGGCCAGCGTGCACGTGGCCAACGCGGGTCCTGCGCATGCAAGCAGTGCGCAGGCGGCCAGCCAAATCAATCCTTCGTGACGCATCGATCGGTCCCCGTACCGCGGACAGCCGTGCCTCGGTCAACGAAAGATTACGCCGAATGCGAAATCCGAGCTGTGTGCGGGCGGAATCCGGAATAACGACGCTTTTTCGAGTCCCGAGTTTCCAGATCCCCAGTCCCGAGTCCGGCTCTACAAGATGTACACGAACAGGAACAGGCACAGCCAGATCACGTCCACGAAGTGCCAATACCACGACACTGCCTCGAACGCGAAATGGTGTTCGCGGTTGAAGTGCCCGCGCACGCAGCGCAGCCACATCACGATCAGCATGATGGTGCCGAGGGTGACGTGCAGGCAGTGGAAGCCGGTGAGGATGTAGAACGTCGCCCCGTAAATGCCGCTGTGCAGCGTCATGTTGAGGTGCAGGTAGTTGTCGCTGTACTCGATCGCCTGCCCGAACAGGAACAGGATGCCGAGCACGATCGTGAGGCCGAGGAAGCCGATCAGGCGTTTGCGGTTGCCGGCGCGCAACGCGTGGTGCGCCACCGTGACGGTGATCGACGAGGACAGCAGCAACAGGGTGTTGATCAGCGGGATGCGCCACGGCGAGGTGACGTTGAAGGCGCCGCCGATGGCTTCCGGGCCGTTGGTCGGCCACGCCGCCGAGAAACCCTGCCAGATATAGCCGTTGGTGAGCACGCCCTTGTCGCCCAGCCCACCCAGCCACGGCACCACGAAGGTGCGGATGTAGAACAGTCCGCCGAAGAACGCCGCGAAAAAGAACACTTCGGACATGATGAACCACATCATGCCCATCCGGAACGAGGTGTCGACCTGCGAATTGAAGGTGCCCTTCAGCGATTCGCGGATCACGTTGCCGAACCAGCCGAACATCATGCCGACGATGGTCAGCGCGCCGAGCGCCAGGATGACCTGACCGGCCGTGTCGTGCCCGTTCAACCAGTTCGCCGCCCCGACCATGAACAGGAACATGCCGAGCGTGGCGACGATCGGCCAGCGACTCTTGTGCGGGACGTAATAGACGTTGGCGTCAGGTTGGCTCATGGAAAGGATCCCGGTGGATGGCGTTCGGTCGTTCGGTTATTGAATCAATCAGTGTCCCGGGGGAACCCAATTGGGGATTCCCACGTAGTGCCCATGCACGAGACTGGCGATGAAAAACGCGGCCGCGATCGCGGCGATGATCCACGCGGTGCGGCGCGCACCGGCCTTGCGGCGCTCCAGCTCATCCATGGCCTCGTCGGCCTGCGTTTTCTGCTTTTCGTCCACTCGTTTGTCGCGTCGAAGCATGCTTTTGGTGAAAAGTCAGGCCAAGGATGGCCGAGTTGGTGTTGCCATTACTGATGACTGTTCGCTGCCCTGCTGTCTCATCGAGCAGCGATCATGGACGATCGCACAACTAATGACTGATATCTCCGTGCGCAAGCTGGCTGTCGTCGATCACCGGCGGCACCGTGAAGCTGTGGTGCGGCGCGGGCGAGGGCAACGTCCACTCCAGCCCGTAGGCGTGTTCCCACACCCGCGAGGCGGCCTTGGCCTTGGAGAAGAACACGCAGTGGATCACCACGCCCACGAAGATCAATTGGGTCGCGCCGAACCAGAAGCCGCCTATCGACGACACCATGTTCCAGTCCGCGAACGCCACGTTGTAGTCGGGGATGCGGCGCGGCATGCCGGCGAGGCCGAGGAAGTGCTGCGGGAAGAACAGCACGTTCACCGAAATCGCCGAGGACCAGAAATGCAGCTTGGACCAGAAGTTGGAATACATGTGGCCCGACCACTTCGGCAGCCAGTAGTACACCGCGCCGATGATCGAGAACAGTGCGCCGCCCACCAGCACGTAGTGGAAGTGCGCGACGATGAAGTAGGTCTGGTTGTACTGGAAGTCGGCCGGCACCAGCGCCATCATCACGCCGGAGAAACCGCCGATCGAGAACAGCACGATGAAGGCGATCGCCCACAGCATCGGCACTTCGAAGCTGAGCGAGCCGCGCCACATCGTGGCGACCCAGTTGAAGATCTTCACGCCGGTCGGCACCGCGATCAGCATGGTCGAAAACATGAAGAACACCTCGGCACCCAGCGGCAGGCCGACGGTGAACATGTGGTGCGACCACACGATGAACGACAGGAACGCGATGCAGGCGATCGCGTACACCATCGCCTTGTAGCCGAACAAAGGCTTGCGCGAGAAGGTCGGCACGATTTCCGAGATGATCCCGAACGCCGGCAGGATCATGATGTAGACCTCGGGGTGGCCGAAGAACCAGAACACGTGCTGGTACATCACCGGATCGCCACCGGCCGCCGCGTTGAAGAAGTTGGTGCCGAAGAAGCGGTCGAACAGCATCATCGTGACCGCGCCGGCCAGCACCGGCATCACCGCGATCACCAGGAACGAGGTGATCAGCCACGACCAGCAGAACATCGGCATCTTCAACAGATCGAGGCCCGGCGCGCGCAGGTTGAGGATGGTGGCGATGATGTTAATCGAACCGAGGATGGACGAAATGCCCATCAGGTGGATCGCGAAGATCATGAACGCGATCGATTCGCCGCCCTGCAGCACCAGCGGCGGGTACATCGTCCAGCCCGCGGCCGGCGCGCCGCCCGGCATGAAGAACGTGGAGAGCAGCAGCACGAACGCGAACGGCAGGATCCAGAACGACAGGTTGTTGAGACGTGGCAGCGCCATGTCGGGCGCGCCGATCTGCATCGGGATCATCCAGTTCGCGAGGCCCACGAACGAGGGCATGATCACGCCGAAGATCATTACCAACCCGTGCATCGAGGTGAGTTCGTTGAAGAAGTAGGGCTGCATCAGCTGCATGCCCGGCTCGAACAGCTCGGCGCGGATCAGCATCGCGAAACTGCCGCCCACGAACAGCATCAGGAACGAGAACGACAGGTACAGCGTGCCGATGTCCTTGTGGTTGGTGGACATGAACCAGCGTTCGAACCAACCCTGGTGATGCTCTTCGTAGTGGACGGCTTGCGCTGTGCTGGACATGGTGCGAATCCTCTGAATTGCCTTGTGCTACCTGTACAACTGTTTGCATCAACCCTTGGTCGGGGCCGGCTTCGACGGCGTCACCTCGGCGGTGCGCGCGGCCTTGTCGAGCGTCGCCGCGTTTTCCTGTGTCGCGAGCCATGTGTTGAACGCGGTCTTCGGCAGCACCTTGATCACGATCGGCATCGCGCTGTGATCCTGGCCGCACAGCACGTAGCACTGGCCGCGATAGATGCCGGGCTGCTCGACCTTGGCCCATGCGTCGTTCATGATGCCGGGAATCGCGTCCTTCTTGACCCCGAAATCGGGCACGCCCCAGCCGTGGATCACGTCGCCGCCGGTGATCAGGAAACGCACCTTGACGCCGGCCGGAATCACCAGCGGGTGGGTCACGTTCAACAGGTAATCGTGGTAGCCGGTCTGCTTGTCGACGATGCTCCAGGGACTGATGTCGGAGCCGAGCTGGCGCGCCGCGTTGCTGTTCCACGCCAGCCGCGAATAGATGGTCGGCACCTTGGTGATCGGCTTGCCGTCGTAGCTGATGTAGTCGTAGCGCCACAACCACTGGTAGCCGGTGACCTTGACGGTCATCTGCGAATCGGTGGCGTTGTACATCTCGCGGGTGAGGATGGTGGCCGGGGTCGCAAGGCCGATCAGGATCAGCACCGGCACGATCGTCCAGCAGACCTCCATCACGGTGTTGTGGCTCCAGGTTTCCGCGACCGCGCCCCTGGACCTGCGGAAGCGGATGATCGCGATGAACATCGCGCCGAACACGATCACGCCGAGGGCCACGCACACATAGAACGCCGCCATGTGCAGATCCCAGATCTGGTGCGAAACCGGCGTGACGCCCTTGGTCAGGTTGATCTGCCATGGGTGTGGATTGGCGAAGGCGGCCACCGACACCAGCGTTGCCCCCAGGGCGGCAGCCGCCCCCATGATCCGCCGCCTGCAATTGCTGGAACTCATCGTCATTGCGCCCTTGGGTAGTCTTTCTAACTAACTTTCGCGCCAGCCACTGCGGCCGGACAGCAGGGAACTCAACCACCGCGACAACTGCATCCTTTCATCGTCACCCAGGCATTCGCCCACTTCCTGCTCGCGTCCTTGCGCGGCCAGCACCACATGCCGGTGGCCGTCGCCACGATCAAGCACCCGCACCCGCGTCCACGCCACCGGAAACGTGCTGGTGGCACGCCCCTTGGGTGGAAGCCGCTCGACGCGGACCTGGTCCGTATCCAGCGTGATGCGTTCCCTGCGATCGCCGCTGCGCCAGACCAACCACAACGCCGCAGCCAACACGGGAATCTCGATCAAAGCGAACAGCGGCGCAAACACATCGCCACCCCACGCCGCAAAACCCGCCACCAGCAATGCCGCGATGCACAGTTCCCACGTCAGCTGGCGCATCTGCCGTCGACTGAGCGCCCGATTGGGTGCCAGCAGCAGCGTCACCTGCCCGGCTTCAGCCGCCACCGGAAGACGTGTGATCATGGACATCCGCGGTACCGCAATCCTTGAATCATAAGGCCAAGGGGTCAGTGCAGCAAGAATAGCCCGCCGAGGCAAGTCTTTTCTGTCACGCATCATTGGCTGCGGGGTACATAGAAAGTACAATGGGAGGTCACGTTTTCGGTCTTCCCGATGGTCCCGATCATCTCTTCCGAACTGCCCGCGCCGCCGAGTGCCGCGCGCGCGCGCATCACCAATGCCTGGCTGCGCGACGAAACCGAAGCCGTCGACGACATGCTCGACCGCGCCAGCCTGCCCGCGGACGAACGCGAGGCCGTCGAGGCCCACGCCGCGGAACTCGTGAAGAAGGTGCGCGCCAAGCAGGACCAGCGCAGCGCGATCGCGGCCTTCATGCAGCAGTACGACCTGTCCTCGAGCGAGGGCATTCTTTTGATGTGCATTGCCGAGGCGCTGTTGCGCATCCCCGACAGCGACACCGCCGACAAGCTGATCCGCGACAAGCTTTCCGAAGCCGATTGGAAGAAACACATAGGCACCAGCAAATCGGTGCTGGTCAATGCCTCGACCTGGGGCCTGCTGCTGACCGGCCACATCGTCAACGTGCCCGAGGCCACCCGCCGCGACTACCAGGCCGCGCTGCGCCGCCTGATCAACCGCGCCGGGGAGCCGCTGGTACGGCTGGCGGTGCGCCAGGCCATGCGCATCATGGGTCAACAATTCATCATGGGCCGCGACATCAAGTCGGCGCTGCTGCGCGCGCAGCGCAACGGCAACGATCGCTATCGCTATTCGTTCGACATGCTGGGCGAGGCCGCGCTCACGCAATCCGCCGCCGACGTTTACCTTGCGGCCTACCACGACGCCATCGACGCGCTGGGCCAGCACCCGAAGGCCGGCGACGTGCTGGAGGCGCCGTCGATCTCGGTGAAGCTGTCGGCGCTGCATCCGCGTTACGAAGTGGCCCAGCGCGCGCGCGTGCTGGACGAACTGGTGCCGCGCGTGCTGGAACTCTCGCAGCAGGCGATGGCGCGCGGCATCGCGCTGACCATCGACGCCGAGGAAACCGCGCGCTTGGAACTGTCGCTGGACATCCTGCAGGCGGTGTTCACGCATCCGTCGCTCGCAGGCTGGAACGGATTCGGCCTGGCCGTGCAGGCCTACCAGAAGCGCGCGCCGTTCGTGATCGACTGGCTGGCCGAAACCGCGCAGGCGGCGGGCCGCCGCTGGTGCGTGCGGCTGGTCAAGGGCGCGTACTGGGACGCGGAGATCAAGCTGGCGCAGGAACTCGGCCTTGCCGGCTATCCGGTGTACACGCGCAAACCCAACACCGACGTGTCGTATCTCGCTTGCGCGCGGCGCATGTTCGAGGCCGGCGCCACGCTGATCTATCCGCAGTTCGCGACCCACAACGCGCACACCATCGCCGCGATCCAGCACATCTCGAAGGGGCGTCCGTACGAATACCAGCGCCTGCACGGCATGGGCGCCGAGCTGTACGCCGAGGTGATCGGCAAAGAACACATGAACGTGCCCTGCCGCGTCTACGCGCCGGTCGGCAGCCACAAGGATCTGCTGCCGTACCTGGTGCGCCGGCTGCTCGAAAACGGCGCCAACACCAGTTTCATCAATCATGTGGTGGACGAGTTTCTGCCCATGCAGCAACTGGTTGGTGACCCCTGCGAAACCGTGCGCGCTTATCCATCCAAACCGCATCCACGCATCCCGCTGCCCGTGCACCTGTACGGGGACTTGAGGAAGAATTCCATGGGCGTCAATCTGTCCAGCGACAACGAACTTGCGGCCCTCGCCGAAGCCGCCAACCGCCATCCCGGTCCGTGGACCGCTGCACCGCTGGTGCCCGGCGCCACGCCTGCCGGTAACGCCGTCAAGGTGACCAATCCCGCCGATCGCCGCGTGGAAGTCGGCGGTTGGGTTGCCGCCGACAAGGCGACGGTGCAAAAGGCACTCGCCAACGCCGAAGCCGCGCAACCCGCATGGGATCGCCTGCCCGCCGCCAGCCGCGCCGCGATCATGGAGCACGCCGCCGACCAGCTGGAAGCGCGCCGCGGCGAGTTCATCTCGATGTGCGTGCGCGAGGCGGGCAAGACCATCCCCGCCTCGATCGCCGAGGTGCGCGAGGCTGCCGATTTTCTGCGCTACTACGCGACCATGGCGCGCCGCCTGTTCGGCCAGCCGGAACAACTGCCCGGCCCGACCGGCGAGACCAACGAATTGTCACTGCACGGCCGCGGCGTGTTCGTGTGCATTTCGCCGTGGAACTTCCCGCTGGCGATCTTCACCGGCCAGATCAGCGCCGCGCTGGTTTCCGGCAACAGCGTGATCGCCAAGCCGGCCGAGCAGACCACGCTGATCGCGCACGCGATGGTCAAGTTGCTGCACGAGGCCGGCGTGCCCGCCGACGTGCTGCAGTTCGTGCCCGGCGATGGCGCTGTGGTCGGTCCGCTGCTGACGTCCGACGCGCGCGTATCC
Source organism: Rhodanobacteraceae bacterium (assembly GCA_004299705.1). Classification (GTDB taxonomy): domain Bacteria; phylum Pseudomonadota; class Gammaproteobacteria; order Xanthomonadales; family Rhodanobacteraceae; genus 66-474. The sequence goes on along the minus strand of SCQS01000073.1, from coordinate 22,376 downwards.
GGCGTGGCGTTCACCGGTTCCACCGAAACCGCGCGCGCGATCAACCGCGCGCTGGCCGGGCGCGACGCGCCGATCGCGGCGCTGATCGCGGAAACCGGCGGCCAGAACGCGATGATCGCGGATTCCTCGGCGCTGCCCGAACAACTGGTCAAGGACGTGGTGACCTCCGCGTTCGACTCCGCCGGCCAGCGCTGCTCGGCCAGCCGCGTGCTGTTCGTGCAGGACGACGTAGCCGGCAAGGTCATCGACATGCTGGGCGGCGCGATGGACGAGTTGAAGGTCGGCGATCCGGCGCTGCTGTCCACCGACGTCGGCCCGGTGATCGACGACGACGCGTTGGCGATGCTGCAGAAACACGCCGCGCGCATGGACAGGGAAGCGAAAAAGATCCGCGAGATTCCGCTGGATGCGTCCTGCGCCAACGGTACCTTCTTTGCGCCGCGCGCCTACGAAATCCCGTCGCTGAACGTGCTGAAACGCGAAGTGTTCGGGCCGATCCTGCACGTGGTGCGTTTCAAGTCCAGCGAACTCGACAAGGTGATCGACCAGATCAACGCCACCGGCTACGGCCTCACGCTCGGCATCCACAGCCGCATCGACGAGACCGTCGATTACATCGCCAGCCGCATGCGCGTCGGCAACGCCTACGTCAACCGCAACCAGATCGGCGCGGTGGTCGGCGCGCAACCTTTCGGCGGCGAAAACCTGTCCGGCACCGGCCCCAAGGCCGGCGGCCCGCATTATCTGTTGCGCTTCGCCACCGAACGTACCTTGACCGTCAACACCACCGCCGCGGGTGGCAATGCGAGCCTGTTGACGCTGCAGGATTGAAGTTTTTACCCCCTTCCAACGAAAGGGGCGAAGCGAAGCGAACGCGCGCGCAGCGCGAATGCCCAGCATCGGGGGGATGTCGTCAGTTCAACCGGCCAGCCGGTCATTGACCAACCGGTTGATGCTGACGCCTGCTTCGGCCGCCTGCAACGCCAGCAACCGGTGGCGTTCGGGCGTGGTACGCACCTGGAACTTGCCGGAATAGCGTCGCGCGCTGATCGGTTCCGGCACCACCTCACCCGATTTTTCCATATCCTTCACCACGCTTGTCACCACGCGCGCGATGCCCTTGAGCGCGCCCTCCATCGTACCGGCCAACCAGGAAAGACCCGGAAACTCGGCGCACAGACCAACGTACTCCTTGTCTTCTTCCGACCAGATGACGCGATAGGTGTAATGCCGAGCGTTCATGATTCTCTTTCCAGCCTGTCGATTGCGGTCAATACCTGCCTGACTTGATAAGCCTTGGCCATCCCGGCGGCGCCACGCTGGACGTTCACGCGCGGATCGCCCGCCCACGGGGTGCGATAGACGCGATGGCTGGTGCCTCGCTGTCGCGGCCGTCCGAAACAGTGGTCGCACACCCTGGCGAGATCGGCAAAGCCAACGTTGCGCGGAGGATCACGCATCCGCTGCACCAACCTGGCTATCCTGTCCATGCGAACATGGTATCACTATTGATAGCACCCCTACAGGGCGGAGATCGTCACCGCAACAAGGTGGACCCCGACTCACGCCAGCACCTGTCGTGGCAGGGCAAGTCTATTCAGGCTGCAAGACTGAATCGTCCTCTACCGCAACCTGAACCTTCGGGTGCGGCGCGGTTGAACCCGCGCCGCACGGCCCGCTACGGTTGGAGCGTGGTGTCGATCGGCATCGCATCCATCCGCAGCAAGAGGACAACCCCATGAATCCGCGACTTCACCGAGTGGGCGCCGCCGTGGCCGTGGCGCTCGGTGTCGGCATGCTGGCACCCATGGCGCTCGCCCAGACGCAACCGGCAGCGCAACCGCAACAGGCCCCGAGCCAGAATCAGGCAGCCGCGCACACCAACACCGGACCGGCCCCGACCGATGCGGAACTGCAGCATTTCGCGCAAGCCGCCCGCGAAGTGGAAACCATCAAGCAGACCGCGCAGCCGCAGATCGCGCAGGCGAAAAGCGCGGGCGACCGCACCAAACTGCAAAAGTCTGCCGAACAGGAAATGGAAGCCGCAGTGCGCAGCAACGATCTCTCGGTGCAGCGCTACGAGCAGATCGCGATGGTCGCGCAAACCGACAGCAAGGTTCGCACCAAACTGATCAAGCTGATGCAGCAACCGAAACCGCCCACGTCGTAAGCGATTCGTTTGCCTCCCCTTTCCGCCCCACCCGCCGGAAGAGGGATTTTCTTCCCCTTTCGCTTGCGAAAGGCCGCCTTTCCTCCCCCTTCCGCAGGAAGGGGGAATGAGGGGGATGGCTCTCCGCCCGTCAATGCCATCCCCCCGAAGCCGCTTGCCTGCAGCAAGCGTCTTCGGCCCCCTTCGTGTTCCGAAGGGGGTAAACCTCACACGCTCCGCGTCGCCACCACCGGCGGCACGGCTGCGGCGCGCAACGCCGGGCCCAGTACCGCAAGCTGGCCGATAAGCCACAGCGCGATCGCGCCGATCGGCAGATAGGACAGCGGCAGGCGCGGCAATTCGTAATGCTGCATCAGCAACAGGCTGAGGCCGTAGGCCAGCACCATTCCGACGATGATGCCGAAGGTGACGATCAGGAAATTCTCGGTCTGGAAGTAACGCAAAATGTCGGCGCGCGTCGCGCCCAGCGCACGGCGGATGCCGATCTGCTTGCGGCGCTGGCCGACCCAGAAACTGGCAAGCCCGACGATGCCCAGCCCCGTCACCAGCAACACCGCCACGATCACGCCGACCAGCATGCCGGCCATCGCACGGTCGTTCTGGAAAAACTGGTCGCGGACTTCATCGAAGGTCTGCACGTGGGTAATCACGCGCTCGGGATCGATCCGCTTGAGTGCGGCAACGGCGGCCGCCCTGACCCGCCGGCGATCCTGCGGCCGCGTGCGCAATAGATAGATCTGGTCCTTGCCTGCACCAAAGCGCAGCGGTGCCAGCAGCGAGTACTGCGCGGTCGCGGTGTTGTAGGCGTTGGATCGCGCCAGTCCCGCCACGACACCTACGACGCGCATGCTCGCCTGCGGAGACAAGTAGATCAGCTTGCCCAAGGCATTTTGATGTGGCCACAAGCGCTCGGCCAGGGCGTGCGTAATCACGGTCGGCAGCGGGAACAATTGATCGCCGCCGGTGGCAAGCGCATGGATCACCGTACTGGCGTCGACGTACTCCCCCGGCGCAAAATCGCGCCCCGCGATCAGATGCAGGCCGAACGCCTGCACCAGGTTTTCGCCCCAGTAAGTGCCGGCACCGAGGGTGCGGTGCGCCTGCGTGGGCTTCAGCATGACATTGCCGTTGGACGATGCCCACCCGAACGGCACCTGGTTCGTCATGCCGACCGCCAATACACCCGGGATCTGCCGCAGCGCTACAAGATCCTCCCGCGCCCGCGCGTAGCGATCCGGCGAAGGTTTGATCGGCGCCTGCCGGACCAGCAGCAGATCATGCTCCGCAATGCCGCTGGGCATGTCCATGTGATGCAGGCGCTGCGTGATCAGGAACACGCCATTGCACACGATCGCGCAGGTCAGCGCGATCTCGATCGTCAGCAGCCAGAGGATGACCTTGTGCCGACGCAATGTCTTCAGGATGGGCAGGATGTCCATGTCAGTTGCTCTTGATTTGCAAGGCGGGCGCAACGTTGCAGGCGCGCCACGCGGGCAATACCCCCGCGATCAGGCTGGCCGCGAGCGCGAGCGCGAACGTGGCCGCCAACATCGCCGGGTCCAGATGCGCCAACGCCGCGTAGTCGGACGGTCGTCGCCTGACCAGCCACAACCCCAGCAACGCCAGCAACAGCCCACCGACACCGCCCGCAATTCCGACCACGCCGGCCTCGGTCAGCAATTGCGCGAACAACGCGCGCTTGGATGCTCCCAGCGCGCGGCGCACGCTCAATTCGCTCGAGCGACGCAGGAACTTGGCCAGCATCAGGCCCACGGTATTGACCAGGCACACCAGCAGGAAGCCGAACGCCAGCCACGCCTGCAAGCGCACATCGCTCGGCACCACCTGCTCGTAAGCCAGCCACTGCATGAGGTTGTCGAGGCGCACGTTCGGCGCGCGCTGGAAGCGACCCAGCGCCCTTTGTTCCTCCGAATAGTGGATCAGAAACTGCTTGTACGCGGCGGCCTTCGCCGGACTGTCCAGTTCCACCCAGAACTGCAGCCACACGCACTGCGGCGAGGGATAGATTCCCGCCGAGTTGCTGCCGCCCGTGCCATTGCCCCAACAGTCGCTGGAACCGTTGTGGTCGAAATGCAGCTCCATCGCGGTTTGCAGGGGCAGGAACACCTGCTCGAAATAATCGTATTCCCCGGTATCGAGGTCGTAGAAATGCGGGTTGGGGCGCCAGCGATCGAGCACGCCGACAACGCGAAACGTCGTGCCGCCAATCTGCAAGGTGCGGCCCACGCTGTCCGCGCCACGGAACAGCTTGTCGTCGAGCCGCCGCGTGATCACGACTTCGCGGGCACGCGCCTGGTCATCGGCCGCGCTCCAGCCATGCCCATAAAGAAACGGCGCATCGAACATCGGGAAGAAGTCCGCAGTGGTGAAGCGCGCCTCCACGTAGAAAGGATCCAGCGTGGAGGAATCCGGCTGGATCGGCACCGCGCCGCCGAACATCAAGGCTTGTCGATCCGCACGCTTTGCCCGCAGCAGGTTCACCCCGTCGATCAGGGTGACCTGCTCCGGCGGCATCGTGCCGGGCATCATCCCGCGCGCGTCCTGCGGGTCGATCTGCGGGTAATAAATGTCGGCGCTCTTGCCGGGCAACGGATCACCGGAAAGCACGTGCAGCACGGTCAGCGTCGTCATGCTCGCGCCGATGCCCACGGCAATCGCGAGCACCATCAACGCCGTGAGCGCCGGATTGCGCTTGAAGCTGTGCAGTGCGAGGTCGAGGTAATAGCCGAACATGTCACGCGCTCCCATTCATTACCTCCCCCTTCGCTTGCGAAGGGGGATCGAGGGGGATGGCTTTCTGCTTCGCTGGAACAACATCCCCCCCGGCGCTTCGCGCCGACCCCCTTCCGTTGGAAGGGGGTGAACATCACACGCTCCTTGTCGCCACCACCGGCGGCACCTTGGACGCACGCCGCGCCGGCGCGAATACCGCGAGTTGCCCCAGCAGCAGGATCACGATCACGCCGATCGCCACGTACCACACCGGCATGCGGTGGTCGGTCTGGAACATCTTCAGCAACATCAGATCGATGCCGATCGCCAGCACCACGCCGACGACGCAGCCGCCACCGGCGATGATGAGATTCTCGATCTGGAAGTAATGCAGGATGTTGGCGCGCGTCGCGCCCAGCGCACGGCGGATGCCGATCTGCTTGTGGCGCTGGCCGACCCAGAAACTGGTGAGGCCGGTGATCCCGACACCGGTCACCAGCAGCAGGATCACCGTGATCGCGGTCAGGATTTGCACCAGCGCGATTTCCAGCGCATAGCCCTTGGCGCGGATCTGGGCGAACGTGTGCAGGCCCATGATCGAATACTTTCCGTTCGGCTGCATGATCCGCAGCGGATCGACCCGGAACAGCGCCTTGCGTGCTGCGTCCATTGCCTGCCGCATCCGGCCGGGGCGCGTGCGCACGGCGTACAAAGTCGTGGCGGCGTCGATCCGCGCGGGAATCAGGATCGTGTAGTACGCGGCTGCCGTGTGGGCCTGTTGCGAAGAAGTGAACAGCCGTGCCACCACGCCCACGATGGTGCTGGGCGCGGTATTCTGGTTCAGCCAGATCGGCTTGCCGACCGCATCGCCGTGCGGGTACAGCTTGTGGGCCAGTGCCTGCGACACGATCACCAGCGGGGGCGCGGTCTTGCTGTTGGGGTCGAGATGCCGCACGTCGGCGCTGGTGAAGTCGCGACCCGCGACCAGCTGCAACCCGAATGTCGGGATGATCTGGTCATCCACCCAGAACAGGGCGGCTTTGGCAAGGCCATGCATCTGCGCCGGCTTCAACGACACGTCGGCGCTGTTGGTGCTGCCGGTCAGCGGCATGCTGCTGACCGGCGACACATCCTGCACGTCGGGCAGACCACGCAGGGTGGCGAGGTCGGTCAGTTGCATTGAATCGAGTTTTTCGAGCGCCGCCGCGTCATCGCCGACCGGCGCGTTCGCGAAGGACTGGCCGATCAGGAACAGGTTGATTTCATCCAGTCCGGTCGGGCGGTGGATGTACCCGGCATTGGTAGTGACGATGAATACGAGGTTGCACGTGATCGCCAAAGTCAACGCGACCTGCAGGCCGATCAGGAACACGCCGGCCTTGTGCTTGCGCAGTGCGGCGAGGGTGGGGGGAAGGTTCATGGCCGTGTCCTCAATTCGACTTGATCTGCCACGCGGGCTGCACATGCGCCGCGCGCCACACGGGATAGAGCGCAGCCAGCACGGTAGCGACGATCGCGACGGCCACCGTCCACGCGAGCAGGTTCACGTTGATCTGCGTGAGCCATTGCCAGCCCACCGCCATCTTCGATCGCATCCACAGCATGGTGAGCCAGGTCAACGGGATGCTGAGCACGCCGCCGGCGACGCCAATCAGGCCCGCCTCGGTGAGGAATTGGGCGTAGATCGCGCGGCGGGTGGCACCGAGCGCGCGGCGGATGCCGATTTCGCCCGAGCGGCGCAGGAACTTCGCCAGCATCAGCCCGATGGTGTCCACCAGGCACACGATCAACAGGCCGACGCCCACCAGTTTCAGGAACTGGAAGGTACCCTGCGCGATTTGCATGTGGTCCAGCCACGCCATCAGTCCGTACAGCCGTACGTTCGGCTTCCAGCTGAAGCGCTGCTGCGCAAAGCCCGTGAGGTAGTTTTCGTAGCGTCGCGCCGCGGCGGGCGAATCGAGTTGTACGAGATAACTGATCCACGCGCAGCTCGAACGCAGGAAGCCCGCGAAACCGGAATCCTCGGGCGACTTGAAACAGTCCGTGCCGCCGTCGTCGGGCATCTGCGCGGCGATCGCGGTGTCGAAGGGCACGAACAGCCCGGGCGAGTTTTGCAGCAGGGCGCCCACGGAAGGAATCGCGTAGAACGCGGGGTGCGGCTGCCAGTCGCCCAACACGCCCACCACCTGGTACTCACGTCCGTCGATGCGCAACACCTTGCCGACACTGTCGGCGCCACCGAACAGCTTGTCGTTGAGCTCGCCGCTGATCACCACCACCTGCGCACGCGCCGCATCGGCGGCAGTGCTCCAGCCCGCGCCGTAGCGGAAGGGCACGTCGAGCATCGGGAAGAACTCACCCGACACCGCGAAACCGAACTCCCTGAAAGGATGCACATCGGATGATGCGGGCACGAGGGTCGGTATGACCGCATACACCGCCGCCTGATACGTCGCGCGATGGTCGCGCAGCAACGCTTCGGCGGTGCCGTAATCCAGCAAGTCCGGCGGATCATTGCTATTCGACGCCTTCGCGTGCGCCGCTGGCCCCCACATGTCGATGGTCGGGAAATAAATCTCGGCCGACTTCTGCGGGAACGGATCGCCGGACATCAGGTGTTCCAGCGTCCACGTGGACATCGCCAGCGCCACGCCCACGCCGATCGACAGCACCATCAGCGCGGTGAGGCCGGGACTGCGCTTCAGGCTGCGCAAGGCCAAATCAAAGTAGTACCCGATCATGCACGTCCTTCCTTTGCCCGGAGCGCATTCCGCTCGATGGCGTCATCCACGCGACACCCGGGCCGACTGGACAGACCGTCCGCACCCACTCGCCGCACCACCTCCCCGTATCAATGGTTGCAAGCGCCATGCCGACGTCACGGTCTAGAATTACCGTTCAGAATCAGTCTGTTGCGCGGCGGCACATCACGAAAAGAGTGTCCGCGGACACTGTCCGGACACTGCGGACAGTGTTCGCGGCTTGCGCGATGCCATGCGCGTGCCGGAGTTGCATCTTTCGCGGCAAACAGGCAAACAGGCAAACAAAAACCCCGCCACGAGGGCGGGGTTTGTCAAAAAGCGCTTCGAGCGTACCTCCCCCTTCCAAAGGAAGGGGGAATGAGGGGGATGGCTTTCTCATCCGAGCGCTCATCCCCCCGCTGCTGCGCAGCGACCCCCTTCCGTTGGAAGGGGTGGTGGAACGTGTGGTCAGAACTTGTACTGCATCGAAATGCCCAGCAGGTCGCCGGAGTTGTCGAAGCTGCCGACCAGGTTGTCGCCGGTCGCGCTCATGTCGTTGACGGCGCCGCTGTTGACGAACAGGTGCGCATAGCCGATGTTGAGGGTCAGGTCCTGCACCGGCGTGTAGCCGACGCCCAGCGCGATCCACTTGCGCGCGCCGTCAGGGATGCGCGGGTCGCGCGAGAAGTTCTGGGTCGGGGTCTGGTCGTAGGCCAGGCCGCCGCGCAGCGTCCAGGTGTCGCTCAACTTGTAATCCATGCCGACCGAGCCGAACCAGGTGTTGCGCCACTTGTACTGGATGTTCTCGGGTGGCTGCGCCGGGTTGCCAAACGTGATCGCCAGCTGCTTGAACGAACTCCAGCCAGTCCAGCCGAGTTCCGCGCCCCACGACACCGGGCCTTCGGTCTTGTGCCAGTAGCTCAATGAAGCCATGGCCGGGGTCGCGAACGCGCCCGACGCCGAGGTGTTCTGGAACGGCGCCAGCGGGCCGAGCTGCGAGAAGATGGCCTGCGCGTTGGCCGGCACCGTGAAGTACGCCTTGCCGTTGATCTGGTGGTTGATCTTGGCGTGGTAATCCAGCGCCAAGGTGTCCTGCGCGGTCGGCTTCCACTCGGCGCCGATCTGCCAGCCCCACTTCCAGTTGTCGCCGCGCACTTCGGCGAAGCCGTCCGCCGATTGCGGCAGGAACATGCCCGGCGGCAGCGCCGGGTTGGCCGCCAGCACCGCGCCCAAATCGACCGCCTGGGAAAGGTCGATGGTGGTCTTCTGCGCGATCACCGAAAAGCCCAGCGAGAACTGCGGGTTGATCGCCCAGGCCACCGAACCCACGAGATCCATCGACTTCACGCTGGACTTGAGCGCCGAATAGCGCCCCACCCAGCCGGCGTCGTACTGGGTCTTGAGACCGAACGGCGCGTCGATGCCGAAGCCGATCCGCCAGTTCTGGGCGATCGGCGCGATGAAGCTGATCGCCGGTACGGCGTAGACGCCACCGCCGTTGCCGCCATTGCCGCCCGTCAGCGGCTGGCCGATCGCGTCGGTGCCGCCGCCGTGGAACTGGGTGCTGACGTTGATCGCGGTGGCATCCAGCTGCACCGCATAGGTGTTGAAATCGACCATCGCGGCGGGGTTGTTCAGCACCACCGAGGCGTCGTTGCCGGCCGCCTCGCGACCCGCGTACGCGCGGCCCAGCGCCTGCGCGGTGTTTTCGCTGATCTGGAAGCCGGACGCGGACGCTGCCGGGCTCACCAGCGCCCCGGCCACGGCCACGCTCAAGGCGGCCAACGCGAGGCCCGCCACTTTCGGCGCTGAAATCAGTTGCTTGTTCATCGGTGAGTCTCCGGTCGATTGATTTTGTGGTTTATGGCTGCGGGTCGCGCCGCGCGCGTCTTTCATACGTTTGTATGAATTTTGTTATGGCGACTATCGCACCCCGGCGGGGTTGGCGCAAGTAGGCGCACCGGCAAGCAACGCTGCACTCGGTTCGTCCACGAGCATCGCGCGAAGCGCTGAAGTCGTCCGTGCCGGCAGGGCGAAAGCTTCCCGGTGTTTTGCAAAAGCTTTTTGACACGGATCACAGGGATGAACACGGATAAGGCAACAGACTTTGTTCTATCCGTTTTGATCCGTGTCTAAAACCGCTCTTTGCTTCTGCCCTGTCCGGCCCGATCGGAGGACCTACCCATTCTACTGACCCGCCCTCGACGACCGCCGCGGTCCGCGCCCTAACTTCTCGTACATGCGCATTCCTTATACTGGGCCGTCCTCGCCGCATACCCCCTCATGTCTCAAGCCAAGTCCCGACGTCGGCCGCCGCTGACCCGCTCACTGCCCTGTTTCATCCCCTCGCTGGTCGCCGTGTTCCTCGCGATCTGGATTCCGCCCGCGTGGGAACGTTATTCACTGCTGTTGCTGCTGATCGGCGCGTCGCTGTCGATGGCGGCGGTTTGCCACGCGATCGGTTTCGGCTGCGGGGAAACGTTCGTGCGCACCGCGCTCAGGCGCGGCTCGGCGCACTTGATCGCACTGGCCATCCATACCGCGGTGGTGTTCGTGCTGGTGGCCTGGCCGCTGATGGCACTTTCCGAGGCACCCTCGCTGGTGGCGACGCTGGGGCTGTGCGTGGCACTGGTGATCACGCTGGTGGTGCTGTGGCGCGTGTGGCCGGTATTCGGCCTGGTGTTCGAATGGGACGATGCGTTCCCCGCGGGCGAGCAGCATTCCTGGATCACCGCCGCGTTGGCGCGCAGCATCAGCTTCGCGCGTCACCTGACCCAACGGCACGACCTGTTTTTCACGCACTTCCTGCCGGCCTCGCTGGCGCAACTGGCGATCGCGTTCGGCGCGCTTTCACTGGCCGGGGTCGGTGCCAGTTTCCCTGACGAAATCCGCACCGCCGCGTTGTTCCTGTTCGCGGTGCTGGTGCTGCCGGCGTGCTCGCTGATCGTCGCGAACCGCACCTTGCGCCTGCTGTGCAGCGGCCAACGCGCGCGCCTCGATCCACTGCCGCCGGGCCCGACCGAACCGCGCCCCATGCCTCCGGGCGACGGCATGCTCGCGAATGAAATGGACAATGTGTCCGACGATCACGCAGCCGAGTCCACGCCCATCCCGGCACCCACGGCCGTCGCACAAGCGGCCGCGCCCGCGCAGTCGGTGCTCGATGAAAACCTGTTGGCGGCCGCGCGCGTGGGCAATGTTTCCGCGGCGTTGGAAGCGCTGACGCAAGGCGCGAATCCCAACGCGACACCGCCCGCGGGTGCGCGCGACCAGCGCTCGGCCCTGGTGCTCGCGGCCGAACTGACCGACACGCGCCTGCTGCGCGCGTTGATCGGGAAGGGTGCCGACGTCAATCGCGCCCACGCCGGCCTCACGCCATTGCTGGCGACCACGCGTGCCTGCCACGAGGGCCGTCCGGAAATGGTTACCAGCCTGGTCGCGAACGGCGCGGACCCGGCGCGCGCCGACGCCGACGGCAACACCCCGCTGCACCACGCCGCGCTGTGCGCGGAACCCGCGGTCGCGGCGATCCTGATCGATGCGCAAGCGCCGCTGGAAGCACGCAACCGCGAACAGGCCACGCCGCTCGGCGCCGCCGCCGCCGCCGCGAACTGGCCGGTACTGCGTTTCCTGGTGGAACACGGCGCGCACGCCGATGCCGCATTGCCCGCCGCCGCCGGGATCGCCGACGACGATCCTGAAGGCGTGCATACCCTGCTCAAGCACAAGGCACACGTCAACGCGGTCGATGCGCTGGGCGCCAGCGCGTTGCTGCACGCGGCGCGCGAAAACCACATCGAAATCGCGCGAGTGTTGCTGGATGCCAACGCCGACGCGAAGCTGGCCGACCGCTACGGCACCACGCCGCTGATGGAAGCCGCGCGCGCCGGCGCCACCGGCATCGTGAAATTGCTTGCGGAAAAACACCCCGACGTGCACGCCGCCGACCAGCACGGACGTACCGCGCTGATGCTGGCTTGCCAGTCGCCGCGCGCCAACGCCGAATGCGTGCGCGCGTTGCTGGAACTCGACGCCGATCCCGCGCGCAAGGGCGGTGATGGGCGCAGCGCCATCGACCAGGCCGGCGTCTCGGGACGCTGGGATCTGGTCGCGTTGATGGATCCCGCCGCCGCGGTGCCCACCAGCCATTCGCAGGCCAGCCAACCCGAAGCCGGCGCGGACACACCACAACATTTGCTCGATGCCCTGCGCTTCGGGCATTGGTCGGTGGTCGCGCGCTTCGAGGCGCGGGTCGCGACTTGGCCGACCCACGAACTCGCGGCGCTGTTTCTCGACCTCGCCGAACACGCCGATGCCGCGCCGCGCGCATGGTTGCTGGAACATGGTTTACTGGAGCAGGGCCTCGACGCCGAAGCGCGCCTCGACGACGGCAGCCGGCTGTTCGATGCCCTGCTCGATCGTTTGCCCGGCTCGGCCGCCGCCGTGCGCCAGCTGCTCGACGCCGGCGCCACGCCCGCGGGCGCCGGACGCTTTGCACACTCGTTGGCGCGTTTGGGTGACGCACACGATGGCGCGGCGCTCGCACTGACGATGCTGGAACGCGGCGCCGATGCCTTCGGCGCGGACGCGAGCGATCGCACACCGCTGCATCACGCCAGCCGTCCCGCGTTGTTGCCGGTGTTGAAAGCGCTGCTCGCACGCGGTGCCGACCCCAACGTGCGTGATCGCGCCGGTGCCACGCCGTTGCACGCCGCGCTGGACGGCGCGCCTGATGCGGTGCTGCCGTTGGTGCAGGCGCTGATCGCCTACGGCGCCGACCCGGAAAGCCCTGCCGCCAGCGGTGAAACCCCGCTGGGCCTCGCGCTGGCGCGCGACGCGACCAAGCTCGAATACTGGCTGCGCTGGAACGGTTGGGCGCTGCCCCGGCGCCCGCTGCGCGGCGACGATTTGCCGGCCGCTGCCGCCGATCCCGATGCGGTCGCGCGCCTGCTGGAACTCGGTCTGCCGGTGGACCAGCGCGACAGTCGCGGCGCCACAGCGCTGCTGCGCGCGAGCGGTGCCGGCGCGCTGCAGAGTGTGCAGCGCCTGCTGGCCGCACACGCCGATCCGCGACTCACGGTGGAAACCGGCGCCTCGCCGTTGTCGGCCGCCGTCAGCGCGCGCCACCCCGACATCGTGCGCGCGCTCGTCGCGGCCGGCGCCGCGGTCGACATGCGCCACGCCGACGAGGTGACCGCGCTGATGATCGCCGCGGCGCTTGGACACGCCGACATGCTGGGCGTGCTGCACGAACTCGGCGCGCGCGCGGATCTCACCGACGCACGTGGCCAGACCGCGCTGCACGCGGCCACGCGTTTCTGCTTCGACAGCCGCGACAGCCTGCGCTGCCGACGCCTGATCGACGCTTTGTTGCGTGGCGCACCGCCCGTGGACGCCGCCGACCGCGCCGGCACCACGCCACTGCTGGTGCTGCTGGGCGTGCACATCAAGCCCGGCAACGACTGCGACGGCACCCACCTGGGCGCGCTGCTGCCGGTGCTGCTGGATGCGGGCGCCGACATCGACCACGCCGACCAGCATGGCGTCACCGCCCTGCACGCCTGCGCGATGCACGCGATGTTCGAGCCCGCGCGGGTGCTGCTGCAACGCGGCGCCAACCGCGAGGCGCGCGACTGCATGCAACGCACGCCGGCCGATGTCGCGCGCGTGCTCGGCTACGTGGACTTGGCGATGGAATTGACGCCGCGCCGCGCGGTCCAGCTCAACGCACCGGTGGTGACGCCGTTGATGACGCATCCGGTGGAGTAGCCGCCTCTTTGCTCGGCGCGCTGTCGGCTTCGAACAGGCCCTGCAATTCCTCGTAGGCCTCGCGCGTGGTCTGGCGCAGCGCCACGTCGTCGTCGTACACCAGATGCTGGTCGCGCAGCAGTTTCTCGTCGTGTTCGCGGAACAGTTCCACGCTGGCGCGTGCCGCGTCCTTGCCCATGCCCAGCGCCTTCAGCGTGAGCGCCGCCATCTTCAGGCTGGAATAGAACGTCTCGCGCACAACGTCGTCGGGATCGGAAGTCAGGTCCATCAGCCGGAACGCGTGTTGCCGGTTGCGGGCACGCGCCACGATCTTGAGGTTCGGAAACAACCGCCGCACCACGCGTGCGGTGCGCACGTTGGCGTCCGGATCGTCGGTCGCCAGCACGAACACCTCGGCCTTGCCGGCACCGGCCGCGCGCAGGATTTCCGCGCGCGCGGGGTCGCCGAAATAGATGTTGGTGCCGGCGAAACGGCGCGAAAGATCGACCTGCTCGATCGAGTTCTCCAGCGCCACGAACGGAATGCCGCGCGCGCGCAGCAGGCGTCCCACGATCTGCCCGACCCGCCCGAAACCCGCGATCACCACCCGCGGTGCGCCGCTATCGATGGTGTCGTACTCGCGCTGCGGTGTCTTCGGTGCCGGCAGTTTCGCCGCCGCCAGCACCAGCAGCGGCACCGCGACCATGCCCAGCGTCACCACCAGCACCAGCACCTGGTTCTGGGTGCGCGTCAGCAGGCCATGCTCGGTCGCAAGCTTGAACACCACGAACGCGAATTCACCGCCGCCCGCGAGCAGCGCCACCAGCTTGACCGCATCGACGTCGCGCATGCGCGAATTCAGGCGGCCGATCAAGGCCAGCGCCGGTGCCTTGCAGGCCAGCAGCAGGATCACCAGGCCCACCACCATCCACGGGTGCAGCGTCAGCAGTTTCAGGTTCACGCCCATGCCGACCGTGATGAAGAACAGGCCCAGCAACAGGCCCTCGAACGGCGCGATGTTGGATTCCAGCTCGTGCCGGTATTCCGAGTCGGCCAGCAGCACGCCCGCGAGGAAGGTGCCCAGCGCCATCGAGATGCCAGCCAGTTGCATCAGCCACGCGGTGCCCATCACCACCAGCAGTGCGACCGCGGTGGAAACCTCGATCGAGCCGGCCTTGGCCACGGCGCGGAACACCGGCCGCAATGCGTAGCGACCGCCCACCACCACCACCGCGATCACGCCGGCGACCCGCAGCGCTGACAGCCACAATGGCTGGCCCGTCGCGTGCAGTTCGCCATGACTGGCCAAGAGCGGAATCGCCGCGATCAACGGGATCGCGACCAGGTCCTGGAACAACAGGATCGCGAACGCCTGCCGCCCGTGCGCGCTTTGCAACTCGCGGCGCTCGGCGAGGATCTGCAAACCGAACGCGGTGGAGGAAAACGCGAGGCCCAGGCCAACCACGGCGGCGGCAATCGGCTGCAGGTGGAATCCGTAGATCGCGATCAAAGCGATTACCAGCGCCGTGCCGAACACCTGCGCCGCGCCCGCGCCGAACACCGCGCGCCGCATCACCCACAGGCGCTGCGGCGACAGCTCCAGACCGATCACGAACAGCAACAGCGCGACGCCCAGCTCGGACACGCCGGAGATCGCTTCCGGGTTGTGCACCCACTTCAACCCGAACGGCCCGATCACCACACCCGCCGCGAGGTAGCCCAGCACCGAGCCCAGTTTCAGCTTGCGCGACAGCGGAACCGCGATCACCACCGCGACCAGGAATACCAATACCGATGCGAGCCAGGAATGCGTATCCACCCGTCCACCGCGTCAGGTCAGGCCGTAGGAACGCAGCAACGCATCCGGTTGCGGCGCACGTCCACGGAAGGCGATGAAACTTTCCAGCGCCGGACGACTGGCGCCGACGCTCAGGAACTCGTCGCGGAAGCGCGTACCGACATCCGCGCTGATCACGTCGCCACCGTCGCCCGCCCGATTCTCACGAGCATGCTCCTCGAACGCACCGAACACGTCGGCCGACAACACTTCCGCCCACAGATAACTGTAATAACCGGCCGCGTAGCCGCCCGCGAAGATGTGCGTGAAGCCGTGCGGGAAACGCTGCCAGGCCGGCGGGTGCAGCACCGCGGCTTCGCGCCGCGCGGCTTCCAGCGTCTCCAGCACGCGTGCGCCACGCGCCGGGTCATAGTCGGCGTGCAGCAGGAAGTCGAACAGGCCGAATTCCAGTTGCCGACACAGGAACATGCCGGCCTGGAAATGCCGTGCGGCCAGCATCTTGTCGAACAATTCAGCGGGCAGTTTTTCGCCGCTCGACCAATGTTTCGCGAACAGGTCCAACGCCTGCCGGTTCCAGCAGAAGTTCTCCATGAACTGGCTGGGCAGTTCCACCGCATCCCATTCCACACCGTCGATGCCGCCGATCGACGGCAGGTCGATGCGGGTCAGCATGTGGTGCAGGCCATGGCCGAACTCGTGGAAGATCGTCTGCACGTCGTCGTGGGTCAGCAACGACGGATGCCCGCCCGCGGGCGGCGCGAAATTGCAGGTGAGGAAGGCGATTGGCAATTGCGTCTGGTCGCCATCGCGAAAGCGCGCGCGACACACGTCCATCCACGCGCCGCCACGCTTGCCCGAGCGCGCGTACAGATCGAGATACACCCCGGCGATCAACTGGCCCTCGGCGTCGCGCACCTCGCAATAGCGCACGTCCGGATGCCACACGTCCACGCGTTCGCGCGCGGGTTCCACCGTGATGCCGTACAGCTTGCCGGCGACCTGGAACATGCCGTGCAACACCGACGGCAGCGGGAAATACGCTTTCAGCTGTTCCTCGTCCAGCGCATAACGGGCCAGCCGCAATTTCTCCGATGCGTAGGCAACGTCCCAGGATTCCAGTGTCTGCAGCTTGAGCTCGACGCGCGCGAATTCGCGCAGTTCGTCCAGTTCACGTTGCGCGACCGGCCTGGCGCGCGCGATCAGGTCGCGCAGGAAGACCAGCACCTCGGCCGGCGTCCGCGCCATCTTGGTGGCCAGCGACTCTTCGGCTGCGTTGGCGAAACCGAGCAACTGCGCGGCCTCGTGGCGCAACGCGAGGATCCTTTCCATGCGCCCCGAGTTGTCGAACTTGCCGGCGTTCGGACCCTGGTCCGACGCGCGCGTCTGGTAGGCCCAATACACGCGTTCGCGCAGGCTGCGGTTGTCGGCGTAGGTCAGTACCGCCTGCACCGAGGGTTGCTTCAAGGTCACCAGCCAGCCGTCCAGCTCGCGTTCGCGCGCGTATTCGCGCAGCACCGCACGCCCGGATTCCGGAATGCCGGCGATGTCCCGCTCGTCCTCGATGTGCTCGTGCCAGGCGTCGGTGGCATCCAGCACCGCGTTGGAAAACGCCGTGGTGAGTTTGGCCAGCTCGTTGGCGATTGCGCGGAAGCGCGTGCGCGCGGGTTCGTCCAGCGCGACGCCGGACAACTTGAAATCGCGCAGCGCATGTTCGACCAGCGCGCGTTCGGCGCGCGTGCGCTGCGCGAAGCCGGGCGCGTCGGCGACGGCCTGTACTGCTGCGTAGAGCTCGCGGTTCTGACCCAGTGCGCTCGCAAAATCGGTGATCTTCTCCTCGGCTTGCTCGTAGGCCGCGCGCAGTTCCTTGGTATCGGCCACCGCGTGCAGGTGCGACACCGGCGCCCACGCATGCGACAGGCGCTGGTCCAGGCGTTCCTGCTCCAGCATCACGTGGCCAAAATCGTGCGGCGCGGCGGGCGCGGTGATCGCGTCGATGCCGGTCTGGTAATCGGCCAGGATCGCGTCGACCGCGGGCACCACGTCGAGCGCGCGGATTTTCGAGAAAGCGGGCAGCGCGGCGGCGCTGAGCAAGGGGTTGTCGGTGGACATGGCGTGCTCCGGGGGATTCCCCAGCGTGGCGTTGCCCACGGACAAAATCAAGCTACGATCCGGGCATGTCCACGCGGTCGACCCCGGACTTGCACGCATTGCTGGAACACACGGCGGTGTTCGGGCACCTCAAACCGTCCCAGCTCGACGCGCTGCTGGACGAGATGGCGTGGCTGTGGCTTCCGGGCGGCGCGCCGCTGTATCTGCGTGGCGAGGAATCGGATGCCTTGTACGTGCTGAAATCCGGCAGTCTCGGCGTGTTCGGCGTGCCGCGGATGGGCGGCGCACCGCGCATGCTGGGCGTGCTTCCGGCGGGCGTCACGCTGGGTGAAGTCGGGCTCATCAGCGGCGAGCCGCGCACCCACAGCGTGCGCGCGTTGCGCGACTCCGAGGTGTTGCGGCTTTCCCGCGCGGCGTTCGAGAAGCTGGTCGAACGCCACCCGTTGGCGATGCTGGGCGCGGCGCAGGTCGCGGTACGGCATCTGCTGAACGACGACGCCCCGAGCCCGCCACGCACCTTCGCGATCCTGCCGTTCGACGTCGGCACCGACGCGCGCACCTTCGCCGAGTCGCTGCAACGCGAACTGCTGCCATGGGGTGCCTGCGCGCTGATCGACGCGCAGTTGGGGCATGGCCGCGACACCGACTGGTTCACCGCGCGCGAGGCGGAATCCCGCTTCGTGCTGTACGTCGCCGACGGCGATGCGCAATGGCGCCGCCTGTGCCGGCGCCAGGCCGACGCGTTGCTGCTGTTGGTGGACGCCAGCCGCGAGCCCGCCGCTTGGCCCGATCCGATCAGCGATCGCAACGTGCCGGAGGCGGCCACGTGGACGCGCGAATCTTCCGCGGCCGCCGAATACGCGCACCACCGGCCCCGGCACCTGGTGTTGCGACACCCACCGGGCACGTTCGTCTTCGGCGCGGCGCGGGCCTGGCGCGCTCAGCTTGAAGACGACGAGCTGAATCACCATCACTGGCGCCGCGGCGACGATGTTGCGCGGCTGGCGCGGCTGCTGTCCGGGCATGGCACCGGGCTGGTGCTGTCCGGCGGGGGGGCGCGCGGCTTCGCCCAGATCGGCGTGATCCAGGCCTTGCGCGAATCCGGCATCAGCATCGACAGCGTGGTTGGCACCAGCGTCGGCGCGCTCATCGGCGCCGGCGTCGCCTACGAATGGGGCGACGCCAGGATGCGCGAGGTATTCCGGCGCGCGCTGGTCGACGGCAAGCCGTTCAGCGACTGGACCCTGCCGCTGGTGGCCCTGACCCGCGGCGCGCGCACCACGCTGCTGCTGCGCGAAGCCTTCGGCGAAATCGACATCGAGGACCTGCCCGTCCCGTTTGCCTGCGTTTCCGCCGACCTCACCCTCGGCGTCACCGCGGTGCACCGCGAAGGCCTGCTGTGGCGCTGGCTGCGCGCGTCCAGCGCGGTGCCCGGCATTCTGCCGCCGCTGTTCCACGGCGGCCACGTCTACGTGGACGGCGCGGTGATCAACAACCTGCCGACCGACGTCCTGGCCGAAGCGGGTCGCGGCCGGATCATCGCGGTCGACATCGGCGCCGACGACACCCTGCGCGCCGGCGTGGACGAACCCGCGTCGCCGCCGCTGCCCACGCTGTGGACCGAGCGGCGCACCCTGCACCGCCGGCCCAGTACTTTCTCGATCCTGGTGCGCGCGGGCATGGTCAACTCGGAAACCGGCAGCGCGCGTCGCCGCGAGCTGGCCGACCTGCTGCTACGCCCGGACATGCGCGACATCGGCTTCCTCGATTGGCGCCAGTTCGATCGCGCGATCAAGATCGGCTATCGGCACACGCGCGACATATTGCGCAACGCGTCAGTGTCAGTGCAGCAGAAACCGTAACAGGCGTTCGACCCGCTGGCCGTAAGGTGGACGCAGCCAGCCCGCCGCCGACCAACGCGCCTGGCGGAACACCGGCATCTGCTTCGAGAACGCGAGGAAGCCCGCATGACCGTGATAGGCACCCATCCCGGACGGCCCGATGCCCCCGAACGGCAATCGCGATTGCACGAACTGCAGTAGTGTGTCGTTGACCGCGACGCTGCCGGCGGTGCACGCATCGAGCACGCGCCGGATGCGCACGCGGTCGCCGTCGAACAGGTACAGCGACAACGGCCGCGGACGCGCGTTGACGTACTCGATGGCTTGGTCGAACTCGCGGTAAGTCACGACGGGCAGGATCGGCCCGAAGATTTCCTCGCGCAGCAGCGTGGTCGTGTCGGGCGCGCCCAGCACCACCGTGGGCGCGAGGATGCGCCGCGCAGGGTCATCGGCATCCGCCAGCGGAACCACTTCGGCGCCTGACGCGCGCGCCTCGTCCAGCCAGGCACGCAGGCGCACGTGCTGTGCATCGCTGACGATGCTGGCGTAATCGGGCGAATCGCGCAGTGCCGGATAATGTCGCGCGACGTAGCCGCGCAGCTGCGCAACGAAAGTATCGCGCTCCGCCTCGTGCACCAGCACGTAGTCCGGCGCGATGCAGGTTTGTCCCGCGTTCAAAAACTTGCCCGCCGCGATGCGATCGACATTGCGCGACGTCGCGCAACCTGGCGCCACCAATCCCGGCGACTTGCCGCCCAGCTCCAGCGTCACCGGCGTCAGGTTGGGCGCGGCGGCGGCCAGCACCTTGGCGCCAACCGCGCTGGAACCGGTGAACAGCAAATGGTCGAACGGCAACGCCGCGAACGCGGCAGCCACGTCCGCGCCGCCCTGCACCACCGCGACGCGTTCCGGCGGAAACACGTCCGCGAGCAATTCGGCCAGCAACGCGGAGGTGTGCGGCGTGTGTTCCGACGGTTTCAGCAGCACGTGATTGCCGGCGGCGAGCGCATCGACCAGCGGCACCAGCGCGAGGTTCACGGGATAGTTCCACGGACTGATGATGCCGACCACGCCTAGCGGCTTGACGACGATTTCGCAATGCGCGGGGAAGAACGTGGCGTCGGCGGCAACACGACGCGGACGCAGCCAGCGTTCGAGGTGTTTGCGTGCGTAGTCGATCTCGTGCAACACCGGCATGCCGTCGGCCAGCAGCGTTTCGGCGCGCGGACGCCGGCCAAAATCCTCGGACACGACACGCGCGAAATCCTCCAGCCTGGCCTTGAACGCGGCACGCAACCGCGCGAGGTCGTCCATGCGCTGCGCACGGTCCGGCGCGCGGGCACGCCAAGCCAGTCGCTGGCGGTGCAACAGGTCGCTCAAAGCCGGGGGTGGCGTATCCATCGAGGCGCGCGGACGTTACGATGACGCCATCGTGACGCTTGCCGAAACGAAGTGCAATGACGCCTCTGCGTGTCTACCGTAACGTCATCCCGAAGCTCGGCGCGCGTGTCTACGTTGACCCTGCCGCCACGGTGATCGGCGACGTGGAACTGGGCGACGACGTGTCGATATGGCCCGGTGCGGTGTTGCGCGGCGATGTCGAGCGCATCCGCGTGGGCGCGCGCAGCAACGTGCAGGACGGCACCGTCGTGCACGTGACCCACGACGGCCCATACACACCGGGTGGTTCGCCCTGCATCGTCGGCGCGGACGTCACCATCGGCCACGGCGCGGTGATCCACGCCTGCACCATCGAGGATTGCTGCCTGGTCGGCATGCACGCAACGGTGCTGGACGGCGCGGTGGTGCGGCGCCACGCCTTCGTCGGCGCCGGCGCGCTGGTGACGCCCGGCAAGATCGTGGGCGAAGGCGAGCTGTGGGTCGGCAACCCCGCACGCTGCGTGCGCAAGCTGTCCGAGCACGAGATCGAGGCGCTGCGCTATTCCGCCGCGCACTACGTGAAACTCAAGAACGAATACCTGTAGGAGCGCGCCCGCGCGCGACTTGCATCCCCCCGCCGCTGCGCGCCGACCCCCTTCCGCAGGAAGGGGGTTAACGGTCCACTCACCCCCTTCGGAACGAAGGGGTGAGAGCTGGCGCTTGCGAACCGCCGGTGACGGTTCGCGCCAGCTCGAACGCCAGAGGCAGGATGCTGATGGCAGGGTTGCTTGGCGAGCGCACGATGCGCGAGCCTAGCAACGATGCGCAGCATCGGGGGGATGTCGGCCCGCGCTCAACAGTGATTGCAAGGCCGCTTCGACGTCCGGCCGCGCGCCATGCCAACGTTCGAACGACGCGGCGGCGGTTTCGAACAGCATGCCAAGGCCATCGAAAGCCGCTTTGCAACCCGTGCGCTGCGCCCAACCCACGAACGGCTTGGCTGCCGCACCGTAGCTCAGGTCGTAGGCCACCGTATCCGTGTTCGCGAGCGAAACCGGCAACGCCAGCGTTGCGTGCTGCACACCGGCCGAGGTGGCGTTGATGATGAGGTCGAACGCAGGCGCGTCGTCCAGATCGTTCCAGTGCAATGCCGACGCTTTTACGGGCGTGGCCAGTGCATCGACCAGCGCCTGCGCGCGCTCCAGGGTGCGGTTGGCGACCGTCAAGCGTGCGACGCCCGCGTCCAGAAGTGCGAATGCCGCCGCGCGTGCCGCGCCGCCGGCGCCCAGCAGCAACACTTCTTGCCCGTGTGCATCCACGCCGCAGCGGGTGAGGTCGGCCAGCATCCCGGCGCCATCGTTGCTGTCGGCTTCGAGGCGCCCGTCAGCAAGGCGCGTCAGCACGTTCGCGACACCCAGCCGTCGTGCAGTGGGCGACCGCACCTCCGCCAGCGCGAACGCCGCGGCCTTGTGCGGCAGTGTGACGTTGGCGCCACGGCCGCCCGCATCGAAGAACGATCGCAGCGAACGTTCGAAATCTGCGGGCGCGGCATCGATCGCGACATAGTCCAGCGCAATCCTGGCCTGCGTGGCGAACAGCGCGTGCAGACGCGGCGACAACGAGTGCGCGATGGGGTGGCCGAAGACGGAGTAATAAGGGACGCTCATTGATGCAGTGTAAAAGCTTCGTGAAAAGTCAGGCTGCGGATGGCCGCTCTGATACCCCGCTACCTACAACACTAGGGCGTGTTCACACTAAACGCAGTCCATCGGCGATCAGCGCGAAGTTGATGAAGCCGAGGAACATCACATCCAGCTTCTCGAACCGCGAGAAGATGCGCCGGAAGCCCTTGAGGC
>SCQS01000072.1 GCA_004299705.1 Rhodanobacteraceae bacterium | reverse complement strand
AAACCCTGGCAACTGTTCGGGATGAAAGGAAAAACCCGCACCGACCCATGCTTCGTTACGATCTCGCAATCAAGGGGGTATCGGTCTGGTGCGGGGTGCAACCAACTTACAAGGGGGTCGCGCACCAAAGGTGCGCGGGGGATGTCGCCCCGCATCTTGAAAAGTCATCCCCCTTGTGTTCCCCCTTCGCTTGCTAAGGGGGAGACACGGCGTTTGCGCGATGCGTGTCGTTAGAATGCTCCGATGACTACCAAAACCCTCCTCGTCACCGGCGCCTCCGCCGGCTTCGGTGCCGCGATCGCGGCAAAGTTCGCTGGGAACGGCTGGCGCGTGATCGCCTGCGCGCGCCGTGCCGAGCGTCTCGCGCAACTGGTCGACCGTTTCGGTGCCGACCGCGTCCACACCGCCGCGTTCGACATCCGCGACGAAGCGGCGCTGCGCGCCGCGCTGGACGCATTGCCGGAAAACTTCCGCGGCATCGATCTCCTGGTCAACAACGCCGGCCTCGCCCTGAGCACCGCGAAGGCGCAGGACTGCGACCTCGCGCAATGGCGGCAGATGATCGACACCAACGTCACCGCGCTGGTCACGCTGACGCGCCTGTTGCTGCCGCAGTTGATCGAACGCCGTGGCGCGATCGTCAACATCAGTTCGATCTCGGGTACCTATCCCTACACCGGCGGCAACGTGTACGGCGGCACCAAGGCATTCGTGACGCAGTTTTCCACGAACCTGCGCACCGACCTGCACGGCACCGGCGTGCGCGTGAGCAACGTCGAACCCGGCATGGCCGAAACCGAATTCACGCTGGTGCGCACCGGCGGCAACCATGCCGCATCCGACAAGCTGTACGCGGGCGCGCACCCGATCACCGCGCAGGACATCGCCGACACCGTGTGGTGGATCGCCAATCTGCCGCCGCACCTCAACGTCAATCGCATCGAGGTGATGCCTGTCAGCCAGTCGGCGGCTGGGTTGCAAGTCGTGCGGGAGGCGTGACGGCTAGCCGCTGGGTGCCACGGGTCGATGTGCATCGCAGTGCGTGGTCAAGCGGATTTCCGGAAATACACGACGTCCGGCAGCTTCGAGAAATGCGCGTCGCAGGTCAGCAAGTCTGCATCGCATTCGCGCGCGGTTGCGTACACGATGGCGTCGGCGGTCGCCAGCTTGTGTTCGCGGCACAGTTCGGCCGCCCGCAATGTGATGGATGTGTCTATCGGCACGACCACGCATTTCTGCGTATAGGCGATCACCTGGTCGGTGCGGTCCTCATCGGTTTCGCGCGCCAGCCATTTGGCCAATTCCAGTTGCACCAAGGTCGGAACGATGCATTGTTCGCGGGCCGGAAAGGCCTTGCCGATCCGGGCGCCGAGCGCGCTGCCTGTCAGCCATTCGATCCATGCGGATGTATCGACGACCCGCATCAAAATCGATCCGAGCGGTCGCGATAGTCAACGGACTTTGCACCCTTTGCGATGCCGGCCAGAGCTTTCCACTTCGGCACCGGCATCACCAGAACCCCTTGTCCCTTGGGGATGAACACGAATTCCTGGCCTGCCTTCCAGTGCTGTTCCTCGCGCACGGATTTTGGAATCGAGATCTGGAACTTCGAGGAAAGAGTGGCCGTGGCGCTCATCTTCTTACTTCACGACTATCGATACCGTTGAAGCAAGATTACATGGACGCATACGGGATCGCAAACGATTCGGAACCAGGACCCTGCTTTTGCAAGAGCCGATTCCGGATCGCGGCTTCGCCGCGTCCGGAATGACGGGCCGTTCTATTCCCTATTCCCGTTCTTGCAGATACGTGTAGCCCGTCAATCCGGCTTCCAGCGCAGCTTCGATGTGCTTGGCTTCGTCGCCATCGACGCCGGCGTCCCCGAGTTTCTTGCGGTAGGCTGCACGCAGATCGTCGGGCTTGTAGCCGACGTAGTCGAGCAGCATGTCGGCGGAATCGCCGCGGCGCGCGCCGTCCAGCGTGAAGCCGTCGCCGTCGATGCGCACGTTCACGGCGTCGGTGTCACCGAACAGATTGTGGATGTCGCCCAGGGTTTCCTGGTATGCACCGACCAGGAAGATGCCCAACCGGTACGGTTCGCCGGGTCGCAGTTCGTGCAAAGGCAGGCTGACGTCGAGGTCGCCGGATTCCACGTACACGTCGACGCGCCCGTCCGAATCGCAGGTGAGGTCGGCCAGCGTGCCGCGTCGCGTCGGTTGCTCGTCGAGTCGAGTCAGCGGCATGATCGGGAAGATCTGGTCGATCGCCCACACGTCCGGGATCGACTCGAACACCGAGAAGTTGCAGAAGTATTTGTCGACGAGTTTTACGTCCAGCGTGTCGATGATCTCGCGATGCGAGCGCTCGTCGGGTCGGAGGCGCCGGCGCACGCCCAGTGCGATCGCGTGGAACAGCGCGTCCAGCTTCGCGCGCCCGGCAAGATCGAGCGCACCCTGTGCATACAGCAACTGGCCTTCGTTCAGGTATTGCTGCGCGTCCTGCCAGACCTCGCGTACCGGGCGTGCATCCAGCGCGGCCAGGGTGTCGCGCAGCGAACGCAGCACCGGCGACTCATCTTCGTTCGCGGGCGGCACTGCACCATCCGGCGCCGCTTCGACTTCGCTGACGTTGACCACCAGCACCGCGTGGTGCGCGGTCATCGCGCGGCCGGATTCGGTCAGCACGCGCGGCTGCGGCAGGTTCCATTCAGCGCATGCTGCAGCCAGCGGCGCGACTACGGCATTGGCGTACTGGTCGAGGTCGTAGTTGATCGAGCACTCGCCGCGCGAGCGCGTGCCTTCGTAATCGACGCCGAGTCCGCCGCCGACGTCCACGTGATCCAGCGGCAGCCCGGCCGTGCGCAATTCCGCGAAATGCCGCACCGCCTCGCGCATTCCACTAGCGATGTCGCGCAGGTTGGAAATCTGCGAGCCCATGTGGAAGTGCAGCAGGCGCATCGTGTGGGTGAGCCTGGCTTCGCGCAGACGTTCGACCAGCGCCAGCAACTGGGTCGGCGTCAGGCCGAACTTCGACTTGTCGCCGCCGGTGTTCTGCCACTTGCCCGCGCCGATCGACGCCAGCCGCACCCGCACGCCGAGTTTCGGTTCGACGCCAAGCGACTTCGATTCCGCGATCACGTGTTCGAGTTCGGAGGGCTTCTCGATCACGATCACCACGTCCAGCCCGAGCTTGCGGCCGATCAGCGCGATGCGGATGTATTCGGCGTCCTTGTAGCCGTTGCACACCACCAGCGAGCCCGGCTGCGCCAGGCCCAGCACCGCCAGCAGTTCGGGTTTGGAACCGGCTTCCAACCCGAATCCGGTTCCGGCCGCGCGCGGCGAGAGTGGGCCGTGGGCCAGTGTTTCGGCGACCGCGCGTTGCTGGTTGACCTTGATCGGATACAGCGCGGTGTAGCCGCCCGAATAATCGTGCGTGTGCATCGCGCCGGCGAAGGCTGCGCGCAGGCGCGCGCGGCGATCCAGCAGGATGTCGGGAAAGCGCAGCAGCAACGGCAGGCGCAGGCCGAGTTGCCGCGCTTGCGCGACCGCGTCGTCCAATGCGATCGCGGGGCCGTCCGCGCCGCGTGGGCGCATCACGGCGCGGCCGTCGGCGCCAATGTCGACGTAGCCGTCGCTCCAGTGCGCGACGGAATAGGTGTTGCGGGCGGCATCGACGTTCCAGGCGTTCGTCATCGTGTATCTCCGGATAACGAGGGGGCAGAACGTCGCAGCGGCGGGCCTTGACGCAAGGAGTTTGTCGATCGGAAGCCACCATCGCCGCGGGATCGACCGCCGTCATTGTAACGCGTGGTCGCGGGGCGGCCGCTACAATCCACGGTTTCCAACAGGATTCTGCGGCATGTCGCCCCACTGGTTCACCGAGCAGCACGAGGCTTCCGGCTCGTCCATCGGCTATCGCATCAGCGAAAAGCTCGCCGATGAACAAACGCCGTTCCAGCACATCGAAATCTACGCGACCACCGATTGGGGCAACCTGATGGTGATCGACGGATGCACCATGCTGACCACGCGCGACAACTTCCTGTACCACGAGATGATGACCCACCCGGCGCTGTACACCCACCCGGCGCCGCGCAACGTGGTGATCATCGGCGGCGGCGATTGCGGCACCCTGCGCGAAGTGCTGCGGCACCCGGAAGTCGAATCGGTCGCCCAGATCGACATCGACGAGCGCGTGACCCGGTTGGCCGAGAAATATTTTCCGGAACTGTGCGAATCCAACGCCGATCCACGCGCCAAGTTGCTGTTCGACGACGGCATCAAGTACATGGCCGAGGCCCAATCCGATTCGCTGGATCTGGTGATCGTCGATTCCACCGATCCGGTCGGCCCCGCCGAAGGCCTGTTCAACGCCAAGTTCTACGCCAGCTGTTTCCGCGCGCTGCGCAAGGGCGGCATCCTGGTGCAGCAATCGGAATCGCCGCTGGTGCTGCTGGACCTGATCCAGTCGATGCAGCAGGCGATGCGCGGGGTCGGCTTCTCGACGACGCGCACCCTGCCCTTCCCGCAACCCTGTTACCCAACCGGCTGGTGGAGCACCACCCTTGCCAGCAAAGGTGGTGCGCTCGATGGCTTCCGCGAAAAGGATGCCAGCGCCAAGCCGTTCGCAACCCGCTACTACAACGCCGCCATCCATCGCGCGGCGCTGGCGCAGCCGGAATTCATGCGTGAGGCGCTCGGCTGAACCAGCCGAGACCACCGTGGTCTACGGACCACGCGGGCAAGTAGCCATTCATCCGCATCAGGTACGTTCACGACTTTGTCATCCCCGGGAATCCACATGTACCGACTTGTCTCCGGCGTCGTCGCCGCCGCATTGTTGATTTCGGGCGCCGCACTCGCAGCGCCGCTCCAGCACAAGACCCCGAAGCCGGCGCCGGCGAGCACTTCGCCCGCGGCGCCCAAGCTGTCGCCCGCCGACCAGAAGCGCGTCGAGGCCATCCAGCAATACCAGCACGACCTGGTTAACGTGGTCGCGCTGCGCGCCGATCCCGATTACCTGCTGGGCGCGGCGATCCTGGCGCGGCCGTTCGAACACCAGATGCAGGGTCTGGATTTCAATTCGCTCAGCCAGCGCGCCGCGGCCGCACCGGGCGCCAGCCCTGCGATCCAGTGGGCGCGCCTGGACGAATGCAAGACCAAGAGCGATTGCCCGAACGCGCAAGCCTTCCAGTACCTGAAAAAGCACGCCGCCGGCAACGCCGCGGTGTGGATGGTGGCGATGGACATCGCGGCCCAGCACAAGGACGCCAAGGCCGAGCGTGCCGCGTTGCAGAAGGCCGCGGCCGCGCAGAGCTACGACGATTATTACGGCAAGGCACTGGCAGGCGTGGCCAAGGCGGTGGGCGTGCTGCCGCCGCTCGCGGATACCACCCAGGGCGCGCATGATGGTCAGCCGGACAATCCTGATGGTGTGCGGGTGCTGGTCGCGATCATGAACACCCAATCGCACATCCGGCCCCGGTTCGGGCCGCTGCAAGACTTGTGCAGCAAGGATGCCGCGGACAAGCACGCCTCGGTCAAGACCGACTGCCTGAAACTTGCGCATACCCTCACCTGGGGTTCCAGCCCGATCGCGCGCGCGGTGGGCCTGCACATCCAGGGCGAGTTGAACCCCGCCGACCAGGCCAACGCCGACCAGGCCAGCCAGAATCTCGCCTGGCAGGTGCACCAGTATTCGGGGTTGCTGCAGCGCGCGCTCACCGATCCATCGCTGGCTTCGCAATGGCTGGCTTCGGCGCGCACCGGCGGCACCGAACTCAGCCTGATCCTCGCGACCCTGCGCGCCAACAACGTCCCGACCGAAGCACCCGCCGGCGCCGCACCGGCAGCGGGCGCGTCCACCGGCAATTGATGAGCGAATCCGATCGTGCGTGAACTCCTGTTGTTGCGGCATGCCGAAGCCATGCAGGCTGGGCCGGATGGGCGTGACGTGGAGCGACCGCTGAGCGTGCACGGCGAAGCCCAGGCGCGCGCGGTCGGCGCTTGGCTGGCCGCGCAGGGCGCTGCGCCCGACGCGGTGTTGTGCTCGCCGGCGCGGCGCGCGCAGATGACCGCGGATGCGGTGTGTCGTGCGTTGCGCATCCATCCGCCACGCTTCCTGCCCGCGGTCTACCAGGCCACGCCCGGCGAGTTGCTGGCCCTGGTCGAGACGCACGCCGCGGACGCAAGGCAAGTGCTGCTGGTCGGCCACAACCCGGGCCTCGAACAATTGCTGGCGCTGTTGACCGAAGGGCGTTCCGAGCGTGCGCGCGGCATGTCGCCGGCGGCGTTGGCGTGGGTCGAACTGGACGACGACACGCTGGAACCCGGTCACGGACGGCTGCACGCGTTGTGGTCGCCGTAGGGTGAAGGCGGCGCTTGCGCTGGCGTGGTTGCTGTTGCCGGGTCTGGCGGTGGCGGCCGCATCATCCACGCAAGCCTGGCCGATCGATCCCGCGCAGTCGCAGGTGCGGTTCGGTGTGCGCAAGTTCTGGTTCGCGCACGTGCACGGCACCTTCCCGGCGCTGTCCGGCGGCTTGCGCCGGATCGATACCCGGATCGACGCCGACCTGGGCGAAGTCGATGCGGAAGTCCTGGTCGCTGGACTGCAGATGGATGACGCGGGCGACCGCGCACGCGCGCTGGGCCCCGATTTCTTCGACGCCGCGCGGTTTCCGAGCATCCATTTCGATTCCGACCCGTTTCCGATCGCCGAGCTGGTGTCGGGCGGCACGCTGCGCGGAATGCTGGCGCTGCACGGCGAACGCAAGCCGGTGACGCTGACTTTGCAGCCCTCGGATTGCCCGCGCCAGCCGCTGGCGTGCGTGATCCGGGTACGCGGGGCGATCTCCCGCTCGGCCTTCGGCATGCGCGATCTGCGCGGCGTGCTTTCGGACAAGGTCGTGCTGGACTTGCGAATCCGGTTGAAGTCCGGCGCTTGACGCGGCACGTATGATGCGCGCGATGTCCCGCAATCTTCGCACCCGACTCGGCTGGTGCATCTGCGCCTTCGCGCTGGTGCTGGCGGGCTGCGCGCCGCTGTCGACCAAGCGCATCGAGCATGCCGACCGGATCGTGGCCATGTCGGCCTACAGCAAGATCGACTGCGACCGGCCCGACCGCTGCGCCGAGCCGTCGCCGTTCATGGCGCAGGCCGACAACGCGATCGCGGCATCCGCGCCGGGGCATCCGCACAACACCGTCACCCTGCTCAACATCGGCCAGAACGCGCTGGCGGCGCGCATCAACCTGATCCGCGCCGCGCAGAAATCCATCGATATCCAGACCTACATCTGGGCCGACGACGACGCCGGCATGCTGGTGCTGGACGAACTGGTGAAAGCCGCGCGACGCGGCGTCAAGGTGCGCATACTCGCCGACCAACTGGGCTCGTTGAACAACCCGAAGCTGCTGTCGCGGCTCGCGCGCGCCAGCGACAACCTGCACATCAAGCTGTACAACCCGACCTTCGACAGCGCGCACAACAATTACGTCGAGTACGCCGCGACCATCCTGTGCTGCTTTCGCAAGTTCAACCAGCGCATGCACAACAAGCTGCTGCTGGTGGACGGCAAGGTCGGCATCGTCGGCGGCCGCAATTACGAGGATCGCTATTTCGACTGGGATTCGCAGATGGATTTCGTCGACCGCGACGTGATCGTGGCGGGCGTGGCCGGTCGGCAGATGGCGAAAAGCTTCGGGATCTTCTGGCACGCCCCGCGCGCGGTGCCGATCACCCACCTGCGCGACGTCAATGCCGAAATCCTCGCACACCCCTTCGACGCCGAATCGTGGATCGAGCCGCGCTTTGCCGATCCGCAACGCGTGGCGATGCTGCGCAAGGCGGCCGAGGATCCCGAGTGGCTGGCCAGCAACCTGCTCGACCACAGCCTCAACGTCGGCCTGGTCGACTACTTCTACGACCTGCCCTCGAAAGACGAAGCCGTGCACGGACCGGATTCGCGCGAGCTGACCCGCGACCTGATGAAGATGATCGCGGGCGCGAAGCACCAGATCGTGCTGCAGACGCCGTACCTGGTGCTGACCCGGCGCGCCGGGAAAATCTTCAAGGCCTTGCAGCAGAAACATCCGCCGGTGCAGGTGATCGTGTCCACCGATTCGCTGGCGTCCACCGACGCGGTGCCGGTGTATGCGCTGTCCTACAAGCACCACAAGAAGTTCCTGGTCGATTACGGCTTCCAGATTCACGAACTGATGCCGCACCCGGCCGACGTGCACAGCATGCTGGGCGATTACGACCGGCTGTCGGGGTTCGGTTCGGAAAAATCCTCGCCGCACCACGGCGGCCGCGCGCCGATCAAGCCCGGCAGCCCCGGCCCACGCGTCAGCCTGCACGCGAAATCGCTGGTGGTGGACGGCCGGATTGCGATGGTCGGTTCGCACAACTTCGACCCGCGTTCGGCGCGCATCAACACCGAGGACGGCGTGATCATCGACAACAAGGCGTTCGCCGAGCAGGTGCGCGCGTCGATCCTCGAGGATGCGGCGCCGCAGAATGCGTGGCTGGTGGCGCCGCGGCATCCCACCCCGGTGATCGGCGACATCAGCCAGGCGATCGGGGACGTCTCGCGCAGCCTGCCGATCTTCGACATCTGGCCGTGGGGCTATGCCACCGACTACCAGTTGAAGCCGGGTGGCACGCCGGTGTCGGCGACCAGCCCCGAGTTCCTGGACAACTGGCAGCCGGTCGGCGATTTCCCCGACGTCAACCTGTCGCTGACCGCCATCATCGCGCGCTTCATCACCGCCTTCGGCGCGGGCATCCAAGGGATTTTGTGAGGGGGCCGCAGCGCCCCGGGGATGGTGTCGGGGACACTGATTGACGCCGCGATGGCCGATCGGTAGGCTGGCGAATCCAGCCGCCCTGATCGAGGATTCCGCCATGCCCATGGACATCAACATCCAGTTGAGCGACGACGACCTGCAGTTTTTCGTCAAGGGCATGCGCGACGTCGAGGCGTCGATCAAGGGCCAGAACCCGGACGCCATCATCGCCGCGGCGCAGGAGCTGCTGGACAAGACCCGCGGCAACCACGTCCCGCCGTTCATCGCCGAACGCATCGGCAGCGTGGAGTCGCTGATCGCGATGACACGCGACGTCGGCTTCAACCTGCCGACCGAGGATCAGCATCGCGTGCTGGCCGCGCTGGCCTACCTCGCCGATCCCAACGACGCGATTCCCGACGACGTGCCGGTGCTGGGCTTCCTCGACGACGCCATCATGATTGAGTTGTGCCGCCGCGACCTCAGCCACGAAATCGAAGCCTACGACGATTTCTGCGAATGGCGCGCGGACGAAGCGGAACACCGTGGCGTGGATCCCGCGAAGCTGGGCGTGCAGCGCATGGACTGGGCCGAAGCCCGCGCCGCAGAAACCATCGCCCTGATGCGCCGTCGCCGCAGCGAATCCTACGCTAGCGGTGCGTGGCAGCCGACACTTTTCAAGATCAGCTGAGTGTCGGAACAAATCCCGGCGAAAAATTCGAGTTTCGTCATTCCGGGGCCGTTCGCAGATTCATCGCGAACGGAACCCGGAATCTATTTCCGCATGCATCAGCATTGGCAGGACCAAGATGGATTCCGGATCGCGTCTACGCCGCGTCCGGAATGACGACATAGGCTTTGCGGCGCCCGCCTTGTTTCAGCGCTCCAGAATCGCGACGACCCCCATCCCGCCCGCGGTGCAGATCGAAATCAAGCCGCGTCCGGCGCCTTTCTGCGCCAGCAGTTTCGCCAGCGTCGCCACGATCCGCGCGCCGGTTGCCGCGAACGGGTGACCGGTTGCCAGACTTGAACCGTTGACGTTGATTTTGGCCGGGTCGATCGTACCCAGCGGCGCGTCCAGCCCGAGGCGATTCTTGCAGTAATCCGCCGATTCCCACGCGCGCAACTGGCACAGCACCTGCGCCGCGAAGGCTTCGTGGATTTCGTAGAAATCGAAATCCTGCAGCTTCAAGCCGGCGCGCTGCAGCAGCCGCGGCACGGCGATGGTGGGTGCCATCAACAGTCCCTCGCCGTGCACGTAATCGACGCCCGCGACTTCCGCGTCGGTGAGATACGCCAGCACCGGCAGCTTGCGCGCCCGCGCCCAGCCTTCGCTGGCCAGCAACGCGGCCGCGGCACCGTCGGAGAGCGCGGATGAATTGCCGGCGGTCAGCGTGCCCTTGCCGGAAAACTTGTCGAACGCGGGTTTCAAGGCCGCGAGTTTCTCCAGCGTGGTGTTTGCGCGCAGCAGGTTGTCGCGCGCTACACCGCGGAACGGGATCACCAGATCCCCGAAGAAGCCCGCGTCATAGGCGGCCGCGAGCTTCCCGTGGCTTTCCAGTGCCCACTGATCCTGCTCGGCGCGGCCGATCTGCCATTCGCGCGCCATTTTCTCGCAGTGTTGACCCATCGACAGCCCGGTGCGCGGCTCGACCACGCCCGGTACTTGCGGTTTCAGTTCGCGCAGATGGAAGCCGCGCGTGGCGGCGCGCAATTTCTGCCCAAGGGTCTTTGCGCGGTTCAAGTCCAGCAGGCGTTGCTGGAGACGGTTGGAATAGGTCAGGGGCACCTGGCTGGTGGTGTCCGAACCACCACCGATGCCGACCTCGATCTGGCCGGTCGCGATCTTCTGCGCGATCAGGATCGCGTTGTCCAGCGAGGTGCCGCAGGCGCGCGCGGTGGTGAAGCCGGGCGTGGTCATCGCCAGCCCGGACGATTGCAGCGCCTCGTGCGCGAGGTTCCAGTCGGCCGGATGCTTCATCACCGCGCCGAACGCGACTTCGCCCAGCTCCAAGCCATGCAGGCCGAACTTTTCGACCAGCGCGCCAAGCACTTCCACCGACATCCCGAAGTTGCCGAGGTCGGCATACGCGGTGTCGCGCTTGCAGAACGGAATGCGCACGCCACCCAGCACGGCGACGCGGCGGGTTTGGGGGATCATTTCGTGGGCTCCTGGCGGTTTTGTTTCATTGTAGGTGCGGCCATGCCCGCGATTGCCCGAGGCTGCAATGGTCCCGTCGCGGGCGTGGCCCGCGCCTACACGAAGTCGATGAATCCGCGTCGCAACATCTTGTACGGTTCCTCTTCCATGCCCAATGACACATAGGTTTGCTGCGCGCGCGCGTTGTCACGCTCGACGTACAAACGCAGCCCGACCGCGCCGGCCGCGCGTGCGCGGCGTTCGACTTCGGCATACAGCGCGCGAAACACGCCGCCGCGTCGGGACTCCAGAGTCACGTATACGCTCTGGAACCACCACCAGTCGCCGCAGCGCCAGTCGCTCCATTCGTAGGTGATGAGCAGACAGCCGGCGAGTTTGCCGTCGCGTTCGGCGACGAGGTAAAACCCGCGGCGGGGATCGTCGAACACCGCATGGGTGCCGCGCGTCAAAACCTCCCGATCGAGTGTCTTGTATTCGGTTTCCAGCGCCATCGCGGCGTTGCAGTCGACGAGGAACGGAATGTCATCGGGCGTGGCGGTACGTATGGAGATGGGCATGTCGGAACTCGCAACTCGGAACTTGGAACTCGCAACTCGGAACTTGGAACTTGGAACTCGGGAAAGCGTAACAACATCCACGTCGTTCGGGGCTATCCACAGCTTTATCGCGGACGGCCCGGAATGACCAAGCTATTTTTTCGAGTCCAGGCTCTTGCGTGAACTGCCCAGCTTGCGCGTCAGCGTATTGCGACCCAAGCCCAAGGCCCTGGCCGCGTTTTGCCGATGTCCGTCATGCGCCGCCAGCGCCGCATCCAGCAGTACCCGGTCGAAACGTTCACGCGCCCGCGCGTGCAGGTCGTCGCTGCCCGCGGCAAGTTCCGCATCGACCCAGCCCCGCAGCGCAGATTCCCAAGGCAGTGCCGCGCCTGCCACCGGCGTGCCCGCGCGTGCTTCGGCTTCGTCCAGATCCTCGCGCCGGATCGTCGCGCCGGGTGCGACCACGGCCAGACGGCGGCACAGGTTTTCCAGTTGCCGCACGTTGCCCGGGAAATCGCGCTTCTTCAGCGTATCCAGCGCCGTCTGGGTGAAGCGTTTTTCCGGCAATTTCAATTTGCGTGCGGTGGTCGCCAGAAACCGCTTCGCCAACAACGGAATGTCCGCGCGCCGTTCGCGCAACGCCGGCAAGTGGATGCGCAACACGTCGAGGCGGTGCATCAGGTCGGCGCGAAATTCGCCGCGCGCGACTTTCGCATCCAGATCCTGGTGCGTGGCCGCCAGCACGCGCACCTCGCTGCGGATCAGCTCGCGCCCGCCCACGCGGTAGAACTCGCCGCCCGCGAGCACCCGCAACAAGCGGGTCTGCAAGGCCAGCGGCATGTCGCCGATTTCATCCAGGAACAGCGTGCCGCCGTCGGCCTGCTCGAAGCGCCCGGCCATGCGCCGCTGCGCGCCGGTGAAGGCGCCGGCCTCGTGGCCGAACAGCTCCGATTCCAGCAGTTCCGCGGGAATCGCGGCGGTGTTGAGTGCGACGAACGGTCGCGCGCGGCGCGCACTTTCCTCGTGCAGCGCACGCGCCACCAGTTCCTTGCCGGTGCCGGTTTCGCCGGTGATCAGCACGTTCAAATCGCTCGCGGCGACCCGCCCGATCAGCCGGAAGACTTCGCGCATCGGCGGGCTTTCGCCCAGCAGGGCGTGAGGTGGGATCGCTTCGTGCACGGCGGTATCGGCCTGCGGCGATTCGCTCAATGCGCGCCGCACCGCTGCGGTTGCCTGGGCCAGGTCGAAGGGCTTGGGCAGATAATCCGCCGCGCCTTCGCGATAAGCCGCCGCGGTGGTCGCGACGTCGGTGAACGCGCTCATCACGATCACCGGCAGCGATGGATGCGCCGCTTTCGTTTCGCGCAACAGCGCCAAACCATCGGCACCGGGCAAGCGAACATCGCAAATCAGGAGTGCGGGCGGATTGCGGCGCAGCGCGCGTTGCGCGTCTTCGGCGCTCGTGAACTCAGTGACCGCATGGCCGGCATCGCGCAGCGCCGTCGCCAGCACGAAACGCACACCGCGGTCGTCGTCGACAATCCACAACTCGTTCATGCCGGTTCCTCCCGCGCGCGATGATTGCGTGGCAGCAGCAGCACGAAGCACGCGCCGCGCGTGCGCGCTTGATGGGTCAGCTCGCCGCCGTGCTCACGCGCGATCTCGCGCGCCAGCGACAGGCCCAGGCCGGTGCCGTCCGCGCGTCCCGAGACCATCGGCTCGAACAGCGTCGCTGCGATTGCAGCCGGTACGCCGTCGCCGTCGTCCTCGACTTCGATGCGCAATGCCGGCACGCGCTGGCCGTGCGTGTCGCGCCAACCGGCTTCGGCGCGGCTGCGCAGGATGAGCCGTTTTGCATTGGCCTCGACCGCGTTGCGCGCGAGGTTCAGCAGTGCCTGCACCAGCCGATCGGGGTCGCCGTGCCAGGCGGGCAGGCTGGGGTCGTAGTCACGCACGATCGTGGTGCCGGGATGTTCGGCCCCCAGCAATTCCGCGACGCGCTCCAGCACGGCATGCACGTTGACCGCGCGCGTGGCCATCATGCTGCGCTTGCCGAGCAGCCGTTCGGTCAACGTCGCCAAGCGTGCCGCTTCATCGCGGATCAACTGCGTGAGTTCGCGTTGCCGCGCATCGCCCGCGTGCTGTTCCAGCAATTGCGCCGCGCCAGAAATCGCAGCCAAGGGATTGCGGATTTCGTGGGCGAAGCCGCGCAGTGATTCGGATACGCGCGTGGTGCCCGCGGTGGCCGCGGCCGGATGCACCTCGACCAGCACGCCGTCCGCGTGGGGCGTCAACGTGAAATCGAGTCGGGTTTCGTGGCCCGGCATCGCGCAGAGCGCCGCATCGCGGAGGGTGGTCGCGCTGCCTTCGTTGCGCGCCCGCAACGCCAGTTCGTGCAGGTGCTTGCCATCCGGTGCCAGCGCTTCCAGGGTCTGGCCCTTGAGGCGCGATTGCCCGAAGCCGGTGTGTTCCGCGAAGGCGGGGTTCGCGGAGGTCAGCCGCAAGGCCGCATCCAGCCAGGCGACGCCCGTCGCCAGCGCATCAATCAACTCGAAGGCCGGGTTGGTGCGGGACATTGCACCAATCTAGTGCGAAAAGCGGGTCTCGGCAATCTCAACGCGCGGTCCGGAAGGTCAGGTTGAAGCGACGCGATCCGCTCAGCGGGTGCTCGCCATCCTTGATCGGCAGCACGCCGTGATAGCGCATCCGCGACGGGCCGCCCCAGACCACCACGTCGCCATGACCGAGCGGGATGCGTCGCTGCGGGTCGCTGCGTGCAAGCCCGCCCCACAAGAAGGTTGCCGGCAAACCCAGCGATACCGACACGATCGGCGCGCGGCGGTCGCGTTCGTCGTGGTCGCGGTGCAGGGTGAGGCGGGTGCCGACCTCGTAGCGGTTGATCAGGCAGACGTCCGGCGCGTAGCCGTCGAAGCCGGCTGCGCGGGCGGCGTTGCCCGCAAGCCGCAGGAAAACGTCGGGCATTGCAGGCCATGAATTGCCGGTTTCAGGATCGGCTTCGGTGTAGCGGTAGCCGCGCCCGTCACTGAACCAGCCCACGTTTCCGCAATTCGTCATCGCCACCGACATCGTCTTGCCACCAGGCGTCAGCAGATGACGAAACGGCGAGCGTGCAGCGATGTGTTCGATTTCGTGCAGCAATGCATGGGCGCGCTCGAGCGCGAAACCGCGCAACACCCACGCGCCGGGCGCGAGTTCTTCGCGGGCGTCGGTGGGTGTCGTGGTGTCGAAGAGGGGCAGGGAAGCGGACATTCGGAATCAACCATCGCGCCGTTCAATTATGGACGCGCGATCGCGCGCCGCAAGCCGACGCGGTGGGCGTGCGCTGCCGGCGGATCAGAACAGGCGCTGCCAATAGGCCACTTCGATCCAGCGGCCTGACTTGAAACCGTTCTCGCGGAAATGCGCCACTTTCGCGAAGCCGAGCTTCTCGTGCAAGGCCACGCTGGCGGGATTGGGCAGTGCGATACCACCGATTACGCAATGGATGTGGCGCGTGCGGAGGTTGTCGAGCAGGCTTGCGTACAACGCGGAACCGAACCCGCGCCCGGTGTATGTGGATGCAAGGTAGACCGACGTTTCAGTGGAGAAGCGGTAACCGCTGCGCGGCTTCCAAGGAGTGGCGCAGGCGTAGCCGGCGACCAGGCCGTCGCACTCCAGCACCAGCCATGGAAACTTTTCCAGCACGGCATCGACTCGTGACCGCATCTCGGAGTGCGTGACCGGTCGTTCCTCGAATGTCACGATCGTGTTCGTGACGTAATGGTTGTAGATCGCGCAGATGGCGGGTGCGTCCGCACTGGTTGCGGCGCGGATCATGCCCGCTGTTCCCTTCTCGATGTGGTGCCGCTTGCATACATGCAGATTCGGGATGCGCCGCGCCCTCACTCCAGCGCAGCGCGCCGCCTCCCCCGGAGTGGAAGACGGCGCAACAGCGCGTCAGATGCTGTAATACATCTGATATTCCAGCGGGTGGGTCGAAGCGCGATAGGCGGTGACTTCCTTCATCTTCACGCCGATGTAGGCGTCGATGAAATCGTCGCTCATCACGCCGCCGGCCTTCAGGAATTCGCGGTCGCGGTCCAGCGCTTCCAGCGCAAGGTCGAGCGATGCACACACTTGCGGGATGTTGCGTTCCTCTTCCGGCGGCAGGTCGTAGAGATCCTTGTCCATCGGCGCGCCGGGATCGGTCTTGTTCAAAATCCCGTCCAGCCCGGCCATCATCAGTGCGGTGAAGGTGAGGTAGCCCGAATTCATCGGGTCGGGAAAACGCACCTCGATGCGCCGGCCTTTCGGATTCGACACGTACGGGATGCGGCACGACGCGGAGCGGTTGCGCGCCGAGTACGCCAGCATCACCGGCGCCTCGAAGCCCGGCACCAGGCGCTTGTAGGAGTTGGTGGTGGAGTTGGAAAAGGCGTTGATCGCACGCGCATGCTTGAAGATGCCGCCGATGTACCACAGCGCGAGCTGCGACAAGCCGCCATAGAGCTCGCCCGCGAACAGGTTCTTGCCGTCCTTGCTGAGCGACTGGTGCACGTGCATGCCCGAACCGTTGTCGCCGACTACGGGTTTCGCCATGAAGGTGACAGTCTTGGCCGCAGCGTGCGCGACGTTGCGGATCACGTACTTCATGGTCTGCAGATCGTCGGCCTTGTGCAGCAGCGTGTTGAACTTCACGCCGATTTCGCACTGGCCGGCGTTGGCGACTTCGTGGTGGTGCACTTCAACGACCTGCCCAAGCGACTCCAGCACCTGGCACATTTCCGCGCGCAGGTCGTGCAGCGAATCGACTGGCGGTACCGGGAAGTAGCCGCCCTTCACGCCGGGCCGGTGGCCGTGGTTGCCTTCCTCGTACTTGTAGCGCGAGGCCCACGAAGCTTCCTCGGAACCGATTTCATAGAACACGCGGCCCATATCGTTCTGCCAGCGCACCGAGTCGAAGATGAAGAATTCCGGTTCCGGCCCGAAGAACGCGGTGTCGGCGACGCCGGTGGATTTCAGGAACGCCTCGGCACGCCGCGCGATCGAGCGCGGATCGCGCGAGTACGCCTGCATCGTGGACGGCTCCAGCACGTCGCACACGATGTTCAACTGCTTGTGCGCGGCGAACGGATCGATCAGGGCGGTGGCGGGATCGGGCATCAGGATCATGTCCGACTCGTTGATGCCCTTCCAGCCGGTGATGGACGAACCGTCGAACATCTTGCCGTCCTCGAAGGTATCGGCATCGATCGCATGGGCAGGGAAGCTGACGTGGTGCTCGATGCCGCGCATGTCGGCGAAGCGCAGGTCGACGAATTCGATGTTTTCGGACTTGAGGGTTGCGAGGACTTGGTCGGCGGTCATGGGTGGGCTCGGGTTGGGGCGGATGGTATGCAAGTGCAAGCGGTGTGCCAGTCATTGTAGCTTTTCGATTCAACGGTTTGCGTTTGTATCGCGTTTGGGTTGCACCAAAAATAGTCAACTACTGCACCGGTGTAGGGAAACTCGACCTGCCGTGCAGGCTGCATATGAAGCAAGGGGTCGGCCGGTGCAGTTGTCACGCCAGCTTGGCTCCGGCCGGCACCGGCTTGTCGGGCACGCACAGGGCAACGTCGCCGTTTTCATCGTGGAAGCCGGTGACGAGGCATTCGGACATCAAGGGCCCGATCTGCTTGTTCGGAAAATTGACGACGCCCACCACCAGCTTGCCGACCAACTCTTCCGGCGAATACAACCGGGTGATCTGCGCGCTGGATTTCCTGATGCCGATTTCGACGCCGAAATCGACTTGCAGCACGTAGGCGGGTTTGCGTGCTTCCACGAACACGCGTGCGTCGACGATGCGCCCGACGCGCAGTTCGACCTTGCTGAAATCGTCCCAGCTGATCGTTTCCATTCGACACCTCCGAACCGGCATACTAACCGCCGGTTCGAGGAGGGCGCGCATGCAAACGGCGGCGACGGGCAGGTCCGCGTGGCTCGGCGAGTGGCCGCTGCCCGTCGCACTGGTCATCCTGATCGCGGGTTGGTCGTCGAAGCCGGTTTTTGCGGCGCAAGGGGCCGGCAATCTCGCCGTCGGCGTCGCGTTCGTCGCGTTTTTCTTCGGCGCATTGCTGGCCGCGATTTACGCCACGCATCACGCCGAGCACCTGGCCGAACGCTTCGGCGAGCCCTACGGCACGCTGATGCTGACGCTGTCCGCGATTTCGCTGGAAATCGCGACGGTGGTGACCGTGATGTTGCACAACGCCGACAACCCTGCGTTCGGGCGTGACACCATGTTCTCGGTGGTGATGATCGTGCTGAACGGCATCATCGGCACCGCGCTGCTGGTCGGCGGCCTGCGCCACCACGAGCAGACCTACAACTTGCGCGGCGCCAAGGCCTTCCTGAGTCTCTTGATCCCGCTGGCGACGCTGGCGTTGATCTGGCCGGACTTTACCGTCAGCACCGGCGAGGGCACCCTGTCGCTGGTGCAAAAGGTGTTCCTGCTGGTGATGTCGCTGCTGCTGTACGCGGCGTTCCTGATGATCCAGACGCGCACCCACACCAGTTTCTTCGTGGCCGAGGGCGAAGCGATCTCGCAACCGCCGGCACACCCGGCGACATCGCATGGTTGGGCGTTCCACGCCGGCTTGCTGGTCGTGTATCTGGTGCTGGTGGTGTTGCTGGCCAAGCTGTTCGCGCTGCCGCTGGAAGCCGGTGTCACGCGCCTCGGGTTGCCGGCCATGTTGGCGGGGTTCGCGGTCGCGGTGCTGGTGCTGGCCCCTGAAGGCATCGCCGCGATCCGCGCCGCGCGCTTCAACCAGATGCAGCGTGCGATGAACATCGGTCTCGGCACCGCACTGTCCACGATCGCTTTGACGGTCCCGGCGATCCTGCTGATCGATCTTTTCCTTGGCCGCACCGCGGTGCTGGGCCTGTCGGCCGCCAACATGATGATGCTGGTGCTCACCTTCGGGGTGTCGATCCTCACGTTGGGCAGTGGTCGCACCAATGCGCTGCAGGGGCTGGTGCAACTGCTGTTGTTTTTCTCCTACGTGGTGCTGATTTTTTCCCCGTGACGGGGCTACGACTGCACGGAGTTTTCAATGCTGCCATTGTGGCTGAAAGCCTTCCACATCATCGGCGTGGTCGCCTGGTTCGCCGGCCTGTTCTACCTGCCGCGGCTGTTCGTCTATCACGCCGAAGCCGTGGAAGCGGTCGTGCGCGAGCGCCTGAAAGTCATGGAGCGTCGCCTGTTGGTGATGACCCATGTCGGCGGCGTATTGGCCATCGCATTCGGCATCGCGACGTTGGCGAGCGAACCGTTTTACCTGCGGGCCGGCTGGCTGCACGTGAAGCTGGCGCTGGTGCTGCTGGTGGTGATCTATCACGGCCTGCTGGTGAAACTGGTGCACGACTTCGCGCACGATCGTTGCGGCTGGTCATCGCGGGCGCTGCGCGGGTTCAATGAAATCCCCAGCGTGTTGCTGCTGGCGATCGTGATCCTCGCGGTGGTCAAGCCGTTTTAAGACAAGGCCGGGCACCCCGCCACCCGCCCGCCTTGATATAGTTTTGCCTTGGCGGGGGAGTCACCCTGATGGCATTGCAATTGTCCCAGCAGGATCCGGGTCTGGAGCTGCAGGCGGCGTTTCGCCGGCACCTGCCACAGCGTTTGCGTACGCTGCTGCGGCGTGCGCGCATGCAATGCCGCACCGGCTGGGACTGCAATGTGTTGCGCGCCTTGCACGACGAGATCACGATGCTGGCCGGCGCTTGCGGCCGTTACGGCTTGCTGGAAACCGGCGAACGGCTGCTGGCGCTGGAATCGGTGCTGGCGGCCCCGGTCGCGGCGCACGGCGTTCCCGACACCGCCACCAGTGCCGGGATCGATGCCTTGCTGGACAGCTTGCGCCCGCACCTGCAACTGGATTCCCCGGGTACCGCGTTGCCGGCGTGGATGCAGGACACCACGTCGATGGCGGCGCGCGAGCCGTTCCCGCGTTGCGAAGTCCCGCCCGACAAGTACTGGGTGCGGCTGGGCATCGCGGACATGCAGGGTGCCGGCAACGATGCGGCGCTGCCCGGTGCGGTCGCGGCCGCGGTATCCGAGCCGGTGGCGGTACCGGATCAGCCCCACGGGCCGCGGGTACGCATCGTCAACGACGACGATCCGGCGATCAACGAACTGCTGCTGCGGCTGGAGCAGCACGGCTGCAACGTGGCCCTGCTCGATCGCATCGACGACCTGCTCGGCGAGCTCCGCAGCGCGCCGCCCGACCTCGCGATCCTGGTGGCGGATACCGAAACCCCGCTGGATCGGCTTGCCGCCGGTCTGCGCGATGCGCGCCGCGACCCGGCGCATCGCGTGCGCCTGCTGGTACTGCTGCGCGCGCGCGAAGCGGAAGTGCAGTTGCGCGCATTGCGGGCCGGGGCGGATCGTTGCATCGCATTGCATTCGGCCCCGGACGAGTTGGTCAATGCCGCCCTGGAACTGGCCTGCGTCGACAAGGAAAGCGCTTATCGCATCCTGATCGTCGACGACGACGCCCCGCAGGCGCTGTTCGCGCAGGCCATCCTGCGGCGTGCCGGCATGGAAACCCGGATCCTCGAGGAATCGCTGGCGGTGCTGGATGAACTGGACCGTTTCCGGCCCGACCTGCTGCTGCTCGACCTCAACATGCCCGACTGCGACGGCTTCGAATTGACCGCGTTGATCCGCGAGCGCGAAGGCTACGTCAACACCCCGATCGTGTTCCTGTCCGGCGACCAGGACGAGGAACGCCAATTCGCCGCGCTGGATGCCGGCGGCGATGATTTTCTGGTGAAACCCATCCGTCCCACGCATCTGGTGGCCGCGGTCACCAACCGGGTGCGCAGGTCGCGCATGGCGGCCTCGCGGGTGCAGCGTCGTCGCCACCGCGATGCCGGTACCGGCCTCAACGAACGCGCGCAGTTGCTGGATGCCATGGCCGAGCATCTTGCCGCCAGCGGCGGGCGCGCGGTGCGCGGTGGCCTGCTGGCCATCGAAGTGCACGATGCAGCTGCCTTGCGCGGGCAGTTGGGTCTTGCCGGCTTTGACCACTTGCTCGCGCAGATCGGCGCGTTCATCGCCGGCCACGCGCGCAGCGGGTGCATGACCACGCGCCACGGCAACGCCGGCTATCTGGTTTTCGCGCCGGCTCGCGGCGAGTCCGAACTGGCGGCGTTGGCGGAGACGCTGCTGGAATCCTCGCGCGAAACCCGCTTCGGCAGCCGCGCGTCGGCGGTACGGCTGGCGTGCGCGGTGTGCGCGTTCGATGATGCGCTCACCGAACCCGCGCAGGCGCTGGCGGCGATCGAGCGCACCCTTGCGGCCGCACGTGCGCAACCCGATCGGATCGCGCTGCATTCCAGGCTGGCGCCGGATCCGGGTGCGATCACCCAGCGCATCGCGGCGGCGCTCGCCGCCGGATCGTTCGGACTGGCCTTCCAGCCGATCGTGCCGATCCACGGTGCGGCCGAACCGCAATACCAGACGCTGCTGCGCCTGAAGGCTGATGCGCGCGAATACGTGGCCGCGGAACTGGTGCCCGTCGCGATCCGCACGGGTTCGATCGCTGCCATCGACGCCTGGGTGGTGGGGCGGTGCATCGCGATCCTTGCCGAACGCCAGCGCGAGGGCAATCCCGTGCGCCTGTTCGCAAGCCAGTCGCTGCAAGGCTGGACCGACGCCGAGCGACCGGCCAAGCTGAAGGCGGCATTGTCCGCCGCGGGCGTGCACGCGGGTTCGCTGGTGCTGGAGTTTCGCGCCGAGGAAGTGCGCCACAACATGCGCACCCTGATCGGACTCGCGCCGGAATTGCAGCGCGCCCAGGTGCAGCTGTCGCTGGCCGGGGTCGATGGCGACGCGGTGGCCGCCGGCTGGATCGACCACCTGCCGCTGGATTATGTGAAGCTGGCGCCGGCGCTCGACGAGGCCACGCTGGAGAGCGTGGTACAGGATGCACACGCACGCGGCCTCAAGGTCGTGACGCCGTACGTGGAGACGGTCGTCCAGGTCGAGCGCCTGCGCGGCGCGCAGGTCGACCTGTTGCAGGGCCATTATTTCCGGCCGCCCACGGCCGAATTGGGCGTGGCATTCCCGCGCGCGGGGAACTGAATCTTGGCGACGGCGCATTCCGGTTTCGTGGCCGCATGGCCCCGCTGGGCAGCCAGCCTCGCGCTGGTGGCGGCCGGCGTGCTGGCCGCGCTATGGGTGGTGATGCCGTATGTGTTCGCGTTGTGGCTGCTGTTGTTGGCCGCGTTGCTGATGCTGTGGTTGCTGCGTGCGGCGCCCGCGGACGGGGGCATCCGCCCCGCCGCGCTGCCGCAGGTTCCCGATCCGGTGGATGTGGCGATGCGTACGCGCCTGGCGTCCGCGCAGTCGGAGCTTTCGTCGTTGCGCGGCGTGCAGCGCGAATTGCTGGCGGCCAAGCAGGGGGCGGAAGCCGCGATGCTGGCCAAGAGCGAATTCCTCGCCAGCATGAGCCACGAAATCCGCACGCCCTTGAACGGCATCCTGCCGCTGCTGGACATCGTGCTGGGCACCGAGCTGTCGTCCTCGCAGCGCGAG
This sequence comes from Rhodanobacteraceae bacterium, assembly GCA_004299705.1. Lineage (GTDB taxonomy): Bacteria > Pseudomonadota > Gammaproteobacteria > Xanthomonadales > Rhodanobacteraceae > 66-474. The sequence continues at coordinate 10,846 of SCQS01000072.1, read as the reverse complement.
TACCTGGTGACCGCGAACGCGTCGGCGAAAGAATTGCTGCGCATCGTCGACGACATCCTCGACTATTCCAAGGCCGAGGCCGGCAAGCTCGACCTGGAATCGGTCAGTATCAACATCCGCGACCTCGTCGACAGCGTCAAACGCCTGCTGGAAAAACCCGCCGAGGCCAAGGGCCTGGCGATGCGCGCGGTGGTCGATCCCGACGTGCGCCCGGTGGTGCGCGGCGACCCCATGCGGGTGCGCCAGATCCTTACCAACCTGATGAGCAACGCCATCAAGTTCACCCAGCGTGGCGGCGTGTCGGTGCGGGTCAGCAAGCGCAGCGATACGGACGCCCAGCACGAATTGCTGTTCGCGGTGCGCGACACCGGCATCGGGCTCGCCGCCGACGCGGCGGCGCGGCTGTTCCAGCCGTTCACGCAGGCCGACGCCTCGGTGACGCGGCGCTACGGCGGCACCGGCCTGGGCCTCACGATCTGCAAGAAGCTGGTCGACCTGATGGGCGGGCGGATCGGCGTGCGCTCGGAGCCGGGGCGCGGCTCGGTGTTCTGGTTCACGGTGCCGTTCGAGAAAATGCCGGGCGACATCGCCGGCACCCACAAGAGCCTTGCGGGTTCGCGCGTGCTGCTGGCCGCGAGCGCGCAGCGCGCGCAGGCGCTCACCCCGGTGCTGGCGACGCTGGAACTCGACATCTCCCACGTCCCCGATACCGCCACCGCGCTCACGCGCGTGCGCCAGGCTGCGCCGCTCGGCGACACCTTCAGCTTCGGCTTGCTGGTCGTGGACGCGACCAGCGTGGCCGGCGATGTCGCCGGCCTGCTGCAATCCGTGTTGCACGACAACCAGCTCGACAAGCTGCGCCTGCTTGCGCTGGGCGTCAACAACGCACCGGATGCCAGGGTCCACGTCGTCAGCACGCGTGCGGACGACGCCGCCCTGAGGCAGGGCGTGCGCAGGGCGTTCGGGATAGCGCCGCAGGGGCGCGCGCAGCCGGTGCTGAGCGTGCCGGCACTGCCGGCCATACCGGCTGGCAAGCCCGCGCAGGCCATGACCGGGAAGGTCTTGCTGGTCGAGGATCATCCGGTCAACCAGAAGGTGGCGCAGAAGTTGCTGGAGCGGCTCGGCCTTGCCGTGGACGTCGCGGAAAACGGCGAGGTGGCGCTCGACAAGGTTGGCCAGCACGCCTATGCCATGGTGCTGATGGATTGCCAGATGCCGGTGCTCGACGGTTACAGCGCGACCCGGCGCCTGCGCGAAATCGAAAGCGAACAAGGCAAGCCGCGCTTGCCGGTGATCGCGATGACCGCGCACGCGATGTCCGGCGATCGCGAACGTTGCCTGCAAGCAGGCATGGACGACTACCTGTCCAAGCCGCTCGATCGCCAATTGCTGGAACAGACATTGGCACGCTGGATGCAGCAGTCTCCGCAAGCCATTGCCGAAGCGGCATCCGCCGCACCCGCCACATCCATTACGCCCACCGAGGCCGCCAAGCCCGCCATGAACATTTCGCCGCCGCCCGACACCCTGGACACCGCGACCCTGGTCGATCTCGAAGACATCATGGGCGATGAACTGGTCACGCTGGTCGACGCCTACCTGCGCGACGGCGAAACCCGGATGCAGAACCTGCACGAGGCCGCCGCACGTGGCGACAGTGCCGAGGTCGGCAAGCTCGCGCACTCGCTGAAATCATCCAGCGCCAACCTGGGCGCGATGCCGCTGTCCACGCGCGCGCGCCAGGTGGAAGAAGCCGCCCGCAGCGGCACCCTCGCCAATCCGGCCGACAGCGTCGCCGCGCTGGAGAAGTTGTACGCCAACGCGGCGGCGGCGTTGAGGCAGCGTTACAAGCGGCCGTGAATGGTTTTGCCGTTTGCCTGCGCTCCGCGCCATCGTGCGAGGCGCGTATCACTTCGTTGCCGGCGATCCTTGGCCTGCTCTGGTAGGGCGGGTGACAACCCGCCTTTGGGTGTTCCCGGCGGGATACGCTGCGTTACTCCCGCCCTACCTGCTTGCTGTCCCGTACAGATCCAGGCGCTGTTGCAAGGTCCCGGCGTGCAACTCGAACAGATGGTTGTCGAAGTCGTAGAAGTACAAGGACTGTCCTTCGCCCTCTACACGTGGGCGGGGCGGGCGAACCTCGACGCCCAGGGCCAGAAGTTTCGCTTGGTATCTGGGGAGGTCCGATGCTTCCACCCGAAACGCCACGTGCTGGTAAGACCTTTGCTTGGGCGGCTCGCCTTCCATCGCGGCCAGCCACACCCCGCCCAGCACGAAGAACTTCTCGCGGGAAAGCGAGTGGTCGTTGCCCGCGCTGTCGTACACCTCGCGTGCGCCGAGGCCCTCGCAGAGGAACCTTGCCATGCGCTCCAGATCGCCGACGATGAACGTGATGTGGCTGATGCCTTGCACGGGCGCTAGCTGCGGATGTGCGCCTGCAGGTAGTTCTCGAGGCCGATTTGCTCGATCAGGCCGAGCTGGGTTTCCAGCCAGTCGATGTGGTCTTCCTCGCTGTGCATGATCTCGGCGAACAGGTCGCGGCTGGGGAAGTCGCCGATCTTTTCGCAGTGCGCGATCGCGGCCTGCAGGTCGGGCAGCGCCTGGCGCTCCAGCTTCAGGTCGCACTCGATGCATTCCTTGGGCGTCTGGCCGACCAGCAGCTTGCCGAGTTTCTGCAGGTTGGGCAGGCCTTCCAGGAACAGGATGCGTTCGATCAGGCGGTCGGCGTGCTTCATCTCGTCGATCGATTCGCCGCGCTCGTGTTCGGCCAGTTCCTTGTAGCCCCAGTTGGCGTACATCCGGTAATGCAGGAAGTACTGGTTGATCGCGATCAGCTCGTTGCCCAGCGCCTTGTTGAGATGCTCGATGGCCTTGGCGTCGCCCTTCATGACGGACTCCTTGCAGGAAGGCGCGCGCATAGCACGCGTTGCACCGGACTATACCGCCAACAGCCACGTTCAAAGCGGCTGTTGTGAAAAGTCAGTCACGGAGCTTTTGGCCACGGAGTTCTTGGCCATGGATGGTGGCTCTGATGGCGGCTTTGAAGGACGCTCTGATGTCGTTTGCCGAGAGGCCGGCCAGGGGTTGGGAAATCCAGCGATGCCGCGATCAGGGATGATCGCATTTCTTATGCCGCAACAGGCAGCGCCACAACGCGACGCTCGGATTCGAGCGTGGTTTGCACCAGCTCGCGCGCCTCGGCTTCGCAGCAACCGCAGCACGTGGTGCAACCGGTGTGCGTCTGCACGTCCTCGAACGAACGCGCGCCGCCAGCGACGGCGCGGCGGATGTCCTGGTCGGAAACGGCTTGGCAGATGCAGACGAACATGGCGGCTTTTCGACGAGAGGTCGTGCGACGGTCGCCATTCAAATACGAATGCGAATGATTGTCAAGTGGCTTTGGGCGTTTCCAGGCGGATCTCGACCGAACAGGCCGCTTCGACCAGCGGAGCGAAATAGCGCAGCGCGCGTCGGTACACCTCGCGTTTGAAGTCCACCACGTGCTCGGCCGGGTACCAGAAATCCACCCAACGCCACACGTCGAATTCAGGGGTGGCGTCGTGATCCAGCCGGAATGCTGCGTCGTCGTCCAGCATCCTCAAGAGGAACCAGACCTGTTTCTGGCCGATGCAGGTGGGGCGCTGGCCGCGCCGCACGTAGCGTGGCGGCAGGCGATAGCGCAGCCAGCCGTGGGTCGAACCCAGGATTTCGACCTGGTCCGCGCGCAGGCCGGTTTCCTCTTCCAGCTCGCGGTACATGGCCTCGTCGGGGGTTTCGTCCGTGTTCATGCCGCCCTGCGGGAACTGCCAGCCGTCGCGCTGCACGCGCCGCGCCCAGAACACCTGGCCGTGCGGGTTCAGCAACACGATGCCCACATTCAGGCGGTAGCCGTCCACGTCGATCATGGACGGGATTCAAGCACAGCCCGCGAAGGCGAGGCAAGCTTGTGCGGTCACACATTTCAGTCACATGAATGCGGACCCGTGCTCGCAGAATCATGGCTGCGGGGTTGCACGCGGCGCGCGGGCTGGTTATAAGCGACGGGCTCAACTCATCCGCGAACATGGCTTCGACGATCTTTCATCACTGGTTCGACCAGTTCAACGCATGGCCGAAAAAGCGGCGACGCTGGGTCACGGGCGGCTTGGTCGTGCTCGCTGCGGTGGCGGTGTTCGTGCTGGGCGCCCTGTTCGGGCGCGGGGTCGGCTTTCCGAATGGCCTCGAAGCCCGCGTGCACCGCCTGGCCGCGCGCAACGTCGCGCTGGAAAACGAGAACCAGAGCCTGGCGCAACAGCAGCAGACCGCCAGCGCCACGGTGGCATCGCTGAAGCAGGCCATGGCCAGCCGCGATGCCGAGATGCAGACGCTCAAACAGGAGCAGGCGTTCTACGCCAAATTGATCGGCATCGACGGCGACCGCTCGGGCCTCGGCGTGCACAGCGTCGCGTTGACGCCGGTAAAAAACACCAACGCCTGGAACTTCACGGTCACCCTGGTCAACACCGCGGAAAACGCCGACCCGGCGCGCGGCAGCCTGACCGTCGCGGTCGAGGGCGTCGAGGGCGGCAAGCTGACCACGCTGGACTGGAAAGTCTTGTCCGGCTCGAACGCCAAGGGCGGCATCCCGTTCGCGTTCAAGTTCTTCCAGCAACTGCAGGGTTCGTTGGCGCTGCCCAAGGGTTTCGTGCCCAACCGGATCGTGGTCACCCTGCACCCCGACAGCGGGTCGGCCATCGCCCGCACGCTCGACTGGAACGAGGCCTTGGCCGGCCGCCACGGCATCACCATCACCACGCCTTGATCGGCTGCGGCCGCGCCTCCATCATGGTGGCATGACTGCCGTTTCCAGCGTGACCCCGGAACCCGCCTTGAAGATTTCCGCCGCGGCGATTGGCCGCGTGCGCGAGCTGATCGCGGAAGAAGGCAATTCCGCGCTCAAGCTGCGGGTGTTCATCGAGGGCGGTGGCTGTTCGGGCTTCCAATACGGTTTCAGCTTCGACGACACGCGCGCCGAGGACGACTACGTGCTCGATCGCGATGGTGTCGAGCTGCTGGTCGATCCCTTGAGCATGCAATATCTCGAAGGCGCGGAAGTCGATTTCGTCGAACAACTTTCCGGCGCGCAGTTCGTGATCCACAACCCGAACGCGAAGACGACGTGCGGATGCGGCGGCTCATTCACCGCGTGAGCTCAGCAGAACGCACGCGCCACAACACGTTCACAGCCATCCCGCTCGACCGTTGCGGCGAACATCGCGCCGATGCCAATTGGATGGCGAAGCAATGTTCGGCCTCGGGCGCGCGCTGGTTGGCGTTCGACGGCGAAGGCCACGCGCCGGTGACCGATGGACATCTGTGCTGGCTGGACGCTGCCAGGGTCGCCACCGATGCGCCCGCGAATTTCCTGGGACAACGTGACGGCGTGCCCGTGCTGGCCTTGCGCGGCCCGATCGATCGCGGCGTGTTTCCCGCCGCGCAGTGGTTGGACTTGCGCACCGCGGCCGACGAGCTCGAGCGTTTCGAGGCCGGCCTGTTCGCGTATGCGCGCAGTCTTGCCAACTGGCAGGACGCGACTCGTCACTGTGCGTACTGCGGTGCGCCACTTGCGTTGGTTGACGGTGGCCACCGGGCGCTCTGCAAGGGCTGCGGGCGCTTGCACTTTCCGCGTACCGATGCCGCGATCATCGTGATTGTCGAGCACGAAGACGCCTGCCTGCTCGGGCGCCAGGCCGCGTGGCGACCACGTCAATATTCCACCCTCGCGGGGTTCGTCGAACCCGGCGAATCGCTGGCTGACGCGGTGCGCCGCGAGGTGCGCGAGGAAACCGGCGTCGAAGCGCTCGACTGTGATTTCCATTCCTCGCAGCCGTGGCCGTTTCCCGCGTCGCTGATGCTGGGGTTCACCGCGACCGCCGCCGCGCGCGACATCCGGCTGGCCGACGGTGAACTGGAAGATGCGCGCTGGTTCACCGCGCGCGACATCGCAGACGGATTGCGCGACGGCACCTTGCGCGTCTCATCACCGCTGTCGATATCGTATCGCCTGATCGAACACTGGCTGCGCACGCGCGCGGGTGTCGAGCTCGCCGCGTTGCCACGCGCGGATTGAGCCACGCCGATACAATCGCATCGAAAGCTCGTTGCGTGAAGGGGTTGCATGGCCATCGAACTCGTTGCCGCGCTGATCGTGTTGCTGGTGCTGATCGTCTGGCCCGGCAACGTCGCGGGTTTGCGCCAGTTCGGCTGGTACCAGCGCTGGCTCGGCATGCTCGATTTCGCCGAGGGCGGCGGTCGGGTGGCGCTCGCGCTGGTCGTGCCGGTGGTGGTGTGCGCGCTGATCGCGCATTTCCTGCAGGGCTGGGTGCTGGCGTTGCTGGCGCTGGCGTTCTCGGTGCTGATCCTGTTCTACAGCTTCGGTCCGCGTGAACTCGAAAGCGATTTCGAGGCGGTGTTGAAGGCTGACGATCCAGCCGCGCGCGTGGCTGCGGCCGAACAGTTGCGCAGTGTGCCCGATGGCGCGCCGCGCGCCTTCACCGCGCCGGAACTGGTCGAGGCTGCGGTGATGGCGTCGCTGCGGCGACGCTTCGGGGTGTTGTTCTGGTTTTTCTTGCTGGGACCCGCGGGCGCGCTCGGCTATCGGCTCGCGTGGATAACCACCGAAACTGAAGATCCGCGCACGCGTTCCGCGGCACGGCGCTTCGCCCTGGCACTGGACTGGATTCCGGCGCACCTGATGGTGCTGGCGATGGCGCTGGTCTCGAACTTCGATGCGGTCATCCGCGCATGGCGTGCGTGGCACGCGGAGCCCGGGCATTCGATGGAGCATCTCGACCCGGATTTCCTCGCGGCGGTGGCGCGCTCCAGCGTCGATGCGGATATCGAAGCCGGCGACGGCGCGACCGTCGATACGCACGATCCGCTCGTCGAACTGGCCGACGCGCGCCGCCTGATGCTGCGGGTGTTGATCGTGTGGCTGGCGGTGGTGGCGCTGATCGTGCTGGCCGGCTGGATCGCCTGAGACGCCCGTCGTGTGACGCTGCCTGGATGTGCATCCGGCAGGCTACAGGATGCCGGGGATCAGCGCCTTGACGCGTCGCATATAATCCACGTAGCTGGTGCCGAAACGCTCGCGCATCCAGGCTTCCTCGTGGCGCAACTTGAACCACAATCCGGTGAACACCAGCGCGATCGCAAGCAAGCCACGCCATTCGCCGATCGCCACGGCGGTTCCGAGCATGGCAAGCAGCATGCCGGTGTAGATGGGATGACGTGTCCAGCGGTACGGGCCAACGACGATCAATTCGTGCTCTTTTTTCAATTGCACCGTGGCGCTCCAGTTGCGGCCAAGCACGACGCGCGCCCAGCAGGCAAATGCGAGGCCGAGTAGCACCAGTGCCAGGCCGAGGGCAGACCAGTCGCTCGACGCAGGCAGCCAGCGCCACCACAACCATGGCAGCCAAGTACGCGGTCCGGTGGCGATCAAGAACACGGCGCCGATCACCATCGGTATCCGGTAGGCCAATATCGCGCCGACGTTGTCGGTGCGCTCGACTTGTTTGACCCGAGTTGCGCTGACGAACCAGTACGCGATCCAGATGAGCCAGGCAAGGCCGATGGCGGTGAGCAGGGACGGTTGCATCGGGTTGCCTGCGCGAGGGATGTCGCAATCTAGACCACCGAAAAGCCAAGGTCGAGTGACAGTCGTCAGTCGATTCTGGCGCGCCGCCGCATCGGCGAGGGGTGCCCGGTTGCCATTCTTGGCCGGCGGGAATCAGCCGCCCGCTTCGATCAGCCGTTCCATCTCGGCTTTCAGGATCGCGCCGTGCTCGCGCAGCCAGTCGCGCTGCGCCTGATAGCCCGGCATCAGTTCGGCCACGCGCGCCCAGAAACGCGGCGAGTGGCTGCGCACCTTGAGGTGACACATCTCGTGCACCAGCACGTAACGCTGCGCGGCAGGGGGGGCCAGCGCCAACGCGAGGTCGAGGGTGATGCGGTCGTGCGCGTCCAGGCTGCCCCACAGGCTTTTCAGCGACTTGATGCGCAGGCCGGTTGGCGCGGCATCCAGGCGCTCGGAGGCATGCGCCATCCAGCGCGACAGGTCGCGGCGCATGTGGGATTCCAGGAACGCGGCCAGCAGATTGCGCGCGGCCGGCATCGCGGTGGTGAACGGGCGCGGCATGTGCAACCGCAATTCGTCGCCGCGATCCTCGATGCGCGGGTATTCGGCCTCGCACCAGGTCAGTTCGACGCTTTCGCCGCGCAGCGGGATCAGCGTGGGCACGCCGGGCTTCAGTGGTGGCGGGCCGCGTCGTGGCACACGCAGTTCGGACAGCTTGCGTTCCAGCCAGTCGCTGTTTTCGCGCAGGAACGCGTACACCTGCGCGGGATGGGTGCCGCGCGGGTACGAGATGCGCGCGCCGTGCGAGGTGACCGACAGACGCAAGCGGCGCGCGCGCGGGTGCATGGCCTTCAGCACCTTGATGGTGCCGCCCTTGCCGGTCGCGAGCTCCAGAAAATCGCCTGTCGTGGTCATGTCCGCCGCGGGTCGTCCCGCTGATCGTTCTTGCAGCTAATCGTTTTTTCCATCGGGGCGTTGCAGTCCGAACCATTGCTGCAAACCCTCGAACAGCCGTTCGAGTTCCAGTGTCATCAGGGCAAAGCGTGCGTCCAGCTCCGCTTCGGCCGACTCTTTCCCGTCGGCGTCCAGGGAATCCTGCACGACGTCGAGAAAACGCAACTTGCGGATCACCAGATCCTCGCCGAGCACGAAGCTGGCGCGATCCTCGAACTGCAAGCCGAGCTGGAACACCTGCTTGCCTTGTTTCAGATGCGCCCGAACCTCGGCGCTTTCAAGCTCCTGTTTGCGACAGCGGATCACGGCCCCGCCGGCCGGGTCGCGCAGTTCGCATTCGTCGCCCAACGCAAGCCCGCCAGGTAGCTTGCCATGCGCCAACCACTCCGTCATCAGGGCGCGCGGGGTTTCGGCGGCGGCCAGCGGCTGGGCCGGGAAGCTGCCCAGCGCTTCGCGCAAGCTCGTCAGGACGGTTTCGGCGGCCTTGCGGCTGGCCGTGTCCAGCACCAGCCAGCCATTTTTCGAGTCCAGATAAGCATTTAGCCGCGACGGTCGGACGAAGGCCTGGGGCAGCAGGGTGTCCAGCACCTCGGCCTTGATGGCCCGGCGCTGGCGCCCGCCGACCGGCTTGCCGCGGCGAGCGGCTTCCTTGCGCAGGCGTTTGCCCAGCTCGGCGTTGACCACGGCCGACGGCAGCAGTTTTTCCTCGCTTCCGAGGGTGACCAAGGTGGCCTTGCCGATGGTGTGGCTCAGGACTTCGGAGTCCGGCCCGAACGGCGAGACGAAGCCGCGCGTGGCGGCTTCCAGCGGGCCGCAGGCGCGCAAGGCGCGGCCGGCCAGCGCGACATCGAGCTCCTTCAGCGAGTGGGCGGCGGAAGACGAGAAGCGAAACAGGGTGAGGTTGCGGAAGAACATTCGGAGAGCCGGGGGTTGGGGGTGGGTCGTGGGGGCGCAGAAACGAGGGTTCGGTGAACGTGTGTGTCAGGGCATGCGCCCCCACGACCCATCCCCCGTCCCCGCTGCACCCGAAAGCCAGGCGTGAGCATCGGGCGGCACCGTCTCACCCTGCGAGCCCAGCGAAGCAAAGTCGAACAGTTTCGGGTCCGCCAGTTGCGAGGGCACCACGTGCGCAAGCGCGCGGAACATGCTTTCGCTGCGGCCGGGATGCTCGCGTTCCCACGCATCCAGCATCCTGCGCACCTGCTTGCGTTGCAGGTTCTCCTGCGAGCCGCACAGGTTGCAGGGGATGATCGGGAACGCCCGTGCGGCGGCGTATTCGGCGATCTCGTCCTCGCGGCAATACACCAGCGGGCGGATCAGCACGTGCCTGCTGTCGTCGGACAGAAGTTTCGGCGGCATCGCCTTCAAGGTACCGCCATAAAACAGGTTGAGGAAAAACGTCGCGAGGATGTCGTCGCGATGGTGGCCCAGCGCGATCTTGTTGAAGCCCTCACGCTCGGCGAAGGCGTACAGCGCGCCACGCCGCAGGCGCGAACACAGGCTGCACATTGTCTTGCCCTCGGGCACCACGCGCGTCACCACGCTGTAGGTGTCCTGCTCGATCGCGTGGAACGGCACGCCGCGCGCGCGGCAGTAATCCGGGATCACGTGTTCGGGGAAACCCGGTTGCTTCTGGTCCAGGTTCACTGCGGCCAGCTCGAACTTCACTGGCGCCTTGGCCTGCAGCGACAACAAAAGATCCAGCAGCGTCCACGAATCCTTGCCGCCCGACAGGCACACCATCACCCGGTCGCCGTCCGCGATCAGGTTGTAGTCCGCAATCGCGCGGCCAACCGCGTGCCGCAACCGCTTGGCCAGCCGCGCGGCTTCGTGCGTCTGCTTGCGGTCCGGAATCGTGGCGCGTCGGGTGGCTGGCATGAACCCGCCAGTGTAGCGGGCGGGCGGCGGCGCTACACTGCCGCCGTGATATCCGACAACGACCCCGCCACGCTGGTCCGGCGCCTGACCGAGTTGCGCGAGGAACACCGCGATCTCGACGCCGCGATTACCAGGCTGGCGGGTGACCCGGCGTGCGACCAGTTGCAATTGAGCCGGCTGAAGAAGCGCAAGCTCAAGTTGAAAGACATGATCGCGTACTTCGAGAACAAGCTGATTCCGGATCTCGATGCGTAACCCTGATATCCGACATGAACACCCCTTCGGAACGAAGCAACTGTGTTCGACGTCAAGCGGTTTTTGCTACATGCGGACTCCAGTGCGCACCATCACGCAGCATGGCGTTGAGGATGGTCAGCAGTTTGCGCATGCACGCGA
>SCQS01000071.1 GCA_004299705.1 Rhodanobacteraceae bacterium | reverse complement strand
GGTGAGTGATTACGACGTGGTCTGCGACTCATGGCTGGCTCCTTCTGCGGCGATCATCATCGCCGATGGGGAGCAGGTCAGTCACTTACCGTGCTGTTCAATTTTCCGGGGCCACTTCTCTGGATCAACCTTTGCCCAACGGTAAATACAAGGTGAGCGCGTCGGTCGAAGTATTGCGAAATCCGTACAGGCGATAGAACGCTGCAGGCCCTTCACTCAGGGCGTCGACGACCAGTACGAGCACACCCAAATCAGCTCGGAGGGCGAGGCACCTTTTGACGGCATCCTGGAGCAGCGCCGCTCCCAGTCCATGCCCGTGTTCGGCGTGCACAACAGCCAAACGTGCGAGGCGTGCGGCCGGTACCGGGTACCGCGGAAGCCGGCGACGATCTGCTGGCTGCAGTACATCCAACGCGACCTGCGCGGCGGCAAGTGTGTAGAACCCGAGGATCCGGGATGGCGCGCCCTCGTCGACCAAAACCTGCGTCGTGGCGATTCCATCGCGAAGGTGCTGACCGGCGAGGCGCCGCAAGTAGTGGTTCAGCGATACTTCACCGCAATCGAAGCGTTCGCGGTCGTGGATGCGCAGATCGAGACGCTCAATGCGCAGCACGGGTCAGCGCCGTGCCACGCCGCGTTCCATGGCCTGTTTCAACCGCGTGTTGGGCTTGAACGGCTTGTCCAGTGCAGCAAAAAAACGGCGCGATTCTGCTGGCGACAGCGTGACGCTCAGCTCTGCTGCCACAACGTTGTCCGCTGCGCGCAGCACCGCGTCCCGAACGAACGTAGCCACCGGCAGCCCACGCAGACTGGCGGCTCGGGCAATCCGCGACTTGTCGTTCGCGTTCAGGCGTAGATCTAGACGGGCAGCAGCAGTCATGAGTAGTATCTCTCAATTCGTACGGTATTGTACCGTACGGTACATCTCCGCGCAACGACACTCACCTACATTCGGCTGAGCCCACGGTTCGCGAGCGCGGACGGGCAAACTCGACCCCAAGGAGTCAGTCAGCTGGAAAGCGCAAATGTCGGCTCCCGGACGGAACGGACACTCAAGCTAGATACTTTTGTAGGTTGATAACTTCCACCGTACGAGATCAGCCAACACGCGCTGGACTGCTCGTGCAACTTTGAAGTTGCGCAACGCGCATGGCTGGCCGGCGTGTTACCCGCATCGGTTGCGTCGAGCGACATGCGCTTTACACGCTCGCTTGGGCGGGCGGAGTCACGTTTGTGCGCCTATCGCTCCCGAGAAAGGGATCTCCCATCACTCTCGACTCGATCGTCGCATCGGAGGCCTTCTACGACCAGATGTACTCTTCGGCGATCGCGCCGTCGCGCCACTTGGCGACAGTCACCATGCGTCCCCCGCCTTCGAACTCACCGACGACGCAAGTCCACTCACCGGATCCGAAAGCGATCGGATGAGAGGTTATTTGCGGCGGCGTGCCGCCAGCCGATTTGACGTACGCCTTCATGGCGTCGATGTGCTGCTGAATCCCGCGGGTTGGAGGCTGGCCCTTCCAGTCGACCAGAACGTCATCGGTGTGGTGATGGGCGAACACTCCGTGCCAGTCGGCGTTGTTCCATCCGACGAAGTCGAGATCATCCATGCCCTTCAGATTGGGTTTGACGGCGTCGCTTTGCATGAGCCTCTCCTGTTTACACAGTGAACCCTGCCAACGAACCATAGGAGCCGTGGTGCGCAAAATCAATCCTGCCGCCTGCTTCATCAAGGGCCACCTGCGGGATGACGGCTCGATCACGCTGATCGCGGAATTGCTGGCCCGCGATCCGATACCCGTCCGTACGTCCCAATCCGCGACGCCGGCAGCGAAGGTTTCACGCAATATCGCGCGCAGTCAGCCAGCGATCCCGGGTTGTCGCGGAAGCCGTTCCGCGAGGAAGTCGATGAGCGCCTGCACGCGCGCAGGCCGCTGACGGATCGGCGGGGTCACGATGAAAAGGCCCAGTGCATCCACGCTCCAGTCGGGCATGGCGATTTGCAAGGTTCCATCCCGTAGTCCTTGCCACACCAAGAACTCCGGCTGCAGGGCGAGCCCCAAGCCAGCCAGCAACGCCGGCGTGAACAGGTCCCCATTGTTGGCGCGGAGCGGCGTCGCGGGTGCGGCCGCGACTTCCGCGCGGTGATTGCGGTGGAATCGCCATGCGCTGCCACTCTGCAAATAGGTGTAGGCCAGCACGCGATGGCGACGAAGGTCGCTCGGACGCTTCGGCATGCCGTGGCGCCTGAAATAGGCTGGCGCCCCCACCAGCAGCACGCGCACCGTGCACAGCCGCCGCGCGTGCAGGCTCGAATCCGCCAGGCTCGCGATCCGCAGCGCCAAGTCGTACCGGTTCGCGATCAAATCCTCGACCTCGTCATTGAGCTGGACATCCAGTTCGATGTCGGGATACGCCGTGATGAACGCCGGCAGCAGCGGGCCGAGACGTGCGATGCCGAACGACATGGGCGCGGTCAGCCGGATCAGCCCGCGCAGGGTCGCCGACTGCTCGGTCATCTCGGCCTCGACCGCCACGCCTTCCTCGAGGATCCGCGTCGCACGTTCCAGCGCGGCGCGGCCGCTCGCGGTAAGCACGAGTCGCCGGGACGTGCGCTGGAACAGCGCGGAGCCGATGCGCTGCTCGAGCCGTGCAACCGCTTTCGACACGGTTGCTTGAGAGAGCGACAGTTCGGTCGCTGCACGGCTGAAAGCCCCGAGTTCGGCGACCTTGGCGAAGATCGCCCAGGCTTCGAGTTCCGGCAATCGCTTCATGGCTTGTTCCCCGGCAATGGGTGACGTGATCCGGCGGCGCAGCACCGTGCGTTGCCATGATCATCATTTCAGAATAGTTGAAATCAGATTTATTCTATTCCTTTGGGCACGTCCGGGGCCTAGACTCGCTTGCATGGTCCCTTGGCTTTGAGGAGAACGGCATGATCGAACGTCGCCCCTTCGAACTCCTCGGTGGCGCCAACCATGGTTGGCTCGACACCCGCCACCATTTTTCCTTCGCCGACTACCACGATCCACAACGCATGCACTGGGGCGCGCTGAGGGTCTGGAACGACGACGTGATCCAGCCCGGTACCGGCTTCCCGCCACACCCGCACGCCGAAATGGAAATCATCACCTACGTACGCGAAGGCGCGATCAGCCACCAGGACACCCTTGGCAACAAGGGGCGCACCGTCGCGGGCGACGTGCAGGTGATGAGTGCGGGCACCGGGCTGCGCCACGCCGAATACAACCATGAGCCGGGTATCACGAGAATTTTCCAGATCTGGATCATCCCGGATCAGTCCGGCGGCGCCCCCCACTGGGGTACGCGGCCATTCCCGAAGTTCGATCGTGCTGGCCGCTTCGTCACGCTCGCGAGCGGGATAGCGGGGGACACCGACGCGCTCGCCATCCGTGCGCAGGCCCGCGTGCTTGGCGCGACCTTGAAAGCGGGCGAAGCCACCGAATACCGCTTTGGCGGCGATGACCGTTACGGTTATCTCGTTCCCGCGCGGGGGCGCGTGGACATCGACGGTGTCGTGCTGGATGCGCGCGACGGCGCCGCGATCAGCCGCACCGAGCGCATTCAAGTGAAAGCCATCGAGGACGCGGAACTGGTGCTGGTGGATGCCGCCCCGCGTCCGGACCTCGACTGACCCACCCGCATGCCGGTTGCCGCACCCCGAAGCCACACCATGATCATTGCCAGAGAGGACACCTCCATGAAATCGATCCAGAACGCCGCTGTATTGTTGGCCCGCATCTTCATCTTTGCGTGGTTCCTGCCTGCCGGCATCGAGAAGATTGGCCAGTACGCGGGTACTGCCGGATACATGGCATCGAATGGCGTACCGGGGTGGCTGTTGCCACTGGTGATTGCGACCGAGATTGGCTGTGCGGTATTCCTGCTGATTGGCTGGAAAACGCGCCTGTTCGCGTTCCTGCTGGCAGGCTATACGCTGCTGGCGGTACTGCTGTTCCACCTGCATCCGGCCAATGCCACCGAGAAGATCATCCAGATGGCCGAATTGGTGGACGCGGGCGGGCTGCTGGTGTTGTTCGCGCACGGCGCGGGGGACTGGAGTCTCGACAGTTTGCTGGCACGCCGACGCTCGCCAGAAACGGCGCCCGCGGCGATTTGATGCCGGAATCCGGCGGGCTGGCGATGGCACACGGACAGGGCTTCAGCACCATCGCCGGTCCACCACCGACTGTTTCGAGACAAAAAAGTGGAACCGCGATGCCCACTTGGCCCCGCTGATCCGGATTCGGCTTGCACGGGGCAACAAGATCCACCGGCTGTGCTGTGCATCGGTGAAGAGCAGTCGTGGATTGGCACGCGGGACGGGAATGGAGAGACCATCGCCGAAGCGTTTCGCTTCGAGCTGGGTGATCGAAGCTTGGTGCGCAACGCATTCGCCGGGCATTTCCCCAACGCCCTGCAATTGGAGCGCGCCATTGCCACGGTCGAAGACGAGGTGATGCGCTTCTCCATCCAGCCCGGCGCCACCATCGCCTTGTGCGACAGAGTGCTGCTCGACGCCATTCGTGCATGGCTGGGCTGGCCTTTGCAGAAGGTGCTGCTGCGTACCGAGGACGTGGAAGCAGCCTTCTCCCGGATAGTGCGAGGCGTTCAAGGCCATCCTTCCGATCGCCCCGACAGTGGACATGCAGCGGAGTTCGCTGCCTACATCACCATACTTCGCGAAATGGTTCATCACTGGGCATTGGGTGTCATTGCCTTGGATGGCACCGATCCCGTGTCCTGAATTCATCTCGCCAGGCCTCGCGAAAGCAGCGCACGAACAATTGCATGTCCTTCGTATCCCGAGCCTGCGGCATGCCGTCCGTATCCTCGCTTCGCAGCATGGCACCGCTTCTGGATGAGGAGATCGACGAGCTCGATCAGTTCCTGCTTTCCGATTCGGCATCGGACGAGACGATGCCCATCAGTGAACTTGATGGGTACCTGACGGCAATCGTCGTGGGTCCCAAAACAGTGGCTCCGAGCCTCTGGTTGCCAGGCGTGGTGGGGGGGCGAGGCAGGACGATGCTCCAGAATTCAAGACGGTCGACCAAGCTCAACACATCCTGACGCTGATCATGCGACACATGAATGGCATCGTCTGGAGCTTGCAGCACGATCCGGACGACTTTGATCCGTTGTTCAATTCCTTCAAACAGCCCGGCAAGCATCGCGATTATGTCGACGGCGAAGCTTGGGCTTACGGGTTCATGCAGGGCGTTGCTCTCACCCGCGAGGATTGGCAGCCACTGTTTGACGACAAAGTCATGGCCCATGTGCTGCAACCGATCCACCTGCCCGGTTCGGACGGCGTGACCGATGAAGAGGACGCACAGACCCGGACGCTGGAGCAACGCGAGAAGATCACGGAGACAATCGCTGCGGCCGTCGCTTCCATCTACCGGTTCTGGCTTTCACGGCGGGAGGAAACCGCCACGGATCCCGCAGGCGTTCGGAATATCCGGGAAGCCCGCAAGACAGGACGCAGCGAGCCCTGTCCATGCGGCAGCGGCAAGAAGTTCAAGAAGTGCTGCGGGGCCGCTCGAACATTGCACTGAGTGCGAAAGGGCCGGAACGCGGTTTTTTTAGGGGCGTGCCTTACATTGATCCAGCGACTTCATGCCATCTCGCGGCAGGTCAACGGAAGCTACCCGTCGCCACTTTCGCTGGACTCTGCCTTCGGTCGATACAGGGCAGCCACTCGACTGCGGCATCGCACGAGATGGATGCGGGCACTTTGCCATTGCTGGACGCAAGGCAGGCCAGGCATCGCGGGACTCGTGATCAGCGCAGGAACAGGCGCGCCAGTCGCGCCATGCGGGGCACGATGCGGGGACGCAGCAGGCGAGGGTCGTAACCCGCCATCCGGCGATCGTTCTCGATCAGGCACAGGCGCAGCAGTTCGCCGACCTTGAGTTCGTCGTTGAGCTGCCCGCCGCCGCTGAGGGCGAAGTTCGCGTCCTGCACCTGGCCCTTGCTGTCCAGCCCCTTGGCGATGCCGATGCGCTCCCACACCAGGAACGCCCATACCCGCAATTCCCGGAGCCGGAACGCGGGGCGCCGCCACCATGGCAGTTGCCGGCGGTACCACGCGACCCAGTTGGCGAAGAACAGGATGTGGCGCGCTTCTTCCTGGATCACCGGTTCGAAGGTTTCCACCAGTTCGGCCGGAAAGTAGCCGGTGCGTTTGGCCGACTCGAACAGACCGAAGCCGAAGAAACTGTCGATGCATTCGCTGTAGCCGGTCACCAGCCAGTCCCACTCCGGATCCTCCGGCATCGCGTATTCGGGTTCCGGCTCCAATGGAATGCCGTAGCTCTGGACGAGATGGCCAAGGACGACCTTGTGGCGCGCCTCTTCGCCGGCGTCCATGCAGAGCGCCTCGTGCAGCAAGGGGTCGCGCACCGTGTCGGCGTAGGCGCGCGCGCGCAGCATCGCGCGGCCTTCGGTCTGCACCGCGATGTCCCAGATCGGCAGCGAAGTGATGCGCTGCAGCGCGTCCGGCGCCAGCTGCGGCCACACCATGATCGCGGGCTTGTAAGGGTTGTGGGTGTCGAGCAGCATCCGGCAGAACAGCCGCATGTGCGCAGCGGAACCGATCGCGATCGGGCCGGACTCCGCGCCCTGCCAGTGCCTCATCGCATGGTCGGCGTCGCTACTCGTCGTGTCGTCAGGCATGCTTGACATCCGGGCTCCCGCTGAATCGTCCTTCACGGCCGCGAACCGTCGGCGTCGGATGCGTTGCGCCGCGCCTCGTCGCGCCACTGCCTGCGCACCCTGTGCACTTCGGCCCATTGCCAGGAGATGAGGGCGGGCACCCCGAATGCAACTTCCCGCATCCGCTTGACCAGCGACAACGCGACGCTGATGTCGGCGGGCAGCCCGATCATATCGCCGAGCAGGATCAAGCCGCCTTCCTGGATTCCCAGCGTCGCCGGTACCACGAAAAAGATGTGGCGCACCGCCTGGGTCAGCACCTCCAGTGCGATCGCGTCGATGGCGCCGACCGGATGCCCCAGCAGTCGCAGGATCAGCCAGTTCTCGAAACTGCCGACGACCATCCCGAGCAATTGCCATGCGCCCGCCGCGAACAGGCGTCCCGGGTGCGCGTACAACGCGCGGATTTCGAGATCGAGGTGGAAGCCGTTGATCATTTCGGCAATCCGCGCCGCGCTGCCGCCCAGGAGTTTGCTCGCGAGCGATTCGATCCGTGCGAACACGTTGCCGTAGCGCAGCAGCGCGACCAGCGCGACCGGCACAGGCAGGCTGATCGCCAACGCGATCAGCGCCGAATCGAGTACGTTCGTGCGCGCGGTCGTCACGATCAGCAGCACGATGCCCAGCCCGATGAAGAGATACTGGTTGACGACCGTGAGCAGGACTTCCATCACCACGCTCGCCGCGGCTGCGGCCGTGGCCACGCCGCGCCACTGCAGCAGCCGGATGCCGATGATCTCGCCGCCGATGTTGGCCAGCGGCAGCAGGCGGTTGCTGGCTTCGCGGATCGCGGCGATCCAGAACAGTATCGGCACGCCGGCACGCCGCTTGGGGTCGCGCGGGGACAGCAACACGCGCCAACCGAACACGTCCAGCAGCAACGGCAGGACGTGGAACGGCAGCAGCCACAACAGCGGCCAGCCCGCGCGTCCGATCGCGGCGGATACCGGACGCCAGCCCGCGACCACGACCAGAACGATCGCGGCCGCAAGGCCCAGCAGGCCGGCCACCTGGCTGAACCGCTTCATGTTCACGCGGCGGCCACCGCGGGGTCGCGGAATCCGCGACACGGCACGCAGCGTTCGGCGACCGCCTCCCGCACGCGTGGCGACAGCAGGGCAGCCAACTCGTCGCTGCGCCGGTAGCCGGGAATGTGTATCGATGCATCGTCGCGTGTCGCGGGGTGCAGATACAACTCGGAGACGCCATCCGGAAGGTTGCATATCGCTTCCAGCAACGCGGGCTCGTCCATGCGGCCGCTACGGCGGATGCCGAACACGTGGTCGTTGTGGAGCATGCCGGCTCGTTCCATCCTTCGCCGCATCAAGGCCACCCAGGGGCGCAACCAGAATTCCGTGCCCGGCTCGTTCGGCAATCGCATCGCGCGCATGCCGAACGCCGGGCCGATCGCCAGCACCAGCGACAGGATGACAGGGTGGAGATAAAAGTGCTTGTGGGCGTTGACGTGATCGAGGCTGAGGCCGGTAGCGGCAAAGGCCTCGAACTGGGCCCGGATTTCGTCCGCGAGTTGACGGCGCACGTTGCGCCGCAGGAAGCGAAAACTGTTGCGCACCATCGCGTCGTCGAATTGTCCGGAAGCGTCGACGAGGTCGGGGATGCGCGTGGGCGGCAGCAACGCGGAGCCGTCGGTCAGCACCAGGTGCAGGCCCACGGCAAGACCGGGCAAGCGCCGCGCCCGCGCGATGGCGTCCGTGACCGCGGGCGCCGCCACCATCAGGCTGGCCGCCCGCAGCACGCCGTCGCGGCAACCGCGTTCGACCGCTTCATTGACGGCCTCGTGCAGACCGAAATCATCCGCCGTGACGATCAAGCGAGGCTTGCATGCTGCGGCCGGCATGGACTGCGCCATGTCAATTCGCGGAACCCGCCGACGCCGGGCCGGAGCTGGACGCGGGCATCGGTACGCTCGTTGCGGGCGCAGGGCCGGAACTGGACGCTGGCGCGGGTGCCGTCGCCGGCGATGCCGGCGTCGCGCTGGAGCCGTGGGTCTTTTCGTATTGGCGTTGCTGCTCCAGCAGTTTCTCGATGGTCTGCGTGTTTTCCTCGCTGGCGTTGCTGCCTTGCAGCGTCTCGATGGCCGACAGCGGCGGGTTGCCGTAATAAACCTCGTACAGGCGGTGCTGGCGATAGGCATCGCGCACGAATGCATACGGATCTACCGCGGAATCCAGAATCTTGTCGTAAGGCAACGCGCTGGCACGCACGGTCACCAAGTAGAACACGTTGGGCGCGTATTCCGCATGCCATTTCAAGCTGTTCTCGCGCACGTACCAGTCCATCGGGTCGAAATAGCTGTCCACCGGCAGCCGCCACACGTCGCGTACGGTGGTGGGCCCGATGAACGGCAGCATCAGGTAGGGGCCTTCCGGCACGCCCCAGTGCGCCAGCGTCACCCCGAAATCGGTGGGGTGCTGCGGCACGTCCAGGCGGGTGGCCGGGTCGAAGAAACCGAGCAGGCCGGCGGTGCTGTTGATCAGGAAACGCGCGGTCGAATCCAGCGCCGGACCGGGACGCCCCTGCAACACTTCGTTGATGATCGTGACCGGTGTGCGCAGATTGTCGAAGAAATCGCTGATGTGTGTGCGTACCTCGGTGCTGGTGACCTTGACGTAGGTTTTGGCGACGGGACGCATCACGTATTTGTCCGCGGTCATGTTGAACGCGTACATCTTGCGATTGAAGCCCTGGAAGGGGTCGTCGGTGCCTTCCGCCCGCGGCGGCGCGATCGCGCACGCAGTCAAGGCGAGCGTCAGGCCGGCGACGAGGATGCCGCGCAAGAGGCGTGGGCAAGCGTTGCAGTGCATGTAGAACCGTTGGTGGGGGCGGCACGGAGCTTACGCAAGGATGATTTCCGCCGCTGCTCGGCAAGGTAACCGGTTTCAAGCGTGCGCGGAACCACGCCGTCCTGTCCATGCGTGTGTGTTGTCGAACAGCGCCGACGTTTTACCTGACGCCGTGGTTTGCGTATCATCACGAACAGGTTCGACGTGGTCACGAGGCATGTCTATTGCGAGGAACAACGGGATGAGCATACGCCGCACGCTTGGCTCCCTGTTGATGGTGGTGCTCCTGGGCCTGGTCGGCGCCGCGCCCTCGCGCGCAGCCACCGCCGCTGAAACCCCCACACAGATCGTCCAGGGCATGGTGGACCAGTTGAGCCATGCGGTCGACGGTCACCATGCGGAACTGAAGCAGCATCCGGAGCAGATGACGCGCATCATCGACCGCGTGGTGCTGCCGAATTTCGACCTGCCCTTCGCTTCATTGCTCGTACTTGGCCAATACGCAGTCAAGACGACGCCGGCGCAGCGGGTCGCGTTCAACCGTGCGTTTTACAGTGCGCTTTCGCGTGGTTTTGCGAAAGGGCTGATCGACTTCGAACAAGTCCACGTGACCGTGTTGCCGACGCAGTCTTCGCCCAACCAGCAGCGCGTACTGGTACGCACGCAGGTGCTGCAGCGTGGTGGCGACACGGTGGCGGTCGATTATGCCTTCCACAAGGGCAGTTCCGGCGGCTGGAAGATCTACGACGTGATCATCGAGGGCATTTCGTACATCACGCTGTATCGCAGCCAGGTGGATTCGGACATCCAGAAGAACGGGATCGGTGCCGTCACCGAGCGCCTCAGTACCAAGGGCGTCGTGGACCTGAGCAACTGACGCGCGCGGAGTATCCGGCACTACCGTCAGTGCTGGATACCGCCGAAATGCGCGTTCGGGACGTTGCTGTGCGGGACGTGGCGCTGGTTCGGATCCGGTGTGTCGTACAGGATCGGCGGATCGGCGGCGAACGGCCCGTTGAGTTTCGGGCCGCGCAGGCTGGCCCACAGCGCCTTCAGCGGATGTCGGAACGAATCGTCGGCCGCGGTGCCTTCGAATCCGCAATGCGCCATGCAGTTCGCGCATTTGGGATTGCGGCCAACGCCGTAGTTGTCCCAGTCCGTGTTGTTCATCAAGCCTGCGAAGGTCTTCTCGTAGCCTTCGTCCACCAGCAGGTAGCACGGCTTCTGCCAGCCGAACACGTTGCGGCAGGGCATGCTCCACGCGCTGCACTGGTAGCCCTGGTTGCCGCACACGAAATCGAGGAACAGGCTGGAATGCGACAGCGACCACTTGCTGCGCGTGGCCTTCCGGCGCTTGAAGATGCTGCGGAACAGTTCCTTGGATTCGCGGCGGCCCATGAACACGTCCTGGCGCGGCGCGTGTTCGTAGTGGTAGCCCGGCGACACCGTAATGCCGTCCACTTTCAAATCGTTGCTCGCGAAGTCGAAGAACTCCGCGACCTCGTCCGGCTTGGCGGTGGTGAACAGCGTGGTGTTGATGTTGACCCGGAAACCGCGCTGCTTGGCGGCGCGGATCGCCGACACCGCGATGTCGAACACGCCCTCGCGGCCCACGCTTTCGTCGTGGCGTTCGCGCAAGCCATCCAGATGCACCGAGAACGTGAGTTGCGGTGACGGCGTGAACAGGTCGAGCTTCTTTTCCAGCAGCAGCGCGTTGGTGCACAGGTACACGTACTTGCCGCGCGCGATGATGCCCTCGACGATTTGCTTGATGTCGTGGTGCACCAGCGGCTCGCCGCCGGGAATCGACACCATCGGCGCACCGCACTCGTCGACCGCGGCCAGGCACTCCTCGACGCTGAGGCGTTGTTTGAGAATGTGCGCGTCGTAGTCGATCTTGCCGCAGCCTGGGCAGGCCAGGTTGCACTGGAACAAGGGCTCCAGCATCAACGTCAGCGGATAGCGACTGACACCTCGCAACCTGCGCCCGATGATGTAGCGGGCAACCTTGAATTGTTGGCGAACGGGAATCGACATCGGATATCTCCTGCGGTGCTGCGGCGGCTCGCCGGACTCGCGAACTCGTGCCACCCATGCCTTCTACTTTGGAAGGGTGGGTCGCAATGTGTCAACGCGGCGTCCAGCGGAACTTCGCTGCGGGATGCCGGAATCGGGCGCCATGGTGTTCGCTTATTTGAGGGTGGTGGCGTGTGCGGGGCCGCAGGCGTCGTTGCGCGGCCACGCCGCGCGTGGATCGGGCAGCAGGCCGCCCC
>SCQS01000070.1 GCA_004299705.1 Rhodanobacteraceae bacterium | reverse complement strand
CAGTTGCATCATCTCTTCGGTCATCGGTGGTTCCTCGGGTGGGGTCAGGTGTCGCAACCCAAACCCTAAACCCGAGCACCACCGGTGACCTCAGTTACACCACGTCAGGGGACACAACCAGCGATGAAACTGTTTGGGGGAGCGTGGACAGATTCGTACCGCTCTGCGCAAGCCACGCCTGGAACATCAATATGTCCCACAGCCGGTGGTGCTCGCGCACGCGTCCCGCGAGGTGATCGGCCCACATCCTGCGGATGGGCGCCGGATCGAAATAGCCCTGCTCGCGCAAGCGGCGTTCGTCGAGCAGCGCTTCCGCCCAATCGCGCAGCGGTCCGCGCAACCAGCTTTCGATTGGCACGCTGAAACCCTTCTTGGGCCGGTCGATCAATGCGCGCGGCACGTAGCGGTACAACACCTGGCGCAGCAACCACTTGCCCGCGCCGTCGCGCAGCTTCTGCCGCATCGGGACGCGCCATGCAAACTCCACCACGCGATGATCCAGCAGCGGCACGCGCGCCTCCAGGCTCACCGCCATGCTGGCGCGATCCAGCTTGACCAGGATGTCGTCGGGCAGATAGCCGATCAAATCGCTGTACATCATGCGTTCCACGGGGTCGCCGAGGCCGGGCCAGTGTTCGAAATCGGCGGTCGCGGCCATCGGCTCTTCGGCGCCCAGCACGATGGCCGCCGGATCGAGCCAGTGCGAAGTCAGCAGCCGGTAGCGTGTGTCGACGGAAGCGGTTTGCAGCATCCGGCCCAGCAATCCGGTTTTCGTCCCCGGATTCCGGATACGCAGCCGCCGTGGCAGGCAATGGCTGGCGCCGTGCAACAACGCCTCGTATAAATGCGGACGTGCATCAAGCGAACGGGCCAAGCTGCCGCGCACGCCGCGCGGCAGCGAATCCAGCCAGCGACCCAGCCGCAGCGCCCACGTGTAGCGGCTGTAACCGGCGAACAATTCATCCCCGCCGTCACCCGACAGCGAAACCGTAACCCGGCCGCGCGCCAGCTTCGACACCAGGTACGTCGGTATCTGCGAGGAGTCGGAAAACGGCTCGTCGAACATCGTCGGCAACTTCGGCACGACGTCCAGCGCGTCCTGCCCTGAAACATACAACTCGTGGTGCTCGGTGCCGAGGTGGCGCGCGACTTCCTTCGCGTACTTCGCCTCGTCGTGGGCCTCGACGTGGAATCCGATCGAAAAGGTCTGCACGGGGCGCGCGGACTGCGCCTGCATCAGCGCCACCACCGCCGACGAATCCACGCCGCCGGAAAGGAAGGCGCCCAGCGGCACATCCGCTTCCATGCGCAATGCAATCGCGTCGCGCAGCAGGCGATCGAGCTCTTCGACCGCATCCGCATCGGACATGTCCGATCGGTCGGACATCGCGGCATCCGCCACCGACCAGTACGGATGCACGCGCGCGGTCAGCGACGCCACCGCACCGGCGCTCGCGACCTCATCGGCGCCGATGCGCAGCATCGCACCGGGCGGCAACTTGCAAATCCCTTGATAGATCGAATACGGCGCGGGGATGTCGTTGTGGCGCAGCAGCAGGCACAGCGCGCCGCGATCCACCGGCGCAGCGAAGCCCGGCAAGGCGGCGATCGCCTTCAGTTCGGATGCAAACGCGAACAGCGTCCCGGTCCAGCCGTAGTACAGCGGCTTGATGCCGAGGCGATCGCGCACCAGCGTCAAGGTCCGATCCTGCCGATCCCACAGCGCGAACGCGAACATCCCGACGAATCGCTGCACGGCTGCGTCGAGTCCCCACCGTTCGATCGCGGCCAGCATCACCTCGGTATCGGAATGCCCGCGAAAACGTGTGCCGTGTGTCTCCAGTTCCGGGCGCAGGCGACGATGGTTGTAGACCTCGCCGTTGTAGGCCATGACGTAGCGACCACTCGCCGACGCCATGGGCTGGTGTCCTTCGGGCGACAGGTCGACCACCGACAAGCGTCGATGGCCGAGCCAGATGCCGGTGTCGCGATCGTGGTACCTGCCGGCATCGTCCGGGCCACGGTGACGAATCGCATCCGTCATCTTGTGCACGGCGGCCGCGCCCTGATCGGCATCGAGGCGCCGGGCCACATCCCAGAATCCGGCAATTCCACACATTCGGGACTTTATCTCCAACAAGCACGTGCGCAACGTCGCACGGTGGCCGATACGATGCCCCCGCCTGCCTGAACGACCGCCTCGACCGGCCGCCGCCATTTGGTCACGCATCAGGTACGGTTCGGTACGCTCCCGGTACTGCCCGCACGGCGGCATTGCAGCGGCGCTGCATCCCTGTACCCGACCCTCATCCGGTTTGCGCATATCCATCCGTGGACCACGCAGATCCACGGATCAAAGGAATCGACAATCCATGGCCGAACGGCAAGCCAACCGGAGTGGAGCCGGCATCGCCAAACCCATCTTCATCGTCGGCGCCGGCCGCAGCGGCTCTACCGTGTTTCACCGGATGTTCTGCGAGCACCCGAATGTCGCGTGGCAGTCGCCGCTGTGTGATTTGTTTCCGGCGCACCCGGGCCTGAACCGGGCGTTGTTGCGCACCGCCCATTGGCCGCTGCTCGGGGAGTTTCTGACCCGCTATTTGCGACCGGGCGAACGTTACCAATACTGGGAACATCTTTGCCACGGTTTCGCGCAACCCTGCCGCGACCTGCTGGGTTCGGATGTCGAACCCGCGCACCTGCGCAGAATCCCGCCCGCGCTGGCACAGCTCGTCACTTCGCATCGGCAGCGCGCGTTGATCAAGATCACCGGCTGGCCCCGCGTCGGTTTTTTGCACGAAATATTCCCGCACGCGAAATTCATCAACGTGTACCGGGATGGCCGGGCCGTGGCCAGTTCACTGCTGGCGGTGGGGTTCTGGCGCGGCTGGAAGGGCCCGCCGCTATGGGGTTTCGGCGATCTCGATCCGGCGCAGCAAGCCGAATGGGAACGCCACGGCAAATCGTTCGTGGCACTCGCCGGTATCCAGTGGAAGCTGTTGATGGCCGCGATGGACGAGGCCACCCGCAACCTGCCCGGCGAAAACCTGCTGCAAATCCGCTACGAGGAGTTCATCGACGACCCCGTCGCGACCTTCCGGAAGGTCGCGACATTCTGCGAGCTGGATTGGTCCGCGCGTTTCGAGCGTTCGATCAGGGCGCATCCGCTTAAAACAGCCAACGACAAGTGGCGGGAAAACCTGACCACAGAACAGCAGGAAACCCTGGAAGAAGTGCTGGCGGAACGCCTGCAAAAATACGGCTATTCAGCTCGCCGCTGAACGCCAGCTCACCGCGAACCTGCGCCAGCCTGAACGCCCGTGCGCGATTGTCTTTACGCAACTTTGCATGGGTGGTATCAAATGGGTTTCCTGCATCGCACGGAATCCCGATGAAAACCCAAACTAGGGGATGTCGCCACTGGCGACTCACCGTGTGTTGCTGCGCGCTGGTGCTGGGCGGACTGGCCAGCAGGCCGGCATGGCCGGCGTGTCCGAAACTCCTGATGACAGCGGGTTTGAACATCCACAAGCAAACCAACCCACAGCAGGCGGCTTATTGGGGCAAGACAGTGGGTATCCAGGGTTTCATGGTTAATTACATCGTCGGCGATTGGCAGACCAATGTCGGCACCAATCCGGATTCCGGAACCTGGAAATTGCTGCGCCGATTCCAGTCGATTTATTCCAGACAAGGCGTCACCGACAATTTCATAAAGATCGCGCTGTACAAGGGGCACGACTGGCACGATGCCAAGGCAAACCAGGACGCCACCCGGAACCTCGCCAATGCCGCGGCGCTGGCGAAATACGCGGGGTTGAAAGGTCTTGCGCTGGACCTCGAACCGTACGCACCCACCTGGGGTGGCTCGGCCGGCGGCCCGGAACTCGCGAAGACGGTGGAGCAGGAAGGCCGCAAGATGGGCAAGGCCATGCACGACGCCTACCCAGGAATGACCTTGATCATCCTGCCGGACGTGCTGCGGGAAGCCGAGCACGAACAGAAGTCAGCCAGTGACTGGGCCAGCACCCACCACGGCGGTTATTCGCTGGCCGTCCCGTTCGTGCAGGGCCTGCTTTCCATCCCGTGGTCGCATGTGGTGATCGGTACGGAGTTCACCTACAGCGCCCACGCGGAACGGATCGCGCCATTCATGCAACAGGCATCGCAGCGCTTCCACAAAAAGATGGAGGCACGCGACGAACTGGGTTCGAACTTCAGCATAGCCCCGGGCCTGTGGCCGCTCGGCCCCAACGCCAAGGACAAGTCGGCCCGCGAAAGTCCCGCGCAATTCAAGCGGCGCCTGCAGACGGCCTTCGCCACGTCGAAACAATACGTGTGGATCTTCGGATCCAGCAGCGCCTGGCAGAAAGACGGTCCGCTCGGCCCCAAACCCGGGCCCGTGGCAACCAGTTTCCCGCAATTCCTGGATGCGATTCATCAAGTACGCGCCGCCTGCCCGGCGAGCGGCTGATTCGAAGCATCACTCGCAGTTGCATCACCGCGGCCCAAGGGGGAGGTCGTACCACCACCCCGCAGCCGAGGTCGAAATGCAGAAAATCGTTCTTTTCGCGAATACCGACTGGTACCTGTTCAATTTTCGCCGTTCGCTGGCCCTGGCGCTGCAAGGCGAAGGCTACGACGTGCTGCTGGTGTCGCCGCCCGGAGAATATGGCCCGCGCTTGCGCGCACTCGGCCTGCGCTGGCAACCGCTGGGGATGGACCGGCGCAGCGTGAATCCGTTGCGCGAATCCGCATTGCTGTTGCGGGTGGCGCGGATGCTTCGCTTCGAACAACCGACCCTGCTGCACAACTTCACCATCAAGTGCGCCGTGTACGGGTCGCTGGCGGCCCGCATGGCGCGCGTGCCCTCGCGCATCAATTCGGTGGATGGCCTGGGCTACGTGTTCGCGAGCAACGATCGCAAGGCGCGCCTGTTGCGCCCCGTGGTGCGCAGGCTGTTGCGCTCCGCCATGGGTGGCCGCAGGGCGCAGTTGATCCTGCAGAACCCCGACGACAAGGCGGCTTTCGAGACGCTGAAGCTGGTCGAACCCGACCGTGTGGATCTGATCCCGGGCGCGGGCGTGGATTGCACGCGTTACGTCCCGCGTCCGCGCCACAACACACTGGGCCGGCAACCTTGCGTACTGCTGGCGGCGCGGCTGCTGTGGGAGAAGGGCATCGCGGAGTACGCCGAGGCTGCACGAACGCTGCGCGCGCAGGGCAGGCAAGTCCGCTTTCTGCTCGCCGGCATGCCCGATCCGGGCAACCCGGCGTCGGTGCCCGAGGCGATGCTGAAGGAATGGGTCGAAGAGGGCACGCTCGAATGGCTGGGCCACGTCGGTGACATGCGCGCCCTGTATGCGTCGGTGGACATCGTGGTACTGCCCAGCTATTACCGCGAAGGGCTGCCGACATCGCTCACCGAAGCCGCGGCCTGCGGCCTGCCGCTGATCACCACGGACATGCCCGGCTGCCGCGACGTGGTGACCGACGGCAAGGACGGCTTGTTGATCGCGCCGCGCGATGCCGGCGCACTGGCCAACGCCATGGCACGCTTGCTGGATTCACCCGAACTCGCGACACGGCTCGGCAACGCCGCGCGTGCCAAGGCCCTGGCCTTGTTCGACGAGCGCATCGTCAACCGGCGCACGCTCGAGGTGTATCGCAATTTGCTTGCACCCGCCGGTGGATTGCACGCG
Organism: Rhodanobacteraceae bacterium; assembly: GCA_004299705.1. Taxonomy (GTDB): domain Bacteria; phylum Pseudomonadota; class Gammaproteobacteria; order Xanthomonadales; family Rhodanobacteraceae; genus 66-474. The sequence continues at coordinate 18,053 of SCQS01000070.1, read as the reverse complement.
GCACCCGCGTGAGCTGCGGCTGCGCGATCAAGCAACCGAAGGGGTCAGCGTACCGACACGCTTTCAGAATGCGCCGGGTCCGGCACCGGCGCGAGCGTCGTGCTCGACGATTCACGCTGTGCGATTCGTTGCTTGCGCTCCAGCCGTGCGGTGAAGACACACCACAGCGCCAGCATGACCGCGAACGCGATCAGGTTCGCAATCGACCCCAGCGTGCCGTGGATGACGAACCCCACGAACGGCAACACCGCCGCGAATACCACCAGCGAAACCAGGGTGCGGCTGGGTTCCAACCCTGCATTCATCAACAGATGATGGATGTGGGTGCGGTCCGCGGTGAATGGCGAGACGCCGCGCTGCATGCGGCGCAGCATCACCGCCAGCGTATCCATCACCGGCAACGCCACGCACCACAGCACCAGTCCGGGGGAAATCCTGCGCGGCGTGCCTTGGCTCAACACGATCAGCGTCCACGCGATCACGTAACCCAGCACCACGCTGCCGGCATCGCCCAGGAACACCTTGGCCTTGCGGCCCAGCATGCCGAGATTCGACACCAGGTACGGATACAACGCCGCGGCCAGCAGCAACACGATCACGCTCAGCGGGGTGACCGTGCGTGAAATGCCGAACAACGCAATCGACCCGACGCTCACGAGCGCAAGGCAGCCGGCCAAGCCGTCGATGCCATCCATCAGGTTGAACGCATTGATCAGGCCGATCACCGCGACGATCGTGAATGGAATCCCGAGCCATCCGAGCGTGAGGTCGTGCCCCGCCAGGGTGCCGAGTGAATGCACGTACACGCCGGTGGTACCGATCACGAACAGGACCGCCGCCATCTGCACCGCGACGCGCACGCTGACGCGCAGGTTGTAACGGTCATCGAGCGCGCCGAGCGCAACCAGGACGAAAGCCGTCGCCAGCACCGTGTTGCCAAACCGATCCATCCGGCCGAGCCACAACCAGCCCGCCAGCACACCCACGAAGATCGCGAGTCCACCGACCAGCGGCGTCGCAAAACCATGCCGCTTGCGCGCATCCGGGTAGTCGAGCAGACCGCACGGTTTGCTGATGGGCACCAATACGCACAGACCGAGTGCCGATGCGCCAACCGAAACCATGCATGCCGACAAAACCGTGTGCGCCTCTGGGATCATCCTGGACCAGTCTGTTTTGCGGAAAGCTCCAGTATGTGCAGCACGATGAAACTCGTGCTGAATATTTCAGAATATTGCGGTGAAATTCCCGTTCATGTGCTCGCATGAAACATGAACGTGTTTATCTAATTGAATCACGAATAAACACTCGATTTTCATTTGCCAATGCACGTGAATGGAACGCGTGACACGTGATTTCACCGCACACATCGAACGGCGCATCTTCCAACGCGGAGCCGATCCAGCGCACACCGTGCGTTGACAGCGCCGCCGCGGCAACAATGCGTCCGCCTGAACCGCGCGGCGCGCCTCGAATGCGCTGTTCAGCCGACGGGGCGCGTTCGAAACCCGTGCCCGTCGTCGCATCCCGGCACAAAAGTTGCTTGTATCCTAGGCACACAGGGTCGGAGCGCGCCGCGGGGAACAACCGGGGTTTTTCGTCCAGCCTGTCGCATCTGCCGGCTGCTTCCGGCTGCGAGGAGATTGCTGTGACCATCACCGACATCGGCATCCTGCTCATCGTCCTGTGCATCCTGTTGTGGGCGATCATGGCCGCGTTGCACCGCCACACCGTGCAACTGGACGCACTGAAGAAGCAAATGGAAGCGCTGGCGCAGGCGCGGCAGGCCCGGTCCGATGCCGACGCGCGGGACGACCATACGCCTGGGCGGCACGACAATATCGAAGAGTTGGCTGCCCGCGAATCCGGCACGAGCACGACCAGCCACTCGCGACGCTCGTCCGGTCAATAGCTGTGTTTCCGGCACGACCATGCCAGCCGGCACTTGGCACCCCCGGATGCCAGGGTGTACGGTCGGCGGATCGCCTTGACCCGTGGTGCAGCATGCGATCCTCACATCCCGGCTTGATCCCGTCCGTCGTGCTTGCGGCATTGATCGCGACGCCCATCGGCTTTGCCAAAGCGCCCCCCGCATCCGGGGGCACCTCGCCCGAAAACGCACGCATTGAGCAGATCCTCGCGCAGCGCGCGAAGGTGAACCGGATTTCGGCGGTGGCCCTGTCCTACGACGGTCAGCACCTCGCATGGATCGTGTCGCACCACGACAAGACCGAGCTGATGCTGGGTGCCTGGAACGGGCAGCACGCACACGCGGTCGCGATACCGGGCGGCTGCCACGAAGAAGGCCTGCGCTGGGCGCCGCGATGGAACACGCTGGCGGTGCTCACGCGTTGCAAGATCGATCCCTCCAACACCAAACCGATCCACGGCGCGATCTGGACGCTGGACCTCAATGCCGGTTCCGCGCCGAAAAAGGTCGCTGATCTCGAAGGCTACGCCAGTGGCATGCAATGGAGCCGCGACGGCAAGCGCATCGCATTCCTGTACGTGCCCGGCGCGACCCGCCTGCCGGAAGCGACGGCATCGGGCAACCCGCGCGTGGGCGTGATCGGCGAAACCGACGTGCAGGTGGAACGCGTCGCCAGCGTCGCGGCCGCGGGCGGCAAGCCTGAAATCCTCACCCCGGATGGTTTGTACGTTTACGAATTCCGGCTTTCGCCGATCGGCAACCGCGTCGCCTACACCGCCGCGCCGCCGCCGGGCGACAACAACTGGTGGACGGCCAAGCTGTACGTGCAGGAAGCCAAACCTGACGCCGCGCCGCGCATCATCGTCGATCCCGGCACAGTGAAGGGCTCCTTGCACGGGTTGCAGATCGCGTTGCCGCGCTGGTCGCCGGATGCCGCGCGCATCCTGTTCATCGGCGGCCTGATGAGCGACCGCGGCGCCACCGGCGGAGATATCTATAGCGTGCCCGCGGGCGGCGGCGAGCCCGTGAACCTGACGCCCGACAGCAAGGTTACGCCGTCGTGGTTTCGCTTCCTCGCGCCGCGCAGCCTGATGGTCAACCAGATCGCCGACGGCAAGGTGCAGGTGACCGAGTACACGCTGCAAGGCAACACCGCACGGCAAACGCGCCTGTGGTTCACGGTGCCGGGTTACATCGGCGATGGCCGCGCGGCGTTCGGGGTATCGGTATCGGACAACCACGACACCCGCAAAATCGCGTTTTCGCAAAGCGGTTTCGATGCGGCGCCGGAAGTCCACTCGGGCGTACTCGGCACCCAACCACCGCCGGCGGTTACTTCCATCAATGCCGGCCTCAAGCACACCTGGGGCAAGGCCGAGTCGGTGGAATGGAAAAGCGGTGGCTTTCGCGTCCAGGGCTGGCTGATCTACCCGGCCGACTACGATCCGCACAAGACGTATCCGATGATCGTGTACGTGCATGGCGGCCCGTCCTGGGCCAACCTGCCGAACTGGGATTCGAGCGCGGCCGCGCTGTCGGAATTCGGCTACTTCGTGCTGCTGCCCAACCCGCGCGGCAGTTTCGGCGAAGGCGAGAAGTTCGCGCAGGCGATCCGCGGGCAGATGGGTTACGGTGACCTCGATGACATCCTTGCGGGCGTGGACAAGGTCGAGAAGATCGCGCCCATCGACAACAACCGGCTGGGCATGATGGGCTGGAGCTACGGCGGCTTCATGAGCATGTTCGCGCCCACGCAAACCAACCGCTTCAAGGCAGTGGTTGCGGGCGCCGGGCTGTCCGACTGGAAGAGCTATTACGGTGAGAACCAGATCGACGGCTGGATGATCCCGTTCTTCGGCGCCTCGGTGTACGCCGATCCGGCGGCCTACGCGAAAAGCTCCGCGATCAACTTCATCACGCACGACCACACCCCGGCGCTGGTCGTGGTCGGCGAGCGCGACGAGGAATGTCCCGCGCCGCAATCGTTCGAATACTGGCATGCGCTGAAAACGCTGGGCGTGCCGACCACGCTGGTGGTGTACGCCAACCAGGGTCACCACATCGCCAACCACGCCGATCAGGCTGACATCCTGCACCGCACGCTGGATTGGTTCGGTCAATACCTGGCGGCGAAGTAAGCCGCCGTCCGGAGACGACAAGCAGGCGGCGGGTGGACGCACCCGCCGCGCATGTCTTCAGGCGTTCTGTTGCCGCTGCAGCAGCGCGGCCCGATGCACGCCAGCAGCTGGCCCGCGGCCACGAGCATGCCGACGCGCAGCTTGAGTACACGATCAAAACCTCCCCTGCACGGCGCCACTTTGCGCGGCGACACGAAGCGCGTGCAATCCAGGCAAGCTGCGTGCGCGCACCGAAGAAACCGGACATATGCTCTTGGCTCATCCAATTATCTATTCAAAATAAATACATATGTATATTTATATGATTGATTGTAAAAGACATTGACTTGATACATCTATTCATGTATCTATTCAACCATGGTACACACCCGCCCCCCTGCCGAACCCTTGCTGGATGTCCTGCGCACGCGCGGCATCACCGGCGCACGCGATCTGGGCGCCGCACTCGGCATCAGTCAACCCAGCGTCTCGCGCGCGGTGTCGATGGCTGGCGAACGTGCGGCGCGGATTGGCCGCGGGCGCCGCACGCGTTATGCCGCCGTGCGCGACGTGCGGGGATTGGGCTCGGACTGGCCGTTGTACCGCATCGACGCGCGCGGCCGGCCGCAAGAATTCGGACGCCTGACCGCCTTGCACGGCGGGGCTTGCCTGGTGACGGCAAAGGATGCACTTGCCTGGCTACGCGGCGAATTCGCGGAAGGATTGTTTCCCGGCCTGCCGTGGTTTCTCGACGATCAGCGGCCACAAGGCTTTCTCGGTCGCGGGTTCGCGCATCGCTGGGCGCGCGAATTGGGGCTGCCCACCGATATCGCACGCTGGAACGATGACGCCGTACTGGCCGCGCTGCTTCTGCACGGAGAAGACGGCCCCGGCGATTTCGTGCTGGGTGATGCCGCGCTGGAGCACGCCCTCCGCAACCAACCCGACCCGATCGACGCAGCATCACGCGAAACCGTCTATGACGCGCGCGCGCAAGCCGCGCTCGCCGGCGAACTGGTCGGTTCCTCCGCCGCGGGCGAACAACCCAAATTCACCGCCTGCGTCGCCGACGGCGCAGGCGACACGCGCCACGTCATCGTGAAGTTCAGCGAACCCGTGGACGGCAATTTCGCGGCACGGCGTTGGGCGGATCTTTTGATCTGCGAACATCTCGCCGGCACACTGCTCGCGGAGCACGGGCAGGCCAGCGCGCATACCGAGCTGGTCTGGTCGCAAGGGCGACTGTGCCTTGAGGCCACCCGCTTCGACCGCATCGGCGCACATGGCCGTCGCGGTTTCTGCACCCTCGCGGCATGGGACGACGCCCATGCCGGCCAGCGCGACGACTGGGTCACGGCCGCGCGTCGCATGCGCGCGAGCGACTGGCTGGACGATGACGGCCTCGCCGAGGTGCAACGCCGCTGGTGGTTCGGCCGTCTGATCGGCAACACCGACATGCATTTCGGCAACCTCGGTTTCCATCTTGACGACATGTTGCCTTGGGTTCCCGCACCCAGCTACGACATGCTGCCGATGTTGTACCGGCCGGATGGCAGTGGCGCGGTGGTGATGCGCACGTTCGATCCGCCACCCCCGACACCATCGGCGCTGTCGCATTGGCGGCAGGCCGCAGACTGGGCCAGCCAGTTCTGGAAAGGCGTGGCCGGACATGCGGCGATCAGCGATGGCTTTCGCCGGCTTGCCGGTGACAACGGCACGAAGGTCGATGCACTGCGCCGGCGCTTCGACGACGGCGGCTAGAACAGCTCACCCTGCGGCGAGGCTTTGCGCGGCGGCGTGAAGCGCGTGCAATCCAGTTGCAGGGTGCGGGCGCGGGCGAACCCGTGTTTGCGGCAGGCGACTTCGAAGCGCCGGCGCAACAACTCAGCGAACGGACCCTGGCCGCGCATGCGGGTGCGGAAATCGGAGTCGTAATCGCGGCCGCCGTTCATCTGCCGGACCAGGCTCATCACGTGCTCGGCGCGCTGCGGCACGTGGATCGCCAACCATTCGCGGAACAGCGCCTTCAACTCCCAGGGCAAGCGCAGCACGGTGTAGCCGGCCATGTTGGCGCCGGCATCCGCCGCGCGTTCCAGCACCGCTTCCATGTCGCGATCGTTCAAGGCCGGAATGATCGGCGCCACCAGCACGCCGGTCGGCACGCCGGCTGCGCTCAAGCTGCGCACGGCCTGCAGGCGGCGGTGCGGTGCGCTGGCCCGCGGCTCCAGTTTCGCGGCCAGATGGTTGTCCAGTGAGTTCACCGACACGAACACCTGCACCAGTTTTTCCCGCGCCATCGGCGCCAGCACATCCAGGTCGCGCTCGACCAGCGCGCTCTTGGTGACGAGGGTGCAGGGGTGATGGCACTCGGCGAGCAGCTCCAGCGCGGCGCGGGTGAGTTGCCATTTTTTCTCGATCGGCTGGTAAGGGTCGGTGTTGCTGCCGATGTTGATCGGCGTCGGCACGTAGCCGGGTTTGGCCAGCTCCGCGCGCAGCACTTCGGCAAGGTTGGTCTTGGCGCGCAGCCTGGTTTCGAAATCCAGTCCGGGCGACAGGTTCAGGTAACCGTGCGACGGTCGCGCGAAGCAATAGATGCAACCGTGCTCGCAGCCGCGATACGGGTTCAGCGATTGCTCGAACGGAATGTCGGGCGAATCGTTGCGGCTGAGCACGCTGCGCGCGTGCTCTTCGCTCACCTCGGTGCGCGGACGCGGCGCGGCTTCGTCCAGCATCGCCGACTGCCAGCCGTCGTCCTCGATTTGATGGCGCACGCTTTCGAAACGCCCTTCCGGATTGGAGGCGGCGCCGCGACCCTTGATGCGCGCTGGCGGCTGCAACGGCATCCGGTCAGCATACGCCGGCGCGTCTCGACGGATGCGACATAGCGATCGTGGTCCAGCTTGAAAGTATCCGTTCGTGGTGAGGTATCGAACCACGTACGGGATACAGGCGAATGCCGTTCACCCTTCGATACCTCAGGGCGAACGGCATTGCTTTAGCTCAGGGCTGCCAGGAAGGCGGCGCATTCGCCTGAGACGCAGCCCAAGCGGTGTCGGGTGTCGTGCCCACGGCAAAAGCAAGATGCGTGGTCGAATCGCCATGGCCGGAACCCAGCAACAGCGAGGCGGGGAGCCAGTCGTTCTGCCAGGTCTTCCCGTTGACCTCGACACCGCGCACGTAGGTCTGCGTGGAAGCGTTCGGTGCGGCGAGCGTGACCGTGCGGCCATCGCGCAGGCGCATGGACACGCGCGGGAACACGGGCGCCCCAAGCACCAGCGCAGGCGCACCCGGCGTTTCGGGATACATCCCGAGATACGCCCAGACCAGCCAGGAACTCATTGCACCCAGATCGTCGTTGCCGGGCTCGCCGCCGGGCGTGGCCGAATAGACGTGGGTGATCAGGCGGTGCACCAAGCCTTGAGTCTTCCAGGGCGCACCCGTGTAGTCGTAGATCCAGGGATCGTTCAGGCACATCTCGTTGCCGGCCCAGTAATACGGCTCGCTCGGGCCTACGTTGAGATGCTCGAAGTAGCGATCGAGCCGGGCGGTCGCCAGCTTGTCGCCCCCCATCGCCTGTATCAGGCCATGCAGATCCTGCGGCACCATCCAAGTGTATTGGATCGCGTTGCCTTCCTCGAAACCTTGCTGGCCATAGGCGCCCTTGCCGATTTGAAATGCCGGACCTGATGGAAACGCACCGTCGACGCCGCGCGCTTCCATGAACCCCGAGAACCCGTCGAATTGCGCCTTGGCGTCGAAAACATTCTTCCAGCTCGCGGCGCGCGTGAGAAACTTCCGGTACGTCGCCGTGTCACCCAGCGATTTCGCGAAATCCGCGATCGCGAAATCGGCCGATGCGTATTCCAGCGTTTCCGATGCATTGCCCGGCACGTAGCCGAGTCTTTCGTAGGCGAGCAGATGTGGGCGTTCGATATAGGTGCCCGACCACGCCCCGGGTTCCGGTGTCTGCGTCGCGCCCTTCAGCATCGCGGCGAGCGCGGCCTTGGCATCGAAGTTGCGCGCGCCGAAGGCGTAGGCCTCGGCGATGATCGGATCGGCAGGGTCGCCGTTCATAACGCCGGTGTAGTCGTTGTCGTACCCCCACTTGGGCAGCCAGCCACCCTGCTTGGCGTCATTCAGCAGCGAGGTGATCATGTCGCCGGTTCTATGGGGCGCCAACAGCGCCAGCAAGGGCACTTCCGAACGGTAGATGTCCCAGCCGGAAAAATTGGCGTACTGGTTGCCCTGCCCGTGCGCGAGCTGGTGCAGCTTGTCGTCGAAACCGATGTAGTCGCCGTTCGCGTCGGAAAACACGTTCGGGTGCAACAACGAGTGATACAGCGCGGTGTAGAACTGCACCTGCTGATCGTGCGTGCCGCCCGATACGGTGATGCGTGAAAGCATGTTGTCCCACGCCGCGTGCGCTTGGCTTGCGACGGCGGCGAAATCCCAACCGGGATTTTCAGCCTTCAGGTTGGCCCAGGCATCGGCCACGCTGACGTAGGAAATCGCAACCTTGAGGTCGATGTCGCGATTCTGGTTGGCATCGAAACTCACCCAGGCGCCGGTGTGCGCGCCGGTGGCCGCGTCGCTGCCGGCCTTAGGAGCACTCTCGCCCCACGTGCCATGCGCAGCAAACGGACGGTTGAATTTCACCACGAAATACAGGGTCGCGGTGCGTGCGGTGCCGCAGAAACGGCCGGATGTTTCCGCTCCCGCCAGGGCGTCGTTGCCGACGATGCGCACGCTCGAAGTCGGGCTGGTCGTCTGCGCCTCGGACACCTTGAACAGGAAGTTGGCCTGCCGCGTCGCCGGAAAATGGAACACACCGATGCCGGTGCGTGTCGAGGCCGCCAGCTTCACAACAATGGCGGAAGCCGTGCCGGGTGCAAGCGTCACCTGGTACTCGCCGGGCGTCGCGTGCTCATGCGCGTGTTCGAACGGCGCGGTCGTCTTGTCCGGTTGCGTGCCGATCGCACCGACGGTCGGCAGGATCGGGATCTCGCCCGCCGCCGAACAGCCCGGACCCGAAAGGTGTGTCAGGCTGAACCCCAGGATGCGGGAATTCGCGTAGGAATAATCGCCGCCCTCGGGCCGGGAAGTCGTGGTCGGGCTCCAGCTCAACATGCCGAAGGGGACGACGGCGCCCGGGAACGTGTCCACGTCACCCGTGATCTTGCCGCCACTGCCGGTGCCGATGAAGGGATTCACCAACGCGGCCGGATCGGACGGCGTCCGCGCACACGCAACCGAACCCGCCACCAGGGCGATCGCGCAGATCGCCGTCGCAAGACCATGTTTCGCCATATTGTCTGACCAATGCGGTTAACCCCGTGAGCATAGCACCAACCCTTGGCGGCATTCCGCCGACGCGAGGCTGAGCAATCCGCAAACCTTCGCGCAGTCGCGCTCCGCATACTTCCACGGCAACCGCACGATGATCCGCCTGCTGCTGGCCTCGGCACTTGGTTTGTTGTTCATCACCGCGCTCGGCATCACCGGACAACGCCCCCTGCCATCGGTCATGCTTGACGCGTGTCCATGTGTATTAGTACATATATACACGTGGACGCCTCGCTGCTCACCATCCAACCCGCCTCGGCCGAGCCGATCTATCGGCAGATCGTCGAGCAGTTGCGGCGCCTGATCGCCGGCGGGCAGTTGCCGCCGGGCGAGTTGCTGCCGTCGGTGCGCGAGGTCGCGGGCTTTCACGCGGTGAGCCCGATGACGGTGTCGCGCGCCTACAGCCTGGCCGAAAGCGAGGGCCTGCTGGAGCGCCAGCGCGGCAAGGGCATGACCGTGGCCGCGCAGTCGAAACCCGCCCTGGGCCAAGCCCAGCGTCTGGCGCTGCTGGAGCCGCAACTGCTGGCGTTGGCCCGCCAGTCCCGTGAACTCGAACTTCCCGCCGAACCGGTGTTGCGCCGGCTCGACAAACTGCTGAAGGAGTGAGCCATGAACGCCGTTGCCCAAGCCGTTGCCGTCGAATCCGCCGCGCCGCTGCAGGTGAGCGGCTTCACCCACCGCTACGACGCCAAGGTCGTGCTCGACAAGGTCGATCTGGCACTGCAACCGGGCAGCGTGCTGGGCCTGATCGGGCGTAACGGCGCCGGCAAGTCCACGCTGATTCGCGCGATGCTGGGCTTGCTGATCCCGGAATCCGGCAGTGCGTTCGTGTTCGGCGAGCCCGCGCTGAAACTGTCCGACTCGGTCAAGGAACGCTTAGGGTTCGTGCCGCAGCAGCCGGATGCGCTGGCGTGGCTGAGTGCGGCACAGATGTTCGATTACCTGTCGCGCTTCTACCCGAAGTGGGACCACCGCTTCGTCGAAGACACGTTGGGACGCTGGAAGATCGAATCGAACAAGGTGATGGCGAAACTGTCGCCGGGCGAACGCCAGCGCATCGACCTGGTGCGCGCGCTGGCTCCGCAACCGGAATTGCTGGTGCTGGACGAACCCGCGTCGGCACTGGATCCCGTCGCACGCCGCGAGTTGTTGCGCGAGATCGCGCTGCGCGCGGGCGAGTCGGGCACCACGGTGTTGTTCTCGACACACATCGTTTCCGACCTCGAGCGCGTCGCGTCCGACATCGCCTTCCTGCACGACGGCCGGCTGCTGCTCAACTGCCCTGTGGACGAAACCAAGGAGCGCTACGCGCGCCTGTGGCTGCCCGCGAATGTCGCCGCCGCTGCGCCCGCCGCGCCGCTGGGCAAACGTCGCCACGAAGACGGCAGCCTCAGCGTGATCGTCGAGCGCGGTGCCGATGGTGCGTGGCCCGAAGCAACGCGGCTGCCGGGCGCGCGGGTGGATGCATTGGGTCTGGAGGATCTGTTCGTGGAGATCGCCGAATGAGCGCGCGGCGGGGGCGGGGTTCGCCATCCCGGTGGCTGATCGCGGCGCTGCTTGCGCTCAACTTCATCGGCGTGCTGGGCATCGCACTGTACACGCGCGACCCGCAGCGCGTGGCGCTGGGCGCGGTGCCGTTGTCCATGCTGCTGGCGGTGCTGCCATGAACGCGGCGATGAACCGATTGTGGCGGTTGTTGGTAATGCCGTGGGTGGCATCGCCCCCGTACACTCGCCTGATCGCGGCTCTGGCCGTCGGCGGTTCACTCGTCGTGGCCTCGACGATCGCGGTGGCCGGCCTGACGCATGCCCGTACGCACTGGTCGCACGCTTTCATCCTCGCGCTCGGGTTCGCGGTGTGGTCACTGTGGTCGTCATGCCTGGCCACGAACCTGCAACTGGCGCGTGACGCACGCGACCTGTGCGTGCCGGGGATCCCGCGCGGAGCGGACCGCGGCCTGTTGCTGTTCGCCGCACTCAGTATCGGCCTGCCCACGCTCGCCTGCTGGGCACTCGGCGCGCCGCCGCTGCTTGCCATGGCGACATTCGCCCTTGCGGCGGCACTCGGCCTCGCCTACATGCTGCTGTCCTTCTACATCGGCCTTCCGGTGGTGCTGGTGGTTTTCATCGCGCTGACGACGCACGGGCTGTCGGCGGTCGTCGCGGGCTGGTGGATGCTGATCCCGGCACTGGCAGCGTTCGATGTCTGGCGTTGGTGGCGGTTGCGTACCGTGGCCTCGGTGCACAAGGAGGGTCTCGACGCGGCCGCCGTGTTTTACTGCTACCGGCGGGATGCGATGCGCAACGGCGGCTGGCACGGCCTCTCGCAAACATTCCTGCAGAACCCCGTGAAGCATGCGATATCGCTGGACCTGCGCGGCATCGGACCCCGGCGTCCCGTCGATTCCCTGCGCCTCGCGCTGGGTGGCTTCGGCATGCCCAAGTCGCTCGCGGCGCGGCTGCAGGACCTGTGGCGCCTGCTGGCTTTACTGCTGGTGTTCGCGCTGTTCCTGCTCGCGCTGCAACTGTTCGGGCCCGATGGGCAACCCGTGAATGCAACCGCGATCCGCACGCACTGGATTCCGTCACTGCTGGTGTATGGCGGCGTGGCGACGAGTGTGATCGCGGTGACCGCGTTCGCAAGCCGAGTGCGCGCGTTGTGGCGCAAGCCGGACGCGGAACTGCCGCTGCTGGCGCTGTTGCCCGGCCTGGGCAAGCCCGATGCGACCAAGCGCACGACCATACTGGCGTCGCTGGTTCCGCCGGCCGTCTTTCTGGCGATCACGGGCGTGGTGCTGTTGGCCGGCGCCATCATCGTCCATGCGACGGCGTGGGCATATGTTTCGATCGCGCTTTGCGGCATCGGCGCGTTCGCGCTGATCGTGGCGGCCACGCTCGAATCGCTGGGCGGCAGGCCGATGCACACCGTGGCCTATGTGCTGCTGTACGGCGCACTGATGGCGCTGTCCTCGCTGATCCTGAGCATCAGCCTGCCGACGGACCAGTACCAGGGCCCGCATCCCGGGCGCCTCGGCATTCCGCCTGCGTGGCTGGTCGCGGCGTGGGGCCTCTTCCTGCTCATGCTCTGCGTGCTCGCCTTCCGCGGTTGGCGCGAACTGCGCAAGCGCCCGCACACCTTTCTGGCGAACGCGCCATGAACGCGCTCTGGCACACACTGAAATTGCCATGGATCGCGAGCGCGCGTTCGTCGCGCTGGATCGTTGCACCGTTGCTGTGCGTGATCGTCATCGCGGTCATCCCCGTCGCGAAACTGGCCCGTGTCCCGGATTGGCAGGGTGCCTGCACAGCACTTCTGGCTGTCGGCATCGGTGCGTTGTGGTTGACGGTGTTGCCAAATGCCTTGTGGATGGCACGCGACGCACGCGCTTTGCAGTTACCGCGCATCGCGCGTGATGCCAACTTGAGTCCGATCGTCTATGTGTTGTTGAGCGTGGTCGTGCCCGCGTTGCTTCTGGGCGCCGCCGGGGGTCACACGCTGGTGCTGCTGGCGGCTTTTACGCTGACCGCAATGGGCTGTCTCACGTTCATGTTGCTGCCGCAGTTGCTCGCGTCGTTGTTCATGCTGGTGCTGGTGTTCACCAGCAACTTGTCGCAGCTGCATATCGGTACGCCAATTTCGCAGCACCCTTTGGCCTGGGCAGCGCCCTCTGCGGCGGCTGTGATCGTACTTGCCGGATGGCGCTGGGTTCGCCTTATGCGCCTCGGCAGCCTTGAGGGGAATGCGTGGGGCCGGCCGATTGCATGGCAATACCGTTTGGTCCATTTGCGCGGCTATTTCTCGCATGTATCGGCATTGGCAAATGGCGCGACCTCGCGTTCGTTGTTCGGCGAGTTGCTGCGCGCGGTACCCGATCTCCGTGACGTGGGGCCATCAAATCCGGTGCGCACCATCCGCGTGGCGCTGGGAAGATCGTTGATGCCTCAATCTCCGTGGCGCCGGTTATGCCATTGGGGCCTGTCGGTGGTGATCGTATTTTCGTTCTCGGTGGCTCCGGTGTGGGCATCCAAAGGAGCACATGTCGACCTGTGGTCGCTGCTGAAGATGTTTTCCGCCGCGATACCGTTGGCGATGATGATCGGCATGATCGCGGGTATCGCCGCAATCACCACGAGCGCAGCGGTCATCCAGATACGCTGGTCCGGGGCGCATGCGGAATTGCCGTTGCTCGCGCTGCTGCCGGGCCTCGACGACACGGCGGATTTGAAAGGCGCCACACTGCGCGCCTGTCTGTTGCAGCCGGCAATCACATTGCTGATCGGATTGGCGTTGATGTGGGCCGTGGGCTTTTCGCTGCATGCTCCGTGGCTGAGCCTGCTGCTGGATTTCCTGTTCATCGCTGGCTGTGCAGGGCTGACTTCTGCGATCGTCTTGGGTGCGTTGGGCGGAAGGCCGTTGTCGAACGTCGTATTGGGTTGGCTGCTTGTCGTCATGCTCAGCTTGGCCGGTATCTCGCTCGGCATCGGTCATTCGACAACTACGGCTGGCATCCACACAATCGTCGTGCAATCCGTGTTCGTTGCACTGTGGCTGGTAATGCTGGCCGTCATCGCGTGGCTTGCTCGACGCGGTTGGCGCGCGCTGCAACAGCGTCCACACCCGTTCTTCACGAACGCTTTGTAGCATGTCGGGTTTGCGCGTGCGGGAATACGCGGCCTTGCGGTGGCTCGAGTGCTGACATTTCAGGGGGCCAGCGAGGGCGGCCCGGTTTTTCACTTCACAAGGAAATGGCGATGAAGAAGAAGTTGATCGGTCTGGCTGGTGCAATCTCGCTGGCTTTGGTGGCAGGCAGTGCGTTGGCGGCGGCGAGCACGACGGCGGCCAATGTCACGCGCGCGACGCTGGGCAACGGCCTGCGCGTGGTGATCGTGCGCGACACGCTGGCACCGGTGGTGACCACCGAGATGAATTACCTGGTGGGTTCGGACGAAGTGCCGAAAGGCTTCCCCGGCAGCGCGCACGCGGTCGAGCACATGATGTTCCGCGGCAGCCCGGGCCTGTCCAAGGACCAGTTGCTGGCGATCGCTTCGGACATGGGCGGCAGCTTCAACGCCGACACCACCCACGGCGTCACCCAGTACTACTTCACGGTGCCCGCGCAGGATCTGGACGTGGCGCTGCATGTGGCTGCGATCCGCATGCGTGGCGTGGACATGACCCAGGCCGGCTGGAACAAGGAACGCGGCGCGATCGAACAGGAAGTCTCGCGCGACAACTCCAACCCCGGTTACAAATTCGAGGAACAGATGCTGGCGCGCATGTTCGCGGGCACGCCGTACGCGCATGACGCGCTCGGCACGCGCCCCTCGTTCAACAAGACCACCGCGGCCGAGCTGAAGAAATTCCATGACACCTGGTACGCGCCCAACAACGCGATCCTGGTGATCGCGGGTGACGTCGACCCGGCGTCCACGCTGCAACGCGTGAAGTCGCTGTTCGGCAACATCCCGAAGAAGGCCTTGCCCGCGCGGCCGGCGTTCAACTTCAAGCCGGTGCAGGCCGAAACCGTCAAGCTGCCGTCCGATTTTCCGATCGGGGTGACCGCGATCACGTGGCGCGCGCCGGGCCTGCGTGACAAGGATTACGCGACCGCGCTGGTGTTGTCCGACGCGCTGGGCTCCAAGCGCGGCAAGCTGTTCGAAATGGCGCTGACGGGCAAGGCCCTGTTCGGCGGATTCGGCGCCGAATTCATGCCGCACGCGGGCATCGTCTTTGCGCAGGCCGCGTTCCCGCGCGGCGGCGACGCGCAGAAAGTACTGGCCGACATGCGTACCATCATCGCGGAAGCGGCGTCCAAGGGTGTTCCGGCGGACCTCGTGACCGCGGCCAAGAACAAGGCGATCGCCGATCTCGAATACAAGAAGAACTCGGTGACTGGTTTGGCGAATGCCTGGTCGCAGGCGCTGGCGTTCCGCGGCGGCGCATCCCCGGACGACATTCGCGCCGCGATCGCCGCTGTGACGCCCGCGGAAGTCGACGCACTGGCCAAGCGCATTTTCAATCCGTCGTACGCGATCACCGCGATCCTGACCCCGACTTCATCCGGCAAGCCTTCCGCAAGCAAGGGCTTCGGTGGCGCCGAAAGCTTCGGCGGCAAGCCCAGCGGCGCGGTCACGTTGCCGTCCTGGGCACAAGCCGATTTCGCCAAGCTGGAACTGCCGAACCTCAAGACCAACCCGACTTCGTTCACGCTCGCCAACGGCCTGCGCGTGATCGTGCAGCCGGAGTCGGTCAGCAAGACGGTGGAAGTGTTCGGCGAAATCCAGACCAACCAGGACATGCAGGCGCCCAAGGGCCAAGAAGGTGTGGCGGGCGTGTTGAATTCGCTGTTCAACTTCGGCACCACCCACATGAACCGCCTGCAGTTCCAGGCTGCGCTGGACGCGCTCAGCGCCCACGAAAGCGCCGGTTCGAGCTTCTCGCTGTCGGTACCTTCGGCCAACTTCGCCAAGGGCATGCAGTTGCTGGCCGACAACGAACTCGACCCGGCAATGCCGGCGCAGGCCTTCGCCATCATGCAGCGCAACCAGGAAGGCGCGGTCGTGGGCCAGATCCAGTCGCCTGCGTTCCTGAACTCGATCCACCTGGACGAGGCCTTGTATCCGGCCGGCGATCCAGACTTGCGTTACGCGACGCCGAAGTCGGTCGCGGGCCTGACGCTGGCCGACGTCAAGCATTACTACACGCAAACCTTCCGCCCCGACATGACCACCATCGTGATCATCGGCGACGTCACGCCCGCCGAAGCACACAAGGTGGCCGCAGCCGCGTTCGGCGCGTGGAAGGCCAGCGGGCCGAAACCCGATACCCACTATCCGGCGGTGCCCGCCAACAAGGCCAGCGAATTCCACACGCCTGATTCCTCGGCGGTGCAGGACTCGGTGACACTGGCCGAAACCATTCCGTTGAATGAAAACAGTCCGGGCCGTTTCGCGCTGGACTTGGGCAGCCAGATCCTCGGCGGCGGCTTCGACTCGCACCTGATGCAGGATTTGCGCAGCAAGCACGGACTGGTCTATTCCATTGGCAGCAGTCCCAGCCTGCAGAAACACCGCGGACTCTTCAGCATCGACTTCGGCTGCGACCCGGACAAGGTCGCCGCGGCGCGCAAGCTGGCGGTTCGCGACGTCAAGCAGATGCAGACGACGCCGGTGACCCCCGCGGAACTGCACGCGGCCAAGGGCAAGATGCTGCGTGCGCTGGCGCTGGGGCAATCGAGTTTCGGCTCGATCGCGGGCAATTTCCTGAGCCTGTCGATGCAGGGCAAACCGTTGGATGCCGACGCCATCGCCGCGAAAAAGTACATGGCGATGACGGCCGCGCAAATCCAGACCGTGTTCAAGCAGGACCTGCGGCCGGACGGCTTCGTCACCGCGGTGAAAGGCCCCACGCCGAAGTAAGCATGTCCGCCTGGTGACCGAAAAAGGGTCGCGCTTGCGGCCCTTTTTTCATTACCCCCTTCGCCCGCGAAGGGGGGCGCGCGTCAGCGCGGGGGGATGACCCGCACCCCGCGCAAACAACCAGGCAAATCCACGTTGCAAAGCACGCAGCCCGCGCCACAATTTCGGGATCAACCAGACCAGCAGCAACACGAACAACGCCAGCAACACCACGAAGACCACGGGGTGCCTGAAGGCCAGCCACAACCCGAACAGCAACACGCCGTCCTCGGAAAAACTCAAGGTCCAGTTGGAGAACGGTTCCGGGGAGGTGTTCACCACCGCGCGGGTTCCGGCCTTGGCAACGTGGGTGCCCGCGGCCAGCGCGCCGCCCAGGATCGCGGCACCGGTCTGGATTTCCGGCGAGGCGTGCGCGAACACGCCCCACGCCAGCAGCGCCCCCAACGGCACGCGCACGAAGGTCTGCACGCTGTCCCACGCGGAATCCACCGCGGGCACCTTGTCGACCAGGAACTCGACCACCAGCAATATGCCGGTCACGATCAGGATCGGCGTGTGCGCAAGGATCGCCAGCTTGTCCGGCAACACGACCAGGTGGAAACGATCCAGCATGCCGGCAATGAACAACGCCGCGTATAGCCGGAAACCCGAGGCCCAGGACAACACGCCGGCCAGCGCAACCGAGGGCAGGGCAATCATCGTGATGGCTCCTTCGATCGACGCCGCCACGATACGCCGGTTGCGGCGGCCTGCGCTATGATCGGCCCGCAAGCGCATCCGGGGGCGGACATGGTCTGGGGTTTGACAATCATGGCGTTGCTGGCCTTCCTGCTCGGGTTCGCCAGCCATTCACCGGGCTGGCTCGGGCTTGGCATCTTCGTCGGTTTCGTGTGCGGCATTGCCGCCGCGCTGATGTTCATCGACCGCCACCTGCGCGCGAGTTCGCGCCCCGAGCACATGACCGAGCGCGAGATCGAGGCCTTGCGCGGCACCCTCCGCAAGCCCGACGCGCCGCCCCGGCAACTGCCGCCCACGCAGCCGCGCTGACGCTTTTTTCACCTATGCGGTGACGCCAATTTGCTACGCTAGCCTCCTTGCCTGGCCTTGAGGAGACTCGCGATGAGCAAGACGCATCCCGTTCCGTCCGCCTTCGCCGCCGCCGAGCAGATCAAGCCGGACGACTACGCGCGCCTGTACGCGGAATCGCTTGCCAACCCGGAGAAGTTCTGGGCCGAAGCCGCCAAG
>SCQS01000069.1 GCA_004299705.1 Rhodanobacteraceae bacterium | reverse complement strand
GGACAGGCTTACGTTGCCGCGCTGCGTCGGCAAGCAAGGCTCGATCAGACGATACTGTGCTTCGGTAATCTCCATCCGCGCAGTATCTCACGAATAACCATTAGTGTTAACACACCCTAGACAAATGAGGTGGAACTGCACGAAAAAGCGATCAGGGATGATCGCAAAAAAACGGTCGCAACCCGTGAGACGAGGTGGTGACAGGCTGCCTGCGACGTCCGCAAGGAGAACGCCATGCAACCGACTCGCCTGCAAGACCCGCTGACCCTCGCCGCCGGCACCTGGCTTGCCTGCGGCCTGGTGCTGTATGGATTGACCCCGCTGCCGCTGCACGACCCGACCCTGGGTTGGTCAGCCGCTTTCTGGTTGCTGGTTGCGCCGACCACTGTATTGCTCGCACGCTATCTATGCCGGTCGGCCGTCACCACTGCGCCGACACGATCACGCGTGCGTCGCGTTCGCACCACGGCCCAGGCGCGGCGCGTGCACCGCCCGTCACGCACGCCGACGCCGGCCCTCACGCTTCACGCCGCCACCCCATTGCGCTTGGCCTCCATCCGCCGCAGCAACTCGCGCATGATGCGCTGATAGACCTCGTCGCCCATCTCCGCGTCTTCCACCCCGGCGTCGATCGAGGGGTTGTCGTTCACCTCGATCAGCACGGTGCGGTCGCGGGTCTGCTTGATGTCCACGCCGTACAGGCCATTGCCTATCGCTGACGCGCCGCGCAGCGCCAGCTTGATCACTTCCGGCGGGGCGTCTTCGACCTGCATGCACTCGAACCCGCCCGAGCGCACGCTGCCACGCGCGCTGTGGTTGTAGATCTGCCAGTGCCCGCGCGACATGAAGTATTTGCAGGCGTACAGCGGCTTGCGGTTGAGCACGCCGATGCGCCAGTCGAACTCGGTGTACAGGAATTCCTGCGCGATCAGCAGCGCGGTGCTCTGGAACAGGTGCGCCGCGGCTTTTGCGAGTTGTTCGGGGTCGTCCACCTTCACCACGCCACGCGAGAACGACCCATCCGGAATCTTCAGCACCAGCGGGAAGCCAAGCTTGTCCGGCAACTCACGCAACTGCTTCGAATCCTCGCGGTACAGCACCTCCGAGCGCGGCACCGCGATCTTGTGCGCGCGCAGCAGATCGTTCAAATAGATCTTGTTGGTGCAACGCAGGATCGAGGTGGGATCGTCGATCACCACCATGCCTTCGCGCTCGGCCTTGTGTGCGAAGCGGTAAGTGTGGTCGTCCGGCGCAGTCGTCTCGCGGATGAACAAGCCGTCGTACTCGGCCAGGCGCGGGTAATCGTGTTTCTGGATGGGATCGACCTCGATGCCCAGGTCCTTGCCCGCGGTGATGAACTGCTTGAGGGCGCGCGCGTTCGAGGGCGGCATCGCCTCCTTGGGGTTGACCAGCATCGCGAGGTCGTAGCGGAACTGTTTGCGCGCGCGTGGTTTGCGCCACAGTCGCCTGGAGAAGGCATCCAGCGCCTGCGCGAAGGCGTCTTCCTGCGCGTCGTCCAGCGTGTGCAGCCCGACCGGCTTGATCGCGCTGATCTGCCACACCCGGTCGCGCTCGAACTCGATCCGCAGCAGCGGGCACGGGAAGGTTTCGAACACCTGCCGCGCCAGATCCTGCAGCGCGGGATACGACGTCACCCCGAAATACACCAGGATGCCGAGGTCGGTGGTGTCCTGTCCGCCGGTCGGCAGGAAATGCGTGAGCTTCTGGTTGAGGTCCTCGACGTCGAGGTTGTACAGCGCGCGCTTGCGCAGGTCGCTGATGGTGCGCACCGAGGGGATCACCCGGTGCCCGCGCGCCTCGCCCAGCAGCGAGACGTAGTGGCCGATGCCGAGGTATTTGTAGCTGCGGCACAGATTGATGACATGGGTGCGCTCGTCGCCGCCGATGGGCTCGCGCAGGTACTGCATCGCGGTGACGACATTGTCGGACGGGTAGTACGAGCCCCAGTCCGAAGGTTTCTCGACGACGATGGCCAGCCGGCTCATGTTGAAGCATTCCTGTTCGATGCCGGACGGCATCCCTCGCATGGCGCCCGGAAGGCTCGCAGTGTCGACACCGCGGGCACCGAACGCAAGGGGCGGCGATCCGGGGATCGGCGGGGATTCAGGCTTGCGCGCCACGGACGCGCACGCCACGCTGCGCGCATGCCGCCAGCACGCCATCCCGCCCGTATCCACCCCGCCACGCTCGCCGACCTCGATGCGCTGCTGGCACTGGAAGAAGCGACCTTCGACAGCGACCGCATCAGCCGCGCGCAATGGCGCCGGCACATCCACAGTGCCAGCGCCACGGTGCTGGTGAGCGGCGATCCGGGCGCACCCGATGCCGCGGTGGTGGTGTTCTATCGCCGGGATTCGCGCGGTGCGCGGCTGTACTCGCTGGCGGTCGGCGCGCATGCGCGCGGCACCGGCCTTGGCCGCGCGCTGCTGGCCGCCGCCGAAACCGACGCCCGCGCACGCGGCTGCACCTCGATGCGGCTGGAAGTGCGGGTCGACAATCCCGCCGCGATCGCGCTGTACGAACGCCGCGGCTATGCACGCGGCGCGCGTGAAGCACGCTTCTACGAAGACGGCGCGGATGCCTGGCGTTATGCCAAACCCCTGGCACCTGTCACCCGCTGAACCGGTGACGTCCGGGACATGCGCGGGCCCGCGCCACGGTTCACCGTTGAACACCGGCCCATCCAGCACTACCGGGCGGTCGCGGTACTCGACCGATTGCTGTCCGAATGCGGCGACAAGGTCGCGGCGTGGCACGGTCACGATCTGCGCCCTCCGGCAAACGATCGCGCCGAGACCCGGCGGCAAAAAACGGGCGACAAGACGGCCCCGGCATCCGCATCCAGCGCGGGTCACTGAACCGCGCATGCGGTGGGCCGCGGACGGCCCGCGCGGCGCATCGGCCAATCGTACCCTTATACTCGGAGCGAACTCAAAACCAGGTCGTGCAATGCGCCATCACGTCGTCTCAGCGTCGCTGTTGTTGCTTGGCTTCGGCTTGCTCGCCGGCTGCGGACAGAAGGGTCCGCTGTATCTCCCGACCAAACCCGTGGCCCCAGCGGCGGCCGCCTCGACGCCCGCGCCCGCGGCCACGGCTGCCAAGCCAGCCACCGCGGCAACGGCGGCGAGACCCGCAACCGCGGCGAGCAGCGGCTGATCGCGTCCCAGCCACCATGGCAACACGCTTCACCAAGATGCACGGCCTCGGCAACGATTTCGTCGTGCTGGACATGCGCGGCTCGACACTGCCGTTCGACGTCGCACGCATCCGCGCGATGGCCGACCGGCATACCGGCATCGGCTTCGACCAGTTGCTGGTGATCGAACCCGCGCGGAACGCTGCGCACCTCGCGGCGTACTCGATCCGCAACGCCGACGGCTCCTTCGCGGAGCAATGCGGCAACGGCGCGCGCTGCATCGGCGCGTGGCTGCATCGCGCCGGAGCCTTGGCGATCGGCGACGAAGCCAAACTGGAAAGCCCGGCGGGCATCATCGACATGCACCTGCTCGACGCCACCACGGTCGCGGTGGAAATGGGCGAACCCGAATTCGAGCCCTTGCGGATTCCGTTCGAGGCACCCGCGCCCGCCGACACCTACCCGCTCGACGTCGATGGCGAACGCGTGGACGTCGCTGCCGTGTCGATGGGCAACCCGCACGCGGTGCTGGAAGTGGATGATGTCGCCGACACGCGCGTCGACCGCCTCGGGCCACGCATCACCATGCACCCGCGTTTTCCGCGCGGCGCCAATGCCGGCTTCGCGCAAGTACTGGACGATCGCGTCATCCGCCTGCGCGTGCACGAACGCGGCGCCGGCTGGACGCTGGCCTGCGGCAGCGGCGCCTGCGCGGCGGTTGCGGCACTGCACCGGCTTGGCCGCGTCGGCGACGACGTGCGCGTGGAGCTGCCGGGCGGAGTGCTCTCGATCGCATGGCACGGCCCAGGGCATGCGTTGTGGATGACCGGCCCTGCGGCATTCAGTTTCGAAGGTGAATGGCTTGGATCCGGACCCAAGCGGCCGTGAAGAGCATTTGACACGGATAAAAGCAGATGCCACGGATAAAACAGTGCGCAAATCCGTGCTGATCCGACTTGATCCGTGTCAAAGTTTTGCTGGCATTTGCGTTCGCGTCCGCGCACTTCCAAACTTCGCGGCAACCCCAAAAGTTGAACACGCATGGCCGACCTGACCCTGAAACAAAGTCTCGAGGCGATGGACGTCGCCGAATACCTGCGCCAGCACCCGTGCTTCCTGGGAAACTTCCCGGACGTGGCCGCCGAATTGGTGATGCCGCGCGAGCAAGGCCCCGCGGCCTCGCTGGCGGCCTACCAACTGGAAGCGCTGCGCGCGCGTAATCGCGAACTCAACGAGCGGTTGGCGGAGCTGGTCGCGGTCGCGGGCGACAACGAGCAACTGATGGTGCGCGTGCACACACTGACCGTGGGGCTGCTGCGC
Organism: Rhodanobacteraceae bacterium; assembly: GCA_004299705.1. Lineage (GTDB taxonomy): Bacteria > Pseudomonadota > Gammaproteobacteria > Xanthomonadales > Rhodanobacteraceae > 66-474. The sequence goes on along the minus strand of SCQS01000069.1, from coordinate 49,365 downwards.
GATGACAACCTGGCGGACATCCTGAAAAGCTTCGTCGCCGCCCTGCACGAGGATTTCCACACCGACCTGGTGCGGGTGGTGCTGTTCCGCGATGGCGCCGAGCTGCCGCGCACCGATTGGTTGGTCTGCGCGCCGCAAGGCAAGCAGGCGCTGCCCGCGTTCGCCGAATTCCTCGCCCGCGGCGAACCCGCTTGCGGGCGGCTGGCGCAGGAAAAACTCGACCGCCTGTTCGGCAGCGACGCCGGCAAGGTGCAGTCGGCGGCGCTGCTGAAGATCGGCGGCACCGGCATGCTCGCGATCGGCAGCCACGATCCCAACCGTTTCCATCCCGGCATCGGCACACTATTCCTGAAACTGATCGCACAGGCGCTGGACGCCGCAATCGCACGTTTTCCCGTCGAGCCGAAATGAACACGGCGCTTGCCGGCGACACTGCAAGATTCCTCGAATACCTGAAGGTCGAACGGCATTATTCGCTGGGCACGCTGCGCAATTACACGCATGCGCTGGAAGCGTTGGCGCGTTTTGCCGAGGGACTGTCGCTAAGCGACTGGAACGAGTTGCGCGGCGAGCAATTGCAGACGCTGGTCGCCAACGAACACCGGCGCGGACTCGAGCCACCCTCGCTGCGCGCGATGCTGTCGGCGTTCCGCAGCTTCTTCCGTTTCTTGGCGCGCGAAGGCAAGCTCCAGAACAACCCCGCCGCCGGCGTGCGCTCGCCCAAGGTACGCCGCAAGTTGCCTGAAGTGCTGGACGTGGACGAGGCCGCGACGCTGGTGGAGGTGACCGCGGGCGACCCGCTGGCGCTGCGTGATCGCGCACTGCTGGAACTTTTGTATTCCAGTGGGCTGCGCGTGTCCGAGTTATGCGGCGCGCGCTGGCGCGACCTCGACGTCGAGCAGGGTTTGTTGCGCGTCACCGGCAAGGGCAACAAGACCCGGATCGTGCCGGTGGGACGGATGGCGCTGCAGGCGCTGGCGGCCCTGCGCGAAGCGCAGCCTGCCGACGCTGACGAACCGATCCTGCACGGGCGCGGCAATCACGCCTTGACGCCCGGCGCGGTACGCGCCGCGATCAAGCGCCGCGCGCGCGCGCAGGGCGTGTGGAAACGCGTTTATCCGCACCTGCTCAGGCATTCCTGCGCCTCGCACCTGCTGGAATCCTCGGGCAACCTGCGCGCGGTGCAGGAACTCTTGGGCCACGCCGACATCGGCACCACCCAGATCTACACCCATCTGGACTTCCAGCACCTCGCCAAGGTTTACGACGCCGCGCATCCGCGGGCAAAGCGAAAAAGCTAGGGGCGGGGGACGGGTCGTGGGGGCGCAAAGAAAGACCACTGTGCAAATCCGCAGCGGCGGAATACGCATGGCAAGTGGTGCAATCTTGCCGGAACGCCGCATGCACGCACCCCCACCACCCGTCCCCCATCCCCCCGCCCGGGTTGCGATCCGCCTCGCCGGCCCCACCTAGTGGGCAGAGTTCCCCATACGAGGCCGCCATGGAATCCTTCCACGCCACCACCATCCTGTCCGTGCGCAAGGGCGGCAAGGTCGTCCTCGGCGGCGATGGCCAGGTCACGCTGGGCAATACCGTGGTCAAGGCCAACGCACGCAAGATCCGCCGGCTCGGGAAAAACGCCGACGTACTGGCGGGATTCGCGGGCGCGACCGCCGACGCCTTCACCCTGTTCGAGCTGTTCGAGGACAAGCTGGCCAAGCACAACGGCCAGCTGACCCGTGCCGCGGTGGAAATGGCCAAGGAATGGCGCACCGACCGCCGCCTCGGCCGGCTGGAAGCGATGCTCGCCGTTGCCGACAAGGAAGCATCCCTGCTGATTTCCGGCAACGGCGACGTACTTGAACCCGAACACGGCCTGATCGCGATTGGCTCGGGCGGCCCGTACGCACAATCCGCCGCGCGGGCACTGATGGAAAACACCGACATGGATGCGCGCGCCATCGTCGAAAAGGCGCTGGGCATCGCCGGCGACATCTGCATTTACACCAACCACAACGTCACCATCGAAGAGTTGTAGGAGCCTGCCTGCAGGCGACCCGCACCTCCGATCGCGCGCAGGCGCGCTCCTACCCGGCAAGGTATCCAATGTCCGAACTCACCCCCCGCGAAATCGTCAACGAACTCGACCGCTTCATCATCGGCCAGCACAACGCCAAGCGCGCGGTGGCCATCGCACTGCGCGACCGCTGGCGGCGGATGCAGCTCGATCCGTCGTTCCGCAACGAAGTGACGCCCAAGAACATCCTGATGATCGGCCCGACCGGTGTCGGCAAGACCGAGATCGCGCGTCGCCTCGCGACGCTTGCGAAGGCGCCTTTCGTGAAGGTGGAAGCCACCAAGTTCACCGAGGTCGGTTACGTCGGGAAAGATGTCGATTCCATCGTGCGTGATCTCGCCGACGTCGCCTACAAATTGACACGCGACCAGGCCAAGGAACGCGTCAAATCGCAGGCCGAGGAACACGCCGACGAGCGCATCCTCGATGCGTTGCTGCCGCGCCGCGAGCAGAGCGGCGGCTGGGACAGCCAAGGCGATGCGCAACAGATCGACGCCGACTCGTCCACGCGCGGCAAGCTGCGCAAGCAACTGCACGAAGGCGCGCTGGACGAGCGCGAGATCGAGCTCGAGTTTTCCACCAACGTGGGGGTCCAGATCATGGCGCCGCCCGGCATGGAGGAAATGTCGCAGCAACTGAGTTCGATGTTCCAGAGCATGGGCGGCGGCAAGACCCAGAAACGCAAACTCCAGATCAAGGCCGCGCGGCCGATGCTGATCGACGAGGAAGCCGGCAAGCTCCTGAACGACGACGAGTTGCGTGCGCAGGCGATCGAAAACTGCGAGCAGAACGGCATCGTGTTCATCGACGAAATCGACAAGGTCGCGCAGCGCAGCGACTGGGGCGGCGCGGGCGTGTCGCGCGAAGGCGTGCAGCGCGACCTGTTGCCGCTGGTCGAGGGCTCGACCGTGTCCACCAAATACGGACCGGTCAAGACCGACCACGTGCTGTTCATCGCCTCGGGCGCGTTCTCGATGGCCAAGCCGTCCGACCTGATCCCCGAGTTGCAAGGTCGCCTGCCGATCCGGGTCGAACTGTCGGCACTGTCGGTAAAGGACTTCGAGCGGATTCTTTCCGAGCCGCACAACGCGCTGACCAAGCAATACGCCGCAATGCTGAACACCGAAGGCGTGAAGCTGGAGTTCACCGACGAGGGCATCGCCAAGCTGGCCGAAGTCGCCTTCAAGGTCAACGAGAGCACCGAGAACATCGGTGCCCGCCGCCTGCAGACCGTGATGGAGCGTCTGCTGGAATCGATCTCGTTCGAGGCTGCCGACAAAAGCGGTGAAAAATACGTCATTGACGCCGATTACGTGGATAAAAACCTCAAAGATCTGGCATCCAACGAGGATTTGTCGCGCTACATCCTGTGAGAACGGGAGTCGGGCAGCCCCTGCCCGCCCCCGCTAGAATGACGCCATGGGCAAGGTCCTGAAATTCCAGTCGATGAGTCCACGCCCGAAGCTGCGCGGCGCCATGCAACGCGGTGAACTGGTGCGGGTGTGGCGCGGCAACATCGAGGATGGCAGCTTCTGCGGTTATCTCGCCGGCCTCGGCAAGGAATGGCTGTTGCTGTGGGTGCTCGGCGACCAGATCGGCTTCGACGGCCTCTATGCGATGCGACTGGCCGACATCACCGAGGTCGAGGCGCCCGACAGCCACCACGTCTTCATCGAGAAGGCACTGGCGATTCGCAACATCCACCCGCGCCTGCCGCGCAACTTCCCGCTGGACGACATCACGCAGGTCGTGCGCGCCGCCGCCGAGTACGCGGCGGTGATGTGCGTGCACGTCGATACCGAAGACGAGCACGAGGTGTGCTACATCGGCCGCCCGCTCGGCATCGAGGACGATGGTTTCACCCTGCAGGAGATCACCCCCGACGCGGAATGGCTGCGCGAGCCATCGTTCTTCGGCTGGGATGAAATCTCGACGATCAGCTTCGACGAACCCTACGCGCAGGTACTGCTGGACGTCGCCGGCCAGCCGCCGCGGATCGATTTCGCGGGGTCGGGGCTCGGCAGCGTGCATTGAGAGCCGGGAGCCGGGACTCGCAAAAAGCCATCCCCCTCGATCCCCCTTCGTACCGAAGGGGGAAGCGATCGCTTTCACCCCCTTCCGCAGGAAGGGGATCGCGCGCTGCAGGCGCGCGCGGGGATGCGTCCCGCCTTGCTGACGCGCATCAGGCATTTTCCCGTGACGTGCCGATAAAATCGCTGGCATGACCACGCCCAAACCCACCGACATCACCCTGCACAAGAAATCACGCACGCTGGAAGTCGCGTTCGACTCCGGCGAGCATTTCGTCCTGCCCGCCGAATACCTTCGCGTGTATTCACCGTCCGCCGAGGTGCAGGGCCACGGCCCGGGCCAGCAGGTGCTGGTCGCGGGCAAGCGCGAAGTCGGCATCATGGAACTGGAGCCGGTCGGCAATTATGCGGTGACGTTGCGCTTTACCGACGGCCACGCCACCGGCATCTATTCCTGGGAAACCCTGCACGACCTCGGCGTCAACCAGCAGAAGAACTGGCAGTCGTACCTCGACGCGCTGGACACCAACAAGCTTTCACGCGATCCGGCCTCGTTGTACGGTCATGCGGTACCGATGCGGGGGCCGCGACCGAAGTAGTCGCCGCATCCTTCAAGGCAAGCGCCGCTTATACTGTCTGACATGGAGTTCGTCTGGGATCCCGCCAAGGCTACCGGCAACGTAACGAAACACGGCATCACGTTCGAGGAAGCGTGTACCGTCTTTCTCGATCCGCTGTCGGCAACGGGTGCCGACCCAGACCATTCTTTTGGTGAGGCGCGCTGGCTGACGTTCGGATACTCGTCGACTGGCCGTCTTCTTGTGGTATCACACGCCGATCAAGGCAACTCGACTCGCATCATCAGTGCCCGTCGTTGCACCGCCTCCGAACGGAAACTCTATGAGCAAGTCTAAAAACACAAGAGACGCCCTTCGCACCGAATACAAAGCTTCGGATTTTCCGGGTGGCCTTGTACGCGGCAAGTACGCGCAGAAAGCTACCGCAAGTTCGAATATCGTTGTGCTCGACCCCGAAATCTCGGCTGCCTTCCCGGACAGCGCATCCGTCAATGATGCGTTGCGTGCGCTCCTCAAGGTTGCCAAACACGTCGGCCCTCACCCTTGATCCCGGCCAACGCGTATCGACTTCGCTCACCACGCAAGCGTAGCCTGCCCTGAGCTTGTCGAGTGGCTCAACGCGAACGGACGCGTTCACTCAGCCGCAAACAACGCGTCCAGGTCGTCCTCGTCGAACTTCAGCTTGTCGCGGGTGCCGCCGCCTTCCAGCACGGCTTGCGCGAGTTCGGCCTTGCGCGCCTTCAGATCCTCGATGCGTTCCTCGACGGTGTCGGCGCAGATCAGCCGGTACACGAACACCGGTTTGTCCTGGCCGATGCGGTGCGCGCGGTCGGCGGCCTGGGTTTCCGCCGCGGGATTCCACCACGGGTCGTAATGGATCACGGTGTCGGCGGCGGTGAGGTTCAAGCCCACGCCGCCGGCCTTCAGCGACAACAGGAACAGCGGCACCTCGCCGTCCTGGAACTTGCGCACCGGTTCGGCGCGATCGCGGGTGTCGCCGGTCAGCGTGACGTATTGCAGGTGGCGACGATTCAACTCGCGCGCGATCAGCGCCAGCATCTCGGTGAACTGCGAGAACAACAGCACGCGCCTACCTTCGCTCAAAAGATCGGGCAGCATGTCCATCAGCAATTCGAGCTTGGCCGATTCGCGCACGCTGCGTGCGGATTCGAGTTTCACCAGGCGCGGATCGCAGCAGGTCTGGCGCAGCTTCAGCAGCGCATCCAGCACGATGATGCCGCTGTGTTCGAGGCCGCGCTGGCGCACCACTTCGCGCACTTCGTCGCCCAGCGAGATGCGCAACGCATCGTACAGTTCACGCTGCTTGCCGGACAGCACCACGCGACGCGCGATCTCGGTCTTCTCGGGCAACTCCTTCGCGACTTGCGCCTTGGTGCGGCGCAGGATGAACGGCGCAATCCGGTGGTTGAGCCGAGCCTGGCAATCGGCGTCGGCCTGGCGTTCGATCGGTATGCGGTAGTGGCGGCGGAACGAGCCTTCGTCACCGAGCAATCCCGGTACGGCCAGATCGACCTGTGACCACAGTTCGCCCAAGTGGTTTTCCAGCGGGGTTCCGGTCATGCACACGCGGCGCTTCGATGCGATCGACAGCAACGCACGGCGCGCCTGCGTGCGCGGATTTTTCACCTGCTGCGCCTCGTCCAGCACTACAACCGCGAACGGCTGTTCGCGCAGCACCGAAAGATCGCGCGGCAGCAGCGCATAGCTGGTGAGGATGATGTCGTGGCCCGCGAGCCGGTCGAAACTCTTGACGCGCTCCGGCCCGTGCAGCGTCAACACCTTCAACGATGGTGCGAAGCGTTCCGTCTCGGACTGCCAGTTCGGGATCAGGCTGGTGGGCGCGACGATCAGCGCGGGTTGCGTCAGTGCGGAGTTCTGTTTCAGCGACAGGATGTGTGCGAGCAACTGCACGGTCTTGCCGAGGCCCATGTCGTCGGCCAGCACGCCGCCCAAACCCGCATCGGCCAGCGCGTTCAACCAGCGCAGGCCTTCGCGCTGGTACGGACGCAATTCGCCGGCCAAACCTTCCGGTACCGCGTCGGACGCGTGTTCCGCCGCTTCGCGCAGGCGCGTGGTGAAGCCCGTGAGATCCTTCGGCGCATCCAGCTTGCCGTTCTTCGGCAACGCATTTTCGAATTCCTCCAGCCGGCCCGCCTGCACGCGCGGCAAGCGCAATTTGTCGCGCGGGTGCGCGAGGTACTCGGCCAAGGGTGCCAGCAGCTTGCGCAGTGTCGCCAAGGGCACCGCGACGCGGCGGCGCTCGTCCACCGGCGCGTACCAGACGGCGTCTTTCGTTTCGTTTTCGGGTGCGGTCAGCGACAGCGTGTGTTCGGACAGCGCGCGCGCGACGGTCGGCAGCAGGTTGACCCGTTTGCCCTCCACCTCGCTGCCCATCTCGAATTCGAACGCTTCGTTGCCGTCGTCGGCGTGCGCGACGCCGTACCAGCGCGGCGGCCCTTCCAGTACCTCGAACGGGAACGTCGAGGCGTACTCCACGATGAAGCCTTCCTTCTCCAGCTTCTCGCGCAGGCCCAACCAACGTGCGGGCGTGTTCACTTCCAGCGCGCCGGCGTAACCCTTGCCGGGAAACACCCACGCGTCTTCCGGCAGCGCGTCGGCCATGTCCCACGGCAGGCCTTCGCAATCGACCGCGGGCGCAAGGCCGAAGGATTCGAGGCGTTCCATGGTCGCCAGTTCCTCGGCGCGCTTGCGCACGATTTCGACCAGCTTGCCGTTGCGCACGCGTCGCACGATGGCTTCGCCGCCGCGGCCCGGCAGGCGTTCGCCGCCGTAGTCGAAGGCGAGCCGTGCATACGCCAGCGGCGGGGTGCCGGCGCCGATCCGGGCGTGGCGGGTCAGCGCCTGGAAAATCATCACCGGCTTGGGCGCAAGTTCGGAACGCTGCACCGCAGCGAACGCCTGCGGCGCGGGGATGCGTGCGGCCCAGGGCGATGCGGCGACGCACAGGGCCAGGGCTTCCGCGTGTTCGGGCGACAGCGGCGGCGCCTCGACCAGCGCGACTTCGGCGGCGTCGGCGTCCAGTGGACCAAGTTCCGCGCGCTCGGGGTCGAGGTACCACAAGCCGCCGGCGCGAATCAGGCGCTGGTGTGCCGGAAGCTTCGGCAGCAAGCGCTGGCGGCCATCGCGTTCGAGTTGCCAGTCCCATTCCAGCGGGCGCGGTTTGCCGAGCGCAAGCCGCAGGCCGGCCACGCCACCCAGCAAGCTGGGCGCTGCCGTCAGGATTTCGCGCAGCAACGCGTCGCCGAACGGCCCCGCGAGGTGTGCGTAGGTGCGGCCCTTGCGCTGGATCTGCGGCAGGCCCAGCACGCTGGCCGCGAGACGGGTTTCGGCTTCGGGCAAGCCGGCGCCGAGGATCTGCTTCGAATCCAGCGGCACGGCGCGACCGAGGCGCCCCTTTGCGAGCATCTCCAACAAGACCGGGGCCACTTCGACCCGAGCGATGGGGGGCTCGTCCTGGAACAGTTCCAGCAAAAAGCCCAGCATAGGCGCACGCCGGGATGCCGCCGTCGCGTCACCCTCGGCAGCATCGAACAGGCGCGCCCATTCCGCCGGCAACGGCGCGCCGGCCGCCTTGGCAGGGGTGTATGTCGCTGTGGTTTGGCTGCCGCGGTGTTGCATCCGCCGTGCCTTCAGGCGATCAAAAGGCCCAAGCATACCGCAGAGCGCGACAGGGATAACCTACTGAAACAGGTTTTCCGGATACTCAGGCTTGCGCTCGCGCGCCAGCAGCGAATGCAGGGCGTCCGTCGGGGTCATCTCGCCGCGCAGCACGGCTTGTACGTGTTGCGAGATCGGCAGGTCCAGACCGTGTCGCTCGGCCAGCCGCATCACCTCGTCGGCCGTGACCGCGCCCTCGACCACCTGCCCGATGTCGGCCAGCGCCTGTTGCAGCGGCACGCCGCGACCCAGCGCGAAACCGAAACGGTGGTTGCGGGAAAGGTCGCCGGTACAGGTGAGCACCAGGTCGCCCAGCCCCGCCAGCCCCATCAAGGTCTGCGGCTTGGCGCCGAGTGCCGCGCCGAGACGCAGCATCTCGTTCATGCCGCGGGTGATCAGGCCGGCACGCGCGTTCAGGCCCAGCTGCATGCCGTCGGCGACGCCGGTTGCGACCGCCAGCACGTTCTTCATCGCGCCACCCAACTCGGCACCCAGCATGTCGTTGCCGGTGTAGGCGCGAAAGGTATGGGTATGCAACAGCTCGGCCACGCGGTGCGCGAAAGCATCGTCGGTCGAATGCACGGTGACGGCGGTCGGCATCCCTGCCGCGACCTCGCGCGCGAACGACGGCCCGGTGACCACCGCGGCCGGGGTATCCGGCAAGCGTTCGGCCACCAGTTCGTGCAGGAAGCGTCCCGTTCCGGGCTCGAAGCCCTTGGTCGCCCACGCGTAGCCGGCGCCTGCCGGCAACAGCGGCGCGACTTCGTCCAGGACCTCGTGAAAGGCGTGGCTGGGGACGACCACCAGCACCACGTCGACGCCGTGCAGCGCTTCGGCCAGATCCGGCACGCAGGCCAAGCCTGCCGGCAATTCCAGATCCGGCAGATAACGCGGGTTGTGGTGACTGGCCGCGATGCGTGCCAGCCCTGCGGCGTCACGTCCCCACAGTCGGGTCGCAACGCCGTTGCCGCTGAGCAACGCAGCCAGCGCGGTGCCCCACGAGCCGGCGCCGAGAACGGCAACCGTCGCGCGGGTCATGGGGGTCTGGGCGGTAGGAACCATGCGAGCGAGGCAAAGCCGTTTTGAGGCAGGTTTCGTGCCGATTTGAAGGCCCATAGTGGTTCTATGGGTCGAAAAGCAGCGCGGAAGATGCCCAAAACGGCGAAGCCGCAGCCGCTTGCGTTTCTGCCGGCCAGACCCCTTAGGCGTTCAGCGCCGGCCTGATGTTGCCGCCGTCCTGGCCCGCCTGCTGGCGCTGCTGTTCGGCATACAACGCGTCGAAATTGATCGGCTGCAGCAACAGGGGCGGGAAACCGCCGTTCAGTACCAGGTCGGAAATCACCTGGCGCGCGAACGGGAACAACACGTTCGGGCAGTACGTGGCCAGCACCACCGAAAGATTTTGCGGGTCGAAACCGGTGAACGAGAACACGCCGGCCTGGTGCACTTCGGCCAGGTACGCGGTGCGCTCGTTCAGGGTGCAGGTGACCGTGAGGGTCAGCACCACTTCGTAGTTGTCGCCCTCGATCGGGGTGGCCTTGTGGCTGAGGTTCAACTGAACCTGCGGCTGGCCCTCTTCCTGGAACACTTTGGGTGCATTGGGAACCTCGAACGAGACGTCGCGCGCATAGATCTTCTGCAGCGCCATCTGCATCTGGGGGGCGGCTTGGCCGTTGCTCGGGGCCGGGGTCTCTTCTGCCATGTTCTGAAAGCTCCGCTGGGAAAGGGTCAAAGACCGGGGATTGTCCCACACCCTTAGGGATAGTGCACGCTTTCCGATTGCCCTGAAACCCGCCGCCTGCTACATTACACGGCTGTCTTCAAGCCGATCCGGGCATTCCGGATGCCCCGCCGCGCGGCGCGGGGCCCAAGCGGCATTCCGACACCTCGCGCAAGTACCACCGTCGGGCCGAACTTCCGCGGGCTACGCGGATCATCATGAGGAGAATGCCATGGCACGTGTATGCCAGGTCACCGGTAAAGCTGCGAGCACCGGCAACAACGTCTCGCACGCCAACAACAGAACCCGCCGCCGCTGGCTGCCCAACCTGCACGAACGCAAGTTCTGGGTCGCGAGCGAGAACCGCTGGGTGAAACTGCGCGTGTCCGGCAAGGCCCTGCGCACCATCGACAAGAACGGCATCGACGCCGTGCTCGCGGACCTGCGCAAGAACGGGCAAAAGGTGTAAGGAGAATCCCCATGGCAAGCAAACGCGACAAGATCCGCCTGACGTCCTCGGCCGGCACCGGTCATTTCTACACCACCGACAAGAACAAGAAGAACACCCCGGACAAGATGGAAGTCAAGAAATACGACCCCGTCGTCCGCAAGCACGTGATCTACAAGGAAGGCAAGATCAAGTGACGCATCGGCGCGCGCACGCGGTGCGCGCCTTTGCCGATGCGTCATCCCGGACGCCGCGCAGCGGCGATCCGGGATCCAATACCTTGTGCGTGCGCAACGCGCACGCCTTGGTCAGAACGTCATCCCGGGGCAACGCGAAGCGTTGAACCCGGGATCCAGCTCCTTGGCTCTTACAAAGCCCGCCGCAAGGCGGGCTTTGCTTTCGTAGGGCGGGTGACAACCCGCCGTCGTTGCAACGACGCGGCGGGATGCGCTGCGCTCCTCCCGCCCTACTTCGCTATTTTGAGCGGCTTGGTTGCGCGCAGGCTCGCATTCTCCGATATCGCGTCGAACCAGCGACGCATTGCAGGGTATTCGGATCGCCAGGCCTCCGAGAAGCGCGTGTCGACGAGTTCGATGGCGCTCGCGATTGCCGTGGAAGCATAGTTCAGGCAGCCACTACTCAAGGACTTCCCTTCGAAGTAGCGCATGCATCGATCAAACAAAGCGCTCGGCTTCCAGCTCCAGGACTCCCGGCGATTGTTCGGCTCGATCCCGCCGCAGTTCGCGAATCCATACGGCCACCCCGTCCAGGAAACCCGCCGCCAACCCTTCGAGACAGCGACCGTCGAGATCATCCGGGCGCGCAAGGAACCCGCTCGGACTCAGCGAATCGAGGTACTCGCAGATAAGCCGGGTGTCGCTGAGCGCGCACCTGTTGTCGAGCAGCAACGTCGGCACCTTGCCTGCCGGGTTATTCAAGCAATGCGTCGGCCGCCTCGCGCACGGACACGCGCGTGAACTTGACCTCGAGCGCCTGTTCCAGAATCCGCACCCTCACGATGCGCGAGTAGGGCGAATTGGGCGTGTAAAGCAGCTCCAAGACGAGCTCCTTGAATTCCTGACTGTCATGAAGCTTACCCACCGCGAAGGCTTGCGGGTGGCAAGAGCTTACTGCGTGAGCGATTTTTCGAGCCAAGACGCTGGGTTCCGGGCTCCGCCCGATGAAATCGGACGGCCCCGGCATGACGACAAATTTTTCTAGCCCCTATCAAAAACCCGCCTTGCGGCGGGTTCTCGTTTGATCCGAATCGCGATGAGCCACCTACGCCCGCGCCACCGAATAGCGTTTAAGGCGCGCGGCGAACTCGGCCAGCTTGCGATTGCCGCTGGCCTCTGCTTCGCGGCACCACTGTTGCAGCGCGGCCAGCGCGGATTCGGGCTTGCGCTGTTCCATCAGCGCGGCCAGGCGCGCGCGGTATTCGCTGATCTGCTGCAGGCGCGGACGGTCCTCGACGACGGTGGCCAGGCGCGCCTTGCCGCTCTTGTCCAGCCAGCGTCCGCCGTTGGCGAGTGCCCGGCGCAAGCGGCGACGGGTCATCACACCGAAACGGCGCGTGCCTTCCGCATCGGACTGCTCGCGTACAGTGGGCTTGATGACCGTCTTGTAGTAATCGGTCATGGCTTCGAAACGGTGCGTCAGCAGCGCCTTCAAGGTGATCATGTCGGGCAGCGACACGTTGGGGCGCTCATCCAGTGACGGCGCCACGCGCAACACCTTCGCCATGCCGACCTTTTCCAAGCCGCGGATCACGATCCAGCCGATGTCGACCTCGAACTTGCGCAGCGCGAATTTGGCCGAGCTCGGGAACGCGTGGTGGTTGTTGTGCAGCTCCTCGCCGCCGATCCACACGCCCCAGGGCGTGAGGTTGGTGGCCTTGTCGGCGGTCTCGAAGTTGCGATAGCCCCACCAGTGGCCGAGGCCGTTGACGACACCGGCGGCCCAGAACGGAATCCACGCAGCCTGCACCGCCCAAATCACCACACCCAAGGCGCCAAACAACGCAATGTCTATCACCGGCAGCAAAATGACGCCGAGATAGGCATGCGGGGTGTACAAGTGCCGCTCGATCCAGTCGTCGGGCGTGCCGCGGCCGTATTTTTCCAGATCGGCTTCGTTGGCCGCCGCGACGCGATACAGCTCCGCGCCTTCGAAGAACACCTTGCGGATACCGGCGATCTGCGGGCTGTGCGGATCGTCTTCGGTTTCGCAATGCGCATGATGCTTGCGGTGCACCGCCACCCATTCCTTGGTGACCATGCCCGTAGTCAGCCAGTTCCAGAAACGCAGGAAGTGCGACACGGCGGGATGGAAATCCACGCCGCGGTGCGCCTGACTGCGGTGCAGGTACAGGGTGACGGCGAAAATGGTGAGCTGGGTCGTCACCAGCACGTAAACAAGGATCGCCAGCCAGCCGGCATTCGCCAAGCCGTGCGCGGCAAAGTTGAGGAAGATATCGAGCATCACGATCACGCGGGAGAAGGGAACGGGCCAACGCAAACCCGTAGCCGCGAGTTTAGGGCAGAAAACCCCTCGCTGCTACCCGGCTTGCCTAAACAATGTGATGGCCGCGACAATGATTTCAACCGTTTTACATCGGCGTAACCCATGGCCGCGACGCCGGCGTTGCTGGAACTCGATCACGTGAACCGTCGGCTGGCCGGGCACCCGGTACTGCAGGACGTTTCGTTCAGCCTGCAACGTGAAGACGTGCTGGGCTTGTTGGGCGTGAATGGCGCGGGAAAATCGACGACGTTGGCGATCATTGCGGGCGTGTTGAGGCCCGACTCGGGCAGCGTGCGCATCGACGGACGCGATGCCATCGACGACGCACGTTCCATGCGCGAGCGTATTGGCTGGGTGCCGGAAAGCGTGCCGCTGTGGCCGGAACTGACGGTGATCGAAGCGCTGGATGCCTGCGGGCGTTTGCGCGGTCTGGCGACATCGACACGCAAGGCTGCCTGCGAGCGCGAACTCGCACGGCTGGAGCTGACGACCGTCGCGCGCCGCTTGTGCGGCCAGTTGTCGCTGGGCCAGAAGCGCCGCGTAGGCTTGGCGCAGGCGCTGCTTCACGAACCCGATTTGCTGGTGCTGGACGAGCCCGGCAACGGCCTCGATCCGGTGCAGACCGCGCAACTGCGCGAGCTGATCGGAATGCTGCGCCCCAAACGCGGCATCATCCTGTCCAGCCACGTGCTGGCCGAGGTGGAGGCGATGTGCAACCGCGTGGTGATCCTGCACGCGGGCCGGGTGCGTCACGACGCGAAACTCGACGGACAACACGGCGGGCTCGACGCGCAATTCCGCGCGATTGCCGCGCAACCCGCGAGTGCCGCCGCATGAGCGCCTTCACGATCGCGCGCATCGACTTGAAACGCTTCGCTGTGCGCCCGTTCGCGTGGACGCTGGCCGGCATCGCGCTGGCGATGATGGCGTGGCAATTCCTGCTGGGCGTGTCCGCGTTCATGCATGCGCAGCCGACGCTGCCCGGCCCCGCGACCGGCCCCGGTTTCGTCGACGCGGTGGTCGCGCCCTACCTTCTGAACTACATCCAGTTGTGCCTGGTGATCGCGCCGTTGATCACGATGCAGGCGCTGGCCGGCGAGCGCGGCGCGCAGCGGCTGGGATTGCTCACGGCATCGGGCGCATCCGGCACCGGCATCGTGTTCGGAAAATTCGCGGCACGGCTGGTGTTCCTGTGGCTGCTGCTGATCCTCGTCGCGACGATGCCGTTGGTGCTGGCGCACGCGACCCATCCCGATTGGGGCCAATTCGGCGCGGCGTTGATCCTGACTGCTTTGTGCATCGCTGCGCTCTGCGCCATCGGCATCGCCTGCTCGGCGTTCACGCGCGAGCCGGCGCTGGCCGCGACCGCGGCGCTATTGATCGGCGAAGGCTTGTCACTGATCGACGCGGGCGTGCGCATCACCGGCGGCGATACTGGCTGGCTGGGTTATCTTGCCTTGCACACGCATCTCGCGCCGGCGATGCGCGGACTGCTGCGCAGCGAGGACATCGTGTATTTCGTCCTGATCATCGCATTGGCATTGGCACTCGCGATCCGCCGCGTGGCGAGCGAACGGGAGCGCGGCTGATGCGTGTCTGGCAAGGTTGGCTATACGCGCTGCTGTGCGTGGTGATCGCGGTGTGCCTGGCCGCGTTGTCGGCGCGCTTCGGTTTCACCTCAGACTGGAGCGCCGGCGCACGCGCGACGATCCCGCCGCAGAGCCGGTCACTGCTCGCGCAATTGAAGGGGCCGATCGCAGTCACGAGCTACGCGCGACCGGGTACGCTGCGCGCCAAGACCAGCTTGCTGGTCGATCGCTACCGTCGCTTCAAGCACGACATCGACCTGAAGTTCGTCGATCCCGACCTCGACCCCGTCGCAACCCAGGACGCCAACATCACGGTGGATGGCGAACTGGTGTTGCACTGGCACGGCCGCAGCCAGCACGTCACCCAGCTCGACGAGCAGGATTTTTCCGACGCGCTGGTGCGGCTGGCGCGTGGCGGCCCCAAGCTGGTTGCGTTCATCACTGGCGATGGCGAGCGCGACCCCACCGGCAAGAACGCCGCCGACCTCGGCGATTTCGTCAAGCAACTTTCCGCACGCGGCGTGCGCGTAGTCCCATTGAATTTGGCTGAAGCGGCGGAAGTACCGCGCAACGCCGACCTCGTGGTGCTGGCCAGCCCGCAGGCGGCACTGCTGCCGACGTCGGTGCAGAAGCTCGAAGATTACGTCGGCAACGGCGGCAACCTCTTGTGGTTGACCGAACCCGGCAGCGACGGGCTCGGGCTTGCGCCGCTGGCACAGGCGCTTGGCATCAAGCGCTTGCCGGGCACCCTGTTCGACGCGCAAGGCGCCTCAGCCGGCGTCAGCGACCCGCGCATGCTGGTGGCGACGCACTATCCGGCGCAGGCGATCACCGACGGCTTCGACATCAACACGCTGTTCCCACGCGCGGCGGCGTTGGCGGCGCTGACGGGCGCGCAGTGGAACGCGCAAGCCATTCTGCAATCGAGCGCGCGCAGCTGGAACCAGACTGCGGCGGTCGATCCCGACCAAGCCGCGTTCGGTCCGGCCTCGGGCGAACTTAAAGGCCCGCTGACCTTCGGCTATGCGTTGAGCCGGCTGTCGCCCAGCCCCGCGCGCAACCAGCAGCGTGTGGTGGTGATCGGCGACGGCGATTTCCTTGCCAATGCCTACCTTGCCGATGGCGGCAATCTCGCGCTCGGCGAGCGCGTGATCGATTGGCTGCTGGGCGACGACGCGCTGGCGAGCGTGCCGCAAGCTGCACCCGATGCGGTGCTGAAACCCACGCGCGCAGAGTTGGGCGGGTTGACCTTCGGCTACATGATTGCGCTGCCGATCATCCTGATCCTGATCGGCCTTGCGATTGCCTGGCGGCGACGCCGGCGGTGACGCGCGCGAACCGCAACCTGATTGTTCTCGCGATCATCGCGGTCGTGCTGGTCGCGGCGGTGCTGTGGGTCGGACGACGCGAATACCTGCGTGATCCGCCCACCGTGACGCAACTCGATCCCGCTGCGGTGACAAGCATCGAACTCGACATCCCGCCGATCGCGCCGCAAGTGTTCGAACACCGCGACGGCGACTGGTGGCGCGTCAAGCCCTCCCAGGTACGCGCCGACGACGCGCGCGTGCAGCGACTCGCCAAGCTCGCCGCCAGCCCCGTCGCGCGCTGGATTGCAGGCAGGGACATCGACCCCGCCAAGGTTGGGCTGGAACATCCCTCCGCCACTTTGGTGTTGGACGGCGTACGACTTGAATACGGCGGCCTCACCGCGATCGGCGATCTGCGCTACGTGCGCGTCGGCGACGAAATCGCGCTGGTGCCGAGGCAATATTCGCCGGAAGTGATGCTGACGAAGCCGGGTGCTGGGCAACCATGACAACTCGTCATTCCGGGGCGGCCTGCAGCTCCATCGCAGGCCGAACCTGGAATCCGCTCTCGAAGCATCGATAGATGTGACAAGCGGATTCCGGGTTCCGCCCGCGCCCCGCGCGGGCGGCCCTGGAATGACGATGGATACACGCGCCCGAAACGCAATTCGATTCGATACGCTTCAACCCATGCCCGAACTTCCCGAAGTCGAAACCACCCGTCGCGGCATTGCGCCGTTCGTCGAGCGACGGATCGTCGAACGCGTGCTGCTGCGCAGGAAAGACCTGCGCTGGCCGATTCCGCGCGCGCTCACCACCAAGCTTCCGGGCCAGCGCATCGACGCGGTCGAGCGCCGCGCGAAATATCTTCTGTTGCACACGCAGGCGGGTTCGGCGCTGCTGCACCTCGGCATGTCGGGTTCGTTGCGCATCGTCGAACCCGATTTTCCGCTGCGGCCGCACGATCATTACGACCTCGTGCTGGATTCCGGCAAGGCGCTGCGCTTCAACGATCCGCGCCGCTTCGGTTGCCTGCTGTGGCAGAAGCCCGGCGAGGTGCATCCGCTGCTGCAAGACCTCGGCCCCGAACCATTGGGCGATGCATTCGACGGCGATTGGCTATGGAACGCCTCGCGTGGACGCAGCGCTGCGGTGAAAACCTTCCTGATGGACCAGTCCATCGTGGTCGGCGTCGGCAACATCTACGCGAGCGAAGCGCTGTTCGCGGCCGGCGTGCATCCCAAACGCGCAGCGGGCACGGTGTCGCGCGCACGCTACGCACGCATCGCCGTGGAGACCCGCCGCATCCTGAATTACGCGATCACGCGCGGCGGCACCACCCTGCGCGATTTCATCGCGCCCGACGGCGCGCCCGGCTATTTCGAGCAGGAACTCCACGTGTACGGCCGCGCGGGCGAACCGTGCAAGGTCTGCGGCACGCCAATCCGGGCCGAGGTGATCGGCCAGCGCATGACATATTGGTGTCCGCACTGCCAGAAATGACCGCCGCGCAGCGCGGGCATTGGCCGCCATTGCGCAACGAACCGGAAAAGCTTTTGACACGGATTCACGCGGATCAACACGGATGGAAAGCAAATCCGTGGCAATCCGCTTTTATCCGTGTCCGATGCTTCTGCTGCGGTCGACATGGCGGACTGCGTTCACCCTGTCCGAGACTGCACGACAGTCGTCACGAGACACGGACACATCGATTGCACCAGAATGTGCACTGTCGCCTGCGGCCGGTACATCGCCATGTCCCCCAACGTCATCGTTCCGATCGTGATCGCGCCGTTGATCGTATGGCGCCTTTACATACGCATGCGTCGCAATTTCGGACGCCAGCCAATCCGGCCGAAGCGGATGTGGACACGCGTGGCGATCCTGTCGGTGCTGATCGTGTTGTTCGCAACGCAGGGCCTGCGCAATCCGCTGCTGGCCGAATGGCTGGTCGCGGGGCTGATTTGCGGCGTCGCGCTCGGCTGGGCAGGATTGCGGTTCACCCATTTCGAGATCGATGGCAGCAACGACTGCTACGTGCCGAATCCATGGATCGGTCTTGCGCTGACCGCCTTGTTGCTGGCGCGGCTGCTGTACCGCTTCATGGTGCTGTATCCGGCCATGACGCATGGCGCCGCGGGCGGCTATGCCGCGTACGAACGCAGCCCGCTGACCATGGCCTTCTTCGGACTCTGGTTCGGCTACTACATCGCCTACTACGCGGGCTTGCTGCTGCACCATCGCCAGGCACTGACGGCGATCCAGTCAAAGCAGCCTTCATGAGATGACGGATTCACGATGCCGGCAGGACATCGTCTGCCACGTCGACCGAAGCAGAAGCATTGGACACGGATAAAGACGAATGAGCGCGGTTTTGCTTTCTGCATCCGTGTCGATCCGCGTGAATCCGTGTCAAAAGATTTCCGCTTCGTTTGCGCAACGGCGGACATTGCGCGCCTGCCGGGCGCAGCAGGTTGGTCGCGGGCTACAGCGCGTCGGCGTCCAGTTCACCCGTGCGAATGCGGATCACCTGATCCAGCGTCGAGATGAAAATCTTGCCGTCGCCGATCTTGCCGGTGCGGGCGGCATGGGTGATGGCTTCGACCGCGCGCTCGACCAGATTGTCGGGCAGCGCGATTTCGAGTTTCACCTTGGGCAGGAAATCGACCAAGTACTCGGCACCGCGGTACAGCTCGGTGTGGCCCTTCTGGCGGCCGAAACCCTTGACCTCGGTGACGGTGATGCCGGTGACGCCCACGTCCGACAGCGCCTCGCGTACGTCGTCCAGCTTGAACGGCTTGATGATGGCGGTGATCAGTTTCATGGGCGGGATATTACCGGAGCACGCAAGCAAAAGTGCCCCGCTCGAAGCGGCTGTTGTGAAAAGTCAGGGACGGAGTTCTTGGCCATGGATGGCGGCTTTTGAGTCCGTTCTGATGGCTGTAAACTTGAGCCTGCACCGTAACCACGATGCTCCACGAAGCAGCGATCATGGATGATCGCAATAACACCTTTGTAGGAAAATCCCTACGCCACAACACGCTGTCCGCCGATTGGCGCGCCCCTTTTAGGCGCCCTAACCTGTGGACGCATCGAGGCCACGACATGATCGACGTGCACTCCATAGACCAACTCGCGCACCGGCTGGCTACCCTGGTTCCTCCGGGCCTGGCGCAGGCGCGAGATGACATGGAAGCCAATTTTCGGGATGTGCTGGCGCACGGATTGCGCCGCCTCGACCTTGTCACCCGCGAGGAATTCGACGCCCAGCGCGCCGTCCTCGACCGGGCGCGCGAGCAGGTCACGCAACTGGAAAAGCGCGTGACCGAACTGGAAGCGGTGCGGAAGGCCTGAAGTCCAGCCGGCTGGGGGCGATGACGCCGGCTCCGCGCCGGCGTTTTCGTCTCCTGGGGGTGTGCTGGTGGATTCGAAATGTCCCTCGCGGTTGCCCTGACACGCGCATCCGAAGGCGTCGCCGCACCGCTGGTGACCGTGGAAGTGCACCTTTCCGGCGGCCTGCCCGGCACCTCCATCGTCGGCCTGCCCGAAGCCGCGGTACGCGAAGCGCGCGACCGCGTGCGCGTGGCGATCCAGAACACCCAGTTTGAATATCCGGCGCGACGCGTCACGGTCAACCTGGCGCCCGCCGAGTTGCCCAAGGACGGCGGCCGCTTCGACCTGGCGATCGCACTCGGAATCTTGGCCGCCGGCGGCCAGGTGCCACGCGAAGCCTTGCAAGGCTGCGAATTCCTGGGCGAACTCGCGCTGTCGGGCGAACTGCGGCCGGTGCCCGGTGTGTTGCCGGCGCTGCTACGCGCCCGCCACGGCAAACGCTGCGTGATCGTGCCTTCCGGCAACGCGCACGAAGCCGCCCTGCTGGGCGACGTGGAAGTGCGTGTCGCGCGCACACTGGCCGATGTATGCGCGCACTTGCGCGGCATGGAAACATTGCCGGCGCCCGATGCGGAAGCCGTGCGGGAAGCCATCAGCGCGTTGCCCGACCTCGCCGACGTGCGGGGGCAATTGCAGGCGCGTCGTGCGCTTGAAATCGCCGCGGCCGGAGGCCATCACCTGTTGATGATCGGCCCGCCGGGCACCGGCAAATCCATGCTGGCCCAGCGCCTGCCCGGCATCCTGCCGCCGATGACCGACGCCGAAGCGATCGAGGCCTGCGCGGTGCGCTCGGTCGCCAACGAAGCGTTCGATGTCAAGCATTGGCGCCAGCGCCCGTATCGCGCGCCACACCACACCGCTTCCGGCGTCGCGCTGGTCGGCGGTGGCTCGCATCCGCGGCCGGGCGAGGTTTCATTGGCCCATAACGGCGTGTTGTTCCTCGACGAGTTGCCCGAATTCGACCGCCGCGTGCTGGAGGTACTGCGCGAACCCATGGAATCCGGCCGCATCACCATTTCACGTGCGGCGCGACAAGCCGAATTCCCGGCACGTTTCCAGTTGGTCGCGGCCATGAACCCATGCCCCTGCGGTTACGCCGGCGATGCGAACGGCCGTTGCCGTTGCACGCCCGACGCGATCGCGCGCTATCGCGGCCGCATCTCGGGGCCGTTGCTGGATCGCATCGACATCCTCAGCGATGTGCCGCGCATGCCGTTGACGGAACTCAACGCACGGCGCGGCGTGCACGACGAGGATTCCGCCACGGTACGCGCGCGCGTGATCGCCGCACGCACCATCGCCATGCAACGCGCCGGCAAACCCAACGCCACGCTCGCAGTGCGCGAACTCGAACGCGATTGTGCGCTGGGCGACGCGGAACGCAGCCTGCTGGAACGCGCGATGGAAAAACTGTCGTTGTCCGCGCGCGCCTACCACCGCGTGCTGCGCGTCGCCCGCAGCATCGCCGATCTCGCCGGCAGCGAACGCATCGCGCGCGAACACCTGGCCGAGGCGGTGCAGTACCGCCGCGCGCACGCACAACACCCGTAGGGCGGGAGAAGCCGCGCAGCGGCGAATCCCGCCGGATTGTGTGGCGGGATGCGCTGCGCTTCTCCCGCCCTACTCCTGCAAAAGTCATCATCATGCCTCGATACATACGCGCACGCGTCCCGGGTGGCACCTTCTTCTTCACTGTCGCCTTGCTGGAACGGAAACGCCGGTTGTTGACCGAACACATCAATGCCTTGCGCAGCGCCTTCTCATCGGTACGTACCCAACATCCATTCACGACCGACGCGGTGGTAATCCTTCCCGACCACATCCATTGCATTTGGACGTTGCCGGATGGCGACGCGGATTTCTCCCGACGCTGGCACGCCATCAAATCGCGGTTTTCCCGTTCCCTGCCGAAAGGCGAAAAACTGTCGACGCGCCGCACCACGAAAGGCGAACGCGGCATATGGCAGCGACGCTTCTGGGAGCCATCCGCGACGATGAAGATTTCGCGCGCCACATGGATTACATCCACTACAACCCCGTCAAGCATGGTCACGTGCGACGCGTCGCCGATTGGCCGTTTTCCTCGTTCCATGGTTGCGTGGAACGTGAAATGTACGCGCCTGATTGGGGCGCAAGTGATGACGTGCGTGCGATGGATTTCGAATGACAGGTCGCTACCACGCTTTCGTAGGGCGGGTGACAACCCGCCATGATTTCCGGCGGGATTGGCGGGATTCGCTTCGCTTCTCCCGCCCTACACCCACACCTTGTGCGCGGGATCGAATTCGACGGTTGTACGCTCCTTCGCCCGTACGCCGAACCCGCACACGGCCAACGGCCCTTCGGCCATCGGTTCCAGCCCGAACGCCTGCTCGATTTCGACTTCGTTGATCGCGGCGGTGATGAAGGCGCCGAGGTTCAACTCGGTGGCGGCCAGATACATCGCCTGCGACAGGTGCCCGGCGTCCAGGATCACCGCGCGGTACGCCTTGGCGTGGTTGCGGTATTTCCAGAAGTTGCGTTCGAAGCGCGCCACCAGCGCGATCTGCAGCGGCGCCCCGGCGTAGTACGCCTGCGCCGCGACGAAGCGGCGCGCCAGCGACGCGGCCGCATCCGCATCCAGTGGACGCAGCGGTTCCAGCGCGTGCGCGACCGCGTGATAGTGGTACAAACCCGCCGGAACGCCCTCGACGTTGCGCACCAGCAGGTACGCCTCGACCGCGTGCAGGCCGCCCGCCGAAGGCACGCCTTTCTTCAACAACTGCACTCCGGGCGCGTAATCACACACCGCGCGCGCGCCGAAGGCGCGATACAACACCGCGGAAAACGCATCAAACGACAACGGTGCGGATTCGTAGTTGCGGCAGGTCACGCGCCGCTCCATCAACGCGTCCAATGCTGACGTCGCAGGGCGCGGCAGCGGCATGCGCCGCGCCGCCTCGACACGTTCCGGCACCACCGGCTGCGCCGGACCCAGCCGTTCCAGCAAGGTTTCCGAACTGGCTTCGGCAAACAGCCGCTCGACTGCCTCCGAATCCACGTCGCGCCAGCGGGTGTGGCGGTGCATGACCGCGGGCAGTCCGCGCCAGTGCACCGCACGTACCGCATCATCGGCTCGTGCAAACTGCAGACTGGTTTCGTCGACCGGTTCCTGCGCGATCAGCAGGCCTTTCGCCATCAGGGCTTCCAGTACCGCGCGCGGATGCCGCTGCGACAACTCATCCAGCGATCGCCAGTGACCAGGCGACAATGCACCCAGCGCCGCGACTTCCGCCGCAGTCAGCGGGATGTCCTCGTCGCGGTGCGCAGCCAAGGCGACCCAGCCAAGGCGCTCGCGCACGCCGGTTTCGCCCGATGCGAGTTCGGTCAGGTCGAAGTCGATGGCTTCGCGCGGTTCGACCAGCACCAACGCGCAACGGCGCACTTGCATAAACCCCGGTTCCCCACTCTACTTGCGCCGCGATGGTTGGCGCGATTCCTGCATTGTGCCATCCACCACCACTGTTCAGGGGAACCCCATGACCGATTCGAAGTTGTCGCACGAACATTCGCTCGCCCTGTTGCACAAGCTTGCCACCGATGATGCTTTCCGAAGCCGTTACGAGCAAAAACCCGCCGCTGCGCTGGCCGAGTTGGGCGTGCCGCACGAAACCATCGTGAATCTCAAGGCATCATGCCTGGCTCCAACAACGTTGGCCATGAAAGATCTTTTCGTGCGGGCCCATGCCGAGCTGGCAAATAACGCCATCGACTCATGTGTAGGTATGATCCCACCCATGCTCAAGATAGACATGAGCTAAACACTTCACCGCATATTCGTCAATGCTGAGCGGGCTTCGACCCACCACTCCGCGTAATACTCTACATAAATGCGCCTGACCGCCCCTCTCGCGGCGGCACTCCGTGCAAATCGCTCGAAAAATTCTTCGCCCGCGAAAGCGCTAAATTAGATTCTGCAATATTAAAAGGTGCGAGTATCTGGTTGGAATTACTTTCCATGTAAGCTCTGCCGCGATGGGAAGACAGCCAGTGCGCCTCTGCAAGAGCACCAGCATAATCACCGGCTCCATCTTCGGCGTCCATCAACGCAACGTGGGTAATAAACAATTCGCTGCCGTTAATCAAAGCTCTAAGAGTTGCAATTGCATCCAGTGGATGCCCAGCCATTAGCTCAATCTCAGCTTTGGCGACGCCTTGCATGTTATCCAACACAGGCGTGTCTTCTCCTGACCTCGCCCGAACAAGATTCAGCGCATCAGTGGCGAGCTTTACATCCCCGGCATGAGCAGCGAGGTAGGCTAT
Source organism: Rhodanobacteraceae bacterium (assembly GCA_004299705.1). Taxonomy (GTDB): domain Bacteria; phylum Pseudomonadota; class Gammaproteobacteria; order Xanthomonadales; family Rhodanobacteraceae; genus 66-474. Next base: position 25,696 of record SCQS01000069.1, on the reverse strand, counting down.
CAACGCTATCTGAAATTTTAATTCCTGACGGCCAATTTGACTTGTATTCGAAAGCACCTTTTCTTCGAGCCCCAGATAGTTAGTCAGTTCACTTATCTGCTGATTCGCAGAAGTCCCATCAAGCGCACGTAGACTCAGGCCCATGATTTCGTAACGACTCAGAACTCGAAAACCAGCTAATTTCGCCCGTGATTGCGCAGACTTGAGCAATTTCTCGGCCTTTTGCCAGTCCCCTTGGTCCACAGCCATTGCGACAGGAGTACTAGCGTCTTTGAGGTCAAAATCCGTTATGCCGGACGCCTTGCCACGATCGAGAATTGTTCTTGCACTTGTGAATTTATGCTGTGCAGCATATGCGCTCGCGTAATAATCATTCTGAAAATGAGCACCGTCCGAAACTGACTTGGAGAAAACACGCAGGGCATCAGTGTACCGCCCCGCTTCTACATAAAGCGCCCCGAGTAAATATTCGCTAGTTGCACGATGCGGATTTTTGGGCGATACCGACCGCTCAAGATACGGAATAGCAGCTCTGAACTGGTTGCCGTACGTCCACATGAAGTAAGCGCCATTGGCGAGCCCTGGAAAGTAATCAGGATACACCGTAGCCAAAAGCCTCCACTTTGCCAGAGACTTTCCAGGCATGCTATAACTTGAAGCCCACGCATCAACGTACAGTGCATCGCGTGCCGAAAGTCGATTGTGATCGGCTTGTGCAGCCAAAATCTCCTGCTGTGCCTTTCTGGGTCGGTCTTCCCCTTCATAGATTGCGGCCAAATAAACACGGGACAGTGCGAAGTGCGGATCAATGAGCAGCGCCGCCTTGAAGTAAGATTCAGCATTTTTCAGATCTGCACGGTTATAGAACCGCTCTCCTAACGAATACGCCCTTAAGGCATTAAGGTCTGGTGTCGCCACCTGCGCCAGCGGCAACGATTGCTTGGACACCATCGCCAGCGCCTCGCCCAGCTTGCCGCGCAACTGCTTGCTGACGCTGTCCAGCGAGGGCAGCACCGATTGCGCGCCATAGCCATCGGCGGACACCGAATACACCGTCGCCTGGGTGTTGGGATCGACCACTTCCGCGGTGACGCGCACGCGGCCGCCGACGTCCGCGACGGTGGGCAGGATCAAGGCGCGCGCGCCGTCGCGCAGCGCGACCTGCGAGCCGATCGCGCGGTTGACGTCGGTCTTGTCCGGGTTCAGTTCCATCCGCTGCAGGGTCTGCTGCACCGACAGTTCCGGCAGCACGTTGACGTACTGCGACTGCTCCAGGCTGATGCGCAGCGCGGAATCGACCGACTGGTCGAACACCCTGTCGCCGGTGAGGTTGTGCACGTTGCCCACCACCACCCAGTCGCGCGCGGTGAAGGCCAGCGTGGGTGGGCTTTGCAGCAGGAACCACAGGCCGACGCCGACGCCGATCGCCAGCACCGCGGCTTCGGCGGCCAGGGTCAGCGGGCGCCGCCACCACGGCAGGATCTTCTTCGCGGTGCGTCCGGACTTCGGCGCGTGCAACGGCGCGACGTCGTCCTCGCCCACCTCGACCACTTCCAGCGCTTCCGGCAGGCCCTTGAAGGTGTAACGGCCGTGATCCTTCCAGTGCACGCGTTCCGCCGCTTTCACGCCCAGCTCGCCCTCGGCACGGTGCGCGATGGCGGCGGCAGCGGACGACATCAGGATTTGCTGGGGCCGCGCCAATTGCGCGAGGCGCGCGGCGACGGGTTTGACCAGGCCTTCCACCTCGATGGGCTTGGCGCCACGCGCGACGTCTTCCGGCGCGTTTTCCCAGATCACCACGTCGCCCATGTGGATGCCGACCCGCGCGCGCACCACCACGCCTTCGGCGGCGGACATGTGCTTCAGCCCGCGCTGGTAATCCAGCGCGAACGCCGCGGCCTGCACGGGCCGGTCGAACAACAAAAGAAACCCGTCGGTCTTGTCGATCTCGCGGCCCTTGTGCTGCTCGATCAGCGCACGCGCGAGGCGGTCGTGCTTGCGGATGATGTTGGCGGCGTTCTGGTCGCCCATGCGCTCGACCAGTGCGGTGGAATCGGCGATGTCGCAGACCACCAGCGTGCGCAGTTGCGGGGTGGCCATGCGGCCGGGACCGGGGGTGGTTTCGAGCTGGCGGATTTCGGCGGTCATGGGGCTCCTGTCGCCGGCAGGCCGGCTCCTACAGCCGGCAGGCTGGTTCTTGCAGTAGGAGCGCGCCTGCGCGCGACTCCTCAACTCATCACGTGCGCGCCGTCGCCGCCTGAACCCTTCACGTGGTACAGCGCGCAGTCGGCTTCGCTGTACCACACCGACCATTCGTCGTCGTCGCGGCACAGGCCGCCGCCGACGCTGACCGACACGGTGAGTTCCGGCGCGGATTTCGGGAACCGCAGCTGGCGCACGCCCTCGGTGATGCGCAGGGCGCGCTCGGTCAGCTCGCGCTGGTCGCCCACCTGGCTCAGCAAGGCGAATTCGTCGCCGCCGAGGCGGCATGGCAGGTCGGTTGCGCCCGCGGCTTCCTGGACTTCGGACGCGATCGCGCGCAGCACTTCGTCGCCGACCAGGTGACCGCTGCGGTCGTTGATCTGCTTGAAGTGGTCGACGTCGATCAGCAGCAGGCCGAACTGGCGGTTGCGGTCGCGCACCTCGGCCGCGTTTTCGAGAAACTGGTACAGGCCGCGCCGATTGGCGAGGCCGGTGAGGTCGTCGGTGCAAACCTGGCGCCGCGCCAGCTGCAACTGGTCGCGGGTCTGGCGCAGCGAATCCAGCGTCTGCATCAGGTCTTCGTTGCGGCGCTTGTAGTTGGCGATCAACTGCTGTTCGCTGGCCACCAGGTAGGTGAACGAGCGCAGCATGAATTGCGCCATCTGCAGCGGTTCGCGCCGCAACAGTTCCTCGAACACGTCGGGTTCGATCACGTACACGACGCAGGCTTCGGAAGCCAGCGCGCTGCCCGAGCGGGCATGGTTGCCCACGAACAGGGCCAGTTCGCCGAAATATTCGTCGGGGCCGATCAGCTTGTCGGGCAGGTCGCCCGCGAATTCCAGCAGCACGCGCCCGGATTCGATCACGAACATGCTGCGGCCGTATTCGCCGCGCCGGAACACCGCGCGACCCGACCCCAGTTCGAGGCGTTGGCCGACACCCGTGAACAACGCCATTTCCCGGCCGGACAAATGGCGCGGCAAGCGGCCCATCACGGGCGCCTCTCGCGCCGGGCCGGCGGATGCACCGGCTCGGGTATTCGACAGAACGCTGGCCACGACTGCCCCCTTTTATGAGGACCGGATCATACCCCAGCCACGTGCCTGGCGCATGGGCCGGATCGAACCCGGAACATGGCACGAATCCTGCTTTGGCTCTGGCTCCTTCCAGAGGGAGCAGGACCATGAAATTCCGCTTGTTGATTCCGGCCGGGCTGGCGCTGGTTTGCTGCGCGTGCGTCACCAACATCCATCCCGACGTGACTGGCAACCCGCCACCGACAGAGGCGTTCTCGCACTTCCAGCATTTCATGCTGGAGCCGATCAAGGTTTCCGACGAAGTCGTGCACGAGAATGCAGCCGTCGACAAGATTTCCGTCTACATGCAGCAACGCGTCGGCACCACGCTGGCCGGCTGGGAAAACCGCAGCCAGGACGGCCGCACCCTCGACGTGCAGCCGTACATCGTCCAGTTGAAATTCGTCAGCGGCGGGAAGCGGTTCTTCGCCGGCGCGCTTGCGGGAAGCTCGGCAGTGCTGATGCACGTCAAGTTCACCGACGCGCAAACCGGTCGCGTGATCGCCGACCCCGAGTTCTACCAGCGCGCGGCAGCCTATGGCGGCGCCTGGAGCTTCGGCGGTACCGACAACGGCATGCTGGCGCGTATCTCCACCGTCGTCCAGCAGTACCTCGACCACAACTACGCGCAGGCCATCGGCGGCCCGACGGGGTTGGACGGTTCGCAGCAGTAGTTTGTCGGTTGAACCGTGGCGGGTGCGCATCAACACACGCCACGGTGTTTTCCTTTGAATGGAGCATAGAAGGCGCGCAATGCCGCGATGTCGGCATCCTTGTCGCCGGTCGGATGGAACAACGGACCCAGCCCGATCACCTTGCGCGGGTAATCGAAATACCCCGGCAGGATCGGCACCCCGGCCTGGCGCGCGATGTGCCAGAAGCCCGACTTCCATTTCACGACGACCTTGCGGGTGCCTTCGGGTTCGATGCCCAGCCATAGCCGTTCGCGGGTGTGAAAACGTTCGACCATTTGCGCGACCACATCGCCCGCCACGCCGCGCTCGATCGGCACTCCGCCCAACTTGCGCAGCGACCAGCCCAGCGGCCAACGAAACAATTCGCGCTTGGCCATGAACGAAATATCAACGCCCAACGTCACCTTGAACAGCAAGCCCCAGATGCCATCCCACCACGACGAATGCGGCGCGACGATCAGCACCAGCTTGGGCACGTCGGGCAGCTCGCCTTCCAGCCGCCAGCCACTGGCCGCGACGCACGCGCGAAACAGATGGCGCCAGGCGCGATCCGGGAACTGCGGCATCGAAGGTGGCAACTGCGCAGGCAGCGCGCCGCGTGCTTCACGCCTCCGGTCCCTGGTCCCTGGTCCCTGGCCCCCGGTGGTTTTCAATCGTCGCTCCACGCGCGGCCGCGATTGCGCTTGACCGTGGCGCGCTGCTTCTTGCCGGCCAACCGGCGTTCCTTCGAAGCGCGGGTGGGCCGGGTCGCGACGCGTTTTTTCGGCGGGGTGAGCACGCTGCGGATGATTTCGACCAACCGCGCGCGCACGTCCTCGCGGTTGCGCGCCTGGTCGCGGAAGCGCCGCGCCTGGATCACCAGCACGCCCTCATCGGTCAAGCGGCGATCGCGCCGTGCCAGCACGCGTGCGCGCACGGCTTCCGGCAAGGACGGCGAATGCGCGACATCGAAGCGCAACTCCACCGCGCTCTCGGTGCGGTTGACGTGCTGGCCGCCGGGGCCATCCGCGCGCAGGAAGCGCTCGATCAATTCGGATTCGGGGATGTCGATGGATGCGGAAATGCGCATGATGCAAGGTTACGCGATTTGCCGCTTGTCTTCCCCCTTCGCTTGCGAAGGGGGATCGAGGGGGATGGCTTTTGCGGTGATTCTTCGCGCGATGGCATCCCCCCGCGCGCTACGCGCGCGACCCCCTTCCTTCGGAAGAGGGTGAAAGCCTCTCCTTCGTTCCGAAGGGGGTATCTATTCGTCGACGCTTACTTCACTTGCCCACGCTTGGCCAAACCAATTCAAGATGCGTGTTGTTGAACTCCGGATCGTCCAGCGAGCCGCCGCGCGTGATCTTCAAACCGTCGGGCACGCCTTCGGCCTCGACCACCGATCCATCGCCGAAGCGCATCCCGCGCGCCTGCAGTTCCACCAGCTGCGCCGCGACCGCGCCGGCGCGCTGCACCTCGGTCTGCGGCACGCGGCGGATGCTGACGTCGGGGCGCGCGAACTTGCGCAGGCCGCGGGTCTTGATCCACGCGCTGCCGCCGGCGTCGTCCTGGCACAGGATCAACACGTGGTTGCGCGACACCGAAACTTCGGCGCCGGCGTAGCGCCTATGCCAATCCTCGGCGGAGAAGATTTCCAGCATCTGCGGATCGACCACCGCGACGCCGCCCGCATCCAGCAACGCCGACACCACGCCCAGCGTGTCGCGCAAGTACCCGAGCGAGTCGGAATCCGACAGCTCGCCGCGCAGCATCAGGCACTCCGGCGCCTTGCGCGCGGCCTCGAATGCTTCGGGATTGCCTTCGCGCAGGATGTCGCCCAGCGCACCGCGCAGCGGGTGGCCGTCCCAATGCGCCAGCATCGCCTTCGGAATGCGCCGCATCTCGACGGCCAGCGGCAGGCCCGCGCTGGCGTGCGCGGACAGGTCGAGTTGGGGTTCGGCGGCGAACGTACCGAACACGAAATACAGCAGCATCGCCTTGGCCTCGTCACGGCTCCAGTGTGGGCGCGTCCAGTCGGGTTCGGCCATTTCGCGGTTTCCTTCGGAATCCTGAAGTCGACACGGTAACATCGTCGATCGTCGTCCGGACCAACCGATGCTCAACCCCCAACAACGCGCCGCCGTCGAATACGTCGACGGCCCCCTGCTGGTGCTGGCCGGTGCGGGCTCGGGCAAGACCCGCGTGATCAGCGAGAAGATCGCGCACCTGGTCGAGCGCGGCCTGGTGCCACCCGCGAAAATCGCAGCAATCACCTTCACCAACAAGGCCGCGCGCGAAATGCGCGAGCGCGTGGCGAAGCGCATCAAGGGCGATGCCGGCGACGCCTTGAGCGTATGCACCTTCCACGCGCTGGGCCTGAAATTCCTGCAGATCGAGCACGCGCGCTCCGGCTTGCGCCGTGGTTTTTCGGTGCTGGATGCCGACGACAGCGCGGGGCTGGTCAAGGAGCTGGCCGGCGCGGCGGTGAAATCCGACAAGCTGTTCCAGCTGCGTTCGCTGCTGTCGCGCATGAAAAGCGACAGCTTGACACCGGAGCAGGCGCTGGACGCCGCGCGCGCGCCGCGCGAACTGGAAGCCGCGCAACTGTACGCGGCTTACCAGAAGCGCCTCGCCGCATTCAACGCGGTGGATTTCGATGACCTGATCCGACTGCCGGTCGCGGTGCTGGAACGCAACGAGGAAGCGCGGCTCGCCTGGCGCGAACGTATCCGTTATCTGTTGGTGGACGAATGCCAGGACACCAACGCCGCGCAATACGCGTTCCTGAAATTGCTGGCCGGCGAGCGCGGCGCGTTCACCTGCGTGGGTGACGATGATCAATCCATCTACGCGTGGCGTGGTGCCGATCCCGGCAACCTCGACAAGTTGTCGGCCGACTATCCGAAGCTGCGCGTGGTCAAGCTGGAACAGAACTACCGCTGCGCGCAACGCGTGCTGCGTGCGGCCAACACGCTGATCGCCAACAACCCGCACGCGCACCCGAAGAAACTCTGGAGCGCGCACCCGGACGGCGAACGCATCCGCATCCTGGAATGCCGCGACACCGAACACGAAGCCGAACGCGTGGCTTCGCAACTGCTGTACCTGCACGAGCAACGGCAGCTCGCGTGGTCGGATTGCGCGGTGCTGTATCGTGGCAACCATCAGGCGCGGCCATTGGAAAAGGCGTTGCAACTGGCGCGCGTGCCGTATCACCTGACCGGCGCGCTGTCGTTTCTGGATCGCGCGGAAGTGAAGGATGTGCTGGCGTACCTGCGCCTCGTCGCCAACCCCGACGACGACGCGGCGTTCCTGCGCGTGGTCAACGTGCCCCGCCGCGAAATCGGCGCCACCACGCTGGAAAAACTGGGCGAACTTGCGCAATCGAAACACCTGTCGCTGCTGCGCGCCGCGCACAGCCCGGCGGCGCTGCAGCAACTCGCCGCGCGACCCGCATCCGCGCTCGCTGGATTCGTCGAACTGGTCGATGCGCTGCACGCGGAATCGAAGCGCCTGCGCGCGCCCGAGCTGGTCGAGGCAATCCTGCACCGCACCCGCTACCTGGAGCACCTTGCGCAAGCCTCGCGCGATCCCGCGCTGCAGGAACGCAGGCTCGGCAACGTGCGCGAATTGATGGACTGGTTTCGCGCGATGGATTCGGGCAGGTCACGCGCCAGCGACCTTGCTGCGCAACTCGCGCTGCTGAACCACGCCGACAACGACGATGGCGGCGACGCGGTGCGGCTGATGACGCTGCACGCGGCCAAGGGACTGGAGTTCCGCTGCGTGCACATCGTCGGCTGCGAGGACGGCACCCTGCCGCACGAAGGCGCGATCGACGAAGGCCGGCTCGACGAGGAACGCCGCCTGCTGTACGTCGGCATCACCCGCGCCAAGGAATTCCTGCACCTCTCGTACAGCGCGCAGGGGCGCCGCTGCGGCCAGGTCTTCAAGCAGAAACCTTCGCGTTTCCTCGACGAACTGCCCACCGCTGATTTGCGCCGCGATGGCGCGGACCCCGAGGCCGATGCGCAGGTGCGTCGCGACGTCGCGGCGGCGCAACTGGCCAAGATCGCGGCGATGTTGGGTTGATCGGCTTCCCCCTTCCGAAGGAAGGGGGATTGAGGGGGATGGCTCTGGATTTACTGCATCCCCCCGCGCGCGTTGCGCACGACCCCCTTCGCAAGCGAAGGGGGTGGACGGCACCACCGGTTGCTATCATCGCCGGCCATGTCCGCATCACCACCATCCCCGCGACGACTGCTCGCACCGCGCCACTGGCTGGCGTGGCTCGCGATCGGGTTCATCAAGGCGCTGGTGTGGTTGCCGGCACGCTGGGTGGTCGCGACTGGCGCCACGTTCGGAGCACTCGTATCGCCATTGCTGCACGCGCGGCGGCACGTGATCGCGCGCAACCTGGAAGTGTGTTTCCCGGAACTGGACGCGCGCCAGCGCGATGCACTGCGTCGCGAAGCCACCCGCGAAATGGGCCGGATGCTGGGCGAGTTCGCGCTGGGCTGGTTCGCGTCGGACGCCAAGCTCGCGCGCTTGCATGTCGAGATCGAAGGTCTGGAACATCTCGAAGCTGCGCGCGCCGCCGGCCGCGGCGTGTTGATGGTGGGCGGGCATTTCTCGCATCTGGAGCTGTGCGCGCGGCTGATCTCGCGACGCATCCGCATCGCCGGAATGTATCGGCGCATGGATTCGGACGTATTCGAATACGAGGTGCTGCGTGCTCGACTGGCTTACGCGGATGCGATGTTCGACAAGGATCAGTTGCGCGCGACGGTGAAATACCTGAAACACGGCGGCACCGTGTGGTACGCACCCGACCAGGACATGCGCGGCAAGGACTGCGTGTTCGCGCCGTTCTTCGGCGTGGCGGCGTCCACCATCACCGCGACGCATCATCTCGCGCGACTTTCGGGCGCCGTGGTGATGCCGTTCTTCCATCGTCGCACGCGCGACGGCGGCTACGTGCTGCGGCTGGAAGCGCCGCTCGAAGATTTCCCGAGCGACGACGTGATCGCCGACACCACGCGCGTCAACGCCGCGATCGAACGCATGGTGCGCGAAGCGCCCGCGCAATACCTGTGGGCGCACAAGCGGTTCAAGACCAGGCCGGCGGGCGAGCCGCCGGTATATGGACGGGACTCGGGGAAGAGCTGAAAGCAAAACCTGCGTTCCGATGTCGGAGCGGGATCGAATCCGGCTTCTGCATACGGCAAATCCCGATCGGGCCCGCCAATGACAGCAAGCAACATCTATTGTTCCTGATTTGGCCGAGTCCCGAGTCCCGAGTCCCGAGTCCCGTCTCTCCGCGCCTCGTGCAGCTTGGCGTATTTCAGGAACACGTAGAACGAGCCCAGCACGCTGGCGATGAAGCCGGCCCAGCCGGACAGGAAGTAGCGTTTGAACAAGTACTGGCGCACGAAGAAGATCGGCGGATACACCAGCATCATCGGGCCGCTGAAACGCTGCTTGCGCGCGAGCTTGTCGGCGACCATGCCCGACGAATAGCGGTTGATCTTGGCGACGCGCGCGGCGATGTCGTCGTCGCCCATGTTGACGAAGTCCGCACGCGTCAACGTCTCGACCGGCCCGTCCACTCCCACCGCGGCGTGGATCGGCACCGCGTTCATGCGTCCGCGCCGGCGGTCGAACAATCGCAAATGGCCGTTGCGGTGACTCCACGGGTGCTGCACGCTCCAGAACATCCGTTCGCGGCGCGGCAGACGAAAGCCCGCCGCCTGCGGATTTTCCAGCGCGTGCTCGATCACCGCGCGGGTGCCCGGCGACAGGATCTCGTCGGCGTCGAGATTCAATATCCAGTCGTGCGTCGCCATGTCGATCGCGCGCTGTTTCTGCGGGCCGTAATCGTCGAACGGATGTGTGGCGATGCGCGCGCCGTGGCGGCGTGCGATTTCCATGGTTGCGTCGCTGGAACCCGAATCCAGCACCACGATCTCGTCGGCGAAATCCGCTTCAGCGAGACAACGCTCCAGCGTGTCAGCGTTGTTGAAGGTGATGATCACCAGCGAAAACTTTTCACGCGCCATGCGCGGCATCCCTCATTCGCATGCGGGGCAACTTCACCGGCGCATCGTCGGGCACGTCGGCGTGCAACGCCGCGCACCACAGCGCCAGCAACCACCAAAACAACAAGCCCCACCACGCCGAATAGAACGCGAGATGGGTGTTGAGCGGGAACACCGTCACGGCCAGCGCCACCGTCACCGGAAACGCGCGGTGACGCGCCTCGGGGCCGACCTTGCGCCACGCGCTGATCGCCAAGCCCACGCCGGCCAGCCACAACGCCAGCCCGACCGCGCCGGTGTCGCTCAAGACCTCCAGCACGATCTGGTGCGGATGGCAGGCGCCCTCGCCCACGCCGCAGGACTCGACGGTGACGAAGTGGTCGTTCGGCGGCGCGTAGTGCGGGTAGGCCTCGCGGAAATCGCGCACGCCCACGCCGAGCACCGGGTGTGCCGCGATCATCTTCGTGGTCACGCGCCAGATGTCGAGCCGCCCGCTGCCGGCGTAGTTGATCGCGTGGCGGGTGTCGTGCAGCACGGCCAGCGTGCGATCCATCCTCGCGTCGAAGCGCGACGAGGTTTTCCACGCGATGCCCATTGCCACCGCGCCGACCACGCAAGCCGCCACGATCCACGCGGCGAACTTGAGCGGCGAGCGCGCCTCGACCCAGAAGAACGCCAGCAGCGCAACGCCGTAGGTGATCCACGCCGCGCGCGAACCGGCCAGCAGGATCGGCACCAGCATGAACAGCATCGCCACGATCAATCCCGTGCGCCCGAAACGCCGCTTCGCCATCCACAGCACGAACGGCGACAGCGAAGCCAGCACCGGCCCGAGCTTGAGGTTGCCCGCGCCGAAGATGCCGGAAATCCGTTGCGCCTGCGCCGGCCCGCCCAAGCTGTAGCCGGTCAGCGCCTGCACCCACGCATCCAGCGCCCACAACGCGACCACGATGCCGGTGGCGAGACACAAGGCGTTCAGGCGCGACTCGCGGCGCACCGCGAAGCACACGTACACCCCGAATGGCGCGAAGCGGATGTAGGCCGCCACGCTGTCCCAGCTGCGCGCGGGGTCGACCGCGCCCGGCGAAGAAATCAACGCCGCGCCGAAGTAGGCCGCCCACAGCCACAGCAGCAAGCGTGCACCAGCGTGCCCGGCCAGCGCATGGCGATCGCGGAAAAACAGGATGATCGCGCCCAGCATGCAGATCAGCGTGCCGAGTTCGCTGGATCGCCCGAACGGCAGCAAAAAAATCACCAGCCAGATCGGCGTGAGCGGCGAACGCAGGGCGGCGACCAAACCAGCACGCAAGGAGAAAGCCATCAATCCGACCAACCGATGAAAGCCGACATGCTAGCGGGGCCGGTGCGCATCGTGACGCCCACGGCAATCGCGCGTTTGCCTGGATTCAACCAACCCGATTGACCGGCAGGCGCAGGTAGACATGCCCATCGGCTTCCGGCGGCGGCAGGCGGCCGCCACGGATGTTGACCTGCAGCGCGGGCAGCAGCAGGCGCGGGACCGGCAGCGTGGCATCGCGCGCGCGACGTTTCGCGATGAACGTGTCCGCGTCCACGCCGCCGCCGACCTGTACGTTCTCGCGCGCCTCGCACGCGACGGTGGTTTCGCGCCAGGGCGTGCGCGACGGCGGTGGATAGTCGTGGCACAGGAACAGGCGCGTCGATTCCGGCAGCGACAGGATGCGCCGGATGGATGCGTACAAGGCCACGGCATCGCCGCCCGGGAAATCGCAGCGCGCGGTGCCGAGGTCGGGCGCGAACAAGGTGTCGCCGATGAAGGCGGCATCACCGGCGACGTAGGTGAGGCTGTCGCGGGTGTGGCCGGGCGTGGCCAGCACGCGCAGCGTGAGCGAACCGATCGGCAGTCCGTCGCCATCGTCCAGCAAACGATCGAACTGGCTGCCGTCGGTGGCGAAATCGTCACCAAGGCCAAATACATTTTTGAAATGCGCCTGCACGTCGACGATGCCGCGCCCGATCGCGACCGGCGCCTGCAGTTGATCTTTCAAGTAACCCGCCGCGCTCAGGTGATCGGCGTGCGCGTGGGTTTCAAGTATCCATGCCACGCGTAGCGCGCGTTGCCGCACAAACGCCAGCACCGCATCGGTGCTGGCAGTCGAAGTACGCACGGCGGCCGCGTCGTAATCCAGCACCGGATCGATGATCGCCGCCACCGCACCGTCGTGCACGACGTGCGTCCACGTGCCGCTGTCGTGGTGGTGGAACGACTCGACTTCAGGGTGGGATGACTTGACCTGCGACATGCGCGCTCCCATCTGGCGTAACGTACGTCAATGCTTCAACCGGGCGGCGCCACCGTATCAGCGACTTCGTACAACCGCACCAGCGGCTCCATGTCCAGCAGGAACTTGTCGTCCTCGTCGTAGTACACGGCGCGCTCGGGCTTGTCACCGGCGTAAGCCTGCAGCGATTTCTTCGAATCCCACAGCGTCAGCACCTGGAACTCGCACTGGTCGCCCTGCACCCGCCGCAGCACCCACGCGCCGCATTGCCCCTTGCAGCCCTTGAGCGCGGGCAGCGCGGTCTGCTGCAGGTGTTCGAGATAGGCGTCGGCCTGTTCCTTCGCGGTGATGCCGCGCCAGATGCGCATGATCATGGGAAGACTCCGTCAAATGGCGGGAGGGTTCGATGGGGGCCGCGGCACGGGTTTCCTGGCCCGCGCGATGCGCTCCGCGCGTTCGCGTTCGTGGCGGCGATGCTCGGCCTCGGCCAGCACCTTGGCCTGGTTCATCGCGGTCAACCACAATTCGTGGTCTTCTTCCTGTTCCAGTTCCGGGACGCGGGTGAACGGGATGCGCATGGGCGCGGCGCCCAGCGCCGAATGCATGCCGCCGAAGTACAGCGTGTTGTTGCCGAAGCGCGCGTTGACGCCGTCCAGCAACACCGACAGCGCCTCGCCCTTGCGACCATCGTCGAACAGATCGCGCGACGATTCCGCGCACGGCAGTACGCGATGCAGGGTGACGCTGACCGACAGCGGTTTCGCGCGCGGCCATGGCAGCCCGCCGACGCGTGGCGCGGCGCGGTCCAGTGCCTCGTTCATGCGGTGCAGGAACGCGCGGCTGTCGTCGCTGGGATCGAACGACGCATCGTATTCCCAACGCTGCTCGACGCCGAGATAGCGGATGCGCACCGACAGCGCGCCCGCGAGCAGGCCATAACCGCGCAGGCGCATCGCGGCCTTCACCAGAAGTTTGGTCAATACCGCGCGCGCACCGCGCGGCGTGCGCAACGCGGGTTCCAGCACGTGCGAGTGTCCGACCGAACCGCGCGTGGCCTGGCGTTCGGGCAGCCACTCGCCGCGCAACCGCGCCCACATCCGTTCGCCCTCGATGCCGCCCCAGGCGATGCGCAGCAACGGCTTGGAAGCAGCGGTGAGCTGCGCGACGCTGTCGATGCCGACCGCATGCAAGCGTGCCTGCATCGACGCGCTGATGCCGCACAGGTCGGTGAGTTCCAGCGTATGCAAAATTTCCGGAAGATCCTTTTGCTCGATCACCACCAGCCCGTCGGGCTTCTGCATGTCGGTGCCGGTCTTGGCCAACCAGTGGTTGGGCGCGAGGCCGATCGAGCAGCGGATCGCGCCGCCCGGTGCCGCCGCGGCGACCTCGCGCTTGACCGCGTGCGCCACCGCGATGGCGTTGTCGCGCCGGCATTGGCGCCCGATCAGTTCGCACGCAGCCTCGTCCACCGAATGCACCGCGTCGATCGGCACGGCGCGATCGATCGCGGCCATCAGGCGCCGGTGCCAGGCCACGTACAGCGACGGCCGCGCTTCCACGATCGCGATGCCGGGGCACAGCTTTTTCGCATCGCGCACCAGGCAACCGGTTTTCACACCGAAGGTCTTGGCCTCGACGCTGGCCGCGATGCAGCAACCGGTGGGCGCGATCACCGGCGTCACCGCCACCGGCCGCCCACGCAGGCGCGGGCTGTCCTCCTGTTCGACCGAGGCGAAATAGCTGTTGAAATCGACGAACAGGCTGCGCAGGGTCATGGTGGCGAACGGTGCCAGGAACCCGGGTTGTATAGGCTACCCCCGTCGCATGTTTGGAGACGGTTAAGGCACTTGCGGGGGCTCGCCGTTGCACCGCGAACGCCGCACTGCACATGCTAGGCTGCACCCAGCACTCTACGACCGCCCGAAAGTCCGCATGACCCGCCCGTTCCACTTGCTGCTTTCCGCCTTGCTGTTGCCGGGCGTCATTCCGCTCGCGCTGGCCGCGCAAACCGCTCCCTCCACGCCAGCGCCGGCCACCATGCCAACTGCCACCGCCAGTCCCGGCCAGGCCGAACTGGTCAGCGAGGTCGCGGCGGCCACCGGCAAGAACCCGGCCGCGCTGAACGCGCTGCTGGACAGCGCGGTGGTGCAACAAAGCATCCTCGACGCGATCAGTCGTCCGGCCGAAAAAAAACCGTGGAGCCAGTACCGCCCGATCTTCATCAATCCGGACCGGATCCGCGAAGGCATCGTGTTCTACCGGCAGAACCAGGCTGCCTTGGAGCAGGTCGCCCGGCAATACGGCGTGCCGCCGCAGTTCATCGTCGCGATCATCGGGGTCGAAACCAACTACGGCGCCAACACCGGCAACTACCGCGTGCTGGATGCACTGGTGACGCTGGCCTTCCACTACCCACCGCGCGCTAAATTTTTCCGTGGTGAATTGAAGACGCTGCTGGAACTGCCGCCCGACAAACTGCCGGGGCCGATCCAGGACATGTACGGTTCCTACGCCGGCGCCACCGGGCTCGCGCAATTCATGCCGTCCAGCATCCGCGACTTCGCGGTGAACGAGGACGGCCTCGGGCACATCAACCTGCTGGCCTCGCTGCCGGACGCCTTCGCCAGCATCGCCAATTACTTCCATGCGCACGGCTGGCAGACCGGACAGCCGGTCGCGGTGCAGGCCGACCCCAACGCCAACGCCGCGCCGCCGCCCGCGTACGAGAACGTCATGCCGCGGACACCGCTTGAGCAATTTGCCGCCAAGGGTTACGCGCCGGCCACGCAGGAAAATCCGTCCATGCCGGCCAACCTGCTGACGCTGGCCGGCGGCGACGGCCCCGAATACTGGCTGACCTTCCGGAATTTCTACGTGATCACCCGCTACAACCACAGCCCGATGTACGCGCTGGCGGTGATGCAACTGGCCGACGCGATCGCGCGCGGCGTCGCCACGGCACCCGCGGCGCAATGAACCGCTGGCTGCGTGACCCGCTGCCGCTCGCGCTGCTGGCGTCGGCGGTACTGGCGTTGGCGGGGTGTTCGTCGAATCCCGCGCGGCGTTCGGAACACCGCGGCTGGCACGCACCCTGGCGCGACAACACCGGCCTGCCCCAGTCCGAGCGCTACCGCCAACGCAACGATTCCACCCCCGACATCGCCGGGATCGATTTCAGCAAGATCCCCGAACCGGTGCCGACGGTGCTGCCGCTGTCGCGCTACGGCAACAAGTCACCGTACACCGTGAACGGGCAGACCTACCGCGTGCTGTCGAGCGCGGCCGGCTACGACGAGCGCGGCATCGCCTCGTACTACGGCACCAAGTTCAACGGTTACAAGACGTCGGACTTCGAGACCTACGACATGTACAAGTTCTCGGCCGCCAGCAAGGTGCTGCCGCTGCCGAGCTTCGCGCGCGTCACCAACCTGCAGAATGGCAAGAGCGTGATCGTCAGGGTCAACGACCGCGGCCCGTTCATGCCCAACCGCATCATCGACCTGTCACTGGCCGCGGCGGTGCGGATAGGAATATGGCCCAAGGGCACCGGCCTGGTCGAAGTGCAGGGCATCGACCCCGCGCACCCGAACGCGGAACCTCCGCCCGTCACCGCGGTCACACCGCGATCCGGCCAGGCACCGCAACTGTACGTGCAGGTCGGCGCGTTCGCCGACGCCGGCAACGCCGAGCGCTTGGCGGCGCGCCTGCGCGGTTTGAATCTGGGCGCGGTGCGGGTGGTCGCGGCCAATGTCGGCGGACGCACCCTGCAACGCGTGCAGATCGGGCCGCTGCCGGACGTGGATACGGTCGATCGCACCACGGCAAAACTGGATGCGCTGGGTTTGCCGCATGCCAGCGTCGATGTACAGTAGCCAGTTTCATGCGGCGGGCAACCGCCACAAACCGTTCCGTGACTTCCGAGGCATCATGAAAAAACTTCTGCGTTCGCTGCTGACGGTTTCCCTGGCTGCCTTCACCGGCGTGCTGTTCGCGCAAACCGCGCTGCCGCCGAAACCCACGGTGCCACCGAAGCCTGTGCCGACGATTCCGCAGACGCCGATTCCGCCCGCACCGCAGCCCAACGCGCAGTCATGGGTGCTGATGGACTACGCCAACGGCCAGATCCTGGCATCGAACAACATGGACCAGCGTCGCGCCCCGGCCTCGCTGACCAAGATCATGACCGCGTACATCGTCGGCGCGCAGATCGCCGCCGGCAAGCTGCACATGGACGACAAGGTCTACATCACCACCGACGCCTGGAAGCAGGGCGGCGCCGGCACCGACGGTTCGACCAGTTTCCTGAAGCTGCATTCGTACGTGCCGGTGCATGATTTACTGTACGGCATGCTGATCCAGTCCGGCAACGACGCCGCGATCGCGCTGGCCGACCACATCGCCGGCACCCAGACGGCGTTCGCTTCGTTGATGAACGCCTACGCCCAGCGGCTGGGGATGACCAACACGCATTTCGTGAACGCCTCGGGCTACCCGGCCGACGACCACTACAGCAGCGCGCACGACATCGCGGTCCTGTCGCGCGCGCTGATCGAACACTTCCCCCAGATCTACAAGATCACCTCGATCAAGCAGTTCGAGTGGGACGGCATCATGCAGTACAACCGCAACCCGCTGCTGTCGAGCGATCCGAGCGTGGACGGCATCAAGACCGGTTCGACCAAGGAGGCCGGCTTCTGTTTGGCGGCCTCGGCCGTGCGCGACGGCATGCGCCTGATCGTGGTGGACATGGGCAGCCCCGACATGAACAACGCGGCGGCCGGCGACGAAGCGCTGCTGAACTGGGGCTTCAACTTCTACCGCACCCACAAGCTGTACGCCGCGGGCCAGGTGCTGGCCACGCCGCGTCTGTGGAAGGGCGAGGCCAACACGCTTGAACTCGGCATCGCCGAGGATGCCTCGGTCACCATCCCGCGCGGCCAGTACGACAAGCTCCAGGCCACGCTGGAAATGCCCGCCACCCTGATCGCGCCGTTCAAACAGGGCCAGCAGGTCGGTACGCTGAAGGTCAGCTTCGACGGCAAGCCGGTATTGTCGGACCCGTTGGTGGTGCTGAAGGACGCGCCCCAGGGCGGCTTCTTCAAGCGGCTGTGGGATGCGATCCTGTTGTGGTTCCACCACGGCAAGGGCACCACCACCACGCCCGCCCCGGTCGTGACCGCGGGGTCGCCGGCCCCGGCTTCCGCGCCGGCCGTTCCGGCCACGCCGCCCGCATCGAAATAAAGAACGGTATGCGCGAACTCGACGATATCGAGAAGAAGGACGGCCAGGGTTTCCAGTTCCCCGGCAGTTTCGAGATCACCGCGATGGGCAACGCGAACGCCAGACTGCGCGAGCGCGTGCAGGAAATCCTGCGTGAGATCGGGCTGTCGGTGCTGGAAGCCAGCGTGCGCGAGCGCGCGTCCAGCCAGGGCAACTACGTGTCGGTGAGCGTGGTGTTCGTGTGCCCGACGCGCGAAAAATACGAGGAAGCGCATGCGGCGCTGCGCGCACATCCGGATATTCGGTATACGTTGTGAACACAGCGATGTGGAACTTGGAGTGCATTGATGCGCTCGCGTTCACCCCCTTCCGAAGGAAGGGGGTCGCCGCGCAGCGGCGGGGGGATGCCCGCACACGCAAACGACGCGTCACATCATGAAAAGCCATCCCCCTCAATCCCCCTTCGCAGGCGAAGGGGGAAGCAATCCATCCCATCCCCGGCCATTGCTCATCCGCCGCCTCGGCCGCCAGCCCTACGAGCCGGTCTGGCACGCGATGCAGGCGTTCACCGACGCGCGCGGGCCGGATACGCCGGACGAACTGTGGCTGGTCGAACACGATCCGGTGTTCACGCTGGGCCAGGCCGGCAAGCCCGAACACGTGCTGGCGCCGGGCGATATTCCCGTCATCCACGTCGATCGCGGCGGCCAGGTCACCTACCACGGACCCGGGCAGATCGTGGCCTATCCGCTGCTGGACCTGCGCCGGCTGCACGTCGGCGTGCGCGACATGGTGCACCGGATCGAGCAGGCCATCATCGACACCCTGGCCGAATGGAACATCATGGCCGTCCGCCGCGAAGGCGCGCCCGGCGTGTACGTGGCCGGCGCCAAGATCGCGGCGCTGGGCCTGCGCGTGCGCCACGGCTGCACGTTCCACGGCCTCGCCTTCAACATCGCGATGGACCTGGAACCCTTCCAGCGCATCAACCCCTGCGGTTACGCGGGTCTTCAGGTGGCACAGATGCTAGACTTGGGCGGCCCGTCGCGGCTGGCGGATGTCGAGGATGTGCTGATTGTTGAGTTGGGCCGACAATTCGGATTGTCGCCGCAGGAAGCGGACTCCGCTCTGCCCCGCGCCGCTGCATGACTTGCGGCCGTATCCGGCGTCGGTGTTTTCGGATACCGTAGCTTCGGGCCGCGCCTCGACGAGCCTCACCCGCCCGCACCACGTACCCGCACGCGCCAGCGAACGGCTGGCGTATTTTTCATCCACGTCCGCGCCCCGAGCGCACCCGGCCGTCCCGTTGCGGCCGTCCAAGGAAAGTCCATGTTGCAGCGTGCTTTTGTTCTCCTGACCGCCCTCCTGCTTTCATTCGGCGTGCCTTCGTTCGCCGCGTACGCGCGCAGCGCCGCACCCGTGCAGGACTTGACGCCGCCGGCGAACTGCCCGGCTTCCTCGTCCAGCACGCTGACCACGCCGGTCACCGCGTGGAAGATGACGCCCGCGCCGGTGCTGAAACCGACCGCGGCGCAAGGCCAGGCCGCGATCCTCGCGGCGCGCCTGCTGACCCGCTTCCAGTACGAGGCGCTGCCGCTCGACAGCGCGATGTCGCAGAAGATCTTCAAGGCCTATTTCAAGGCCCTGGACGGCAGCAAGCTGTTCTTCACGCAACAGGACATCGACCAGTTCGCGCCCGACCGCACCAAGCTCGACGACGCGATCTGGAACGGCGACATGTCGATCCCGTTCGCGATCTTCAACCTGTACGAAAAACGCGCGGGCGAACGCACCGCCTACGCGCTGTCGTTGCTGAAGCAGGGCGTCAAGCTCGACACCAACGGAACCTACACCTTCGACCGCGACAAGGCATCGTGGGCCGCGAATACCGCCGCGCTGGACCAGATATGGAAAGAGCGCGTCACCAACGACTGGATCCGCCTGAAGCTCGCGGGCGACGACGATGCCAAGATCCGCAAGACGCTGACGCACCGCTACGAGAATTACCTCGACCGCGTGCACCAGCTCGACAGCGAGGACGTGTTCCAGACGTTCATGAACTCCTACGCGATGGCGATCGACCCGCACACCAATTACTTCGGGCCGCGCGCCAGCCAGAACTTCAACATCACCATGAGCCTGTCGCTGGACGGCATCGGCGCGGTGCTGCAGGAACACGACGAATACACCGTGATCCGCGAGGTGGTGCCGGGCGGTCCGGCCATGAAGTCCGGCAAGCTCGAGGTCGGTGACAAGATCGTGGGCGTGGCGCAGGGCGCATGCGGGCCGATGGTCGACGTGGTCGGCTGGCGCATCGACGACGTGGTCTCCAAGATCCGCGGCAAGAAGGGCACCGTGGTGCGGCTCGAAATCCTGCCCGCCGAGGGCGGCCCGGACGCCAAGCCCAAGGTGATCACGCTGGTACGCGCCAAGGTCAGCATCGCCGACCAGGCCGCGAAGAAAAAGGTCATCGACGTCAAGGACGGCGGCCGCACCATCAAGGTCGGCATCATTGAACTGCCGAGTTTCTACGAGGATTTCGACGCGCGCCGGCGCGGCGATCCCGACTACCGCAGTGCCTCGCGCGACGTCGCGAAACTGCTGGTCGAGCTGAAGAAGGACAAGGTTTCGGCGGTGATCGTCGACCTGCGCGACAACGGCGGCGGCTCGCTCGACGAAGCGATCAACCTCGCCGGCCTGTTCATCGGCAAGGGCCCGATCGTGCAGGTGCGCGACAACCGCGGCCAGATCCAGGAGGACGACTCCGACAAGAAGATGCTGTGGACCGGCCCGATGGCGGTGCTGGTCAACCGCGGTTCGGCCTCGGCCAGTGAAATCTTCACCGCCGCGATCCAGGATTACGGTCGCGGCCTGATCATCGGCGAACAGACCTTCGGCAAGGGCACGGTGCAGAACCTGATGAGTCTCGACCAGTTGGCGATGAACAGCAAGCCAACCCTGGGCGAACTCAAGATGACCATCGCCGAGTTCTTCCGCGTCGATGGCGATTCCACGCAGTTGCACGGCGTGACACCCAACATCCTGTTCCCGCACTCGATCGGCTACAAGGATTATGGCGAGTCGAGCTATCCGAACGCGCTGCCGTGGACCCACATCCCGCCGGCCCAATACACGCCGGTCGCGACCCAGCAACCGCTGGTCGCGCCGCTGACGGCCGAGCACGCTGCGCGCGCCAAGACCGACCCGGCGTGGAAACTGCTGCTGGACGAGTTGGCCGCCGCCCGCAAGCTGCACGACCAGAAGAGCGTGTCGCTCAACTACAAGGTGCGCGAGGCCGAACGCAAGCAGCAGGATGCGCAGGATGCAGAATTCAAGAAGCGCCGCGAAGCGCTGGGTGACGTGTCCGCGATCATGCTGGAACCGGACAACGGCCTGACCCCGGGCGAGCAGAACGTCAAGAAGTCGGTGGCACGCGAAAAGGCGGCCAAGCAGGCCAAGGACATCGAGCTGGACGAAGCCGCACACATCATGTCCGACGAAGTCGTGATGTTGGCCAAAGACCCCAAGCTCGCGCACGAAGTGCTGCCCAGGCAGGCCTTCATCCACCCGGTGTCGATCGCAAGTTCGGCGCCGGCGGCGGCGCCTGCGCCTGCCTCGGCACCCGCGGCGGCGAAATCAACGCCGGCTCCTGCAAGCGCCAGCAGCACACATTGATGCTCGGGACTCGGGACTCGGGACTCGGGACTCGGGACTCGGGGACCGGGGACCGGGGACCGGGGACCGGAAAAGTGTGAAGCAGCAGGCTTCGGATGGATACCCCCTCGCCCCCAAGCGGCTTCACCGCTTGGGGGCGAGGGATGGGGTGAGAGGGAAGGGACGCCGTGCTCGCGCGACCCCTTGGTCGAGCCATTCGGCAACAACCTGACCGCCTGCCCCCCACTGGCATGGCCCCGCGCATTCCCGTAGCCTCGGGGGTTCATTCCAAGGAGATCGTGACATGCGCATCGGACTGATCATCGTCGGCATCGTGCTGCTCGGGCTGGGCGTGTGGATCGCCACGGGCAAACCCACCTACCCCAGCACCGAAACGCCGATCAAGTTCGGTCAGCTCGAAGTCAAGACCACCGTGCAGAAACCGGTGCCGGCGCCGATCGGCTATGCCGGCATCGTGGTGGGCGGCGTGCTGATCCTTGCGGGCGCGCTGAAGAAAAAATGACGAGCGTCGTTCAGGACGCAAAACGCGCGGCCCGACGAGCCGCGCGTTTTTTACATCCGCAGCACCCCAGTTTTGACGTCATTCCCGCGAAGGCGGGCATCCATTGAAAGAGGTCGTTTGGACTCCCGCGTTCGCGGGAATGACGCACGGGGTTTGTTTCGAATGTTCCTGGCGGCGGGTCAAAGACCCAGCTTGCTCGCAAGCCCCGAAAGCTGGCTCAGATTGAAGCCGCTGCCACCTGCCGGCACCTGCCCATCCGGGGTCAGGTGATTCACCACATTCGGCAGGTGCTGCGCCAACTGGCCCAGCACCTGGGAAGGATCGACACCCAGTTTCTGTGCCATCGCTTGCACGTGTTGGCCGGCCGCGGTGCCCTGCAGTGCCTGACCGAGTTGCTGGCCACTGACCGACTGGTTGGCGCCGTTGCCGACCCAGGAATTGACCACGCCGCCCAGCCCGCCCTGCTGCAGAGTGGACACCAGACCGCCGACGCCGCCGGATTTCTGGATCAGGCCGCCGATCATGTCCAGGGTGGGATTGCCGCTGCTGGCGCCCTGCCCGCCCGCCAAGCCTTTCAACGCATCGAGAATCGACATGGTGTTATCTCCTTCCTTTGCGTGAGTGGGAATCGCCGAAGAACCTCCGGCGATCCTGGCGAAGATACCACCAAGTAAGCCGGACAGTGAACGTTACAATTGACGCGATGGATGTTTCGTACCTGCTGGATTCCCTCAACGCCGCGCAACGCGAAGCGGTCGCCGCCCCGCCTGGCCACTATCTGGTGCTGGCCGGCGCGGGCTCGGGCAAGACCCGCGTGCTCACCCACCGCATCGGTTGGCTGATCGAAGCCGAAGCCGCGCCGCCGTGGTCGATCCTCGCGGTCACCTTCACCAACAAGGCCGCGGGCGAGATGCGCGCGCGGCTTGCGAGCCTGCTTCCGCGCGGCCTGCGCGGACTCACCGTCGGCACCTTCCACGGCATCGCGCATCGCCTGCTGCGCCAGCACTGGCAGGAAGCGCAGTTGCCGGAAACCTTCCAGATCCTCGACAGTGATGACCAGCAACGGCTGGTGAAGCGCGTGGTCGCGGGACTCGGCATCGACGAGGCGCGCTATCCGCCGCGCCAGGCCTGCTGGCAGATCAACCAGTGGAAGGACGAGGGCAAGCGGCCGGATGGCATCGAACCCGGCGACCATCCTGTCGCACGCACGTATCTGCAAATCTACGAAGCCTACGAACAGGCCTGCCGGCGCGCAGGACTGGTGGATTTCGCCGAACTGCTGCTGCGCGCGCATGAGTTGATTCGCGACAACGATGCGCTGCGCGCGCATTACCAGGAACGCTGGCGGCACCTGCTGATCGACGAATTCCAGGACACCAACGCGCTGCAGTACGCGTGGATTCGGCTGCTCGCCGGCAAGACCGGCAAAGTGTTCGCGGTCGGCGACGACGATCAATCCATCTACGGCTGGCGCGGCGCGAAGGTCGAGAACATGCGCGCCTTCCTGCGCGATTTTCCCGACGCGAAAACGCTGCGGCTGGAACAAAACTATCGTTCAACCGCGACCATCCTCGAAGCCGCCAATGCGGTGATCGCGCAGAACCCATCGCGTCTCGGCAAGAAATTGTGGACGTCCGGCGACAAGGGCGAGGCGATCGCGCTGTACGCGGCCTACAACGAGCAGGACGAGGCGCGCTTCGTGATCGAGCGCATCCGCGAATATCTCGATGGCGGCGGGCATGCGTCCGACATCGCGGTGCTGTACCGCTCCAACGCGCAGTCGCGCAACTTCGAGGAACAACTGCATCAGAAAAACATCCCGTATCGCGTCTACGGCGGCCAGCGCTATTTCGAACGCGCGGAAGTGAAGGATGCCCTCGCGTATCTGCGGCTTGCCGCCAACCGCCACGACGACGCTTCGTTCGAGCGCGCGCTGGCGACCCCGCCGCACGGCGTGGGCGAGCGCAGCGTCGAGGCGCTGCGTCGCCGCGCGCGTGCCGACGACACGTCGTTGTGGGACGCGTCGCTCGCGGAACTGGCGGGCGGCGAGTTGAACACGCGCGCGAAGAATGCGTTGCGGGGGTTTTTAGTCGTGATCGATGGGTTGGCGCAAACCACAACGGGACCAGGGACCGGGGACCATGGAACAGAAGCCGCTTCGACCGGTCCCCTGTCCCCAGTCCCCGGTCCCGAGCTTTCCCTGGCCGAGCAAGTCGAACGCGCGATCACGCAATCCGGCCTGCGCGATTACTACGAGCGCGACAGCCGCGGCAACGCCGAGGCGCGCGTCGAAAACCTCGATGAACTGGTCAACGTCGCCAGCCGTTTCGAACCCACGCCCGAAGACATCGAAGCGAACCTCTCCGAACTCGCGGCCTTCCTCGCCCACGCCGCGCTGGAAGCCGGCGAAGGCCAAGGCGAAGCCGGCAGCGATTGCGTGCAATTGATGACCCTGCACTCGGCCAAGGGCCTGGAGTTTCCGATCGTGTTCTTGGTCGGCATGGAAGACGGTCTGTTCCCGACCCAACGCTCGGTCGAAGACCCGTCACGCCTGGAAGAGGAACGCCGCCTCGCCTACGTCGGCATCACCCGTGCGCGCGAACGGCTGGTGCTGTGCTACGCCGAGTCGCGCCGTCAGTACGGCAGCGAAACCCTGCAACGCCCATCGCGCTTCCTCGACGAACTGCCCGCGCACCTGCTGACCGAAGTGCGCCCGCGCGCGAAGATTTCGCGGCCGGTGTACACCACGCGCGCCTCGCGCGGCCACGCCGACCTCGACGACACACTCCCCATCAAACTCGGCCAGCACGTGCGCCACGCCAGCTTCGGCGAAGGCGTCGTGATCAGCGCCGAAGGCTCCGGCGCGCACACCCGCATCCAGGTGAACTTCGCGGACGCGGGACCGAAGTGGCTGGTTGCGGCGTACGCGAATCTGACGGCGCTTTGACGTTCACCCCCTTCCGCAGGAAGGGGGTCACCGCGAAGCGGTGGGGGGATGCCGACATCCATCATCCCGGCGCATCGCAGCACCCACCAAACGTCGTCATTCCGGGGCTGGCCGCAGGCCAGAACCCGGAATCCATTGCCTTTGCTTTGGCTGCTTTGACATCCCTACCTTCTTCCGCGCCGTCCCATGGCGTGTTTGTCGCATCGACGCGGCCATCCATGGCCCGCTTCTGTAGGGCGGGTGATAACCCGCCTTCAACAAGTCAATTGGCGGGATTCGCTACGCTACTCCCGCCCTACGCGCTGACGGCGCTTTGACATTACACGTTATTCCCTCTCCCTCCGGGAGAGGGTGCCCGAAGGGCGGGTGAGGGTACGCACTCGCGCAAGCAATCATTTTGGCAACGGTTGCCGCACAGACGAAACGAGTAATGCGAACTCGGGCACGATGGCGTGCAGCGCCTTGCCGAGTGCCACCGCACGACGCTTCTCAGATCCATACTCCGCAAAATATTGACAAAGTGGTTTCACGTAGAACAGGCGGTACAGGTAACAGGCCACCGCAAAGACCTGCACCAGACCTTGCCACCATGTGTCGAAGCTTCGTTCAAGGAAGCGTGGAACATTGTCACGGCCGTTCTGAAGATCGTACACATCCAGGCCTCGACCGTGAGTGTGATTGCAAAGCGCTGCATATACGGGGTCAAGCCGCCGAAAAATCGAACCTGCATCAGCATCGAAAGATTTGCCAGACCTTACCGCAAGCGATTCAGCAATCTTGCGCATGTCGGCAGGAGCCTGACGGTTCCCGGCGCGCCATTGACGATAGCGACTAGTCGGACCTTTGTAGTGAGCGCTGAAATAGACACCTTGTACAGCGAGTTCTAGCCAGAAACGGAGCACTCCAAGTGCCTGTCTGAAGTACCCTCCGTACGCCAAATAGATCGAACTGTGCAGGTCGGTCTGCGTTTCAAGCCACAGTTGGTTGTGTCCCCTGACGTGGTGTAACTGAGGTCACCGGTGGTGCTCGGGTTTAGGGTTTGGGTTGCGACACCTGACCCCACCCGAGGAACCACCGATGACCGAAGAGATGATGCAACTG
>SCQS01000068.1 GCA_004299705.1 Rhodanobacteraceae bacterium | reverse complement strand
GAGCGTCCGGAAATCCTGATCGGGGCCACCTACAAGATCAAATCGCCGCTGTTCGAGCACGCGCTGTACGTCACCATCAACGACATCGTGCTGAACGCCGGCACCGAATTCGAGATGCGCCGCCCCTTCGAGATCTTCATCAACTCGAAGAACATGGACCACTTCCAGTGGATCGTGGCGCTCACCCGCATCATGTCCGCCGTGTTCAGGAAAGGTGGCGACGTCACCTTCCTGGTCGAGGAACTGAAGGCCGTGTTCGATCCGCGCGGCGGCTACTTCAAGGCTGGTGGCGTGTACATGCCCTCGATCGTGGCCGAGCTCGGCAACATCATCGAGACGCACCTCACGATGATCGGCCTGCTGAAAGGTGCCGAGCTCTCCGAAGCGCAAAAAGCATTGATCGCCGAAAAGCGCGCGGCCTACGAGCGCAAGAGCTCAAAAAAAAACACTGACGTAAGCGTCGCCGGCGAAATGGGCGGCGCGATGGTCGGCGAGGAAGCCGGCGAATACGCAGTGCCCGCCGCAAAAAACGGCAAGCAGGCGGACGAACCCGCCGGCAGCTTCCCGCCCGGCGCCGCGATGTGCGGCAAGTGCAACACCCAGGCGCTGGTGCTGCTGGACGGCTGCCAGACCTGCCTGAATTGCGGTTACAGCAAATGTGGTTAGCACGCTGAACGCTCAAGCTACCGTCCGGGATTTGGCGAATCAGTCCGGGGTTCCATTGCCCCCGCAGTCCTTCGTGTAGCCCGCACCTGCATCGGAGGCCACCAAGCCGGCTTTCTAGATCTTCCGCACCGGACCCGGATATTGCGCGACCTGTTCGTCTGTGGTCAGAAGGACGATGCCTTCAACCTGCGCCTGTGCAACCAGCAGGCGATCGAAGGGATCCTTGTGCAGGTTCGGCAGCGTGTCGGTCGTCACCGCGTGTTCGCTGGTGATGGGCAACTCAAGGTAACCGTTGTCGAGCAGACCACGCCTAAGCGTGCGTGGCTCGACGCGAAAGTCCTTGCGCCCGAGCTGGTTCTTGATCGCGATTTCCCACAAGCTGGCCGCGCTGAACAGCAACTGGTTGCGCGGGTTCTCGATCATGCGACGCGCGGCACCCGGCAACTTCTTCGGCTCTGCCGCCACCCACAGCAACAAATGGGTATCCAGCAATAACTTCACTTGCGGCCGCCGAATACGCGCGCGATGGCCGCAGCGCCCATGCGATCGAAATCCTCGGGCACGCTGAACTCGCCGGCGAGAAATCCCAGCCGTTGCGGTGCAACAGGTGCGTCCACCGCCGCGACCCTGGCCATCGGCTTGCCGGCCTTGGCGATCACGAACGACTCGCCCTTTGCAGCCCTCTCGACCAGTCGGGACAGGTGGGTTTTGGCTTCGTGGATATTGATCGCGTTCATGGCTACGAGTGGACTAACTTGAGTGAACCAAGTCTAACACGCCCAAGCCGTCGCATCACCGCAGTACGCAGCGGCATCAGGCGGCACCCAAGCTGGCATAAGCCCGCACCGGGAACGTGCCCATGCCCTTGATCTTCACCGGCACCGCCGAGAAGTGGAAGCCCGCGTCCGGCAATTGTTCGAGGCCGCGCAGGTGTTCGACGATCGGAATGCCGGCGCCCAGCAGCGTGGTATGCGCGGGGCGATGACCATCGGTCGTGTCGTCGATGTTCAGAGAATCGATGCCGACCAGCCTCGCGCCGCTATCGCGCAGGTATTCGGCCGCGCCCGCGGTGAGGAACGGGTGGCCTTCGAAGTATGGGTCGGTGCGCCAGTGCCGATCCCAGCCGGTATGCACCAGTACCGCCTTGCCCTGGACGTCGAGCGGAAGGAACACGCTGTGATCGATCGCGCGACCCGCCATGCCGGTGACACGCGCCAGTACGCCTTCGAGGCCGGCGACTTCGTCGAGGTCGAAACCGGCGACGTCCTTGCCGTCGGCGAAACGGTGGTACGGGCTGTCGATGTAGGTGCCGGTGTTGGCGACCATCGTGAGCTTGCCGATCTGGAACTCGGTGCCCTCGGCATAGTGCGCGCGCGATTGTTCCCGGCTCAGGTGGTCGCAGACGAGCGGCGCCGGCAGTCCCTTGTACGTGATCATGCCGTCCTCGATGGCGTGGCTGAGGTCGACATGGCGCACGGACGTCGTCGCGCCTGACGCGACCTGGGCGGCCGCGCACTTGTGGCGTTCGACGATGACCCGCTTGCTGAGGATGCGCACCGCGCCGACCATCAACAGGCGCAGGTCGCGCACGATGGAGTCGGCGAGCGCGGCATCGTCGATGTCATCGCCGTCGATGTCGAGGCGAAAGCCCTGCCCCTGGATACCGCCGCCGTTGGAGAAATCGATCTCGAAATCGAACTGCACGCGCTTGTCGGTAGCGGTCACTGCGGAAACCTCGGGAACCGGAACCTGCGATTATGCATGCGCTGCACGCCCGCCCGGACGCCGCATTTCGCCACACGGCTTCCCGGTTTGCCGGCTCCGTTACACTCGCGCGCCATGGACGCCTTCAGCTACCTGTCGGTTCTGATTTCGATCATCCTGGGCTTGGCGGTCACGCAGGTGCTGCAAGGTTTCCGCAGCCTTATTCTCGCCCGCTCGCGCCTTCGCGCCTACTGGCCGAGCGTGGTTTGGGGTGTACTGTTGTTGCTGTTGGACGTGCAGGCATGGTGGGCGATGTACGACCTGCGCTACTACCAGTCCCAGCATACGTGGAGCTTTCTCGGCTTCGCGGTGGTACTGTCGGAAACAGTGCCGCTGTACCTGCTGGCGGGACTGGTTTTCCCCGACATCGCGGTCGAGGGCCAAGTGGATCTGCGCACGCATTACTTCGAGAACCATCGGTGGTTCTTCGTGCTGGCGATCCTGCTGATCGTCGCCAGCCTGCTCAAGAACGTGGTGCTGTACCACAACCTGCCCTCGCCGTCGGACACGGCCTATCAGCTTGCGTTCGTGGCTGTCTGCGCGATCGCGGCATGGACCCGGCGCGAGTGGTACCACAAGCTGCTGTCGGTTTCGTCCGCGATCGGATTCACGACTTACGTGGGCGTGCTGTTCACCCACCTGCAGTGACACTCGCGCGTCAGCCGGGCCGGGCGAGGGACTGCGGCCCTCAAATCAGGCTGCGTCCCAGTTGCCGCTGCAACACCGCCAAGGGCGCCAGTTCGGGGTGCACCATGCTGGCCGCGGGCAGGAAGAAGGTCTGCTCCAGCATGAACTGGCCGGACATCGCCGCATGCGAGGTCTGGTCGGAAAAGCACACCCACGCGGTGCCGGGTGGCAGCGCCAGCGCGCGCTGGTCGCAGTGGAGCTGGTAGTCCGCGTCGACCTTCATCGCGTCGTGCAATTGCAGCATGGTGTGGTCGTAGTCGCTGCGGCGGCGCTTGGTGATCTTCAAGACCGCCAGCAGCGCGGCCTTGCCCGGCCACTGCGGCTTGATCCGCGGCAGGAAATGCGCGGCCACCGCCTCGAACGGTTCACCGATCCGCCACACCCGCGGCACGCCCGCGGGGTGGATGTTGAGGAACACCCGCAGGATGCGTTCTCCATGCAGGGGGCGCGACGGGAACGCGTCCACGTGCAGGCGGCTGTCGTCCTTGCGCCACGAGGTCTGGCGCGTTTCCACCTGCTGCAAGCGCAGGCTGGTCGGCGCGGGGCGCAGTGCGCCCGTGTATTCGGGGAACAGCCGCGCGACCAGATCGCTGGCAGCGTTGAAGTAGCGCGCGACCAGGCCGTGCGCCGCGGCTTGTGTCGCCGGGTCACCCAACACCCCGCGCAAGGCATCGTTGCCCGGATCGAGGCTGATGTTCTTGCGCTTCGGATCGGCGATGGCCGGGTCGAGCAGGCGCTGTTCTTCGGGCTGCAGCGCGAACGGAAACCCCGGAAACACCAGCACCTTGCCTGCTTCCGCTGAGGCCACCAGCGTTGCGCGGGGCGGATCGAAGCCACCCGGCGCCTGCGTGACCGTGATGATGCGCTCATCGATAGCGGGGCTCGCGGTGGTTGCGTTCATGGAACGTGCACGCCAAATGGACTGCACAATTTAGCACCAGCCCCGGATACGGCACGCGTCGCCGCGTTCAGCGCCGCGGCACGGCCGCCAGTTCCTGGTACAGCGCCAGCACGCTGGCCTGCATGTCGGCAAGGCGGTAACGCCGCAGCGGTGCGATCGGCGGCGCACTGCCCAGCAGTTCCGCCGCGCGCTCGACCAGTTTGTTGACGTCACCCACCGGCACGCGTCCGGCGGGATAGAGTTCCGCCAGCAATTCGCCGACCCCGCCGTGTGCGTAGCCCAGCACCGGCCGGCACAGCGACAGCGCTTCGATCACGGTGCGCCCGAAACTCTCCGGCTTGTTGGAAAGCTGCAACACCAAATCCGAAACCGCGAACACGTCGCGCACGTCGCTGCGCGGTGGCGAGAACGCCACGATATCGGCGACGCCGCGCGCCGCGGCCAGCGCCTGCATTTCCTTGAGGTAGGCTTCGCGGCCCTTCTCGACGATGCCCAGCAACAGCAGGCGCGCGTCGATGCCGCGGACGCGCAAGCCCGCGATCAACGCGATCGCGTCGGCGTGGCCTTTCAGGCGGGTGCCACGCCCCGGCAGGGTCAGCAGAGGCGCGCCGGCGAGTTGCGGGAATTCGGCGAAGAACCGGTCGCGCCAGGCAGCTTCCGGCCGGTAGCCGTAGGGGAACGCTTCGGGGTCGATGCCGCGCGGGATCACGCTGAGCTTGCCGGCGTCGATGTGCGGATAGTGGCTCAACACGAAATCGTGCACCGTCTGCGACACCACGATCACGCGGTCGCCGCGGGTCATGATGCTGCTCCAGCGACCCGGCGAATTCAGCCCGTGCACGGTGGTGACGAAATGCGGGCGCGGCCGCATGCCGCGCAGCGCGAACCACGCCACCCATGCCGGCACCCGCGAGCGCGCGTGCACGATGTCGGGGTCGAGTTTCGACAGGGTGCGCCGCAGCGCGCCGATCCGGGCCAGGCTGCGCAGCGACTTGGAGCCCACATCCAGCGTGAGGTGCTCACCGCCCTCGCGTTGCAGCCGTTCGACCAGGCGTCCCCCCGCCGAGATCACCACCGAACGGTGACCGGCCGCGACCAGCGCGCGCGAGACTTCGAGCGTCGAACGTTCGGCACCGCCGTTTTCCAGCGCGGGCAGCAACTGGACGACGGTCAGGCGGCGCGGGGTGGCGGCAGGCGCGGTCACGAATTCCTGCGTGGCTGAAGCAATGGACATGCCAGAAAGTCATGCAAGAAACGCGCCCATTCTGGCGGGCCACGCCCTCCCGGTGTGCCCGCCGGAACCTCAGGTTTCGGATCGCTTCAGGATGTACTCGGCACCGCAATACGGGCAGACCGTGGTGCCGCCGTCATCGACGATCGGCAAGTAGATGCGCGGGTGCGAATTCCACAACGTCATCTCGGGCAAGGGACAGGCCAGCGGCAGGTCGGCCTCGGTCACTTCGTAGCGACGCTTGGCGTTGGCGGGTTCGCCCACGGGGAAGGAAGGGGCCGGCTGGGGAGACATGCTTGGAATTCCGTCAGGTGTGAATCAAGCCACGCCGCCCAGCGGCGCCGGCTTGAATGAACGCTGATTTTAGCGCAGCCCGCCGCCCGCCGCCTTCAACCACCGCGCGCGCTGATGTCCAGCGACACCGTCGCGACCCCCGGCAAGCCGCGCAGTGCATCGGACAACTCCCCCAGCGCGCTGCGCTCGAAGCCGCGCGCGAACTCCACCGTCACTTCGTCGCCGTCGTCCGGGATGTGGCGGGTGACGATGGTGCTGGCCGGCAGGTTGCGCCCGGCCAGCACTTGTTCGATCGCCGCCAGCGAAGCGCGCCCTGCGAAACCCACCCGCACCTGCGGCAGGGTCTTGCGCATCGCGAAACGCCGTTCCAACGGCTTCAGCACGGCCAGGATCACCCACGCGACCGCGGTCGCGATCACCGCCGCCGCGTACATGCCGCCGCCGATCGCAAGCCCGATCGCGGCGACCGTCCACAGGCCCGCGGCGGTGGTCAACCCGCGCACCACGTTCTCGCGCTGCATGAACATGATGGTGCCGGCGCCGAGGAAGCCGATGCCGCTGATCACCTGCGCCGCGATGCGCGACGGATCCAGCACCACGCTGGGCCAGTTGTGCAGCGCGTCGGAAAACGCGAACGCCGAGACGATCATCGCCAGCGCCGCGCCCAGGCACACCAGCATGTGGGTGCGCAGGCCGGCGGCCCAGGTATGGCGCTCGCGGTCGAATCCGATCACCCCGCCCAGCGCAGCGGCGAGCAACAGGCGGACGGCGATTTCCCAGGTAGGCAGCATGCGGTGAACCGGATGACGGCGGCGGTCAGAAGTCTATCCGCAACCATTCCTCCCGCATAATCACGCGACCATTCCGAAACCGCGCAAACCGATGCCACACCCGCCCCACTCCGCCTGGGTCATCAGCGACGGTGCCGCCGGCAACGAGCGCCAGGCGCTGGCGCTGGCGTCCGCGCTGGGCGTGTCGGCGCGGGTGATGACGCTGCCACTGCGCGCGCCGTGGACGTGGTTCGCGCCGCGCCGCATTCCCGGCGGTCGCCTCGCGCTGGCGCCCCGCGACCGCGAGGGTTTCGCGGCACCGTGGCCCGATCTTGCGATCGGCTGCGGGCGCAGCGCCGCCCTGCTGACGCGCCTGCTGCGCGACCTGTCCGGTGGCGAGTGCTACACGGTGCAGATCCTCGATCCGCGCCTCGACCCGCGCCACTGGGATGCGGTGATCGCACCCAGCCACGACCGGCTGCAAGGCGCGAACGTGCTGACCACGCTGGGCTCGCTGAATCCGATCGACGATGCCTGGCTCGCCTCGGGCCGTGAAGCGTTTCCCGATTTCGGCGTACTGCCGCGCCCGCGCGTCGCGCTGCTGGCGGGCGGGCCGGGCCGCGGCATCGACTTCGACGGCGCGCTGGCCGCGAAACTCATCGACACCGTCACCCATGTCGCAAGCAGCGGCAGCGTGCTGGCCAGCACTTCCCGGCGCACCCCGTCCGCATTCGCCGAACGCCTGCGCGCGGCATTCGCGGATTTCCCCGGCGTGTTCTGGGACGGCCATGGCACCAACCCGTATCCCGGCATCCTCGGTTGGGCCGACCGCATCGTGGTCACCCCCGACTCGGTCAACATGCTGTCCGAAGCCTGCGCGACGGGCGTGCCGGTGCACACGGTGACGACCAAGCCGCTCTCGGAACTGCGCGCGCATTTCCACGACGCGCTGCGCGCACGCGGGCTGCTGACCGAGCCGGACGAAGTGCGCGGCAAGGTGCCACCATTGCGCGAGGCGCAGGCGATTGCTGCCGCGTTGCACGAGCGAATGGCGGCGCGCCACCTGCCCTAGCGCTGACCGCGTTATTGCCATACCGACGGCCCTGTCTGTTCCCGCACTGCCCACGAGGCAAACCCCTCTCGGCGTTGCCCACGGCCGCCAACCATAACCTCGCTCGGAGCGACCACTGACAACTGGCTGTATCCGCCACGCGCACACGAAGTGCGCCAATGGGGCCCCTCGAACGCGGCGAGCGGACGACGGAATAGTCCGAAGGATGGCCCGCAGGATGCGGGCCAGTTCGCCGCAGGCACAGGGAGGTGCCTTCGGCGAACCCCGACGGCCGTTCGCGTACCCGCAGCCCATGGATGGGCGAAGGGCGTGTTCGCGGGGTGGCCTTTCTCTTGGTGACTTCTCTTTGGCCAGGCAAAGAGAAGTCACCCGGCCGCCCGGGAGGCGGACGGAAAAAGGACAAGGAGGTCGTTCTCACGACACGCACAACCACGATCAGCCAGCGCCGAAGTCGAACCCCGCGCGGCGCGCAACCTCCAGCACCTTGGCGCAACGCGCGTCCAGCACCAGGTCGCGCGGCACCACCCGGTGCTGCCCAGCCAGCGTCGCCGACAGCGCGCGCGCCAGCAATTCGGCGTGCGCGGTACCCAGCGCGTCGACGTCATCCTCGGACAGCACGCCGGCTTTGTCGCATGCCGCCAGCAGCCGCGGCGTATCGCTTGCGTCGGTCAACCCGGGATGCGCATGCGCGTGCGCCAACACCAAGCCCTGCAACAGGAACTGGATGTCCAGCAATGCGCCTGCGCCCTGCTTCAAGTCGAGCGACCCGGCATCGGAACGATCGCGCTGGCGGCGCCACTCGGCGCGCATCTTCACGACATCCGCGATTACCTGCGCGCGTTTGCGCGACTGGCAGAGAACGTCGCGACGTGCGTACGCGAATGAATCGCCGAGCGTGACGTCGCCGGCCACCGCGCGCGCGCGCACCAGCGCCTGCTGCTCCCAGGTCCACGCGCGTTCGCGCTGGTAGGCGATGAACGCGGGCAGGCTTGCGACCAGCAGCGACTTGCCGCCATCCGGGCGCAGCCGCGTATCGACTTCGTACAGACGCCCGCCGCGCGTCGGCGCGGACAACCAGTGCACCACGCGCTGCGCCGCGCGTGCGTACCAGCGCGCACCGTCGAGTGGTCGCGCACCGTCGCTCACGGCATCGCCGCGCGCGGCGTCGTACACGAACACGAGGTCGAGGTCGGAATTGAATCCGATCTCCTCGCCGCCGAGGCTGCCGTAACCCAATACCGCGATGCCACTGCCCTCGCCCGGCAGGCGACCGTGTTGCGCCACGAGTTCGCGCAAGGCGAGATCGAGCACCGCGCCGACCACGGCATCGGCCAGTTCCGCCAGCGCACGCGCGCTCGCCACCGCATTGGTGGCGCCGTCGCGGAAGGCAAGCCCGGTGCGCATCCGGTAGCTGCCGCGCCATTCGGCGATGGCCGCCAGCACCGCTTCCGCATCACCACCCGCCTGCGTAGCCGCGAGTTGCCGCGCGAGTTCCGCGCGCATGTCGGCGGCGCCGTGGGCCATGTGCTCGACGCGCGGCGCCAGCACATCGTCCAGCAGCAACGGCTGTGCGATCACGCCTTCCGCGAGCAAGGCGCTGTCCGCACACAACGTGGCGACCCGCGCGCGCGTGGCCGGCTGTTCCTGCAGCAAGGCGAGATAGGCCGAGCGCCGCGCCACCGCCTGCACCAACCGGCACAAGCGCACCAACGCATCCGCCGGTGCCGACGTTGCCGCCGCCGCGTCGATCAGGCCGGGCATCAGGTGTTCGATGCGGCGCGCGCCGCGCGTGCTCAGGCCGTGCAAGCCCGCGACCTGGCGCAAGGCATCGAGACACGCTTGCGCGGGCACGAACCCGGCAACGCGCAACTGCGCAAGGTCGAGGCTGCCTTCGCGTGCGTGCTGCCACAAGCGGGTGCCTTCTTGCGCCGTTGCCTGATCGCCGTGCGCAGGCTCGACCTCGTCGTGCGGTTGCAACACGTCGGCGAAAATCGCGGTGACCTTTTCGCGTTGCCGGTTCAACGCGCCGACGAGCGCCCGCCAATCGGGATGATCCAGCGCGCGCGCGATGCGTTCGCGAATCATGGCGTCGGCGGGCACGGCGTGGATTTGACGGTCGCCGAACATCTGCACGCGGTTTTCCAGTTGCCGCAGGAACAGGTAGGCCTCGCGCAAGGCGCGGCCGCGTTTCTGCGACAGGTGGCCGCGCGCGACGCAGGCTTCCAGCGCCGGCAACAGGCCGCGCGCACGCAA
This sequence comes from Rhodanobacteraceae bacterium, assembly GCA_004299705.1. Taxonomy (GTDB): domain Bacteria; phylum Pseudomonadota; class Gammaproteobacteria; order Xanthomonadales; family Rhodanobacteraceae; genus 66-474. The sequence goes on along the minus strand of SCQS01000068.1, from coordinate 42,573 downwards.
GGCGGTGTCGCGGCCGCCGCGGATCAACTGCTGCAACTGCACCACGAATTCGATTTCGCGGATGCCGCCGGCGCCGAGTTTCAGATCATCGGCAAGGTCGCGGCGCGAGACCTCGGCATCGATCAGCGCCTTCATCTCGCGCAGGCCCGCCAGCGCGGTGTAATCGAAATAACGCCGGTACACGAACGGCCGCAGCGTTTCCAGCAAATGCTTGCCGGCGACCAGGTCGCCCGCCACCGGGCGCGCCTTGATCCACGCATAGCGTTCCCAGTCGCGGCCCTCGCGCTGGTAGTACTGCTCCATGCTGGCGAACGAGGCCACCACCGGGCCGGAATCGCCGAACGGTCGCAGCCGCAGGTCCACCCGCGCGGCAATGCCGTCGGCGGTCGCTTCCGCCAGCAGGCGCACGAACTCGCGCGCAACCCGCGCGAAAAATTCGACGTTGTCGAGCGGACGCGCGCCGTCCGTCGTGCCGCCCTCGGGATAGGCCAGCACCAGGTCGACGTCGGAGGAAAAATTGAGCTCGCCGCCGCCCAGCTTGCCGAGCGCGAACACCACCAAAGCCTGTGGCTTGCCATCCGGGTTGCGTGGCGTGCCGTGGCGCTTGCGTACCGCTTCATCCGCCACTTGTAACGCATGCGCGATCAACACTTCGTACAGTTCGGTAGTGCCGGCCAGCGTGTCGGCGACCTCGTCCAGGGCGTTGACGTCACGGAACACCAGCCGCAGCGCTTCGGCACGCCGGAAGCGCCGCAGCGCGGCCAACGGATCGCCCCCCACATGCTTGAGCACCTCGGCACGCGCCGACGCCGAGGCCGGGTCGCGCAGCCGCTCCAGCCCCGATGCGGTGAGCAGGGACGGTTCGGCGCGCAACGCCTCGAACGCAAAATCGCTGGCCAGCAGCAGGCGCCGCACGCGCTCACCTACGCCGGCGTCGTCGTGCATCACCACCCTGGCGGCGCGGCAGCGCGCGGCCAGCTCCGCATAACGTTCGGCGACCAGGTGTTCCAGGGCGGGCGGCAATGCCATCGGGGAATTATGCATGTTGTTTGCGATCATCCCTGATCGCGGCACTGCAAAGCTGCGGTTCAAGGCAAGCAACCGTCCGTGGGGCGGCTACCGGCCCGGCCGTAGTTGGCCGGGCGCTACCCGCGCCATCCTTGGCACTCGCCCTGCGGGCCGCCTTCGGCGTTCAGGCGCGCTCCCGGCGCGCCTCGTCAGCCGTGCACGCGATGCCACTGGCATCGCGTGCACGGCCGTTTTCGCCCCGGCTTTTCACCTACTGCCGGTCAACTTGTTGTTCCCTGAAACGTTCATCCGAAGTCGGTTAGGCTTTTCCTGACCCTTCTGCGCGCCCGTCCCCATGGCATCCCCGACCCTTTCCGACGCGGGACGCGTCCCGCCCGCCACCCGCATCGCGCTGCTCGTCGCGCTGGCGATCGCATTCGTGCTGTGCACGACGTGGCTGGACGGCGGCGCCGACATCCTGCCGGCCACCTTGTGGCGCCACCCGGACTGGGTTGCGTGGTGGAGCGCGCCGCTGCGCATGCTGTGCAACGCCTTCCCTGGGCTGCTGCTGGCGTTCGCGCTGTTCGCGTGGACGCGGCGCGCGCTGTGGTCGTTCGCGCTGGCGTTCGGTGTGCAGGCGCTGATCTACGGCGCGAACGCGCTGAAGGTGAAGAACCTCGCGATCCCGCTGATGCCCGCCGATTTCCGGATGCTGGGCCAGCTCAACCACGGCGGTGCGGAGTTGCTTTCGGGTTACCTGCCGCACGTGGCGTTGCTGATCGTGGCGCTGCTGGTCGCGATTGCGCTGCTGGGGGTGTGGTTGAGGATCGAACCGCCGCTGCTGGCACGCCGCCCGCGGCGCGGACGCAGCGTCGCTTCCATCGTGTTGTTCGCGGCACTGATCACGCTGATCGCGGGCGTGCCGTTCTGGCGCGGGGTGTACAACCCGAAACTGCTGGGCATGCAGCCGTGGTCGCCGCTGGCGACCCGCCAGCACGACGGCCTGATCGGCTCGCTGCTGCTGTTCCACCTGCAATACGGCGCACAGCATCGCAAGGCCAACGTGCCGGCGGCACTCGCGTTGATGGCGCACTACGAGCCCGAAATCAGCACGCAGGATCGTGCGCCCGCCGGCACCGACGCACAGAAACCCGACATCGTGGTGGTCCTGTCGGAATCGTTCTTCGATCCCACGATCATGAACGGCTACCCGCCCGGCACCGACCTTACGCCGAACCTGCACCGGCTGGAACAGCATGGCACCTCGGGCTGGCTGCACGTGCCGACTTTCGGCGGCGGCACCATTCGCACCGAGTTCGAGGTGCTGACCGGGCTGTCGCTGCGCTACTTCCCCGAGGTGCAGTTCCCCTACCTGCAAATCCACCGCAAAAAGATCCCCGGCATCGTGCGCCTGCTGGCCGGTGACGGCTACACCACGCTGGCGGTGCACGGCAACAACCCGGGTTTCTGGAATCGTACCGCGGCGTTCAAGGAACTCGGCTTCGACAAGTTCATCTCGATCGCCGACTTCCCGAAGCGCGATGCGGTCGACGATGGCAAGTACATGTCGGACAAATCCTTCACCGACGAGTTGCTGCGCCAGCTGCCGGATTCGGGGCCGCCGCGTTTCGTGCTGGGCATCAGCATCGAGGCGCACGGACCCTACGACGCCAGCTCCGGCATCGACACGCAAGTGCGCGACGCGATTCCGGTGCCAAGCGGCGTGACCGATCCACAGGCGAAGCTTGAGCTGCAGAACTACATCTACCACATGCAGCACGCCGACCAGCAGCTCGGGCGGCTGGTGGACACGCTGGCGCAGCGCAAGCGCCGTACGTTGGTGCTGTTCTTCGGCGACCACCTGCCGGCACTGGTGCCGGCCTATCTGCAGGCGGGCTTCAGGAACGGACAGGGATTTTTGACCCAGACGGTGCCGTACATCCTGATCGACACCGCGCACATGGATCATGCCTCGCGGCAGAACGCGGCCGCGTGGGAATTGCCGGGGATACTGCTGCAGCAGGCCGGGATCGGCAACGATCCCTGGTTCACGCTGACCCGGCTGGTCGGTCCCCAGCTCGCCGCCCTGACCCGCGCACCGGATGCGCCGATCGCGGCGGAAAATCCCGAGCAAAAATTGCTCGACGAAGGCATGCGCAACATCGCCGACCTGCGGCTCAAGGACAAGCTGTACAAGCTGTGGCCGAAAGCCGCGGCGATGGCGGAAAAGTCCGGCGCGCCGACCGCAGCGATCAACGCGCCGACACACGCGATGCGATGAGCACCCCGTGCATCAAGCCTTGGTCGTGGGGCACACGTTGCCGAGGGTCGAAATGCCGAGCGCCCAAGTCTTCACCTTGATCTGCTTGATCGGCTGCCCGTCGTAGGCATTCACGAGCTGCCAGTCGTGCGGCCCGAGGCGCTTGAGGTCGATCCGGCATTCGGAGTAGTGTCGGAACACGCCGTTGGTGAGATAGCGGATGGTGAGCGTGCCCTGGCCTGCCTGCGAGGCGATGTCGCCACGCAGGAAGATCGCCTTGACGCCCTGGCCTTGGCCCAGCACCACGCCGTCGGCGCTCTCGATGCCCGCCAGCGGATACACCTCGGACTTGGCCTTGGCCGGATCGCTGTTCGCGCTGGCATCGGTTTCCATGTAGATGCCGCTGACGGTCGCTTCGGCGCTGACCATCAATTCCAGCCGGCTGACGCTGGTGTCGCGGTCATTGGTGACGATCGCGAGCGGCACGGTGGTGATGCCGGCCGGCAGGGGCAGGGTGGATGCGGATGCGACGGCGCCGGCCAGCAAGGCAAAGGCGAGGGTCAGGGCAAGGCAAATGGATTTCACGGGGTGGATACCTGCAAAGGGAAACGGGATAAAGCGGCGACATTCACGACCACTGCGCAGCGGCAGCAACACCAACTTCCATGCATAAGCCATTCCAGACCGGGGCGTGGACGCCCGCGGCGATCCGGCGCAGTGCCAAGGCACGAGGCAGCGTTCGCTGCGCGCGGGATCAGGATCACGTTCCGATGGGTTATGGACGGGACACGCGGGGGTTGGCCCGGTGACTGCGTCGCGCCACGATCCGGGCGCAAATCAAGGTTGCATCAAAAAGCCCGCTGGCGCGGGCGAGCTGGCAAGCACCAGCAAGATGGGCCTATTGTATCGGCGGATTTGCTGCGCTGCAACAACCGCAGCCTGAACAGCTGCGTTCAGTGTTCAGGGCGCACCGCCAATAACCACTGCCGCAGGCGCTGGATGAATTCGGTGTGGGCACGGTTCAGGGCTGCGGCGCCGCCCGCCGCATCGGCGCTGGATGCGGGCGCTTCCACATGGAAATGTTTTTGCGCGACCGCGTCGCCGCTGCGCGCGTCGACCAGCGTCGCGGTGGCGTTCAGCACGCCCTCGCTTTGCTGTGGGTTGGCAAAGACCTGGCTGAAGTCGTCCAGCCGGATGTGCAGGATGGCATCGGCGTTGGCCGACGTGCCGGGGCCGAGCACCACCCGCCAGCCGCCATCGCGGGCCAACGCAGCCTGGATCAGCGGTTCCAGCATCCGCGCCGGCGGCGCCAGCCAGTCCGAATCCGCATAGGCCGCGACGCGATCATCGTGCCGGTAATCGAGGCGGTAGTACATCTGCGTGCCTTGCAGCCACGGCGGCACGTCGATGCGGGCAAGCTGCAGCGTGCCGTGCGCCGCCGCCTGCCCTGTCCGTGCCGTGATGGTGGGTGCAATCAGCGCATAGTGGCGCGGAAACACGGGCCGCGAAACACTCACGCAACCCGCGAGCAGCAGCAGGGACGCACACAGGATCGTACGCATCGCGTTCATGGCTGGCGATCCTTCCCGTCGTGAAAACCCGGTTCGCCAGGGCCGGGTGGAGGTTTCGGCGCGCCGAAGATAAGGCTCTGCGGTTTCGCCTTCAACTCGCGCAACAACGCGTCGAGTTGCCGCGAGGTCTGCTGCAAGCTCTGGCTCAAGGTATCGGCATCCGGAACCGTTTGCCGATCCAGCCGCTCGCCCAACTGCCGGCTCGAACGCGCCAGCGCTTCGATGGAAGCTTCGAGCCGGGTAGCGTTGCGCACCGGCGTTTGTGCATCGCGCATGAGGGTATTGGCGTTGGCCAAAAGGGCGTGGCTCTGATCGACACTGCGTTGCATGCCTTGCAGCAAGCCCGGCAACTGTTGCTCGACCGCGGCCAGTTCGCGGGTGGCCTCATCGAGCTGCTGCAGCGAAGTGGCGATGTGGGCGCGATTGTTCTGATCGAGCACTTGCCGGGCCTCGGACAGCACACCCTCGAGTTGCCGCATCACCACGGGCGCCGAAGCCACCAGCGAGTCCAGCATGCCCGCGTGCATCGGGATCAGCGCGGGATGCGCGGCGCTGGTCGCGAGCGGCGAGCGGCTGCCCGGCCCCAGTTTCAACTCCAGCACGCTGCCGCCGGTCAGGCCCTGCATCGCCACTTCGGCGTAGGTCGCGTGGGTGACGTAGGTGTCGCGCTGCAACTGGATGCGCAGGATCACGCGCGCGCGATCCTGTGGATCGAAACCGATGCTGCTGACGTGCCCGACCACCAGCCCCTTGAACTGCACCGCGGATTGTTCGGACAGGCCACCCACGGACTGGCTGGTGACGATCGCGTACGTCAACGGTTCGTCCGGGCGGTGCGCCAGCCAGTAGTACACCAGCACCGCGCCCACCGAGAACACGATCAGGAACACGACGGCGGCGATGGCATGCGCGCGGTTTTCCATGGCTAACGCGCCTCGCAGGCCGGCAGCACGCGCAGGCGGTTGGCGCCGTGCCTTGAGCGGAAGAAATTCGCGACGAACGGATGGCTGAAACCGGCCACCTCTTCCAGCGTGCCGACCACCGCCAGCTTGCCTTCCGCCAGCACCGCGATGCGCGTGCTCAATGTCGCCACGCTGTAAATATCGTGGGTGATCATCAGCGCGGTCAAATCGAGTTCCTCGTGCAGTTCGGCGAGCAGGGTGTCGAACTCGGAAGCCGAGGCGGGATCGAGACCGGAGGTCGGCTCGTCCAGGAACAGCAGCTCGGCCTCCAGCATCAGTGCGCGTGCCAGTGCCGCGCGCTTGGCCATGCCACCCGACAACTCGAACGGATATTTCCAGGCATCGTCGGGGGCCAGGCCGACCATGTGCAGCTTCAGCGCGATGCCCTCGCGCAACAGATCCTCGTCGACGGCCAGGCCCTCCTTGCGCAACTCGCGCACCGGAAACGCGAGGTTGTCGTACACGTTCAGCGCACTGAACAACGCCGATTGCTGGAACAGCACGCCCCAGCGACGGCGCAACGCACGCGCCTGTTCCGGTTCCAGATGCCCGATGTTCTGGCCAAGCACCCGGATCGTGCCCGTGTCGGTGGGCATGAGTCCGATGATCTGCTGCAGCAAGGTGGTCTTGCCCGAACCCGATCCGCCGATCACCGCCATCAACTCGCCGCGCCTGACCGTGAGGTCGAGCCCCGCGTGGATCGGCCGCCCACCCAGGCTCTTGTGCAGGTTGCGCACTTCGATGACGGCTTCGGCGTGGGCGGTTGGCATATCGGGCCTCGTCACAGTAAACCGACGTGGGTGAGCAGCGCGCCGGAACTGGCGTCGAACAGCAGGATCAGGGTCAGGCTGGTCACCACCGACAACGTGGTGTTGCGGCTCAAGGACTCCGTGTCCGGCGATGCGTTCATCCCGAACCAGCAACCGATTACCGCGATGGTCAGGCCGAACAGCGCACCTTTGCACAGGCCGATCCAGAAATTCACGATCTGCACCTGCGCCGGCAACTGCGCGAGGAACAACTTGAAGCCGACGCCGAGATTCATCTGCGCCGTCACGGCACCACCGATCAAGGCCGCGAAATCGGTCCACACCACCAGCAACGGCAGGCTGATGCCGGCGCCGACGACGCGCGGCAGCGCGAGGCGCAGGCTGGGCGAGGAACCGAACGCGCGCAGCGCGTCGTATTCGCCGGTCAGGTGCATCGCGCCGATCCCGGCGGTCATCGCCGAACCCGAGCGGCCCGCGAGGATCAGCCCGCAGATCACGGGGCCGAGTTCGCGCAACACCGCCAGCCCCATCATGCCGACGATCATGCTGGCCGCGCCGAACTGCTGCAGCGCCATGCCGATCTGGATCGCCATCACCACGCCGATCAGGAACCCCACCACACCCAGCAGCAACATCGAGGTCGCGCCCACGTGGTGGATGGTCGCCGCGATTTCCTTCCACGGGGTCAGACGTGGATGCCGCACGCACCAGGCCACGTCGACCATCAACTGGCCGATCAACAGCAGGATGCCGCCGACCGTGCGCATGAAGCCGATCACCCCGTTGCCGGTACCGTCGAATACATCCGCCAGACGATGCCGTAGCGGCGGGTCGGCAAAGCGCGTGCCGGCCAGCCGCTTGAACCACAGGCGGTAATCGTCCTGGCAGGCGAGCTGCTCGGGCAGGCGGCGCTGCCAGACTTCCCACAGCACCAGCGCGCCGGCGCTGTCCAGCGCATCGACCCGTTCGAGATTCCAGCGGTAGTGGTGCGGCGAACCCAATTGCCCCAGCTCGCGGCGCAGGCGCCGGCTGCGGCCCGCATCCAGCAGCAGGCTCCACGAACCGGACAGCCGGATCTCGGAGTTGTCTGCGCGTGCCCAGCTTGCGTCGGAACGGATGCCGGCCATGCGCCACACGGTACGCCGACAATCGTCAAGGCGGCGTTGGGCCGGATGCGACCGACCCTGCCCCATTTCCCGCGGCGGGCTACTGCCCGATCTGCTGGAACAGCGCCTTCACCGCCGCCTCCAGATCGCTGTCATGGCCGCGGTATGCCTCGCCCAACGGCCGCGATACCGGAGTCCACGTGGCGCGGATGCAGCTCCATCGGCCTGCCATCCTCGGCGGTGACGGTGATGCAGGGCAGTCGCCCCGTCGCGCCGTCGATCAGTGGTGTGCATTCGGCACGCACCGCGTTCCAGCCCATGCCATGCATGGCCGGGTCGTGGAAGTTGTCGCGCAGCCACGTCCACGCCTGCTCGAACGCGATGGGCTTGTCCCGCGCGAAATCGACATCTGCGTTCAGCGCGATGGCCCTGGGCTTGCCGCCCATGGCCTTGTGCTGGTTTTACGGCCCCGCGACCGCACCGGCCAGCGTGATCGGCCTTACCCTCGAAGCACGACGCCGCAAGTGCAGTCAATGCCAGCCCGGCGCAAATGGGCCATTGGTCGTGGCCTGCCCGCCCACGGCGAAAGGTTTATGGTGTCCAGCGTGGATTTGCGTTGGAGCTGGCCATGCGGCGACTCGTCGTGCACTTCGTGACCGCGTGCGCGTTGCTCGGCACCAGCGCGCCTTGCATCGCCGGGCCGCCGTTTCTCACCGACGATCCGGTGCCGGTGGATTTCGGGCACAACGAGTTCTACGTGTTCGGCACGCTCGATCACGCCGATGGCGCCAGCGCGATGCAAGGCCCCGCTATCGAATACAACCGCGGCATCGCGCCGAATACCCAGTTCCACGTGGTGCTGCCGATGGCGTGGAACGTGCCGGCGCACGGAGCGACGGCAACGGGGCTTGGCGACATCGAGCTGGGCATCAAATACCGCTTCGTGAACATCGACGGCGGCGGGTTGCAGATCGGGGTGTTTCCGATGATCGAACTCGCGACCGGCAGCGCGCGCCGCGGACTCGGCAATGGCCGCACCTGGTATCGCCTGCCGCTATGGGTGCAGAAAAGCGTCGGCGCGTGGACCTTCGATGGTGGCGGTGGCGTGATCGTCAATCCCGCGCCCGGCATGTACGACGCTGGCTTCGGTGGCCTGCTCGCGCAATACACCTTCGACCCGCGCTGGACGTTGGGCGTCGAAGTGTTCCGCCAGAATGCATTGGCCGCGTACCAGCCCGGCTACACGTTGTTGAATGCAGGCGGCTACCTCAATTTCAATCAGAACTTCAGCCTGTTGTTCTCGGCCGGCAACAGCGTGGCGGGCGCGCGGCATATCGTGGCCTACCTCGCGCTCTACTGGACGTGGGGGCCGCAAGGGTGACGCGATGAGAATGGGCCCGGAAGGATTCGAACCTTCGACCAAGGGATTATGAGTCCCCTGCACTAACCACTGTGCTACAGGCCCGTGAAGCGCAGAAGAATAACCGCGTTCGGGTCGTCGATCAGCCTTGGGTTGCAGTGACCGCCCCACGCAACGCGCCACGCAGGGTGCGCTTTTCGGTCTCTTCGAGCTTGCGGCCAAGCAGTTCGCTCGCGCGCAGCAGCAATTCGCGATCGAGTTCGTGCGGCAGCGGGGTGCGTTCGGGCAGCGCCAGGATCAGCTCGCGCTGCTCCGCGTCGAGTGTCGCTCCGTACTCGCCAGCGAGTTCCTGCATGCGCGCGAGGTTGTGTGTGGTTTCCTCGTCGTGCGCTTCGGGCTCGCCCAGCGGGGTTGCAGTGGCCGCGTACTCGCGACGGAACAGGAACTGCTTCAGCGTGTCGGCGTCGAGCTGGCGGCGAGTGTCGGCCTCGCGTTGCAGCGCGGCGGACTGGTTGCCGGATGGGTCTTTCGGTTCCACGCCCAAAAGGTGCACGCGGATGCCGTGTTCCTGCGCCTGTTGCACGCCCACGCGCAGATCCTCGTCGCCTGCGACCAGCAGCGCGTCGGAAATCGCGTGGTTGCGCGCGAGGTTGGTGAGGTCGGAGAAGATCAGGCCGTCCACGCCTTTCTGCTCGCCTGACTGGTTGACGAAACCAAGCCGCAACTTGACGTTGTCGAGGTACGCCATCGCGAGATGCGCGGCGGTGGGGCCGGAGTTGGTGCCGTCGTACCAGTAGATCCGCAGCAGCGGGCAGCCGCCGATGGTTTTCGCGCAGTGCTCGAGGTATTGCGCGAACTCGGCGTTGGCGAGGCGCAGCTCGCCGCGCCGCAGCGGGGCGCCGAACAGCAATTCGCTGGCGGATGCGTAGAAGTAGCCGGCGTCAACGAAAACGGCGATGCGGTTCATGGTAGTAATTGATCATGCAAGTAGTAGTGACGCATGGTACGCCGACGTGTTCGTCTTCCCCCTTCGCGTGCGAAGGGGGATCGAGGGGGATGGCTTCCGCGGAGTCGTATTGCATCCCTCCGCGGCTACGCGGCGACCCCCTTCCGTTGGAAGGGGGTGAAAGCGCTTACTCGAAGTCAAGGAACGAGCGCAGCTGTTCCGAGCGCGACGGATGCCGCAGCTTGCGCAGCGCCTTGGCCTCTATCTGGCGGATGCGCTCGCGGGTCACGTCGAACTGCTTGCCGACTTCTTCCAGGGTGTGGTCGGTGTTCATGTCGATGCCGAAGCGCATGCGCAGCACCTTGGCTTCGCGCGGGGTCAAACCCGCCAGCACGTCGCGCACGGTTTCCGTCAAACCCGTATCGGTCGCCGATTCCACCGGCGAGCCGGCGTTCTGGTCCTCGATGAAGTCGCCGAGGTGCGAATCCTCGTCGTCGCCGATCGGGGTTTCCATCGAGATCGGTTCTTTGGCGATCTTCAGCACCTTGCGGATCTTGTCCTCGGGCATTTCCATCGCCACGGCCAGTTCTTCCGGCGTCGGTTCGCGGCCATAGAGCTGCAACATCTGGCGCGAGATGCGGTTCAACTTGTTGATCGTCTCGATCATGTGCACCGGGATGCGGATGGTGCGCGCCTGATCGGCGATCGAGCGGGTGATGGCCTGGCGGATCCACCACGTCGCGTAGGTGCTGAACTTGTAGCCGCGGCGGTATTCGAACTTGTCCACCGCCTTCATCAGGCCGATGTTGCCTTCCTGGATCAGATCCAGGAACTGCAGGCCGCGGTTGGTGTATTTCTTGGCGATCGAGATCACCAGGCGCAGGTTGGCCTCGACCATTTCCTTCTTGGCGCGGCGGGCCTTGGCCTCGCCGATCGACATCGCGCGGTTGATTTCCTTGATGTCGGTGAGCGGCAGGTACAGCGCGCGCTCGATCTCGGTGAGCTTCTGCTGTTCCAGCACGATGTCGTCGCGGTGGTTCTTCAGCGCGGGCACCCACTTCTGGCGCTTGCGCGCGAGCTCGTTGGTCCAGTCCAGGTTGGTTTCGTTGGACGGAAACAGCTCGATGAATTCCTTGCGCGGCATGTGCGCCTGGCGCACGCACACGTCCATGATCACGCGCTCGTGCTGGCGGATCGCGGCGACCACTTCGCGCAGCTTGCGCACGAAGCCGTCGATCAGCGCGCTGGGCAGCTTGAGCTTCAGGAACTCCTCGCCCATCTTCTCGCGCAGCTTCTGCGACTTCTTGTCGGCCACGCCGAACTTGTCGGCGGTCTTCTGGAACTTGCCGTACAGCTCGCGCAGCACGTCCATGCGGCGCGCGACCTCGACCGGATCGGGGCCGCTGGGGCCGGCCGCTTCCTCGTCGCCGTCGGCGGACTCGTCGCCCTCGTCTTCGTCGTTGTCGGACTCTTCACTGTCGTCGGATGCAGCTTCCGCCGCAGGCTGCGCCGCGCCGAATTCATCGGCCGGGATTTCCATGTCGGCGAAGCCGGCCAGGATTTCGCTCATGCGGCGCTTGCCGTCGAGGTGCAGGTCGTACTCTTCCAGCAGCAGGCCGACCGCCCACGGGAAGCTGGACAGCGCGGTCTGGACTTGCGTCAAGCCTTCCTCGATACGCTTGGCGATCGCGATTTCGCCTTCGCGGGTCAAGAGCTCCACCGTGCCCATCTCGCGCATGTACATGCGCACCGGGTCGGTGGTGCGACCGACTTCGGCGTCCACGGCGGACAGCAGCGCGACGGCTTCCTCGGTCGCGGTTTCGTCGTCCTCGCCGCCCACCGGGCCTTCGGCGCTGATGGTGTCGGTATCGGGTGCGATTTCATGCACCTCGATGCCCATGCCATTGATCATCCCGATGATGTCTTCGATCTGCTCCGGATCGACGATGTCGTCGGGGAGGTGGTCGTTGACCTCGGCGTAAGTCAGGTAACCCTGCTCACGGCCCTTGGTGATCAACTGCTTGATTTCGGATTGCTGCGAGGGAAGGTTTTCCATAGGGGTATTTGACACGACAAGACCTCTCAGTATAGCAAAATGGAGGCCTTCCGGCCATGGATCAAGGCCGAAAAAAACGTGGCGGGACAAGCAGCTAGGGCGAAAGGCCCATGCAAGAATCGGCCCAAGTGGCGGCCCGCTTGTCTTCCCCCTTCCGCAGGAAGGGACGATTTTCCTCCCCCTTCGCTTGCGAAGGGGGAATGAGGGGGATGGCTTTTGATCTGCGTGCATCCCCCCGCGCGCAGCGCGCGCGACCCCCCTTCGTTCCGAAGGGAGTGGTCAGGCATGAAGCCAGAATGTAACCGGCCCGTCATTCACCAGTCGAACGTGCATATGGGCACCGAATCGCCCGGTTGCAACCCTTGGGTGCGCCGCGCGCGCCAGTTCCACCAGGCGCTCGAACCAGCGCCGCCCCTCTTCCGGCGACGCGGCCGTGGTGAAGCTGGGCCGCATGCCCTTGCGGGTGTCGGCGGCCAGGGTGAACTGCGGCACCAGCAGCAGGCCGCCGCCGGTGTCGGCCAGCGACAGGTTCATCTTGCCCGCGTCATCGGGAAACACCCGATAGCCGAGCAGCCGCTCGCACATCCGTTGCGCCTGCGCCTCGCCATCGCCGGGTTCAACCGCGAGCAAGACAAGCAGGCCGGCGTCGATGGCGCCGACGGTTTCGTTGTCGACAACGACCGAAGCGGAGGTGACGCGCTGGAGGAGGGAGATCATGGGGGACTCGGGCGGGTGGCCAAGAGCCGGAGCTTACCCGCTCTCGTTACACTCCCGCGATGCATTGGTACACCCAACTCGCCTACGGATTGATGTGGCTCGCCGCGCGCCTGCCGCTGCGCGTGTTCCGCGCGCTCGGCGCGGCGCTGGGCGGGTCGTTCTGGATCACGGGCAGCCGCAAGCGGCGGGTGGTCGAAGCCAACCTCGCGTTGGCGCGCACCGATCTCGATGCCGACGCGCGCTGCCGGCTCGCGCGCGACTGCGTGCGCGAATGCGGCATTTCGCTGGTCGAGGTGTTCGGCATCTGGACGCATCCGCGCCGTACGCTTGCCAATGTGCACGAAGTTCGCGGACAGGCACTGTTCGACGCCGCGCTCGCCGCGAAACGCGGCCTGATCCTGTGCGCACCGCACCTCGGCAGTTGGGAGGTCGCCAATTACTGGGTGGGCGCACGCACGCCGTTCGCCACGTTCTATACGCAGCCCCGCTACCCGCAGGCCGAAGCGCTGCTGCGCCGGCTGCGCGAGGGCGGCGCCAGCATCCAGTTTCCGATCGACGATTCCGGCGTGCGGCGCGTGTTCCGGCATCTCAAGGACGGCGGCGTGGTGTCGATCATGCCCGACCACGTGCCGCGCGCCGGCAGCGTGGTCGCGCCATTCTTCGGGGTGCCGGCGCTGACCATGACCTTGCTGCCGCGCCTCGCGCAGCGGACCGGAGCGCGCGTGTTGATGTTGTTCGTGGAACGCCTGCCGCGCGGGTTTCGGGTGCATTTCCGCGAGCCGCCGGCGGCAGTGCTCGATCCCGATCCGCTGATTGCATGTACCGCGATGAATGCGGGGATCGAAGCCTGCGTGCGCGAGGCGTTTCCACAGTACCAATGGAACTACAAGCGCTTCAAGGCACGTGCGGGCTCGGGGCTTTCCGATGACGCGTACATAGCCGCGGGTGTGCGCACATGAAATGGTACGTCGCCCTGACCTGGTGGACGCTGCGCGTGCTGGGCGTGCTGCCGTTGCCGGTGCTGTACGCGATCGGCGGCGCACTGGGCCGGCCGTTGTGGTGGCGCCGCCATGCGCGCGAGCGCGTGCACACCGAAGTGAACATGCGCATCGCGCGCCCCGGCCTTTCCGATGCCGCGCACGCTGCGCTGGTGCGCGAATGCCTGATCGAAACAGGCCATGCCGTCACCGAGATGGCGGCGGTGTGGGGTCGCGGGGCGCGACCTGCGTTGCGGTTCGTGCGGGAAGTGGAAGGTCAGGAACGCTTCGATGCCGCATTGAAATCCGGGCGTGGCCTGATCGTCGCCGCGCCGCATCTCGGCTGCTGGGAATTGTTGAACTACTGGCTGTGCGCGCACACATCGATCGCGATCCTGTACGCGCCGCCGCGCAATGCAGCATGGGAAGCCATGCTGGTGCACGCGCGTGGCGACCTTGCGCCCGAACAGGTGCGTGCCGATGGCGCCGGCGTGCGCGCGCTGTACAAGCGGCTCGCCGCGGGCGGCGTGGTCGGGATCCTTCCCGACCAGCAGCCACGGCATGGCGAAGGCCAATTCGCGCCGTTCTTCGGGCTGGATGCCAACACCATGGTGCTGCTGCCGCGCATCGCGCATCGCACCGGCGCACAAGTACTGTTCGCGTTCGCGGAACGCCTGCCGCGTGGCGCGGGCTATCGCATCCGCATCCTGCCGGCACCCGCCGGCATCGACGATCCCGATCTGCGTGTTGCGTGCACGGCGTTGAATCGTGGCGTCGAGCAATGCGTGGAACTTGCCTTTCCGCAGTACCAGTGGACCTACAAACGCTGGGCCGAGCGTCCGGATCCCTACGAACACGATCCCTACTGGCTGGCCCGCAACGGGTTGACCGAGCAGGCGGCTCGGGCTCAGAACCGGGGTCAGAGTGCACTTTTCCCCGATCAACACCATCCAAAGCCATAATCACGCCTGTAAAAAGTGCACTCTGACCCCTGTTTTTGCCGCCATGCAACCCATCACCTGCATAGAAGACCTGCACCGGCTGTACCTGAAACGCGTGCCGCGCATGTTCGTGGACTACTGCGAATCGGGCTCGTGGACGGAAACCACGCTGCGCCGCAATCTCGAAGACCTCGCGCGCATCCCCTTGCACCAGCGCGTCGCGGTGGGCGTCGAGGGCGGCACCACGACCACGACGCTGCTGGGGCAGGATGTCGCGCTGCCGGTGGCGCTGGCGCCGGTCGGCCTGTGCGGCATGCAGCACGCCGATGGCGAGATGCTGGCGGCCAAGGCGGCGCTGGATTTCGGCGTGCCGTTCACGCTTTCGACCATGAGCGTGTGTTCGATCGAGGACGTGGCTGCGTGCGTGCAGCGGCCGTTCTGGTTTCAGTTGTACGTGATGCGCGACCACCGCTTCATCGAAAGCCTGATCGACCGCGCCAAAGCGGCGGGTTGCTCGGCACTGGTGCTGACGCTGGATTTGCAGGTGATGGGCCAGCGCCACAAGGACATCAAGAATGGGCTGTCCACGCCGCCGAAACCGACACTGCGCAATCTCGCGAACCTCGCGCTGCATCCACGCTGGTGTGCCGGCATGGCGCGCACGCGCCGCCACCAGTTCGGCAACATCGTGGGCCATGTCGAAGGTGTCAGCGACATGTCGTCCTTGGCGGCGTGGACGGCCGAACAATTCGACCGCGGCCTCAACTGGAACGACGTCGAGTGGATCAAGCGCCGTTGGGGCGGCAAGTTGATCATGAAGGGCGTGCTCGATCCCGATGACGCGCGCCGCGCGGTCGAGTGCGGCGCCGACGCGATTGTGGTGTCGAACCATGGCGGCCGCCAGCTCGATGGCGCACCTTCGTCCATTTCCGTGCTGCCGGAAATCGCCGCGCGCATCGGCAAGGATTGCGAGGTGTGGCTGGACGGCGGCGTGCGTTCCGGGCAGGACGTGCTCAAGGCGCTGGCACTGGGTGCACGCGCGGTGATGATCGGCCGTGCGTTCGTGTATGGCCTCGGCGCGCTGGGAGAATCCGGCGTCACCACCGCGCTGGAACTGATCCGGCGCGAACTGGACCTGACGATGGTGCTGTGCGGCATGCGCACGATTGCAGAAATTGATCGCAAGGTTTTGCACGAACGCTGACGCGTACGCTCACCGCAACACGACGAACCACGCGATCATGGCGGTAACCACGAGATACGGAATCGACCACGCGTGAAAGCGCCAACCGATCCCGCGGCTGCCATCCAGCCGCAGTGCAATCAAATTGGCCAGCGAGCCGATCATCAAACCCGCGCCGCCCACGTTGACCGCAGCGGCCAGCAGGGTGAGGTTGCCCGCATAGTGTTGCAGCAGCACCGCGGCCGGCACGTTGCTGATGATCTGCGACAGCACGATGCCGCCCGCGTAGGTGACGCGCGGATCGTGCCACGCCAGCGTGCTGGCGTGGGCTTGCACCGCGGGCAGCGCGGCAAGGTGGCCCAGGCCCGTGAACATCGCGGCGAATGTCGCCAGCAGCAACCAGTCCACTCTCGCCAGCACGCGCCTGAAAAACACCAGGCCGATCGCGATCACGATCAATGCGGCGGGAATCGCGAAGTTGAATTGCAGCGCCGCGACCATCGCGGCCAACAGCAACGCCGAGCCCAGCGCCAGCGGCGTGTCGGTCGGGGCGTGCGCGACCGCGGTTTCATCGAAATGCAGCGGCGTTGCCGGAAACGCGAAGCCGCAGGCGATCAGCAACACGATCAACAGCACCGTGCCGGTCGGCGCCAGCGCCGCGATGTAGCCGAAAAACCCGAGCCCCGAGTGTTGCCACAGCAACAGGTTCTGTGGATTGCCGATCGGGCTGAAGGTGGAGCCCGCGTTCACCGCCAGCGCCTCGAAGATCACCAGCCGCTGGCGCGGGATGCGTGCGATGTGGTCGATCGCGAGCGTCAGCGGAACCACCAGGAACAACGCAACGTCGTTGGTCAGCACGGTCGCCAGTACCGCCGACAACACGACCAGCACGAACGCCAATGCGCGTGCGTCGTGCAGGCGTGCAACCAGCTGCAGCGCGAAACGCTGCACGTGTCCGCTGGCCTGCACGCCCTGGGTCAGGATCAGCAGCCCGCACAGGCCAGCCAGCGTCGGCAGGTCCAGCCAGCGCAGGTATTCACGCGGCGTGCGCGGATCGAAGATCGCGAGCGCCAGCACCAGCGCCAGCAAAGCCTGCAACAGGTGGTCGCGGGCGAAACGTTGCAGGTGGACACGCATGGACATGGATGGGCTATCCGCGCCGCAGGCGTGCGCGCGATCGGACTTCAAGCGTAATGGAGACGCCGTCTCGTACGGATGCTCAAATGCCCGCGTACCACTGGTAGCCCTGGTCTTCCCAGTAGCCGCCCGCTCCGCCCTCGATGTCCTTGAACGAGGCGACCAGGTCGATGCGGCGCAGGTATTTCGCCATCTTGTAGCCGAGCTGGCGCGGTACGCGCAGGCGCAGCGGTGCACCGTTGGGAATCGGCAGGGTCCTGCCGTTGAGTTCCCACGCCAGCAGGGTCTGCGGGTGATACGCGTCGTCGAAACCCAGCGATTCGTAGTACTCGCTGCCGTCGTCCATCGCATCAAAGCAGCGGAACACCACGTAGCGCGCGGTCTTGGTGGGTTGCGCGAGATCCAGCACGCGCGACAACTGCACGCCGGTCCACTGGCCGATCACGCTCCAGCCTTCCACGCAGTCGTGGCGGGTGATCTGGGTGCGGTTGGGCAGCGCGCGCAACTCCGCAAGCGACAACGCCAGCGGATGCGCGACCAGGCCACCCACGCCCAGGCGGTAATCGGCAAACCCGTTCGCCGCCAGCACGCGATATTCCGATGATTGCGGATCGGTGCTGCCGTTGGGGCGGAACACCGGCGAGATGTCGGCTTCGCTGTACTCGCGTGCCATCGCATTGCGCGACAGCGCGCTTTGCGCGGCGTGGCTCAACGCGGTCGCGCTGCCCAGTACTTTGGGCGCCCAATCGGTTTGGGACAATTTGTCGCAGCCGCCAAGCGCCACCGCGCCGGTCAATGCCAGCGCATCGCGCAGGAAACGACGGCGTTTATTGATGAGTTTCATCGCGCGTCTCCGTGATGGCGTAACGACCGGTGATGATCGAACGCAGGTTGTTGCCGACGCCCGTCACGATCACCTCGAAGATGTGGATCAGGAAGAATGCGATGAAGCCCATCGCGAAGAGGAAATGGATGCTGCGCGCGGATTGCCGGCCGCCGACCAGGTCGACCAGCCAGCCCAGCACCGAATCCATCCGTGGCGACATCGCAAGTCCCATCAGCACCACGCCACCGCCGCAGCCGAAGATCACCACCAGATACGCGATCCGTTGCAGCACGTTGTAGCGCGCGGCTTCCGCGCCGTGCGGGTGCTTGAGCAGCGCATGGTCGAGGATCGAGCGGCCGATGCCGCGCCAGTCGCGCCGGGTCGGGACGAGATCGCGGGTGAGGTGCCGCGTCCACAGCGCGTACAGGAAAAAGCACACGCCGTTGATCACGAAGATCCACGCAAAGAAGAAATGCCAGGCGCGGCCCATCGCCAGCCATTGCGGACCGGGGATCGTGGCCCAGGTCGGGAAACCGCGCACGGTCGGTTGCCCGTCGACTTTCGACACGCCCAAGACGCCGGTGGTGTCGAAACGGTGCGAACCGATCCGGGTGACGCCGTGCAACGTGCCGCTCGCGGACTGTGTCGCGCCAAGGCTCAGCCACGGATGCGTGAAGTGCGAGCGCTGGCCCCAGTACAGCGCCGGGTGCGCGTTGAAGATCTGCAGGCCGCTGCCCAGCAGGATCAACAGGCAAATCGCGTTGATCCAGTGCATGATCCGCAGCGGCAGGGTGTGCCGGTAAACCACGCGCCGCAGGGTTTGTGCCGGCGGTGTCTCGACCGGCGGCACGGGAACCGCGTCTTCGGGGATGCTGGCCATGCTTTTGCACTCCGACCCGCCCGGCGATGAGGCGAGCTTACCTGCAACGCAGTTCGCCGGGTAGGCGGCCAAGGTTACATCCCCTCGCGGCCGGCGATATGCTCTCCGGTTGCCCCGTTACTGCCCGGCGCAACGCCGAAGGAGAGCCGCCATGTCACTCGAAGGAAAACGTGTCGCCATCACTGGCGCCTTCGGATCGCTGGGTGCCGTCGTGGTGCAGACCGCGCTGGTGGCGGGTGCGAAGGTCGCCGCGATCGATCGCGCCGATGCGCCGGCGGATACGCATGGTGCGCATGCATTCGGCGGTGTCGATCTGGCCGATACCGCGCAGGCCAAGACGGCGATCGATGCTGCCGCGAAGGCGCTGGGCGGGTTGGATGCACTGGTCAACATTGCCGGCACGTTCCGCTTCGAAACCCTGGCCGACGGCGGCCCGGAAACCTTCGACCTGTTGTATCGCGTCAACCTGCGCACCGCGGTCGTGGCCAGCAAGGCGGCGCTCGCACACCTGCCCGACGGCGGGCGCATCGTCAACATCGGCGCGGCCTCGGCGCTGAAGGCCGGCGCGGGTGTCGGCGCCTACACGGCTTCCAAGTCGGGCGTGATGCGTTTCACCGAGTCGCTGGCCGAGGAACTGAAGGCGCGCGGCATCACCGTCAACGCGCTGCTGCCCTCGATCATCGACACCCCGCCCAATCGCCGCGACATGCCCAAGGCCGATTTCGGCAAGTGGGTGAAACCGGAACAGTTGGCCGACGTGATCGTGTTCCTGCTGTCCGATCAGGCGTCGGCGATCACCGGCGCGCTGATTCCGGTGACCGGGCGAGTTTGACCGGCATCCCCCGCTGCATCTGCGATGCAGCGACCCCCTTCGTGCCGAAGGGGGTGTCTTTTCTTCCCCCTTCGGCACGAAGGGGGATCGAGGGGGATGGCTTTGATCAGCCGGGGTGGTCGGCGTCGAGGTGATAGTTCGTTGCCATCTCCACTTCGTGCTTCGATCCCAGGAACACCGGCACGCGCTGGTGCAGTTGCGTGGGCTGCACGTCGAGAATGCGTGAGCGCCCGGTGGTCGCCGCGCCGCCGGCCTGCTCCACGATGAAGCTCATTGGATTGGCCTCGTACATCAGGCGCAGCTTGCCGCCCTTGGCCTTCACCTTCTCGTCGAGCGGATAGATGAAGATGCCGCCGCGGGTCAGGATTCTGTGCACGTCGGCCACCATCGACGCGACCCAGCGCATGTTGAAGTCGCGCCCGCGCGGGCCGGTCTTGCCGGCCAGCAGATCCGCGACGTAGCGCTGCATCGGCGCCTCCCAGAAACGCTGGTTGGACATGTTGACCGCGAACTCGGAGGTTTCGTCCGGAATCGCCGCGTTGGCGCGGGTCAGACGGAAGCTGCCGATTTCGCGATCCAGCGTGAACACGTTGACGCCGTGTCCGGTGGTGAGCACCAGCAAGGTGTTGGGCCCGTACACGCAATAACCCGCCGCGACCTGTCGGGTGCCCGGCTGCAGGAAATCCTTCTCGCTCGGCTGCGCGACGCCTTCCGGGCAGCGCAGTACGGAAAAAATCGTGCCGACTGAAATGTTGACGTCGATGTTGCTGGAACCGTCGAGCGGGTCGAACAGCAACAGGTAGTTACCCTTCGGGTACGCGTCGGGAATCGGGTACGGATCGGCCATTTCCTCGGACGCGCAGGCGGCCAGGTGTCCGCCCCAGGCGTTGGCTTCCAAAAGGATTTCGTTGGAAAGTACGTCCAGTTTCTTCTGGGCCTCGCCCTGCACGTTCACGCTGATTGAATCAGCGGTGCCGGCTTCGCCCAGCACGCCGCCCAGCGCACCCTTGCCGATCGCGATCGAGATGCGCTTGCAGGCGCGCGCAACCACCTCGATCAGCAGACGCAGGTCGGCGTTGACGCTGTCGTGGCGGCGTTGTTCCTCGATCAGGTGTTGGGTGAGCGAGATGGGTTGCATGACGGTTCCTCGGGTTTCGGGTTCGTGCATTGTCCCGGCGTAGCGCTTGGCTTGCCACCGACTGCTGACATCACGTTGTCAGCATCACCTGCGCACACTGCATGCCCGCAACGTCAAGGAGCTTGCCATGCACCGACTCGTTGAGAGCCTGCTCGCCGCGTACACGCCGCTGGCGCAATGTCGGGCACTGTTCGAGGGCCGGCCGCACCCGCTTCATTCAATAACGATTTCGCGCGCCGCGCGGCGCCGATTCGTTACTTTCCCACTTCCTCCAGGAGTCACGCCCATGCACGCCATCGCTCCCGTCACTTTCTTCCATGCCCCGCACAGCCGTTCCTCCGTCACCCGCGCGCTGCTCGAAGAACTCGGCGTGCCGTTCGACCTGGTCGCGCTCGACCTGAAGCGCGGCGAGCAACGCAGTGAGGACTACCTTGCGATCAATCCGATGGGCAAGGTGCCCGCGCTCTTCCACGGCGGCGTGCTGGTCACCGAGCAGCCCGCGATCCTGATGTACCTGGCCGACCTGCATCCCGAAAAAAATCTCGCGCCCACTATCGACGACCCGTTGCGCGGCGCGTACCTGCGCTGGATGGTGTTCTACGGATCGTGCTTCGAGCCGGCGATCATGGACTTCTCCGCGCGGCGCGCGCCGATTCCGCCCACGCAGTGCGGCTACGGCGACTACGACAGCGTGATGGCCGTGCTGGCCGCGCAACTGCAACATGGCCCGTGGCTGCTGGGCGAACGCTTCACCGCCGCCGACGTGCTGTGGGGCGGGGCGCTGAATTACGGAATGCGGTTCAAGACGGTGCCGGAGTTTCCGGTGTTCCGTGCCTACGTCGAACGCGTGCAGGCGCGGCCCACGATCCGGCGTGCCTTCGAGCTGGACGAGGCGCTGGTCGCGGAGCAGGCGCAAGAGGCCGTTGCGGCATGAGCGGCTCGGCGGGCAAACCCATGCCGCACGCGTTGCCGCACGACTTCGACTTCGAGTTCGGCCGCTGGCGTGTACACAACCAGCGCCTGAAATCGCGCCTGACCGGGTCGGACGAATGGGAATGTTTCGATGCCATGAACAAATGCCACCCGATCCTGGGTGGCATGGGCAACCGCGAGGAAATGGTCACGGATGAGCTGGGCGACACCCGTTTCATCGGCACCGCGCTGCGCCTGTTCAACCCGTCCACGCGGGCTTGGAGCATCTGGTGGGCCGACAATCGCCGCGGCGTACTGGAAGCGCCGGTGCACGGCACCTTCGCGAACGGTGTCGGCACCTTCCATGGCGACGACGTGCACGAGGGCCGTCCGGTGCGCGTGCGTTTCATCTGGGATGCCCGCGATCCCGAGCGACCGCGCTGGCAACAGGCGTTCTCGCCGGACGCAGGCGCAAGCTGGGAAACCAACTGGGTGATGACATTCAGCCGCATCGCCGCCGGCGCCACGGGCGGTGTCCGGTGAATGCCACCATGAACCCGACGGCACCGCGGCCCACTGATTGCGCGGTGATCGAATTGCGCCAGTACACCCTGCATCCGCGCAAGCGGGAAACACTGATCGAACTGTTCGAGCGCGAATTCGTGGAGCCGCAGGAAGCGGTGGGCGTGAGCGTGATCGGCACCTTCCGCGACCTGGACCGGCCCGATCGTTTCACGTGGTTGCGTGGCTTCGCCGACATGCGCGCGCGCCGGCGGGCACTGGCGGATTTTTATGGCGGTCCGGTCTGGAAGGCGCATCGCGACGCCGCCAACGCCACCATGATCGATTCGGATGACGTGCTGTTGCTGCGCCCGGCGTGGCCCGGCGCGGGGTTCGATCTCGATCCGGGCATGCGTCCGGTTGATAGCAATGAAACGGCGAGCGAGGAATTGGTCATCGCGCGCATTTATCCATTCGATGCGACGATCGATCCTGCGCTCATCGAGTGGTTCCGGCACGACGTGGTTGCGCTGTTCGACGAACTCGGCGCGCAAACCGTCGCGGTGCTCGTCAGCGAGGACGCGAAGAACGATTTTCCCGCGTTGCCGGTGCGTGAGGGCGAGCATGTATTGGCGTGGTTCGCACGCTTCGACGACCACGCAGCCTATGCGCGTTTTTTCGAAGCGGTGACGCATTCGCGACACTGGAACGAAACAGTGCTGCCGGAACTGCAGCGTCACCTGCTCGGCAAGCCGCCGTTGCTGCGGTTGGCACCGACCACGCGTTCGCTGCTGCGTTGAGTACGCGCAGATTCCATTCACTTCACCGGGAGTCCATTCATGAACGCTCCATCCGATCTGGTGTTTTTCCACAACCCGCACAGCCGTGCGTGCATGACGCACGCGTTGCTGGAGGAACTCGGTGCCGATTACGAGCAACGCGTGCTCGACTTCCGCAGCGGCGAACAACTTGCGCCGGAATATCTCGCGATCAATCCGATGGGCAAGGTACCGGCCATCCTGCACGGCGGTGCGCTGGTGACGGAAACCGTCGCAATCTTCATCTACCTTGCCGACGTGTTCCGGGATGCCGGTCTGGCACCGGCGCTGGACGATCCGCAGCGCGGCCCGTACCTGCGCTGGCTGGTGTTCTACGCAGCCTGTTTCGAGCCCGCCGTGGGCGACCGCGCGCTGCAGCGCGTACCGGCCCCGCGCGCGCAGTCGCCCTACGTGGATTACGAGACCACGATGAACGCCATCGGCGGGGTGCTGCAGCCCGGCCCGTGGCTGCTCGGCGAACGTTTCAGTGCCGCCGATGTGTTGTGGGGCAATGCCCTGCGGTTCGTCACGGGGTTCAAGCTGGTGGACGCGACGCCGACGATCGCGGCCTATATCGAGCGCGTGATGTCGCGGCCGGCGGAACAGCGTGCCCTCGCGGCCGATGCGGCATTGGCCACGAAGATGGGGCTGGCGGGGTAGGGTTTTGCCGCCGAGCGTGGGCGAATCGATGCTCATCGGCGCTCGTCGCACGCCCTGCGACGGCACTTGCGATAATGCCGGTGCATGCGCCGCGCCGATCGCCTGTTCCTCATCATCAACGCCCTGCAGGGCCGCCGCACGGCGTTGCCGGCGCGGCGGCTCGCCGACAGCCTGGGTGTCTCGCTGCGCACGATTTATCGTGATGTATCCGACCTGCAAACCAGTGGCGTGCCGATCGAGGGCGAGGCCGGCGTCGGCTACCTGCTGCGCAAGGGTTCGGACATCCCGCCGCTGATGTTCACCGCGGAAGAACTGGAAGCCTTGGTGGTCGGCACGCGTTTCGTGCGCGCGTTCGCGGGCGAGCGCCTGGCGCGCGGCGCGCAAGCGGCGATGCTGAAGATCGACGCGGTGTTGCCGGCGGATTTGCGTGGACGCGCCGAACGTTCGCGCGTGTTCGTGCCGCAGCGCTGGTACGAAGCGAAATCGGGCGCCGTCGATGCCTTGCACGAGGCCATCTCGGCACACCGTGTATTGAGCATCGTCTATCGCGACGAGGCCGGCAAGGAAAGCACGCGCGAGGTCGAACCGCTGTGCCTGGCCTGCTGGGGCCACGTGTGGACGCTGGGCGCGTGGTGCCGGATGCGCCGCGACTTCCGCAACTTCCGCCCCGACCGCATGCAGTTCGCCGCCACCGGTGAAATCTTCGCTGAGACGCAAGAGCGCGGGCTGGATGCCTATCTCGCTCATTCGGGCGTGCCGCGCCAACGCATCGAGTGACTTCCGGCAGGTACGCGTGACGGGGCGCGGCGCGCTATCGTTGCCGGATACGAGTCGGGCGGGGCCGATGAAGCGCATGATGTGGCCAGGCAGGATGGCGTTCGCCAACGATGCACAGGCTGCGTTGGTAGCGTCCGCGTGAGTGCCGATCGCGCCGCCGTGACGAACGCATATGCCGACGTCGAAGGCCGGTTCAAGAAACGGCTGTCGCTCACCGACCTCACCTGCATCGGCCTCGGCGCGATCTTCGGTTCCGGCTGGCTGTTTTCGGCCAGCCACGTCGCCAACATCGCCGGCCCCGCGGGCATCGCGTCGTGGCTGATCGGCGGCGCCGCGGTGCTGCTCTTGGGACTGGTTTATTGCGAGCTGGGCGCCGCGCTGCCACATTCGGGCGGGGTGGTGCGCTACCCCGTGTATTCGCACGGCGCACTGCTCGGTTATTTGATGGGGCTGATCACGCTGATCGCGTTTTCCAGCCTGATCGCGATCGAGGTGACGGCCTGCCGGCAGTACGCGTCGGCCTGGTTCCCGCAACTGACACAGGCGGGCTCGCAAGCGCCCACGCTACTCGGCTGGTGCGTGCAGCTTGCGACCCTCATCGTGTTCTTCCTGCTGAATTACTTCAGCGTCAAGGTATTCGCGCGCGCCAACAACATCGTCAGCGTGTTCAAGTTCGTGGTGCCGCTGACGGTGATCGTGGTGCTGCTGTGGTTCTTCCACGCGGGGAACCTGACCGCGCACGGCATCGCGCCGTTCGGCTTCGCGGGCGTCGCGGGTGCCATATCGGCGGGCGGCATCATCTTCGCGTATCTGGGTTTGACCCCGATCGTGTCGGTCGCGGGCGAGGTGCGGAATCCGCAGCGCAACATCCCGATCGCGCTGATCCTGTCGGTGGCGCTGTCCACCGTCATCTACCTGTTGCTGCAGATCGCGTTCCTGGGCGGCGTGCCGTCCGCGCTGCTCGCCCACGGCTGGCGCGGCATCGACAAATTGTTCGAGCTGCCGTTCCACGACATCGCGATTGCGCTGGGACTCGGCTGGCTGTCGTTCCTGGTGGTGTGCGATGCGGTGATCTCGCCCTCGGGCTGCGGCAACATCTACATGAATGCGGCGCCGCGCGTGATCTATGGCTGGGCGCGCGGTGGCACTTTCTTCAAGGCGTTCACGCGGGTCGATGCGAGGTCGGGGATTCCACGTTCGGCGCTGTGGCTGACCTTCGCGCTGTCGATTTTCTGGACGCTGCCGTTCCCTTCCTGGTCGGCGATGATCGACGTGGTGTCCGCCGCACTGGTGCTGAGTTATGCCGTCGCGCCGGTGACCGCCGCCGCGCTGCGCCGCAACGCGCCCGGCCTGCCGCGGCCATTCCGCACGCCCGCGTTCGCGGTGCTTGGACCGGCGTCGTTCATGGTCGCGGCGCTGATCGTGTACTGGTCGGGCTGGTCCACGTTGTCGTGGCTGCTGGGATTGCAGATCGTGTTGTTCATCGTCTACGTGCCGTTTGCACGACGCTCGGCCGCGCTGCGCGCGACGCTCGCGCAGGATATCCACTCGTCGCTGTGGTTGATCGGCTTCTACGCGCTGATGCTGATCCTGTCGTGGCTCGGCACGTTCGGCGGCTGGCACGTGATCGCGGCGCCATGGGATTCGCTGCTGGCGGCGGCCGTCGCCTTGCTCGTTTATTACTGGGGCGCACGCACCGGCGTACCGCCTTCGCAATTTGCACTCGGCATGGACGACGAGGATTAGATGGTGGGATGCGCACGCTACGCGTGATGCGACATTCAACTTTTCGTGGAGAACCGAACCATGCCTTTTTTCTGTACGGTTTCGCGCAACTTTTCACTCGTGGCACGGGCGACCGCGATCGCTGCCATCGCGGCCGCGGTCGGAGTGAGCCTTCCGGCATCGGCCCAATTCAAGCCGGACGGCCCGCAAAAGACCACGACCCCGCCGCCGTTGCAGTTCCACTACATGGGTCCGCCGGCGGGTGGCCGCATTGCGTCGGTCGCCGGCATTCCGGGCAACTATTCCACGTATTACCTGGGTGCGGCATCGGGCGGGTTGTGGAAGTCCACGGATGGCGGACACACCTTCCTGCCGATTTTCGACGATCAGGACACTTCGTCGATCGGCGCGATCGCGATCGCGCCTTCCGATTCCAATACCGTTTGGGTAGGCACCGGAGAGCCGTGGTTCATCCGCCCCAGCGACATCTGGGGCGACGGCGTGTACAAATCCACCGACGCCGGCAAGACTTGGCAGCACATGGGCCTGGTCGACACCGGCCGCATCGCGCGCATCGCGATCAATCCGAAGGACGCCAACAACGTGCTGGTGTGCGCCGAAGGGCGCGGCAACAGTCCACAGCAGCAGCGCGGCGTCTATCGCAGCACCGACGGCGGCAAGCACTGGACGCGCACGTTGTTCGTCAACGAGCACACGGGCTGCAGCGGACTCAGCATGGATCCCGGCAACCCGGACATTCTGCTGGCCGGCATGTGGGAGGTGACGGGGCGGACGTGGGCGGAAGACAGCGGCGGCCCGGGCAGCGGCGTCTACATTTCGCACGACAACGGGCGTACCTGGACGCATCTCGCGACGGCGAACGGCTTGCCGACACCGCCGCTGGGCAAGATCGACGTCACGATTTCGCCCGCCAATCCGCAGCGCATGTATGCGCTGATCCAGACCAGGGACCAGGGCTCGGTCTGGCGCAGCGACGACGGCGGCACGCGTTGGAAGGTGGTTAGCCACGACCGCAACCTCATCATGCGCGCGGGCTACTACATCTTCATCGAGGCCAATCCCAACGATCCAAACGGCGTGCTGGTTTTGAACAGCGGCCCGCATTACTCCAGCGACGGCGGCCTGACCTTTTCGGGCGAGGGCGGCAAGAGCGTGAAGCCGCTTGGCCCGGCTTCCTGCGGCGATTGCCACGACGCGTGGATCGACCCGACCAACCCGGCGCACTACGTGCTGACCGACGACGGCGGCGCGAACATCGCCACCGGTGCCGGCACCGCGTTGACGGTCGCGCTGCCGAACGGCCAGATCTACCACGTCTTCAGCGACGACCAGGTTCCCTACTGGATCTACGGCAACCGCCAGGACGACGGTGCGTGGCGCCTGTCCAGCGACATCTCGCAACCCAGCGGCAACGGCTTGTTGCCGAAAAGCGAATTCATGCCGCAGGGCAATCCCTATGCCGGCTACTTCTCCAGGAACCGCGGCAAGTTCAAGGTCGACAAGACATTGCTTGCGCGCTATCCCAAGGCCGCGCCGCCGCCCAAGGGCTGGGCGCTGGGTCCGGACGACAAGGTCAAGACGCCGCCGGATCGCAGCGGCTTCGAAGGCCCGAACGAGCCCGAACCGACGTACCAGTATTTCCCGAATGCCTGCGAATCGGGATTCACGATTCCGACCCCGGATGACCCGAACATCGTGTGGTCGTCGTGCTACGCCAACAATCTCTATCGCTTCGACCTGACCCAGGGTACGCCGCACGCGGTTTCGCCCTCGCAGATCGCGCTGGATTCGCCACCCAACGAAACGAAATACCGCTGCCAGTGGACGGCGCCGCTGGCGATCGATCCGTTCGATCCGAAGAACGTCTACTTCGGCTGCCAGATGGTGCTGCGCACCCGCGATGCGGGACATTCGTGGATCGAATTCAGCCCCGATCTTTCGACCCGCGATCCGTCGCGCATCGTGCCCAGCGGCGGCATCATGGGCGACAACCTCGGCCAGTATTACGGCGAGGTGGTGTGGTCGATGGCGTTCTCGCCGATCCAGAAGGGCCTGCTGTGGGCCGGCACCAACGACGGCAAGCTTTGGTACACCCAAGACGCCGAGGCGGCGCAGGCGCCGCAGTGGACGGACGTCACGGCGAACCTGCACCTGCCGCCGTGGGGCGAGATCAACCAGATCGCACCGTCGCACTTCCATCCGGGCACGGTGTACATCGCCGTGGATTTCCGCTGGGCGGGTCACGATGACGTCAAGCCGTACATCCTGATGACGAAGGATTACGGCAAGACCTGGAAGAACATCTCGGGCGATCTTCCCTCCAGCAACCCGCTCGATTACGTGCTTTCGGTGGCCGAAAACCCGAACCGCGAAGGCATGCTGTTTGCCGGCACCGGTCATGCCTTTTACTACACCTTGGACAACGGCCGGCACTGGATTCATTTCAACAAGGGCCTGCCGCCCTCGCCGGTGAGCTGGATCAACGTCGAACCGCGCATGCACGACGTGGACGTGTCCACCTACGGTCGCGGCGACTACATCCTTCCGGACATCACGACGTTCGAGCAGACCGGAAGTCCTGCACAGCCCGACAGCAGAGCAACCCGGTTGTTCAAGCCGGGGCCGGTCTTCCGCAAGGCGCGAGGCGCCTATCCCACGGCGGCGGAACCTGCGCGCCCGCAGTTCCAGTTCTATCTCGCCAGCGCACCGAAGCAACCGGTGCAACTGCAAATCCTGGACAGCCAGGGAAAGGTGATCCGCACCGAAAAGCTGGATGCGCACCAGGGCTTGAACGGCGCGTATTGGGATCTGTTCTACGACATGCCCGCCGACGTCAAGCTGCTGACGACGCCCAGCGGGAATCCCTACATCTGGGACGAGCCGCGTTATCAGGGCAAGGACTATCGCCGCATCATTCACTGGGGCATCGACGCGCACACCGGCACGCCGATCGCGGCGCCCGGCGATTACCAGGTTCGACTCACGGTGGATGGCAAGTCGTACACCCAGCCATTCAAGGTGCTGAAGGACCCGAAGATCAAGGCCAGTGACGCCGTGCTCAAGGATTCGACCGCGCTGCAGGTGCAGATCGCGGACGCCATCACCCAGACCGACGACATGGTCAACACCATGGAGCAGTGGCGCAAGCAGATCCAGGATCAGCTCAAGACCCACGCCTCGGGTTCCGCGGCAGATGCACTGAAGCAGCTCAATGCACAAATCCTGCAAGTCGAGAACCAGTTGGTCAGTCCGGAAGCGAGGCTCAGCGACGACAAGCAGTACTCCACGCGTTACAAGGTGTACTGGAACCTGCGCTGGCTGGGCGGGCAGGTCGGCCAGGGCGCGCAGAACGCCGCCGGCGGTTCCGATTACGAGCCCACCGTGGTGCAGCGCCAGACCTTCGCGAAGTTGCAAGGACAAATCGCGCAGGCCAAGGCCGGGTTCGAGAATCTCGAATCGAACGTGTTGCCGGCCTTCAATAGCGACATGAAGGGTGCGGGCGTGACGATCCATCCGGGCGATTGATTCGCCCGGGTGGCGTGCCAGGCACGACGGCCCTGCACGATCTGCATAGATGGAGTAATATAAACACCAACTTCATGCAGGAAGGTACGCCATCATGGAGCACGCCCACCGTATCGAAGACGCCCACGCCGTTTACCAGGCGCAACCGGATGCCGCGCTTGCCGCGCCCGCGCTGCGCGCGTTCTTCAAACTGGCCGAACGCTGGAATCTGCGCGTGGCTGAGCAGCGCAAACTGCTCGGCGATCCGCCGGAATCGACGTTCTACAAGTGGAAGCGCGAACGCGACGGCGCGCTGGGTCGCGACACGCTGGAACGCATCAGCTATCTATTGGGCATCTTCAAGGCGCTGGCGATCCTGTTCCCGCAAGCGGATCGCGCCGACGCCTGGCTGCGCAAGCCCAACACGGCGCCGACCTTCGGCGGCAAGTCTGCGCTGGAGCGCATGCTGTCCGGCAACGTCGCCGATCTGTTCGTGGTGCGGCAGTATCTGGATGCGCAGCGTGGTTGACTGCGCGCCGCAACCACTTCTGTAGCGCGTTTCTTCTCGCTCGTCATTCCAGACGCCGCGGAGCGGCGATCCGGAATCCAGTGACTTTGCTCGAAAATGGGGAAAGACACTGGATTCCCGCTTTCGCTGGAATGACGAAAGGGGCAAATCTCGATCTCAGAGAATCGCTGCTTTCACACTTCCCCAATGCTCTCGAGCGACCCACCCCTCCACCGCATCCGCTGGCAACGCGCCTATCGCATCGTGCCCAGCCGCTTCCCGCCGGTGGGCGTATTCGACGCGATCGCCAATCCGAAGGATCTCGACGCGCTCTATCAAATCGAGGCGCTGACCAACCCGCGCCTGCGCGAGGAATGGGGCGAACTTGCGAACGTGCCGAAGCAACGCCGCGTCAGCGGCCCCGGCAGCACACCGTTGATGGCCGCGTTCACGCATGTCAATCCCGAAGGCAGCCGCTTTTCCGACGGCAGCTACGGTGTGCTGTACCTTGCGCACGAGTTCGACACCGCGGTCGAGGAAACCGTGTACCACCGCGAGCAATTCCTGGCCACAACCAAGGAACCGCCCATCGACGTCACCATGCGCTGCTACGTGTCGGCGGTGTACGGCGAGCTGCATGACATCCGCGGCGGCTTCAAGGCCGAACACGATCCGGACCACTACGCGGCTTCCCGCAAGCTCGGCGCCAAGCTGCGCGCGGAAGGCTCGAACGGTATCGCCTACGACAGCGTGCGCCGCAAGGGCGGCGAGTGCGCCGCCCTGTTCTATCCCGACCTCGCCAAACCCTGCGTGCAGGGCAAGCACCTGATCTACCGTTGGGACGGCGAACGCATCGCGCAAGTGCTGGAGGTCAACGCGGTGCGGCGAAACCTGTAGGGCGGGTGCCAACCCGCCTTCTGCATGCAGATGGCGGGATGCGCTGCGCTCCTCCCGCCCTACTTGCCGTCCGGTATTCAGGCATCGCCCGTCTTCACCCACCCCTCGCCCGTGCCGCGATGGATCACGCGGTCGTCTTGCTGGACGGAACCGGCGGGAAAGGCCGGCTGGTCCTCGAGCCTTGCGTAGATCGGCGTGAAGTCGGGCAGGGTCGCATCCATCAACTGCTGGAAGCCGTCGATCACGAAGTAGGTTTGTTGGTAGGTGTCGATCTTGTACTGGGTGCGCATGATGCGTTCGAGGTCGAAGCCGATGCGGTTGGGTGAATCCGATTCCAGGCAGTAGATCGACTCGCCCTTGGAACTGACGATGCCGGAACCGTAGATGCGCACGCCTTCCGGTGTATTGATCAGTCCGAATTCGACCGTGTACCAATACAGCCGCGTGAGGTTCATCAGCGCGTCGGCGCCCAGCTTGTGCGCCTTGACGCCGCCGCGGCCGTAGGCCTGCACGTAGTCGGCGAACACCGGGTTCAGCAGCATCGGCACGTGGCCGAACAGGTCGTGGAACAGGTCGGGTTCTGACAGGTAGTCGAGCTGCTCGGGCTTGCGGATCCACCAGGTCACCGGGAAGCGGCGGTTGGCAAGGTGATCGAAGAAGATTTCGTCGGGCAACAGGCCTTCCACCCCGACGATTTCCCAGTCGGTGCCGGCCTTCAGCACCTTGTTGAGATCCTGGAATTTCGGAATCGTGTCGGGCGTCATCCCGAAGCGTTGCTGGTTTTCCAGGAACTCGTTGCAGGCGCGGCCCTGCAATACTTCGCGCTGGCGGCGGAACAGCGTGGCCCACACCTCGTGTTCGCTGGGGGTGTAGTCGGCCCACGGCTGTTCGACGGTCGCGGTGGTGTAGACCGGGATGTAGCCCCGGTCGGTTTGCTGGTGTTCGACGCGGCGTGGCGTGGTGTTCATGGCGAAACCCTCATCTTCGTTCGTCCAGTTTAAGCCCTCGGCCGAGGGGCTGCGCGGAACCCGGCGCCCACGTTAAAGTAACGGTCTTGACCAAGTTGCGGAGCGCGCGGCGGCAACGCGGCGCAGAAAACCCTTGGGTGCGTTGCGTTGCGCGTGGCGGTTGCCGCTGTTGCTGGTGGTGGTGGTCGGGGGTTGCCTGGCGGCGATTCCCTTGCTGCCGCATGGCCCGAAGCCCGGCACCGCCGGCGCCGCGCTGCTGCGCAACTGGTCGCGCATCTTCCTGCGCCTGTTCGGCGTGCGCGTGGTGCGCCTGGGTGAACCCTTGCACGATCCGGTGATGTTCGTCGCCAACCACGCCTCGTGGATGGACATCACGGCGCTGCACGCGGTGCGTCCGGCCGATTTCGTGGCCAAGGCCGAGATCGGGCATTGGCCGCTGGTCGGCTGGATGGCGCGTCGCGGCGGCACGATCTTCCACCAGCGCGGCAACAACCATTCGCTGGCGTCGGTGATGGCGGTGATGAGCGATCGCCTGCGCGCCGGGCGCAGCATCGCGGCGTTTCCCGAGGGCGGCACCGCGCCGCCGGGCACGCTCAAGGTTTTCCACGCGCGCATCCTGCAGTCGGCGCTGGACGCGGCCGCGCCGGTGCAACCGGTGGCGCTGCGCTACCTGCGCGACGGCCAGCCGTCGCTGGAAGTATTGTTCAAGCCGGGCGAGGGGTTCCTGCACAACGTGTTTCGGGTGCTGGCGACGCGCTCGCTGACCGCCGAGGTGCACTTCCTCAAGCCGGTCGCGTTCGATCCGGAAGGCGGCCGTCGCCGAATGGCCGAAACCGCGCGCGCGGAAATCGCGCAGGTGTTGGGCTTCGACACATGACGCCGACGGTTGATGACGACTTCCGGCCGTCGTGGTGGCTGCGTAGTCCGCATACGCAATCGATGCTGGCCTCGAGCTCGCTGCGCCGCATGTTGCGCGGGTGGCGCTCGCGCAGGCTGGAGGGCGATGCCGAAGCCGTGACGCTCGACTGCGGCGACGGCGTGCGCCTGACCGGCAGCTTCACCGCGCAGAACGAGCGTGCCGGGTCGCGCGGACTGGCGGTGTTGTTCCACGGCTGGGAAGGCAGCACGCGCTCGACCTACGTGTTGCAGAACGGCGCGCGCCTGCTGGATGAAGGCTGGGACGTGTTCCGGCTCAACTTCCGCGACCACGGCGGCAGCCACGCGCTGAACCCCGGCATCTTCCATTCCTGCCGCATCGACGAAGTGGTCGGCGCGCTGCAGGCCTTGCAACGTCGCTACGCGACCCGGCCGCTGACGTTGATCGGATTTTCCCTGGGCGGCAATTTCGCGTTGCGGGTGGCCTTGCGCGCGCCTGCGGCCGGCCTCGACCTCGCGCGCACCATCGCGGTGTGTCCGGTGATCGATGCGCACGCCGGCCTGTTCCAGCTCGAACACGCTCCGCGCATGTACCACGATTACTTCATGTGGAAGTGGCGGCGTTCGCTGAAAGCCAAGCAACGCGCATTTGCGGACGCCGAGCTGTTCACGCGGCGCGATCTTGCGGGCACGCTGCGCACACTCACCGAGGCACTGGTGCTGAAGCATACCGATTTCGGCAGCCTGGACAATTATCTGGACGGCTATTCGGTGGCGGGCGACCACCTGGCCGGGATGCGCGTGCCGGTATCGATACTCGCGACCTGCGACGACCCGGTGTGCCCGGCTTCCGACCTTGCCGGCATGACCCTGCCGCCCTGCGTGGAAGTGACCGTCACCCGCCTCGGCGGGCATTGCGGTTTCATCCGCGACTGGCACCTCGGCAGCTGGGCCGAGGATTACATTGCGAAAAGATTGGGGTTGATGCCAAAGCCAGCTATTCCCGTCGAAGCCGCTGTCGTGGAAAGAAAGGGCAAGGAAGCCCGTTCCGATATTCCCAAGTGTTGAAGGGTTGCCACGGCGAATTGGCCTGTGCCGCAGCGATCAGGGACGATCGCACAAATAAAGGCATAATGCGCGTTCGTTTGCCCGGGGCACCCCATGCTGGAAGAGTTGGTCCAACTGCATCGCGCCGGCCGCCTCGACGAAGCCGAACGCGGTTATCGCCAGTTGCTGGCCGAGCATCCCGACGATGCCGAAGTGCTGCATCTGCTCGGCATCCTGCGCGCGCAGCGCGGCGACTTGCCGGAAGGGCTGCGGCTGGTGACCCGTGCGGGCGAGCTGGCGCCGGACAACGCCACCTGCCAGCACACGCTGGGCGAGCTGTATCTGTCCGAGCGCAAGCTGGACGAAGCCGCGCAGGCGTACGAACAGGCGCGCGTGCTGAACCCCAATCTTTCCGCCGCGCACGCGGGCCTCGGCCAGATCGCGTTGCTGCGCGGCGAGGTCGATGCCGCGGAAAGCCACTTCAAGGTGGCGCTGCGCGCGGACGAGAACGACGTGCAGGCGCTGACCGGGCTTGGCAACGTCGCGATGGCGCGCGGCGAATCGCAGCGCGCGCTGCAGTTGTTGACCCAGGCCGCGGAACTTGCACCCGATGATCCGTTGATCCAGACCAGCTACGCGCAGGCGATGCTGGACGAAGGCATGCTGGATTTCGCGGCGCGCGCGCTCGACAACGCGCTGGCCGTCAAACCCGATTACCCGTTGGCGCAAGTGCTGCGCGGCGACCTGCATGTGCGCAAGGGCGAGTTTGCGCAGGCCCTGCCGATTTTCGAATCGTTGCTCGCGCGTGACGAACAAGTGGCCGCCGCGCGCACCGGCCTCGGCGACATCGCGCGCGCGCAAGGACGCCACGACGAAGCCGTCGCGCAATTCGATGAAGCCCTGCGCGCGCAACCCGGCCTGCACGTCGCGGCGATCCGGCGCGCCGATTCGCTGGCACGCAGCGGGCGTGTCGCGCAGGCCGTCGATGATTTGCGCTGGCACATCGCCAGCCACCCCGACAGCGTCAAGGCGCATATCGGACTGGCGCAACTGCTGACCCAGAGCGACCGCTACGACGAGGCGGTCGCGGTGTGGCAAGCCGCCGAAGCGCGCTGGCCCGACGACGTCAACGTGAAGGCCCAACACGCGCTCACGCTCGACCGTGCCGGTCGCGCCGACGAAGCTTTGGCGCAGGCCGAGCTTGCTGCGGCATCCCCGCGTCCCGCGATCGCGATGCTGCGTGCGCGCGGCGCGTTGCTGGCGGGCGACCCCGCGGCCGCGGTGCAGCGCCTGCAGCGTATCGACGAACAGCAGCTCGAAGGCAAACCGCCGCTACTGGCGCGCCGACGGCAGCGCCTGCTCGGACTGGCCTTCGACGGGCTGGAACAGTGGCCGGACGCGATCGCTGCGTTCATGCAGGCGCAGCGGATGACGCCCGGCGCCCTGCCGGAACTGGCGTCGCTGGACGAAGCCGCGCGTGAAACGCTGCGCCAACTGGCAGGCGATCCCGTGCTGGCTGAGGCACGCGGCTCGGCGCCGCTGTTCCTGTGCGGCTTGCCTGGTTCCGGCGTGGGCCAGGTCGCCGCGTTGCTGGCCGACCAGCCCGACTGGTTCGTGCGCCGCGAGCGTTTCGAGGCGGTGCCGGATTTCATCAACGCCGCATTCGATCCGCGCCTGGCACAACCGCTGGACCAAGCCACGCTGGCGGTGCTGGCGCGTCGCTATCGGCGGCCGCTGGATCGTGCGCAGGTAGCCGATGCCACCCGCGTGGTCGACTGGATTCCGGTGCTCGACGCACGGGTCGTGCCGGCGATCAAGCGTGCGCTGCCCGGCGCCCGCCTGCTGATCGTCAAGCGTGACCCGCAGGACATGCTGCTCGACTGGCTGGCGTTCGGCTGGTCGCAAGGTTTTGCGATGCCCGATCCGTTGTCGGGCGCACGCTGGATGCGGCTGGCTGCGACGCATCTGGATGAAGCCGCGCGCATGCTGCCGACGTTCCGGGCCGACCCCGATGCGCTGCTGGCCACGGGCGGCAGCGCGGCGCGGCGCCAACTCGGAGAATTCCTGGGGCTGGACGACGTGGTCTGGGGGCCGCTGGCGCGCGGCGCGCGCAAGGGCCGCGGCGGCCTGCCCAACCGTTTCCCGGCTGGCCACGCGGCGCATTATCGCGAGTTCTTGACCGATGCCTTCACGGCGCTGGACGGTTAGGCGCGGCTGAACGGCTGTTGCGGATGGCGTTGTGCGTTCGCCTTGCGGTAACACGCGGCGGGTTAAGCTCGTCCGTCCGCGGCATGCTTCATGAGCATGCGCGCGGCGCGTTCCAGCGTGATCCGTGACGGGAAAGCAACACCATGCAAATCCGCAGCGACAGTTTCAGGAACAACACCCGCATCCCCGCCGAGTTCGCGTTCGGCAAGCCCGGCGACGCCGGCGAGCCCTGCGTGCTGTCGGCCAACCGCAATCCGCAACTCGCATGGAGCGGTGCGCCACCCGCAACCCAGTCGTTCGCGCTGGTGTGCATCGACGGCGACGTGCCGAGCCGCGGCGACGACGTCAACCAGCAAGGTCGCAGCGTGCCGGTCGACCTGCCGCGCGTCGATTTCGCGCACTGGCTGATGATCGACATCCCGGCCCATTGCAGCGCGATCGCGGCGGGCGCGTGCAGCGACGGCATCGCCGCGCATGGCAAGCGCGTCCCGCAAGGTCCCGCGGGCTCGCGCCAGGGCCGCAACGACTACACCGGCTGGTTCGCGTCCGATCCCGGCATGGCCGGTGATTACCTGGGTTACGACGGCCCCTGCCCGCCGTGGAACGACGCGCTGCTGCACCGCTACCGTTTTCGCGTGTACGCGCTCGACGTGGCGCGACTTGATCTGCCGCAAATGTTCGGCTGGGCGGAACTGCAGAATGCCTTGCGTGGTCATGTATTGGACGAGGCAGAAATCATCGGGACGTACAGCCTCAACCCCACGGTATCCAGGGTGTGAACCCGGGGGCGGTTGGCAACATCGAGGCTTCGATGCCCAAATCGTCCCCCACAACCCCACCCGACCGCTTTGGCGGTCGGGTCGCCCCTTGACTCAAGGGGGCAGGTGAAACGGGCTACCTTGAAGCCCGAACGTGCATCAGGAGTGACACCATGGCAAACGACATCACCCAGGACGAAGGTCGCAACGGCAATGCGCACGAACGCATCGAACGCACGGCCACGCGTTTCAAGGAAGGCACCAGCGGCGCGGTCAGCGGCGCCAAGGAAAAATTCGATCGCGCCGCTGACAGCGTCGAGTCCGGCCTGCATCACGCCGCCGACGCCGGCGCGCGCGGCGCGCACCGGGCCGCGGACAAGGCCGGCGAGTGGCGCGATCGCGGTGAAGAGATGGCCTCGCGCGCACGCGAGCGTGCCGACGACGCGCTCGACAACGTGCGCGATTTCGTGCGCGAAAAACCGGTGCAGTCGGTCGCGATCGCCTTGGCTGCCGGTTGGCTGCTGGGTCGACTGCTGAGCCATCGCCGCTGACGGCGTGTGACGACGTGACGCTGAGGGGGCGGCCGTGAACGCCGAAACCGAGGATCGCGCGGAAGCCACCGCGGGCGATCACGGGGACGCTGCGCGCGAACAAGCCACGCCCGCGTTCGGCGAAGTGTTCTCAGCGGGCGCGGGCCTGTTGGCCGCACTGCGGCGCGTGACGACCGCGTTGGCGGCGCTGCTGATCGCGGAAACGCGCGTGTTGCGCGCCAGCGTGGCGATGGTGTTCCTCGGCAGCATCGCGCTGGTCGCGTTCTCGGTGTCGCTGTGGGCTTGCGTGGTCGCGTTGATCGGCTGGGCACTGGTGGTCGCGACGGGTTCGGTCGGCATCGCGTTGCTGATCCTGGTGGTGCTGCACCTGCTCCTGGTGGTGGGAATCTGGTTCGCCATCAAGCGCGCGATCCACCACGCCAGCTTTCCCGCGCTGCGCGCCGAATTGCACGCGCTGGGCGGCGAGCTGCGCGGCCAGGTCGAACGTTTCCAACGCGCAACGCCGCCACCCGATCGCGAGGCGCCGCCATGAGTTACACCCGTGTATTGACCGAGCGTCGGCGCGCACTGGCTAGCGCACGTGCGGCACGCGGCGACCTGGATGCGGCGGTCGGCGACCTGATCGGCGTCTATCGGGCGCACCCGCTGCCGACCCTGACCGGCGCCGCGGGCATCGGCTTCGTGCTGGCGCAACTGCGCGTCGGCGGCGGCTTGATCCGTGCCGGCATGCGCATCGCCAGCGGGCCGGCGTGGGGTTTGGTCAGGCAGTATTTGCGCGGACTTTCCTGAGCGCTATCCGGCACACTGAAGTTGCGTGGCCAGGCTCGCATGGCCACGCAGCGTTCGGGACTACACTGGCGACGCCGTCGCGCGTTGGGAGGATCGATCCGAAATGCCGCCCGTGATGCCCACGCCGCCGCAGGACGAGGTGACGCGCAAATCGCCGCGCCCGACCGGCGGCAAGAAACGTCCGACGTCTTCGCAGCGTCGCCGCGACCGCCGCCTGCGCGCGCTGCGCGTGCCGCTGCTGGTGCTGATGCTGCTGGCGATCGCGACGGCACTGATCCTTGCCAGTCCCTTGCTGATCCCCTTGCTGCTGGCGGCCTTCATCGCGCTGGCGCTGAACCCGATCGTCGCGGGCCTCGCGCGCCTGCACGTGCCGCGGATGCTCGGCAGCGTGCTGCTGATCCTGGCGGTCGGCGCGGGCGTGGTGGCTTCGGTCAACGCCTTGAGCACGCCCGCCACGCACTGGATCCAGCAGGCGCCGACCCTGGTGCGCGACGTCGGCTACAAGCTGCATCGCATGACCGAGCGCATCACCGAAGTCAGCCATGCCGCTTCGCGGTCGTTGGCCGGCATCGGCGTTACCGAACCCGCCGCCACGCCGGCCCCGCAGCCCGCGCCATTTTCATTCGGCGTCGTGTTGCGCGCGGCGCCGCGCGCGTTGGCCGACATCCTGACGGTGGTGTTGCTGGTGTTTTTCTTCCTGACCTATGGCGACGAGATGCGCGCGCGACTGGTGACCGCCTCGCCGCGCTTCCGCTACCGACGCATCGCCGCGCGGCTGGTACGCGGCATCCAGGTGGAGGTGTCGCGCTACCTGCTGACGGTCACCGTGATCAATTGCTGCCTCGGCGGCCTGACCGCGCTGGTGCTGTGGGCATGGAAGATGCCCGATCCGCTGCTGTGGGGCGGGGTCGCCACGCTGCTCAACTTCATGCCCTACATCGGCGCGATCAGCAACACCCTGCTGCTGATCGCGGTTGGCCTGCTGACCTTCCACGACCCCGCGCACGCGCTGCTGCCGGCTGCAAGTTTCGCGGGGCTGGCGATGCTGGAAGGCAACGTGGTGACGCCGATGATCATGGGCCAGCGCATGCGCCTGTCGCCGGTCGCGATCCTGGTGTGGCTGCTGGTGTGGGCATGGATGTGGGGCATTCCGGGCGCGCTGCTGGCGGTGCCGCTGCTGACCTGCGTGAAGCTGATCGCGGAGTGGACACCGGGGTGGGAGTGGTTTGCGAAGATGGTTGAACGGTAGGAAGCCCGTACGCAAGAACCGGTACACGCATGCATGTATTCACCCCCTTCGGGACGAAGGGGGTGGGGGGATGGCTTCTCGCCGCGGATCAACAGCCATCCCCCTTCCTTCGGAAGGGGGAGGTGATCCCCGTCAAGCGTGCACTACGCGAACGCGGCAAACTAGGCGGCATGAGCACCCAGGCGGCAATGGCCGACGAAGCCCGCATCAACCAGGCGCGCGCGCACGCGGCGCAACATCGGATCGGCGAGGCCGAGGCGGTGTACCGCGACATCCTGCAAACCGCGCCGGACACGCCCGAGGCGCTGAACTTCATCGCGATGTGCGCGCTCGCGCGCGGCGAGTTCGCGTCGGCGCAGGGCGAGCTGGAACACGCGGCGCGGCTGAATCCCACCGAGCCCGAAATCTGGAAGAACCTCGGCATCGTGCACCTGGCGCAACACAACGCCGGCGATGCGCTGGACGCGTTCGACCGCGCGCTCGGGATCGAGCCCATGCATTTCGCCGCGCGCCTGCACCGCGGCGCGGCGCTGGAACAGCTCGGCCGCACCGACGACGCGACCGCCGCGTACTTCGGCGCGCTGGTCGCAGCACAAAGCCGCGGCAAGTGGCGCAACGACATGACCACGCCGCCGGGCTTGCGGCAGGCGGTACGGCACGCGATCGCATTCGTCGATCAGAATCGTCGGCGCATGCTGATGGAACTGCTGCAGCCCTTGCGCGACAAACATGGCGCGGCTTCGTTGGCGCGCGTCGAGCAGGGGCTTGCGATCTATCTCGAAGACCGCCCGGCCAACTACCCCGACCCGCGCCAGTACTGCAAGTTCTTCTACGTGCCGGGTCTGCGCGCGACACCTTACTACGA
This sequence comes from Rhodanobacteraceae bacterium, assembly GCA_004299705.1. Classification (GTDB taxonomy): domain Bacteria; phylum Pseudomonadota; class Gammaproteobacteria; order Xanthomonadales; family Rhodanobacteraceae; genus 66-474. Next base: position 2,269 of record SCQS01000068.1, on the reverse strand, counting down.
GCGCGAACTGTTTCCGTGGCACGCGGAACTGGAACAACACACCGACACGATCCGCGCGGAATTGCGTGGTGTGCTGGAACAGCCGATCGGCGTCGAACCCTTCCTCGGCACCAACGACAACCAGATGCTGAAGCAGCAGAACCTGCTGGACGGCACCCGCGGCCACGCCGAATGGAATTCGTTCTTCTTCCATCGCCACGGCGAAGTGTTCGAGCAGAACGCGCGGCGCTGCCCGCGCACCACCGAGATCCTTGCCACGTTGCCGCTGGTGCACATCCGCGGCCACGCACCAGAGGTGTTGTTCTCGATCCTGACGCCCGGCTCGCACATCCTGAAACATCACGGCGTCACCAACACGCGGTTGGTCACCCACCTGCCGCTGATCATCCCCGAAGACTGCGCGATCAGCGTGGGCGGCGTCGAACATGCGTGGCAGGAAGGCCGCTGCGTCACCTTCGACGACACCTTCGAGCACGAGGCCTGGAACCGCAGCGACAAGGTGCGCGCGGTGATGATCCTGGATTCGTGGCACCCCGATTTGAGCGAAGCCGAACGCGAAGCCATCGCGCTGCTGGTCGGCGGCATCGGCGATTTCAACCGGGCGGCCAAGGTGGATTCGCCGCCCGCGGATTGACGTCTTGAACCCCTCCCCCTTCGGGAGAGGCGCGCTTCGCGCGAGCGCGCAGCGCTGGGGTGAGGGTACGCACCCGCGTGGTGCAGCAAGCTTGCGTATTGGGGCACTGCGCAGGCACGGCCCCTCATCCGACGCTGCGCGTCACCACGGAGCTCTCGGCCATGGACGGCGGCTCTCCCGGCGGGAGAAGGGAAAATGAGTCGCAGCTTGCGGCGCCCCTGATCATTGCCGGAGCATCAACCCATGCCCCACAAAACCGCTTCCCAACTCGTCGCCGAAGCCAAGGCGCAAATCGAAAACTTGAACCCCGACCAGGTGCAGGCCGAACTCGCGAACGGTGCGTTGCTGGTGGACGTGCGTGATGCCGGCGAGCGCGCGCAGGGCGCAATTCCCGGATCGCTGCACGCCACGCGTGGCATGCTGGAGTTCTACGCCGACCCCGCCTCGCCCATGCACAAGCCCGGACTCGACCCGAACCGACGCGTGATCCTGCACTGCGCCTCGGGCGGGCGCTCGGCGCTGGCGGCGATGACATTGAAGCAACTCGGCTATGGCAACGTCGCGCATCTCGACGGCGGTTTCAAGGCATGGCTGGCGGCGGGCAAACCGATCGCGAAGCCTTGATGTGGCGCGGAGGAGTGCGGCGGATCCCGCCGGAGAAGCGCAGCGACAAATTCTTCTGGAACGACTGGACGGCCGCAGGCCGGCCCCGAGCGTGGCGAAGGATGAGCATCAGGGAGGATGCGAACGATCCCGCCTGGCGGCCTGTCCACGCAGGTTGGCACCCGCCCTATTTGAACTACACATCACCCGTCGTGCAGCGGCGCACACCGGCTTTCACGCCGGCATCGCCCGCACGGTGCTGCAATATCGACCACGGAGGCGACGGCGATGCGCACGATTGCGGGCGGCGTGATTGCGGTGGTGTTGCTGGGCATTTACGCGTGGCTGATCATCGCGGCAGCCTGCATCGCGCTGTGCACGGGAACCGGATGCGCCGCACCCGCCGCATTCAACGCCGGGATGACCCAGGCACTGGGCGTGGTGACGGGGCTGGTTTCGGCGCTGGTGATCGCCGAGCTTGCGATCACCCCGGCCGGCGCTGCGCCCGCCGCGCGATTGTTGCCACCAACGACCGGGCCGCGCGGCCGCCTGTTGTTGCGCTGGGTCACCGCGATCTACCTGCTGGTGTGGCTGGTAGCCGGTCTCATCGCGTTCGTGATCGGCCTGCTGCACCCGGGCGCGTTGCCCGCGCTGACCCACGTCGGCCAGGCATGGTTCGGCATCGCGATCGCGGCGGCCTACGCGTGGCTGGGACTCAAGCCCGGGAGTTGAAGGTGCCCCGCCCGCTGCACGCCCGATCCAGTGGACTCGGCACCCCGTGTCCGCCGCGGTTCAGCACGTGCGAGCAACACCGCGTGACAGCTGCATCCTTGTGGCCCAGCAGGTACAGGATCGTGCGGATATCGCGGCCGGCTTCAAGATGCCCGCGATCCGCACTGCACGCTATCAACGCTTATGTCTTGAGTTTCCCCTACCGTAGACATCGAGAGCCCGGCGTGTGAGCCCGATAACGCTTCGGTGTCAGACCACCGTAACTCAGCAGGGGCCGCACGCCGGATCTCGCGCCCTGCG
>SCQS01000067.1 GCA_004299705.1 Rhodanobacteraceae bacterium | reverse complement strand
TGGAAGGGCAGGCGTGGCAAGCCGGGGAGATGTACGGCTATCCGTACGCAGCAACCGGATTCCCCGCCAACTTCCAGATCGGCATCGCCGCCGCCGCCGACAGCGGCCTGCCCAACGCCGCAAACGCTTGGAGCATCTTCGCAGCTCGCAGCATCAAACCGAGTGGATCCGACGCCTACAACAACTATCCGAATTTTGCAGTAACACCGCGCGTTGCCCGCAAGTCTCCACAAAACGAACACTGAGTACACCCGTTCAAGACACGTGTGCAGGTCACGGCACCTCATGGGCTCTACTGAGTTTCGGATCGTCATCAACATTGGACCCCCAGCAGATGTGTGAACTTCTGACTCGCGAAATCACAGATTTCGACCGCTGGGGGGATGCCTTCGTGATTCCGCGTATGGACGACGCACTGTCGTTCTACGATGACAGGTGGCTGTGTGCGTGGGCTCAAGCTTTTCTGCCAAATCAAGGATGGTCGGGTCCGCTGACTGCATACCTCGTTGGGTCTGGCACGGCAAGCCTGGGTTCCATCGTCCTGGCACGTCAGACCGTCTCCAGACTGCACGTGCGGTCGCTGGCTGGATATTATTGGCCATTTCGCACGCTGGTCGTACGTGACGACGCCGACAGTCGCAAAACATTCGCCACCAGCATTGCCGCCCATTTTTCCAAGTGCCCGCCGGCAACGGTGCTTCGCTTCGGGCCAGTATCGAGTTCGGACAAAGCTTTCCAGGAATTGCTACGCGCCCTCATGGGCACCGGGTGGGTGGCACTGCGACACGACGACGGCCAGACCTTTGTGCTCAACCTGCCTGAAGATGCATCGATACTTGAAAAAACCATCAGCCATTCCCTGTTAAAGAATGCCCGATACTGCCGGCGCAGAATGGAAAAACAACTGGGGAGTTTGTTGATCGAACGACATGTCCTCCGTGAAGGTTCCACCGAGGCACTTGAGGTCGCCGCAGCCATTGAAGCTGCATCGTGGGTCGGAAAAAAAAGCGGAGATCTGAAATTCGTTGGTGTGGAAAATCGAATGTTCTGGACATCACTGGCATCGAAGTCAGGGAGCCCTTTCGACATCGTGATCTGGCTTCTCCATTGCGACAACGCCCCAATTGCCTTTTCCGCACACATCGAAACACGAGAAACCATCTACATCATCGCGAACAGTTACGACGAACAGTGGAGATCGCACAGCCCCGGCTCCGTGCTCTCTCTTGAATTGTTGGGCGACGCATGCCGGCGTGGCAAGAAAAGGGTGGACTGGGGCCAGGGCGATTCAGGCTACAAATCACGCTGGGGCGCCGCCGCATCGGCTTGTCTCTTTGACGTCATGCTATTTCGCCCTGGAATTCGTGGGCATGTGCTCTGTGCACTTGTGCGGCGGCTTCGACCCGAGTGGCGCAGGCTCGACAATGCTTGACCCCAATCACTCCGATCGCGCAGCACTATTGCGCGCCAAGGGCGGCCCAAAGGCAGCGCTGTTCTGGCTGGCACGTCGTGCGCTGCACCTCGACGTCTACCGCTTCTATGCGATCGCCCTTGCAGGCATCGATCACGGTCTGCCCCCACCTCTTCCCGATGGGTACTCGGTGATTGCGCTCCGGAACCCGAGCGAAATCAGCACATGCAACCCGCATCTTGTCGAGCAACTGGACGCACGGAGTGGTTGCGGGGTTGCTACTGCTTTGCGCCAGCACGGACGCGTCTACGCAATAACAGATGGACATCGGGTCGTCGCGCAACTGCGCATCGATTTCCAATACGCCAACGTCGATACGCCAACGAATCTGATTATGGACTTCGGTGAGAAATCGGCGTTTCTGAGCTTTTTGTACACCGTCCCATCATCGCGGCGTAGCGGTTGGGCTACCTATCTCATTTCTGCGGCGTGCGCAGATCTAGCGCGTGACGGGGTGCGTGTCTGCGTCTGTCATGTTCAGGCGACGAACGTCCGTTCCATCAACACGTTCGTTCGCTCTGGTTGGATCCCGATTGCACTACTGGTTACCACCACCGGCAAGCGGCGGCTGTGGGTTCATCGATCTTCACGGGCAGCACAACTGGGTATTCCGTTGAAAGTCTCGCCCATTTGATGGCGAGAACCCGATGCCGGGATTAGGAAGCTCTGATTATGCTCGTCATACCGGCGTAGACCGGTGTCCAGTAATCAAAAGCATCGTGGCCTGTGGCCGCGATACAACCCCACGCCGGGCCCCGAACTACGCCGGGGCGACGGTGAAAGAACGCTTGATCAGAGGTTCCTTGGCGGTGCCGCGAGCTTGAGCACCCAATCCTCGCGACCGAACGGATCTGGTCCGACGCATGGCGCCTCACGCTTTCCCCCTGAGAACCCGCTTGACCCGATCCTTTACACCGAATCTATCGAGGATGGCAATGGCCACTTCGTTGAGGCGCACGGATGCGATGTACATAAGAGCCGAAGGGGAATAGAAAACCGCATCAGGTAGAAGAATCGGACTCGCCGAGCTGGCTACGTCAGTAGCAAACAACCGTTTATATCGGGCGTCCCCACCGCCGAAGTCGATTACCCGTGGCCGATCATTTTCATACAGTCTCATCAACATTTGCATCGTACAATTGATTCCAGGAAAGCACTCCCGCCATGTTGGGTCGTAGCCCGTCTTTCGGTAATCAAAGATACCATCGGAGCTTTGTGAGCCAAGGATGAAACAGAGAGGGGTAGATTGGTGCCATAGGACAAATGAACGGAAATTTTTTCGTTGCGCAAGGGAAGCGTAGTAGCTTCTGGTTTCCGTGTCGTTATTCACCTCTTCATCAAACAGCCTATACTGGTAGGTCCTTTTGTTAATGCTACTCGCAGCTTCCAAAAATGGCGAAACCTCATCAACCAGTCTATATTCTTTCAGTGTGTATTCAGTGCCGAATCGTTCGTGAAACAACTTTGCCTTGGTTCGATATTGGCTCCTTAGTTTGCCTGGCTTCCCATTGACAAAAGCTTCATAGCTATCTTTAAAATGGTGAAACAAGTGTGGTGCTGGGTAATTGTCTAGCACGTGGTAGCCTAAAGACCTCGCGACATCCAGCGCCTCGTAGAGCGGTGAGTTTGTCAGCACTTCCGTAAATTTGATGGCTTCACGAGACCGCGTATCTCGCAGCCAGCGAAGAAGCGCTATTGCATCTCCCCGGGTAGCAACACCGGCTTGCGCTGCGGGATGGAATCGGAAGGATGGAATAGAGAGGCGGCAAAGTATCTTTTCGCCGACACGAATTGGCAATTGAACTGGCGTCCGCAATCGCGGCGCAATCAGTACGACTTGCTTCTCATCTCGGGCCGTAAATACCCCACCGTCGGTCGACGCGAGAAACTGCGGATCTTCGAGTAGCGTAGTTCGAACAGCAGCAGCGATCGCCGCCACCGAGTTCTCACACAATGAGCGGTAATCGCTTTGTGCCAAAACTTCATCGAATAGCAGTTTTGAAGGGGAGTGCAATTTTGTAGCTGTCAAGGTCGGTACCACCACAGTCATGCCGTGGCCACTCGGCAATCGCGGCCATCGGAAATTGTATTGCGCATATTAGACAGATCCGTCTCCAAAGCGCCACGCCTCGGCTAGAGTTGAACTCGGCCAGCCTGGCGGCAGCCACTGACAGCAAGCACACGCTATCGGATTTTGCTCACCCAGCCTGCTTGACGCGGTTTCGTCGATCAAGTTCTCGAACGTGAACGCATGCGTCTGCACAAGCCGTGGAACCGACTGCTGGCAACGCGATCCGGCGTCAAACCTGATCGACACGGTCATCGGCGCTCATCGGCGACCGTACAGCGCGTTACCAAGTATCTGTTCGCTCATGCGAGCCCCCGTGCGCAGCATGTTGAACGGGAGGGGCCCAGCCGCCCGATGCCGCGATCCGACAAACGCTTCCGGGGGAGAGTCACGGTAGGTACCCGTCGAGATGCCGTCCAATGCTGCCAGCGTACGGCACAGCGAATCGAAACGGTGACGAACCAATCTGTTGACCCTGGACCGATCCCGGCTCAGCAGCTCAAAGCTGTGGGTCACGATCGTGAAGCTGCGACGCCCTTGCGCATGCCCGTATTGCAACGCAGCATGCATCTCTGCGGCGGAGACGGCAGTTATCTGGGCATGACGCAACCCCCCTCGCCAACCGCCCATGCACCCGATTGGCACTTCAACGACTCCGCAGTGGTCAACCGGATCCTGATCTGCTGACGTCAGCCTGATATCACATGCAGAATTCGCAATGCCCGGGCAGTGGCTCGTGTCGTAACGCAAGCCAACCACGGCGAGTGCACGCAACGTGTCGTCACTTGCACCGTAGTTTCCGGCGCGAAAAGCCGCGGGTTCGCGTGCACCGGCTGCAACCAGGACGCCTTTTGCAAAATCGAGCAACACGCACTGTTGCTCGTATTCAAAATCCTTGATGTTGGTGCCCATAGAACGCCCGAGCGGATTCCTGCTGCCCGCAAGCTCCAACCACTCGGTGTGCATATGGAGCTGAACGTCGTGCCCACCCGCGACGATCGGCCCCACGATGTCTTCAATCGCGGCAGTGCCCCAGACCAAAGCCGGCATCGGATCGACGAAGAAGACCGCTTTGAGGCCATACCTGTCCAGCGCTGCCATCTGGTAGCGCACACCAAACTCACCGGATGGCGTCCGGCCTGCTATCGAACGCGAGAAATTGGCTTGACGCGAAGCATGCCCATTACTGCGGGTAAAGCCAAAGTCATACTCAGTGTCGACGGTAACGTAACAGATCATGGCGGACACAAAACTGTCTCGGCAATACGGCACGGAACGCGATGCACGTGACCACAAAGCCTCTGGTGATCGGAAACCTGCCTGCATCATCGTCACGCAGCTATGGTTCCACGAGTGGCAGTCACGGTTTCACATCGACACGGCGACTAGGCAACATCGATTCCGGGTCGCCAAGCTGCTGCCGCGGTAATCGTAGTGGATATTCCAAGGCCAAGCCAACCCGCCTGCTGATCGAACCCCTCTGCCAAGACGCATTTCTGTCGGGCCGCCCAAGCGCAAACAAGCACTTTCGACACGAAACGGAAGAGAGGCAAAAAGACAGTATCTACGATGTCCGCTCCGCGATCCGCAAGTACTGCTCCACCTGTACCGCCCGGAATATGTCCTCGTGACACTCCCGCACACCGTTGACATGATCCCTCAAGGCCGCCAGAAGGTTCGGCACATTAAAGAAGCCTCGTTCGGCAAATGTGCGGCTGCGGAAGATTGCTTCGATCTCCCCTGCCCAAGACCGGATCCATTTGGCGTCCGGAGTCGCAAACCCCATCTTGTCCGGACGCACGCGTACCGACTCTGGGATCCGGCCCCGCATCGTTTCGCGCAGCAGGATCTTGTTCCAGAACCCCTCCAGCTTGCGGACATCGGCGATGCGCATCACCGCGCTCACAAGCCGGTAGTCGAGAAATGGCAAGCGTACCTCGATCGAGTGCGCCATCGAGTTGCGGTCCTCTACACGCAGATACAGCGGCAATGGGCTGATCGTCACCGACCGCCGCAGCGCCTCGTCAAGGCCTCCATTTCCCGCGCATGCGTGAAAGTGCGGCAAAGAATCGACCAAGGCAGGATCATAAAACGGGTGCGCCCGGAAACTACGACGATGATGCATCGCCGCTACCCACTGATAGGCGTACACCCGATTCAGCTTTACCTTCACGAAACGCGCGATCACGCGCCGCAGCAGCAGCATCGTCCTGATGTGATGTTGCCCACCGTAATCTTCGAGTTGTGCCAGCAACTTGAGAAACTGCAGTCCACCCAACAGCGACTGCCAGTAGTTCGCGAAGTAGTTCGGATAGCCGGCCAGCGTCTCGTCCGCGCCTTGTCCGTTCAGGATCACCTTGATACCCCGGCTTGCTGCCAGCCTGCACAAGCAGAATCCTATGAGAGCCGAGGGCGTGTGCACTGGGCCGTCCTGGTATTCAACCATTCGGGTCAACTCGTCCCACAGTTTCGAGCTGTCGACATCGAGCCGGACAAGCTCCGCGCCAGTCTGCGCGATGGTGTCGGCTATATACCGGCTTTCGTCGTAGTCCGGTGACATGAATGCGAACGCACTGATGGGGGCATCTCGACCCAGTTGCCGCGCCGCGGCACAAAGGATGCTGGTCGAGTCGAGGCCGCCGGAAAGAAACACGCCCACCGGCACGTCACTCCGGAGCCGTATCTTCACCCCATCATGAAACAATTCGTACAACTCGTCGAAATCAGGCTTCGCGGCAACATCGTCCGGGAGCTTCCAGTATGCTCCGGAACGGATCCTGCCCCCGCCGTCAATCGACATCCACGTACCCGGTGCGACCGCGGTGATACCTTCATAAAAGGTTCCCTCTCCACAATCAAGATCGCCAAAAAACAAGTACTGAGCAACGGTCGATCGATCCACAGCGGGGCGAACGATGCCTGAACGCAGGATTGCCGCCACCTCAGACGCAAATACCATGCACTTCGCGGTCCTGAGGTAATACAACGGTTTGACTCCGAATCGATCACGAGCACAAAAAAAGCGACCTGTATGTTTATCCAGGATCGCGAATGCCCACATCCCGTTGAACTTGTCCAGGCAGGCAACATCCCATTCGATGTACGCATTGAGCAATACTTCAGTGTCCGAGTTGGATCTGAACTTGTAACCAAGAGCCTCAAGCTCGGCGCGAAGTTCGAGGTAATTGAAAATCTCTCCATTGAATACGATCACAAACCGACCAGAGTCGCTTTCCATGGGTTGATGACCGGAACGCGAAAGATCGATAATCGAAAGCCTGCGGAAAGCCAGACCCACATTCTCGTGCACGAACAGACCTTCGTCATCGGGTCCACGATGCCGCATCGAATCGGACAGCCGGTGCAAGGCATCTCGCGACGGAGGGCAATGATCAAATCGGATGATTGCCGCTATTCCACACATTACGTGGCGCCTTGATGGTCGCAGGAATCAGATACGTTTTACAAGTTCGTAATTCGCTGCCACCCATATCATCGGCGGCCCCAACCGGCCCGGAAGCGCACAGGATCGATTAGCTTACCCACTGCCCATTGGTGAATCAGAATTAATCTACGCAGGTTCAGGACATGGACTTGGTACGAGCAGAACTTTGGACGTCGATGGCATGCGTTTAGAGGATACACCTAGCGCTGCAATCTCCACGCCGCACCGCGCATCGTACATGTTACTGTGATACAGAGGCTACGGCTGGATCGGGGTGACAAAAGTTGCATCAGCTTTACCTCAAGCCATCGCACCCGACCGTCTGAGTCCGAGTGCTCGCAAGCGTAGCAGTGGCCCGAGCTTCCAGTCGCCGTAGCACGACGCCACCCATCCACGTTGCCGATAACTCCCGAGCTGGCAGAGCACGTAGTAGAGCAACGCCCACCGCACGACATACCGCTCTTCGTCAGTGCTGACTCCGTATCCATTGAGAAAGGCTGCCTCGATGTGCGCATACCGGTGCTCAAGTCGTACACGTCGCGCGCCGTGGCCTGCAAGCCAAACGTGGTTCAGGAATGGAGCAAGATCATAGGCGGCAATGGCATGGCTACGCAGTTGGATGTCCAGTCCCACGTACCGCCGGCCGTCACACAACAGGTTCTCCGGCTTGAAGTCGCCGTGGATCGGCACCTCGCATAACCGCAGATGTTCGATCTCGAGGGCGTGGACCCTTAGCAGATCCATCGGATTGCGAGTACGGGGATCGCCCAGCAAAGCTGTGCCATACGTTTCGGTCAGGTACTCAAGCTTGTCGGCGGTATTCGGAGTTCCAGATGCCACAGCGCCGTGGCTCGCATGCAACGTGTGCAGCCAACCGCCAGCACCTGCTGCCGCCGCGACGAGATCATCATCGTCAAGTGTTTGCAAGTACGCCCCAAAGTCTCGACCCGCGAACCATTGGGTCACCATGACCTCCCGATCATCCATGGTGAAGTAGGCCAACGGATCCAACACGCCGTACTCGGCATGTTGCGCGAATGCGGGCTGCAACGCGCACAATGTCGCGTACTCCGAGTGAATCCACCCTCGATCGTTGCCATTCCTGGAAGCCTTGACGGCGATGTCTCGCCCACATCGTGTACACCGATAGCGACGAATCATCGAGTTGATACGACGGCCAGGCCCACCATGCGATGTCCACACGTGTAGCGCATGACATTCTGGGCAGGCAACGCGCTGCTGCAGGATGTCCAGTAGTCGCGTTGTATTCACGGCAACCACGCCGAATTGGCAATCAGCGTGACTGCGCCGAGGCAGCCGTCACTCGCTCGGCCACGATGTAAACGGCTTCGCTGACCAGTCGCAATTGCCGGTAACGCCGTACTTCGCGCAAGCCTGCGTCAGCGAGCAAGCGCTTGATTTCCGGGTTGGTGACCGGATACGCAGCCGACTCACGGTGCCCAAGCCAGTGTTTCACGCGCCGGCGGAAACGTTGATATGGCGAGTTCAAGCTCTGATTGATGACGACCAGCGATCGGCTCAGCTGAACGACACCCGCGAGGAACGCAATTTGTTGCCCCAGCGGAAAGTGCATCAATACCCGCGCGCACAGCGCGCCCTCGTATACCGCATGTCCGTTCGGTGGATGCTTGGCGTCGGCAACCTCGGTGGTGAAACGACCACCGAACCGGCTCAGTCGTTGCCGCGCGACCGCCAGCATTTCATCTGAAATATCCATTCCACGAACTTGATAGCCGTGCATCAGTAACGCTTCCGCGAGACGGCCGGTGCCACATGGGATATCGACCAGTTGCGCGCCATTGGGGATCGAGGCGAAGCACTTCGCGATTGTGCGCTTTTCGAGATGATTGAACACGCGGCCCGCAAGGCTTGAAAATCGAACCTTGTCGTAATCAGCAGCAACCGTGTGGCTCTGATAATGTTGCTCGGGATTCCAGTTCATTGCGACCTGCCTTTTCGATTAAGATGCCTGCCGTCGGCACACACGCATGCTCCGTTCGGTTCGGTCCCGTCCGATCTACCTTAGTGCAGCCCCAAAACGCCGATTCAGCCTATCGATGATGCGCCGCAGCTCACCCAGCAACGGATGTCGGCTCGCCCGGATGGCGACAAGCCACCCGGCACACCCACCGATCATGGCGAGCGCGAGTGCTGCTACTCGATGCTCTTGGACAAATCCGGGCCACGCAACGACCGCAATCGGAACGGCGCACGTTGCGAGCGTTGCGAGCGCACTTGGCATCACGGCTTGCGCGCACTCCACGACTGAGACCCCGGCCCGCCGACGCATCGCGCGATAGTACAGAGTCGTCGCGATGAGGTACACCAAAATCTGCACGGCAGCCACGGCTGCGAGGCTCACGAAGGCCGCCGCAACCGTGATGCCGATACGGGCCGACTGATAGGTCACCTCGACTCGCGTCACGGTGTTGACATGCCCGAGCGCTACCAAGAAGGAGTTGCATTGGTACATCGTGGTGCCAACGATTGCAGCGCCGCACAGCCAGCGCATCAGCGGCACAGCAGCGTCCCATTGGTTTCCGAACAGCGTCCGGATGATCGGAAAGGCGAGCACTATACCTGCGGCGAAGAATGGCCAACTGATACCGGTGAGGTAAGCGAGTGATTTGACGAACAGTTGAGGCGCTTGCCCCGTTTCACGATGTTCCCGTGCAAACGCAGGAAACGCGACAACCCCGACGGCCCCAACGATGCGTTCGTTGTACAAGTTAACAACCCCATTGCCGCGGGAATACAAGCCGGCTGCGGTCATGCCTAGCATCTTGCCGACGATCAGGTTGGCTGACTGAGCTCCAAGTTGCGAAGCGATGTCCGAAACAGTCCGACTGGACCCAAAATGTAATACATCTTTCCACCTGGACAGGCTCAAGCCCTTGACGCGATAATCCCAACCCCAAAGCATGCAGCCCAATACCGCAAACGATATGGATGCTACGGATGCCCATGCCATGCTCATGTAACTGAACCCGGCATAAGCCAGGATGACGACCAGCGAGCTACGCGCTATTGATTCCAAGATGCGTATTTTTGTAAGTTTTCCAAACTCGAATTTGCGCTGCATCAAAGCTTGAGTAGTTGTTCCAAATGGAAACAGCAGAAACACGATACTCATGACCTTCAGGACGCGCGCTACTCCAGCATCGCCATAGAAACCACCGATCGCGCCACTGAATACGAATATCAATGACCCAAGCAACCACGCAATCACCAAGTTAAGCGTGAAGACCGTCCTCACGGAACCTTCGGTGAGAGCCGTTTCCTGAATGACGAATTCGCTTATTCCGAAGTCACGCAACATATGGATAAGCGCGACAAGCCCTGCCGCAATCGAAAAGACACCTATTTCAGCTGGTGTAAGCAGGTGACTGACGATAATGACGGAGGCAAAGCTCAGTGTCCCGGTAATCGCGGTTTGCACGAATGACAGCGAGAGCGCTCCACGGATGTTTTGGGGCTTCTTTTCCATATAGATTCTGTGGTTTCGTTCCCGTCGTGCACGTCACTGCAGTGTCATGCTCGGACCGATGAGACATGCGACCCGTACGGAGCAACGCCAACTGGGCTGCGATTGGGGCATGCCCTGTTTCCTCAGTGGATGAGTCCTTGCAACATGCCCGCCAACGTGTTTGCACCGGCACGGCGCGACAGCCCCGCCACCACTGCGGGGCTCGACCGCGGCCCACCGCCGGTACGTAGCGTTTCAATGAAAGTCATCAAGTGTTTTTCGATGGCGGCACGATCGTCGATCGATGCGAGCTCCGCTCCTCCCGAGCTGCGCAGCAGCGCGGCCGTATCGCCCGTTGCATCGACCAGTGCCAGAATGGGGCGCCCAATGCGAAGGTATTCGTAGACCTTGGCCGGAATCTGCTGGTTGAAACGTTGGCCCTGTAATAGCAGCAAGCCATCCGCTTGGGCTTGTTCGTGAAGCGCAGCCTGCTGGTCGATCAATGGAGCAAGCGACACAATGTCATCGATGCGAAGCCGCTCGATGGCAGTGGCATACGTTTCCTCAAGGCCACTGGCACGCAACACGACCTTGACGTCGTGAGCGCTCAAAACTTGTTGTTGCTTGAGAGCAGCGACGGCTTGAAAGAACGCCATCGGGTTGCGACCTTCGCCGTATAGCAGGCCACTGTGAACCAGAAGCAGTGGCCTGCCAGTAACCGGCGGCCTTACGGGCGGTAGCTCCCCAAACAGAGTTTCGTCGTACCCATTGGGTATGACGCGGAATTTGGCCGCCCGGGCGGCATCAGCGTAGCTCTCCGAGCAGCCCTGCAACGCTCCTGGTGTCGTGAACACGACATGATCGGCGTGACGCACCACGCTTCGCTCGTAACGTTGCTGGAACATTGCCGCCAGATGGTTTTGAGACGATACCGAACCCGCCACCGGATCTCGAAAATCTGCGATCCACGGCAATCCGGTCAACCGGCTCAAGGCGCCGGCAACACAATGCGCTGTCATGATCGGGTAAGTGGACCAAATGGCGTCCATTCGATAGCGCCGGATCAGCCGCAGCCCCTTCGATACGGCAAGCGGCCACCATGAAACCCAACGGTCGGGTGTGGCCAAAACGCCTGGGTATTTCCCGCGTAACGCAAGATGGCGCCCCGAATCCAGTGAGAACGCCCGATGCACTTCGCAGTCCGGCGGAATCAAGATGCTGTTGCGGCCATCCACCCGCGGGTAGGCCCCGGAAGTAGCGGTGAGCACAATCGGCTCCCAGCCGAACTCCGGCAAATAGCGTACAAAGCCGAGCGTGCGCAGGTGGCCGCTTCCCATCGCCGCGGGCGGAAAGTGAAATGCGATCATGAGAACCTTTTTCACGCACGCGACCCGGCTGCGTCTGAGCTTTGCGGGGTCACATGCACGAGCGCACCCTTGTGGTCCGACACCTTTCGAGGCTGCGCAAGCGTCTGTGCGACACAAATCCAGAGCAGCGAACACAACGCCATGAGCTGGTAACTCAAGTCAAAATAGCTCATCGGCAGGAACGCCCCCGCCACCATGTACGCTACCAGTGCCACCTGAAGCATCGAAGCCAGGTCGTACGCCCACTTCAGATCCGGCGCATCGCGGGTTCGCGTCCTGACGTGGCTGCACGATTTCCAACTGCCAGCCAGCAGCGCGAAAAACAAGACAAGGCCCGGGAAACCCTGTTCACCCAACATCCGGAAATAGATGCTGTGGACCGCACGCGGTATGGCACCTTCCGGGCCATACTGCGCCCACATGCGGCCGCTCTCGTAAACGTCGAAACCTCCGCCCAGGATCGGGTGGTGCAAGGCCAGGTTTGCCGAAAACTCCCACGACTGGATACGTGTCTCGCCGGAATCGGTTTCGCTGGCGTGGTGCAAAGTATCCATGCGTGCCGTCCATTGCGGCGGCATGAAATGGTAGGCAGTGAACCCGATCGCCACGACCACCAACGCCACAGCCACCCTGCGGCGACTCTTCAATAGCAACGCGCCCGCGACGATCGCGAGTGCGATCAAGCCGCCTCGCGAGTAGGTACCCAGAACTGCGATGCCCGTTAAAAACATGCCAAAGCCGAGCCCGACGCGCACAAGTTTGTGCGCTGAATGCAGCTGCAGGTAACGCATCAGTGGAATCGTCATGCACAGCGCGAGCGCAAATGCATTGTTGTCGGCAATGAAGCTCGCGGCGGGGCCGAGCACGTGGTAATGGCCGCCCTTCAGTACTGTAAAGATGCCACCCTTGACGCCCAACAGCCCGAGAGAGATGACGATCATCCAGACGAGGCCATGCATACGCTTCCGGGTATTGACCAGCGCCAAGGTCACGAACACCATGACCAGGATCTTGGCGAATTCTTCCCACTTGCTCCAGGCCGCATCAGAAACCACCGCAAAGAACGTCGTAAAAAGCGTCCAGATCAGGATCAACAGCAACATCATGCTCACGCTCGACCACGGGATTTTCTTCCGTTCGGCACTGATCGCAAAACTGATGAGCGTGACGACGGCAATCAAATATACCCATGGGAAGTCGATGGCAAATCCATAGCAAAAGCGATTCGGATTCATGTAACCCAGCCACGACCACACCAGCAAGCCCAGATAGGGGCGCATCAGGATGAAGGGGATCGTCCCGAAGACGAACAGAGCGAGGGCGATATCGCGCATGTCGCTAGCCCCGCTCCAGTTGCAGCATCAAGGCATCCATGAAGAACTTGGCGGCCCAGTTCGGGTAGCGGTTCTTCATGTAGCCCCCGCCGATCGGATGCGAGCCCGGAAGTCCGCCGCGCACGGCGAGATCGGCCGCCGCCACGTCTTGGACCGACAGATTGAAGCGGTTGGCGTTTTCCGCCGCCGGCAACCATGAGTGGTCGCCTATCTCTCGCGCCAGTCGCTGCCAGATGATCGCCATCTGCGCGTTGCCGGTGACGCAGGTCCAGCGGCACGCAGGGCGCCACTCGGCATCCAATCGACCGGGCAGCGCGCCATCGTCGCGCTGGGTTTGCGCCACCGCACGTGCAATGCGTGCGGCTGCATCCACGAAACCTCCGTCGCGTGCAATCAACCCGATTTCCAGGATGCCGCGCGTCGCGTAGGCAATCGTGTGCGTGAGCGGCTTGCTGTTGTCCTCCAGGTCGTTGTTCTCGAGCCAGCCATTGGCGTGCATCCGGGTCAAGGCCCACTGCACGTTTCTGACCGAGGATTCGATGTAGCGCGGCTCGCCGAGCGCCTGCCCTGCTTGCGCCAACCCGAACGCCACGCGGGTGTTGTAGGTATTCAGCGCATGCGCGGCGAACGGTGATGCGAAGCGCCGCCACGCACCATCCGGATCCTGGGCCGCGACCAACCAGTCTGCAGCACGCACCAGCGAATCGCGAAACCGCGCATCCTGTGTCTGCTGCCAGGCGGCCGTCCATCCGAACAAGACCTGCCCGGTGTTGAAGATGGTCGGCACGATCTGCGCCGCGTCCAGCGTGCCCGCGCGCACACCGCCCTCGGCGAGTTGGATGTCGGATTCCCACACCGCCATGCGCACCGCGCGTTCGCGGCAGTCCTTGTCGCCGGAGAATTCCGCATAGCGGAAGAAGGTCGGAATGATGTAGCCCGTGGTTTCCGGATACGCACCCGCCCACTGGCGTTTCACCACGTCGTAATTGGCGCTGACGCCACCGCAGCCCGTGGCATCCTGGGCACGCTTCAGCCAGTCGGCGGCGGCTTGCAGGCCGAGTTCCGGACTTACGCTTGGTCGGGCCGATCGTTTCGGCAGAAGTTTGGCAATCACGCTCATGGTTTGCTTCCAGCCGTTTGCGATCCCGGCATCACTTTTGCAGTCCGGCTTTGCAACGCGCGCTGCACGCGCCGCCAGCCATGCAAGAGACCCGGCACGGGATCCGAGCCACGCCACAGGGCATCAACGACACTTGCACCTTGCATGCCCAGACTCGCCGGCTGCTGTTGCGCGGCGGCCGATTGCTGATCCTCGGAACGCACGCGCCAAACCCGCACTCGTGCCGCCGGCATCGGCGCGGGGAAAGGCTTGTCAAGTTCGGAGCACCATGCGGCATGCGGCAGGTTGACGCCGTTCAGGGTCGCGACCTCTTCCTGGTAATCGGTGCGACCGATGGTGGGTTCCACCATGCGGAACGCCCCACTGCGCGCGTCGCGCTTGTATTCCATGCTGGCCATGCCGACCACGCCCGTTGCGCGAAAGAACTGTTCGGTGAGCCGCGAGAGTTCCGCGTGCGCTTCCGGTGCGGCGGTGCAACTTGCCGTGCCGCCGGTCTGGGGCGGCCACGAACGAATCTTGCGCCCGGTGAACGATGCGACGAGTTGGCCTTGCCGATCGAGATACTGCAGGCAGAAATAAATGTTGGAATCCGGGCCGTCGATCCACTCCTGCACCACCACGTCCGGCATCACCGGCAGGATGCGGCCGACCAGTTCCGAGGCCTGCGCCAAGTCTTCCACGCGATAGGCCTTCTTGAACTGGCGCGAATATGCGGCGTCGCGCCCGCCCGGTTTGACCACCACCGGGTAGTGCAGGTGCCCGAGCCCGGGCAGGTCATCCGGCGTACGCACGTGTACCAGTGGCGGAATCGGCGCAGCGTGCTGCTCGGCCAGCTGCTGGAAACCTTGCTTGTGTTGCAGGGCATCGACCGTTGCCTGCGCGGGCAGCGCGAAGCGGTAATGGTCGACCAGTCGTTCGCGGAATCGCGATACCGTCCGAACGGTTTCTTCCTGGGTCAGGAACAACACCGGGCGCGTGTCGCCGAACACCGTGCCTGCAAGCCGTTCGAGATCCTCGATCAGGGCTTCACCATGCAGCGCGCACAGTGCCAGCGGTTTGGCCGCACGCGTGAACATCTCCGGTTGCCTTGCATCAGTGTCGAGCAACCAGGTCGGCACGCGTGCACGCGCCAGGCTGCGCGCGACGCCCAGTCCGTTCGCGCCTGCGCCCAGTACCACCGCCGGCGTCATGTCTTCCATGGGCTCCCTCCACCGGCACCTCGCGCACGACCCAGCACACGGTCATACACCGCGCGATAGTGCGCGACGCTCGCCTGCCATGTGCGCTCGCGCTCGACGAATGCGCGTCCCCGCGTGACCATGGCGTTCCACGTGGCCGGCGTTTGCAGGACATCCAGCAGACAACGCACCAAGGCGTCACTCGAACCCGCCTGGAACAGATGCCCGTTTTCGCCATCGCGTATCAGCTCGCGATGCCCGCCGACATCGGAAGCCACCACCAGCTTGCCCATGGCCATGGCTTCCAGCGGCTTCAAGGGCGTGACCAGCTCGGTCAGACGCCGCGGGATGCGCGGGTACACCATCACATCCATCGCGCTGTAATAGCGCGCCACTTCGGCGTGCGGCACGCGTCCCGTGAAATGCACCGCATCCTCGATGCCCAGTTGTTTCGCGAGTGCGCGTAAGCTTGCATCCCGCGGACCGCCACCCAGCAATAGCAAGCGTGCCTGTGGTACGGCACGCAACACCAGCGGCATCGCGCGCAGCAGCAGGTACAGCCCTTCATACGCATAAAACGAACCGGCGAATCCCAGCGTCGCACCACGGGTCAATCCGAATTGCGCCATCAGCGCGGGATCCGGGGTGCCGGCAACCCGGAACTGCGTCAGATCCACGGCATTCGGGATCACGGTGATCTTGCCCGCGGGAATGCCGCGCGCCAGCATGTCGCTGCGCAACCCCTCACAAATCGTGGTCACGGCATCGGCGCGCTGCAGGGCACGCGTTTCCAGCGCACGCGTCAGGCGATAGCGCGGCCCCCATTCCTGCGCGGTACCGAGGTCGGCCGCGGCGTCTTCCCAGAACGCACGCACTTCATAAACCACGGGGATGCCGGCGGCATGGCCGACATCGAGCGTCGGCAGCGCGTTCAACACCGGCGAGTGCGCATGCAGGATGTCGGGACGCACGCGCTCCACCACCTCGGCCAGCCGGGCACGCAACGCCCGCATCAGCGCGCGATGCCGGACGAGCGGAAGCTTTGCGGACCAACCATCCGCGGGCGGTGTGCGATGGAACAACCATTCCCCGATCCGTTCCTCGCGCACATCGCCGCTTCCCTGTTTCGGCCCGGTCAGGTGCAGGGTTTCCCACCCCAAAGCGCGTTGCTGCTGCAGGATCGCAAGCGTGCGGAACGTGTAGCCGCTATGCAGCGGCAGCGAGTGGTCGAGCACGTGCAGGATACGCAATGGACGTGTCGCATGCGCATCAGGCTGCGCCGTACGCTGCATGACCGCCGTGTCATTCATGCTTGCGCTCCTGCCATTGCGCGTTCACGGCAGTCGGCCAGCACCCTCGCATACAACGCGCATTGCGCATCGACCACTGGGGCCCAGCCGAAGCGTTCGGCAAATTGACGCGTGGCCGCGTGATCGGGCGCACGTGCGCGCAACGCTTCCCACGCCCGCAGCAATGCCTCGGGACCCCGCTCGTCCATCAACTCCCCCGCTTCCGGAGCCGCGATGACTTCCGGCGTGCCGTGTACCCGCGTGGCGACCACCGGCGTGCCACAGGCCAGCGATTCCAGCACCACGTTGGGCATGCCTTCCCGGCTAGATGCGAGCACCATCGCATCCGCCGCGTTGTAGTAGTCACACAACTTGTCGTGCGCAATGGCGCCAAGAAAACGCACGCGCCCGGTGATGCCCAGTCGATCCGCCAACCGTCGCAGCGTGTCCTCTTCCGGACCATCACCCGCGATCAACAAGGTCACGTCCGGCGCCTTGGCCAGTGCGGCGAGCGTGATGTGCACGCCTTTGAGTTCCACCAGGTTGCCTACCGCCAGCCACGCGTCGTCCTTGAGGTTCAGTTTTGCACGTATCGCAGCACGATCCAGCGGACGGAAACGCTCGAGATCGACGCCGTTGCGCAGCACCGTGATCTTGCCGGATTCCATTCCCAACACCACGGCCTCGTCCTTTAGGGCCTGCGCCACGGTGACGATTGCTGCAGCCTGCTCCGCCGCCTCACGTACCTGTTGCTTCGGCCAGCGATAACGCGAGAGCAAAGTCAGATCGCTGCCACGCGCGGTGATGACCACCGGCTTGCCCAGTGCCTCGCCCAGCCGGGTGGCAGCAACGCCATCCGGATAAAAGTAATGCGCATCGATCAGATCGAAGTGTTCACCGCTCGTGAGCAGCTTCTGCAACACCGGCCGCAGCGCGTGGTACATCAGCGACGGCGCCACGCTCATGCCTAGTTTCGGAATCACTGGGTAACGCGGGTGCAGGACGGTGATGCCGTAACGTTCCTCGCGCGCCGGTACCCGCGCACACGCCGCGTACTCGCCGAAACGCCGATGTTTCAACGGAAACCACGGCACCGGTGCCACCACGGTCGCAGCGATGCGTCCGGAATCGACGAGATGCCGCAACCGCTCTTCCACGAACACGCCATGCCGGGGCCTTTCGGCGTTTGGATACAGACTGGTGAAGACCAGCAGGCGGATCTTGTGCTCAAGGCCATCTTCTCCTACTGGCAGAGGGCGGCGTGCCGCGCCGGATGAGGGCCGGATGAGGCGCGCGTTCTCGATTTTCCCGGTGACCGCAGTCATCACAACGCGACTCCCGAGGCAATGGCCTTCATCCGCACGGACGAGCCGTACACGGCCACCGTCCCTGTCTCTCTCGTGCGACGCAGGAAGGCATCCAGCATCAGCAATTTCCACAGCGTGGCGCTGTGGTCATGCCGACCGGTGAGGTGTTGCCGCACCAGACGATCGAGCGTTGCGGGTTCGAAATGGCCGCATTCCGCGAGCGCGCCCTTGCCGATCGCGTCTTGCATCTGCACACGCAATGGGCCGCGCAACCACGCCGCCAGCGGCACGCTGAAACCCATCTTGGGCCGGTACAGCACTTCGTGCGGCAAATCCTGCTCCAGCATTTTCTTGAAGACGTACTTGCCTTCGCCGTGCCGCAATTTCAGCGCGGGTGGCAGGCTCGAAGCCCATTCGATCAGGCGGTGGTCGAGCAGCGGCACGCGCACTTCCAGGCTGTGCGCCATGCTGGCGCGATCGACCTTGGTCAGGATGTCACCCGGCAACCAGGTCTTGAAATCGAGGTATTGGGCCAGCAGCAACGGGTGCTCCGTAGGCGCGTGCGCCGCGTGTGCGCGGAACACGGACAACGCGCTGTAGCCTTGCAGGTCGCGCTTGAAATCCGTGCTGTAAAGCTGTTGCCGCACGGCCGCCGGCGTGGTGCTGACGCTGTGGAACCAGGCTTCGACATCGTCGCGGGCCAGCGCCTGCAAGGTGGTCTTGGCGCGCAGCGGACGCGGCGCCCAGTCAGCCTTGGGATAGAGATTTCCCAGCGAGCCGAACAACGGCTGTCGCAATCCGGTAGGCAGGCGCGCGCGCATGCCGCTTTCCCATGCATGCAGGCGATAGCGCCGGTAGCCCGCGAAATTTTCGTCGCCGCCGTCGCCCGACAGCGCGACCGTGACGTGACGGCGCGCCAGTTCGCACACGCGATACGTGGGCAGCGCCGAACTGTCGGCGAAGGGTTCGTCGTAAATCGCGGCCAGGGCATCCAGCATCGATGAATCGTCGCCGCCCACCCGTTTCTCGAAATGCCGGGTGCGCAGGTGCAGCGCAACTTGCTGCGCATAGCCGGTTTCATCGAAGGCGTCGTGGTCGAAACCGATCGAACAGGTGCGTACCGCTTCGCGCGAGGCACGCGTCATGCTGGCAACCACCGCGCTGGAATCCACGCCGCCCGACAGGAAAGCACCGAGCGGTACGTCGGCAACCATCTGGCTGGCGACGGAACGATCCAGCTGGCTGCGCAGTTGCGTACACGCCTCGCTTTCGGTCAGCGCGTTGTCGAGCGCGAATGGCAGATCCCAGTATTGCCGTGGCACCGGCGGCGCCTCGCCGGCAGCCCAGCCCAGCCAATGCCCCGGCGACAGCTTGAAGACGCTGCGGAAGATGCTCCTGGGTTCCGGCACGTAGCCCAGCGCCAGATAGTCTTCCAATGCGCGTGGATCGAGTTCGCGCGCCACGTCCGGGTGCGCGAGGATGCCTTTCAATTCCGACGCGAACACCAGATCACCACGGGTCGTGAATCCGTAGTACAACGGTTTGACGCCGACATGGTCGCGTGCGAGATAGACGCGCCGTGCGCGCATGTCCCACACCGCGAACGCGAACTGGCCCACCAGGCGCTGCAGGCATTCCGTGCCCCAGTGCTGCCAGGCACGCAACAAGACCTCGGTGTCCGAATGGCTGTGGAACACCGCGCCCCTTGCTTCGAGTTCCGGCCGCAGCACGTCGCAGTTGAACAGCTCTCCGTTGTAGACCAACGCGAGCCCGGCCGCCTCGTCCAGCATCGGCTGTTGGCCATGCGACAGGTCGATGATGGACAGGCGTCGATGACCGAGGCCCACGCCTTGGCCAATGTAAATGCCGGCCTCGTCCGGCCCGCGGTGTTGTTGCGCATCGCGCATCGCCAGCAGCACGCGCTCGTTCACACCGCCGTTCTTCGCCAACACGATGCCGGTTACGCCGCACATGTCAGTGCTCCCCATGCCCGGCAAGGCCGGCCGTGATGCGCGGTTCGCTGGTGCGTGCCGCGCCACCCAGCAAGCCGTCGTAGAGCGCGACGTAGGCCGACACCATCGCGGACAAGCTGAAGCGCGCGGCGACGCGCGCGTGGCCCGCCTCGCCGTGGCGGCGGCGCAAGGCCGCATCCACGACATAGGCGCCCAATGCATCGGCGAGCACGGACGGATCGCCGGGCGGCACCAACGCACCGGTCACGCCATTCTTGACCACCGCCGCCACGCCGCCCACGTCGGTCGCGACCACCGGCAGTCCCGACGCCATCGCTTCCAGCAAGGTGACCGGCATGCCTTCGGCGATCGATGGCAGCACGAACACGTCGCACTCCGCCAGCAGTTCGGCCACGTCGCCGCGACTGCCGAGCAGACGTACCGTTTGCGTCAGGCCGAGTTGCTCGATCCGGGATTGCAAGGCTGCATGTTCCGGCCCGCCGCCGACGATGACCAGGCGGCACGCGGTTTGCTGTCCCGCCCGTTCGCACAGCAGCTTGAACGCCGCCAGTAACCCCGCCTGATCCTTCACCTTGTCGAGGCGCGCCACGTTGCCGATCAGCACGCTGCCCGGCGGCGCGAAGTCGGCCAGCAACGCGCGCGGCCGTGTCGCAGTGCGCGGCGTCTCGAACGCCGCCACGTCGATGCCGTTCACGATGCAGGCGACTTTGTCCGTACGAATCCCGGCGCGATCGATCAGCCACAATTGCAGGTCGTGTGACACGGCGATGAAGCGCGCGATCAGTGGCGCCATCCAGCGCCGCAGCCGCAGGTATTTCGGATTGTCGCCACGCGGATCGGACACGTCGCGTCCGTGCTCCGCGTGCACGATGTGACGCACCCCCGCCAGCCGGATGAGGGGGGCCGCATCCAGCGCACCGATGTTGTAGGTCTGTACCAGATCCGGTTTCAGCTTGCGCAGCGCGCGCCACAATCTGAAGTAGCAACCCGGGTCCTTGCCGGGCCGCTTGTCGAGCGACAGGCACGGTATCGACGGATCCGCGATTTCCGCGCGCAGCGCGCCGTAACCCGCCAGGCAGATGACCGCGTGGCGATAGCGATCGCGCGTGTGATTGATGACGGAAAGCGCGATGCGTTCCATTCCGCCGGTGTCCAGCCGGTACAGCACGTGCGCGATCAGCGGCTTGTCGTTCATGGCGCCGCCTCCCGTGCGGCCGGCAGTCCACGCGCGAATGCCTGCAGGTTCGCGCGGGCCCGTTCCGCGTTGCCGTCGGCGATCCACGTCGACAATGCCCACACCGCGGAGCGCGGCGTGCCGCCACGCAATACATCCCACGCCTGCAGCAGCTTGGCGGCCACTGGCGACGCGCTGCAATGCCGGCCAACGCAGTACCAGTACCACACCAGGCGCGAACCATCCGCGTTAGCCAGGCGCAACTCGCGCGCATTCACTACCACGCCGCCGGTGAGTTCCACGGGCCGGCCGGAACTGGCAAGGATGCGCGATCTGGCCGGGTTGTACACGTCGTTGCCGTAAGTAATCAGGCTGTGTCCGTGGCGCGGTTTGCCGGTGTACACGGCGTGGAACAGCTCGACGGCTTCACCGTGCGCGGCCGACATGTAGGTCGCCTGCAATTGCCCCGCCGCGCCCTTGAATGAAGGTTGCCACGCTTTCGCGGCCGCACGTGATCCGGACCAACCGGAAAGCGTGGGTGCCGTCAGATGCACCGCTTCGGGTTGCCCCGCCGACGCAAGCCCCGCCGCCAATACCGGGCCCGCGATCAGCACGATGGCCGCCGCCACCCACACCACCACGCGCGCGCCCATCGGCTTGTCGACGCGCGCAGGCGGCGCCTTGCGTGCGACGAAACGGTCGCGGAAAAACCATCCCACCAGCAACAACAGCACCAGCACCGTGCCGAAGAACTGCCAGCCGAAAATCATGTGGTCGGTACCGGTGGCGTAATGCAGCCCCCAGGTGTCGCCGATCAGCACCGTGCAATACACGCGCAGGCCATTGGCGATCACCGGAACGATGGCCGCCAGCACCACGAACAACACGCGTTTCCATGCGCGCTGGTACATGAGGTACGCGTACAGGCAACCGAGCGCGGTGCAGGCAATGAAGAACTTCACGCCACTGCATGCGTCCGCCACCATCCATACCGCCGACGAGGTGACGATCTCGCGGCCGTTGAGCAGCACCGGCGTACCCGTGATTTCCAGCGCGCGCACCGCGAAGTGCGCGGTGATGTCCTGCAACGGGCCGACCAGCCCGTCACCCCACGGCACCGCGAACGCCACGAGGTAGGCCAGCGGAAACGCCAGCACCCACAGTGCGCGCCAACCCCAGCACGCCAGCACCAGTGCGGGAAACAGCGCCACGAATGCGAAATGCTGCGGCAGGTTGATGTCCAGCAGATGGCCCGCGTACCACACGGCCACCAGCACGGCCACGGCCACGAAGCCCCACAGGCTCGGTACCGGCGAATGCGCACGCAGCCCCTGGCGCAGGTCGAACGCGATCCATGCGCTCAGCGGGAAAATCAGGAACGCATATTGATAGGTGCCGTCGTGCGCCCATACGCCGACCAGCGATTGCAGGGTCTGCCAATAGCAGGCGATCAATACCACCACAGCTATCGCGAAGGCAACCACGGCGAGCGTCCATCCTGACCGGCGCTCGAAAATCCCGGTCCTGGCGGCAAGCACGCGGTTCATGTGCACGCCTCGACTTGCACGGCGGGCATGGCGCACGTGGGTTCGACACGCGGCGCGCCGCGCAGCACGGCTTCGTAGGCATCGAGATTGCGCGCCCAGTCGAAGTGCGCCTGCAGCATGGCTCGCGCGGCCGACACGCGCGCGGGTTGCGGTTCGCCCAACCAGCGCAACGCCTCGTTCGACATGACCTCGGGCGAGGCGCTGATGCAGCCCAAGCGCCCTGCGAAATCCTCGATGCCTTCCCACGCTTGCGGCGTCGCCAGCACCGCTTTCTCCATCGCCAGCGCCTCCAGCACCTTGTTCTGGATGCCGCGCGCGATGCGCAACGGCGCCGCGACCGCGTGAGCATGCGCGAGATACGGCCGCACGTCGTCCACGCGCCCGGTAACTACCACGCCCTTGGTTTGGCCCAGCGCATGCACGTCGGCGCCCGGGTTGCTGCCGACGACGTAAAACCGCGCTTCTTGCCGCTGACTGATGACTCGCGGCCAGACTGCGCGTACGAACCACGTCACCGCATCCACGTTGGCGCGGTAATCCATCGCGCCGGTGAACACCACCGCGTGTGTGCCCGACGGATACGGATTCGCGTACGCCTGTTGCGGATTCCAGTAGCCACCGTCCACGCCGTTGGAAATCCCGTACACCTTGTCGGCCGCGTCGGGCACCTGGCTACGGAAAAAAGCGGCTTCGGCCTCGGATACGAACAGGCTGGCGTCGAACTGCACGGCGACCGTGTGTTCGAGCGCAGTAAGCTTACGCGCCTCGCGTGCGTAGAGCATGCCTGCCACGCCACGCCGCGCCTGCGCATACTGGCGCCACTTGTCTGAATCCGCGTCCACGAAATCCATCACGCGGCGCGTTTCGCGATGCCGCATCACCAACGGCGCCACGCCGGACGAGTAGCACAGGATCAACTCGGGATGGTGTTCCGCGATCACCGCATCGACCCAACGTTGCATGGCACGATCGCGGTAGATTCCGACCGTGAGCGGCTTGCCGCCTGCCAGCGAGGCGAGCGCCCGCCAACGCGCACGCCATGGCGGCAGCGGCCGCACGCAAACTCCGGCACACGCGGCTTCGACCGCCGGAAGGTATTGCCAGTCGGCGGGGTCGTCCACGAACGCACCGAGGTACACGCGGTAGCGCTGCAGCAACCGCTGCAGCACGTGGTACGAGCGGATCTTGTCGCCCTTGCTGGGCGGCCACGGCAGTCGATGGCAGAGGAACAGGACGGATCGCATGCGTCAGGCTCCATGCCGCGGGATGCGCAAAGCCATCCCCCTCAGTCCCCCTTCGTTCCGAAGGGGGAAGAACAGCCCGCCGACCGCCGCGCGATCGCGAGGGAACACCCCCTTCCGCAAGAAGGGGGTCAGCGCGCCAGCGCTGGAGGGATGCCGCGCGTTGTGCAAAGCCATCCCCCTCGGCCGCGCTGCGCGCGCGTTCGCTTCGCTCCGCCCTTCGTGCCGAAGGGGGAGGCAAAGCTGCTTCGTTCCAAACGGAGAGGCAACCGCTTTCACCCCCTTCCGCAGGAAGGGGGTCGATGCGAAGCATCGGGGGGATGTCGCGTCGTGATAAAGCGCCATCCCCATCGGCCGCGCTTCGCGAGCGTTCGCTTCGCTCCGCCCTTCGTTCCGAAGGGGGAAGTCATCCCACACGGGCCGTACGCAAGACATGGTCATCCCAGGCTCCTTGCCAGCCACGGCCCCAGCGCACAACTCACCGGCAACGGCAGGCGTTGCCAGCCTTTGATGAAAAGGCCGTACTTCTTGTTGGTGGGACTGACGTTGGGAACTTCCCGTGCCCGCACCAGGTGATAGGCATACGGCAGCGGTGCGGGTTCGAAACCCCAGTGCTTCTTGAAGTGGTACGAGCCGGTGTCCTGCTTGCTGCGACCGAAGTCGAACAGGCGCGCGCCGCGCGCTGCCGCGCGCTGCATCACCGACCAGTACATGAAGTCGTTGGCGGCAAGGTCGCGCCCGCGCCGCACGCTGCCGCCGTAATAAGGGTGCACCTCGTCGCGGAAGTAGAAACTCATCACCGCCGCGACGGGTTGTTCCTGGTGATGGATGACCGTGATCTCGCAGTTTGCGCCGAAGGTCTGCTGCAAGCGTGCGTAATGGCTGCGCGGCAACACCGGCGTGCCGAGGTTGCGCACGCTTTCGGCGTACACGCGGTAAAAATTCGCGAGGCTGCCGTCGTGGCGCGCTTCCAGCCCGGCAGCGATCCCCTTGCGCACCATCGCGCGCTGCTTGCGCGGGATCGCCTTCATGTTCGCATCGTCGTCGGCTTCGAGCGCCTTGCGGAAACCGACATACAACTCCTTGACCGGCCATTCCGGGTGGCGCAATGCGCGGTCGCGCAATTCCAGGTAATCCACGCGCAACTCATCGGCGAGAGCCGCCGCGGCTTGCGTCAAGCAGGCTTCGCTTTCCGCGTCGTCGGCCAGCACGCCGCCGTACACGCAGAACGGCGTGGAAATCAGCGCGTGCCCGAACAGGCGGCTGCGGATCTCGGCCAGCGGCAGCACGCCGGTGACCTCGCCATCGCGCTTCACGTACAGGTAATGGCAACGGTGGCCGAGCCCTGCGACGATCCCGCGCCATGCGGCGCGATGGAAAAACGTGGCCCGCGCCGCCTGCGCGACATACGCATCCCAGCGCGAGGTGTCGGCGCCATCGAGCCGCGCGACGACGCAAGCGCTGGCGGATCGACCGTCGTGGGCATGATCGGGCACGTCACACCTCCTAATGCACACGCGATCCGGTGGCTTGCAGCTCCACCACCGGATAGTCCGCGTGTCCATCGAGAAACACCCGA
Source organism: Rhodanobacteraceae bacterium (assembly GCA_004299705.1). Classification (GTDB taxonomy): domain Bacteria; phylum Pseudomonadota; class Gammaproteobacteria; order Xanthomonadales; family Rhodanobacteraceae; genus 66-474. Next base: position 50,102 of record SCQS01000067.1, on the reverse strand, counting down.
TCCATGCGATCGAAACGGAAATCGCGCAGCAGGCGTTCCACGCGGGGCGCCGTGCGCGCGAGGTTCAGGTAATGCCGCACACGATTCTTCAGCGTCACACCCGGCACGCGCGGTTGCTGCGGATCGATTTCCCAGGGATGAAAATAGAACACGCCCGCGCGCCGGTCGCTGCGGTTGACGCGCCGCAAGCCGCGCCGGAACACCGGATACGGCAGCAGCCGGAAGAACCCGCCGCCACCGCAGGGCCAGTTGCGCCCCCACATCTGCACCGTGGTCACCGGCACTTCGAGCAGGCCGGAACGCGCAGCACGAAACGCGAAACGCGGCGCCGCGGGCATGCCGTACAAGTCGTGGTGGATGGGCGCAACGCTGGAGCTGTAGCGATAGCCGGCTTCGCTGAGTTCCTCGTGCGCCCACAGCGTGGCGGGGCCGATCGACCAGCTGGGCGCGCGGTAACCCAGTACCGCGGTGCCGCCCAGGTCTTCCAGCAACTGCTTGGTGCGGGTGATACCCGCGCGAAATTCCGCGCGACTCAAATTGTCCAGCCGCTCGTGACCGAAACCGTGGCTGGCGATTTCATGGCCCGCCGCGCCGATGTCGCGCACCAGCGCGGGGTAACGTTCCGCGACCCAACCGAGGATGAAGAAGGTGGCGTGGATGCGTTGCCGTGCGAACAGTTCCAGAATCCGCCGGGTGTTGGCTTCGACGCGCACCGGCCAGCGCGGCCAGTCCTCGCGCGCGATGCAACGCTCGAACGCGGCGACCTGGAAATAGTCCTCGACGTCCACCGTCATCGCGTTGGTGAGCGCAGCGGGCTGGGGCGACAACGCACTCATTTGCGATCCCTCGACCGTCGCCGGCTTTTCGCATCGGCGATCGCCGCATCGTTTTCCTGGCGCTGCAACTCGGCAGCCGCAGCGCGCGCCTCGTCCATGATCGGATCCGGTGCGGGGACGCCCTGCAACATCTCCTTCATCCGGAGCTCCTCGCGCATCAACTGCAGCAGGATCTTGTTGCGCATATGCTCCAGCGTCGCAAGTTCGCTTTCGCGCTCCGAGGTCGCACCGGCTTGCGGTTGTGGCTCATCGCGATGCCGTGGCGTGGCGGGCGGCTCCAGCGTTTGCGGCAGATCCGGCATCTCGTCGCGCATCTCGTCGAGCACGGTGGTGACGGCAGCCTGGTCCAGGCCGTGCAGCTCTTCCAGATAGCCGTACAGCAGCAGCCGATCCATGATGACGTTGATCTTGCGCGGAATGCCGCGACTGGCGTGGTGCACGGCGGCATAGACTTCCGGCGACAACTTCGGATCGTTGTTCCAGCCGACCGCGTGCAGGCGATGCTGGATGTAGGCGCGGCTTTCGTCCGCTTCCAGCGGCTCCAGTCGATAAGAAGCCATGATGCGCTGGCGCAACTGTTCCATGCGGTTGTGAACGATGATGCTGCGCAGTTCGGTCTGGCCGACCAGGAAGATCTGCAGCAGCGCGCGGCCGCGCATTTCAAAATTCGACAGGATGCGCAGCATCTCCAGCGCCGATGGCGTCAACGTCTGCGCTTCGTCCACCACCAGCAACGCGTGCGAATGCCGCGCGCACAGATCGGTCAGGTGCTGTTTCAGGTCCTGCAGCAGCGCTTCCTTGCTGCGCCCTTCGTAGGGTAGGCCCAACTGCGAAGCCACCGCCGGCAGGATGTCCTCGCCATCGAGGTTGGCCGAGGCGATGCTGGCCACCGCGATGTTGCGTTGCGTGAGCTCTTCCAGCAAGGTCTGGATCAGCAAGGTCTTGCCGGTGCCGACGGCGCCGGTGATCATCACGAAGCCTTCGCCTTGGTCGAAGCCGTACAGCAGGTACGACATCGCGCGCTTGTGGCCCTTGCTGGGAAACAGCATCGCCGGATCCGGGGTCAGCCGGAACGGCTTGCCGCGCAGGTTGTAGAACGCTTCGTACATGGCGGCCTCAGAACAGGTGGGTCCACTGCAGGTAGATCACGTTGACCCGGTAACCGTTCGCACTTGGCACGACCACGTAGGCGTCACGGGAATCGTTGCGAAAACGCAGGCTCGCGAAGTTGTAGGGGTTGAACTGGTGCACCAGCACCAGTTCGAAGTAGCGCGTGTAATTGGTTTGCCCGTCCATGAACAGGTAGCGCTGCCAACCAACGGTTGGCGTGAAGGTGGTGAACGGGCCAAGGTCGAACAGCCAGGACAGACCCGCGTTCGCGACCTTCTCGCGCGCGTTGTCGAGCGCGAAGTAGCGGCGCGATTCGTCGTACAGGTCCAGCGTCAATTGGCCCCGCGGCATCTGGTAGGTGGCCGAGGCCGATGCGCGCTTCATCAGATAGATCTGCCGTTCACGCAGCGACGGCACGAAGAAATTGCCAGGTGTGGCCACGATCTGTCCCGTGCCCTGTCCCAGCAACTGCTGGTTGAGGTCGGTCGGTTGCTCGACGTAACTGACGTTGGTGGTCAGCAGCGCCGCCTGGTGGGTCCACGATAGTTGGGCGCTGCGGCCATAGAAGCGGTGTCCGACCAGCAGCTTGAAGCTGTCGCGGCTGTTGGCCCACTGGAAACCCGCGTCCCAGAAACCGGCGCCCAGATGCTTGTAGCTGCCATCCGGCAGGTAGCGGTTTTCCTTGCCGACATCCGCCAGCAGCCGGGTGTCGAAGTTGAGCTGGTAGGAAAGCCCCGCCTGTGCGCGCGCGAACTGCAGGCTCTGTCCCTCATCCGGTTGCATGCGCTGTTGGGTGTAGTCGAGATTCCAGCCCCAGGTGTCGTAGCGGGGACTGTCGAGGCTGAACTGCACGCTGTCGCTGGTGACATCGGGAATGCCGGAAAGCAGGTTCCGGTTTTCGCCCGAAATGCCACTCTGGTTGTACACCACGCGCCCGCGTGTGTAGCGCAGCAGCATGGTGCCGACGCGGCCGAGGTCCTGCACCCAATACGGGCTGATCGAGCCCATGCCCACGTTGGCGCGGTTGTTGTCGAGGAAGAACGTGCCCGACCCGGCCGGTAGCTGGTTGTTGAGCACCTGCTGACCGTAGATCGCTGTGCCATCGACGTAAAAATGCTGGGGCAGCACGGTCACCGTCCCCTGCGCGTCGAGGTTCTGGGCCAACTGGTTGTTGTTCGAATGTCCCGCGTACACGTAGCCAGTCAACGTGTAGTCGAGCATTCCTGAAAAACGCGGCGCGCTGTAGGCCGCCTTGACAAACGGCTGGATCACCGAAATCCAGCCCGTCTCCTTCGGTTGGCCTGAGCCAGCCAGCTTCAGGTTGTCGGTGTACAGCTCACCCAACGTGACGCCGGCGACCAGGCCCGGACATTCGGGATTGGGTTGCGGGATGACGCCCGGTACCGTTTGCTGGTTCTGTGTGCAGGCGGCTTGCTCAAGGGATGACAGCGCCGAACCGGAAGCGGTGCCGGTGTTCGCATCCTGCGCACGCGCTCCTCCCAACCAGCCCGACAGGACCACCGAGGACAACACCACCGGGAGCGACCATGCACGCATGCCGGGCGCCTTCACTGATCCTGGAACTGATAGTGGCTGTAATGGTTGTAGTGGCTGTAGTAGTGGTTCTCGATGGCGGGCAGGCGGCTCATGTTGAGGATCAGGCCGACGTACTGCGATTCACCCAGGCCCTCCAGTGCTTGTACGACTTCGTGCTGGCGGGTGCGACCGGCGCCTACTACCATCAAGACCTGGCCCATGTGGGTAGCCAGTATCGGCGACTCGGGGGTCGCCAGCAGTGGCGCGGAATCGAATACCAGCAGGCGGTGTCGATCGTGGCCGCCCAATTCCTCGAGCACGTATTGCATGCGGCGGCCGCCGAACAGTTCGGCGGTCAGGGGATGCCGTTCGCCAGCCGGCACGATCGACAGGTTCGGCACATCGGTGCGCACGATCACGTCGGCAGGCCGGCGACGTTCGTCCGCCAGCACTTCCATCAGGCCGGCACGTCCCTGCAAGCCCAGTACCTGGGTGATGTCGGATTTCGGAATGTCGGCGTCCACCAGCAATACTTCGAAATCCGGTTCGCGCGCCAGACTCAACGCAAGGTTCATCGCGGTGAAGGTCTTGCCCTCGCCGGGCACCGCGCTGGTGACCACGATGCGCTGACCGTGCTGGAATGATTTGCCGCTCTTGCCGCAGGCATTGTCCAGCAGCGGGCGCTTGACCCGGCGCACCTCGTCCGCCAGCCGGCCGCCCGCGCCATCTTCCCGCGGCAACAAGCCGGCACGCTGCAACGCGCGCTCGTCCACGTGCCAAGGTGGCGCGATCTCCACCGCAGGCTGCGGCTCCGCCATCCGGATCCGTTCCTGCAGGCGCTCGACCGTGTGCGGCGCGCGCCGTGGCACCGCGTCGTCGACCGGCGGCAAGGGTTGCTCGGGTTGCAGGGTTTTGAGTTTCTCGGCGGCTTTTTCGACGATATTCATGTGGCACCCATGACGAAAACGTGCTGCATCAGGTTCGCGAGCGATCCATTGAAGGCCAGCCCCACCACCACCGCCAGCACCAGCAAACCCACCCCTGTGCAAAAACCGATCACCTCGCGGCGCTTGCGTTCGCGCCGGGTCGCCGATTCGATCAGGCTGAGCGCGCCGATCACCGGATAGCCGCCGAACTCGCGCAGGCTCTTGAGGCTCACGAACACCGGCTTGATCTTGTGCAGGAAGAACGCGAACGCGCCGCCGATGCCCAGCGCCATCAGGAACACCACCAGCAGGAACGCCACGCGGTGGGGACCGACCGGCAGCAGCGGCACGATTGGCGGGCTGATCACGCGAAACTTCAGGTTGTTGCCGGTTTGCGTCGCATCCTCGGACATCTGCGCCTTGTTCAGGCGCGAGACCAGCTCGTCGTATTGCGTCTTGGTGATGTCGTAGTTGCGCGACAACTGCGCCAGCTTGACCTGGGTATCGGTGATCTTGTCGGCGTTTTTCTTGAGGTCGGCGATCTGCTGTTTCTGGTTCGCGACCTGCACGGCCAGCATGCGCGCATCGGCCCGGCCGTCGTAGCCGGAAGCGCGTGCCACGGTGACGCGCGGCTCGCTTGCCGATGCCTCAGACGCCTTGCCCGGATGCGCCAGCATGTCGGCGCGCTGTGCCTCGAGCTGGGCGATCATGCGGCGGGTGGAGACCACGTCCGGGTATTGATCGGTATAGCTCAGCAGCAATTTGTCGAGTTGCTGCTGGTAACCTTTGATCTGCAGATCGATCTCGTGGATGCGCGGCGCGGTCTGGCGCACGGCCACCGGTGCACGTCCGGTCAGTGCCGCGGCGTATTCGCCCTGCAGATCCTGAAGTTTGGCCTCGGCCGCCTGCAGCCGCGCGGAATAGTCGCCGCCGGGGCCCGGCAGGTTGCCGATGTTGGCTTTCTTGAACTCGGCCAGTCTCTTCTCGGCGTCATTCAATCGATTGTTGTAATCCGTGACCTGTTGCTGCAGGAAGTTCTGCGCCGACTGGTTGGACTGGCTGTTGGCGCCGAGGGTGTCGTTCATCAGGATCTGCAGGAACGCCTGCACGACCTTCTGCGCCATCTTCGGATCGGGGTCGGTATAGCTGATGTTGTAGAGATTGGTGGCGCCGGCGTCCTTGACCTTGACCGCCGCGCCCAGCTTCACCAGCAGCGCGTCCTTGTCGGCTGGGGTGGTCGCACGCAGCGCCAGCCCGGTCTTGTCCGCCACGGTTTCGAGGTTGGGCCGCGCCAGCAGGGTGCGGGTGATGACCTGCAGGCGCGCGCGTACGTCGGGCTGCACCGCGATGCCGCTCAACAGCGGATTGGTCAGCGCGTCGGTATCGGCGTACACCTGCGCGTTGGCTTCGTACTGGTTGGGCAGGCTGAACACCAGCAACGCGCCCACGGCCAGCACGCACCATGCAAGGATCAGCGCGTGCCAGCGGTAGCGCCAGGAAGCGTGCGCCTCCAGCAGCACGTACTGGAGCAACTCATGCAGATCGATCGATTGTTTGGGCATCTTTGTTTACCGTTGTCGCCATTTGCCGCCGTGTAACCGCCACCCGTCAGAACAGCGACTGGGGAATGATCAGGATGTCGCCGGGACGCATCGCCACGTTGTCGCTGACCTTGCCGTTCATCAGGTCGCCCAGCCGCACCGGGATGCTCTCTTCCTTCCCGTCCGGGAGATGGCGCACGATCTTGGCGCTGTTGCCGGCCGCGAACTTGGTAAGGCCGCCGACATCGATCATCACGTCCAGCAGGGTCATGCCGCTGCGGTACGGCACCGCCTTGGGCGTCGCCGCCTGCCCGACCACCCGCACCTGCTGGCTGTAGGCGCCGACGAAACCCTTGACGATCACGGTCACCAGCGGATCCCGGATGTACTGGCTCAACGACTTCTCGAGCGCGCTCGCCAGTTCGTCCGGGGTCTTGCCCGCCGCCACGATGGATTGCACCAGCGGGATCGAAATGCGCCCGTCGGGACGCACCGGCACGGTGGTGGTGATGCTGGGGTTGTCGCGGACGTAGATTTCCAGCGAATCGCCCGGACCGATGATGTAGCGCTCCGCCGACGGGGCCGCGGTGGTGGCGGTCGTCACGACCGGCGCGCTGGCGCAGCCGGCGCACAACAACATCGCGACGAGGATCAGCAACCCGAGGGCGCCGTGGCGTGGCAGCGGTTTCACTTGCATGTCAGTCTCCAGGATTCAGCGCGCACCGCGCCCGAACAACACGACCTCGACGGTCTGGACCAGGATGGCCAGGTCAAAGACAAAGTTGTGGTTTTTCACGTAGAACAGGTCGAACTTCAGCTTTTCCTGGGCGTCCTCGAACGAGGAGCCGTAGGGGTAGCGCAACTGCGCCCAGCCGGTCAGGCCCGGCTTCACGCAGTGCCTGAGCGAGTAGTAGCGGATGCGCGCGTTGAAATCGTCCACGAACTGCGGGCGTTCCGGGCGCGGGCCGATGATGCTCATGTCGCCGCGCAGCACGTTCCACAATTGCGGCAGCTCGTCCAACCGCACCTTGCGGATGAAACGCCCGACCCGGGTCACGCGATTGTCGTGCCTGGTCGCCCAGCGCGCCACGCCATCGCGTTCGGCGTCGGTGCGCATGCTGCGGAACTTGATCAGCGCAAACGTGCGGCCGTTCTCGCCGACCCGTTCCTGGCGGTACAGCACCGGGCGGCCGCGTCCGGAATCCAGCCGGATCGCCAGCGCCGTCAGCAGCATGAACGGCCACGCCAGCAGGGAAACCAGCGAGGCGATGGTCACATCGAAGCCGCGTTTGACCCGCCGCCGCAGCGGTGAAATGTTGAAACCTTCCGAGAACACCAGCCACGACGGGTTGGTCAGGTCCATCATGATGTTGCCGGCCTCGCGTTCGAAGAAAGCGGCCAGTTCCGTCACCACCACTCCGCGCTGCTTGCAATCCAGCAACGCCTCCACCGGCAGGGTGCCGCGCCGGTCATCCGGCCCCACCACGATTTCGTCCACGCCACAGCGGCGCATCCACTTGCACAAATTCCCCTCGGGATGCAGCAGCGACTTCGCGGGTACCGCAACCGGATCGGCTCCGATCGGCACGTAGCCCAGGATCTTGAAACCGCGCTGGTCGGTCCTGCGGCGCATCTTGTTGGCGACTTCCGCCGCGCGCTTGCCGGCGCCCAGCATCACCACCCGGCGCTTGAACAGGTCGGCATCCACGAAACCCAGGAACGCGACCCGCCAAGCCACCACCGCGACGTAGCCGAGCACCAGCGCGATCGCCAGCAGCCCACGGCCCAGATAGGCTTCGGGGAACGCGTAATACAGCACGGTCAGCGCGATCCAGCCCAGCACGAAGGCCACGCCCTGCCTGCTCAGCCGGCCCATCCAGGTGGCGCGCAGGTGCACCTGATAGAGTCCAAGCGCCGCCATCGCGAGAATCAGCACCCCCGCCACCAGCAAAGCGTGCCAGTGCACGGTGAGGCCGAACGCACTTTGCACATCGGTTTCGCCCCAGAAACGCAGCGCCACCGCGGCGTAAACACAGCCCACCAGCAGCCCGAACTCCACCAGCACCAGCAAGGCTTGCCAGCGCAGCGCGCGTTGTCGGAACAGTCGGAACATGCTGACGCCCTCCTGTAGTGCCGCTCCGTCACTGCCGCCGGCTGGACCGTGCGCGAAACGGGGCACTCCTTATACTACAAATGTGACGCAGTTCAAACTTTTGACCTTTCCCAAGAAGTCCTGCACAAACCGTGCCTGAACCGGATCGATGGTTTCAGGTAGACGCTGCCTTGCCCCGACAATCCCCTGTATCTTCATGTTTTTTAACCTGACACAAGGTCTTGCCCATGTGTGGAATCGTTGCCGCCTGCACCCAACGTGACGTCGTCCCGATCCTGCTGGCGGGCTTGCACGCCCTCGAATACCGCGGCTACGACTCCGCAGGCCTCGCGGTGCTGGACGCGGGCCGGCTGACCCGACTGCGCGCCCCGGGCAAGGTGTCCGGGCTGGACGCTTTGTGTCACGTCTCGCCCACCCACGGCCGCACCGGCATCGCCCACACCCGCTGGGCCACCCATGGCGCCCCCAACGAAGCCAACGCCCACCCGCATGTTTCCCGCGACACGGTCGCGGTGGTGCACAACGGCATCATCGAGAACCACGCGGAACTCCGTTCCGAATTGCAGGCCGCCGGTTACACCTTCACCTCGGAAACCGACACCGAGGTGATCGCCCACTTGGTGCACAAGCTGACGACGGACGGGATGAGCCTGCGCGAAGCGGTGGCCGAAGCCGTCCGCCGCCTGCGCGGCGCCTACGCCATCGCGGTGCTGCACCGGGATCATCCCGGCCACGTGGTCGGGGCGCGCCGCGGCAGTCCGCTGTGCGTGGGGGTCGGCATCGGCGAGCATTTCCTCGGGTCGGACGTGCAGGCGCTGATCCAGGTCACCAACCGCATCGTGTACCTGGAAGAAGGCGACGTGGTGGAAATCACCCCGGATGCGCTCGCGATCCACTCGCACGACGGCCGTGAGGTCGCCCGCAAGGTGCGCGAGAGCGACCTGTCGCTGGATGCGGTCGAGCGCGGCCAGTTCCGGCACTACATGCTCAAGGAAATCTTCGAGCAGCCGACCGCGATCGCCAACACGCTGGAAGGACGCATCGCCGACGGCCACATCCTGCCCAACATCTTCGGCGTGGACGCCGACAAGCTGCTGCAACGCGTGCGCCACGTGCACATCGTCGCCTGCGGCACCAGCTACCACGCCGGCATGGTCGCGCGTTACTGGCTGGAAGGCATCGCCGGCATCCCGTGCACGGTCGAGGTCGCCAGCGAATACCGCTACCGCAAAGTGGTGGTGATGCCGGATACGCTGTTCCTCGCGATTTCGCAATCCGGCGAAACCGCCGACACCCTGGCCGCGCTGCGCGACGGGCGCGCGCGCGGCTATCTCGGTTCGTTCGCGATCTGCAACGTGCCGGAATCGAGCCTGGTGCGCGAATCCGATCTCACCCTGATGACCCGCGCCGGCCCCGAGATCGGCGTGGCCTCGACCAAGGCCTTCACCACCCAGCTTTCCGCGCTGGCGCTGCTGGCGCTGGAACTGGCGCGCATCCGCGGCGTTGCCGCCGACAAGCTGGCCGCAATGGTCGACGAGCTCGCGAGCCTGCCGCGCATGCTGGAAGGCGCGCTCAAGCTCGAACCCGCGATCGCGCGACTGGCTGAGGCTTTCGTGGACAAACACCATGCGCTGTTCCTCGGCCGCGGTGCGCAGTATCCGGTGGCGATGGAAGGTGCGTTGAAGCTCAAGGAGATTTCCTACATCCACGCCGAGGCCTACCCCGCGGGCGAACTGAAGCACGGCCCGCTGGCGCTGGTCGACGAGGACATGCCGGTGATCGCGGTGGCGCCCAACAACCAGTTGCTGGAAAAACTGAAATCCAACCTGGAGGAAGTGCGCGCGCGCGGCGGCCAGTTGTACGTGTTCGCCGATGCGGAGGCCGACGTCTCATTGAACGGCAACCGCGGGCACCTTCTCAAGGTGGATTCCGGCGGTAACTTCATCGCCCCGGCGGTGCTCACCGTGCCGTTGCAACTGCTCGCCTACCACGTCGCGGTGCTGCGCGGCACCGATGTGGACCAGCCACGCAATCTCGCGAAATCCGTCACCGTCGAGTGACGCGTTTACATGGCAATGCAGTTGGGATTACGAACAATAAAGTCGGTCTGGTTTACCAGCGCCACGCGATTGTCGAGAAACAGCGTGCACTTTACCCGTTGCAGCGCATCAGCAAACCACACGACGCGATCACCGCGCGTCTTTTCGGGTCAACGCTGCCGCGCGACGTCGGATTCCAGCAACATCCGCACGTAGCGGGTGTACGGAATGCCCTTGGCGCTGGCCTTGGCCTTGACCGCATCCAGCAACGCGGAAGGCAAGCGCATGTTCAGGGCCGCCGCCTTGGGCGCGATCTCGAAGCGCATCGGCTTGAAGCCCGAAAGGTCGTACTCGGACAAGTCCGTCTCGGACACAAACCGCTCGGCAGCGGCGTCAGTGGGGAGTCTTGGCAGCTTTTTCAATTTGGCTTTCATAGTGATCCACCTCGTGCTTGTGCATGTAGCGCGCGCTGATCGGCCGCAACCGGCGCTCGCCCTGACGCGTACGCCACGTGAACACCATGAACACGTAGCGCCCGGCAGCCGTTTTTCCGATGGCCCGCAGGCGCGGCTCGGTCGCGTGCGGGTCCCCCATCACGGCGGGCTCGCCCAGCAACACCTGCTCGATCTCGGCGCGCGACACCCCGTGCTTGCCGCACTTCGGCCAGTTACCCGCATCCCAGTCGAATCCGGCGATGTCCATAGCGGAAAAGTGTAGCTGTTTGTGTAGACAAACGCACGACAGAGAAAGTTCCGTGCGCCGCGCCGACCGCCAAGTCAGACGGGGCTACAGCGCCGGGCACGATTGATTGAAATATCGTCTCACCGGACGCAGGCACGGCTGAACGACGTCGCGACGAACCGAACGGCAGCACTCTTGTCCGCGAATCCGTGCTTTCACTCGGAATGCAGCTCGGCGACGAAGTCATAAACGTCGCCGCGATACCACGAGGTGGTGAACTCCACCACCCGTCCGTCGTCGAGGAAGGCGCGGCGCTCGACGTTGAGGCCGGCGCTGCCGGCGGGCACATGCAGCAGGCGGGCGTGGCGTGCAGACAGCGGCACCGCGCGCAGGCGTTGCAGAGCGCGGCGCGGGCGGAAGCCGCGCGTTTCCAGCGCTTCGTACAACGAGTCTCTCACCAGCATCGGATCGGGCAGCAGCTCGGCCGGCACCACGCTGCGCTCGATCGCCAGCGGTTCGTTGCCGGCGTAACGCACGCGGTGCAGGCGGGCGACCGCGACGCCGGGCGACAGGTTCATCGCCATCGATTCCTCCGGCGTGACCTCGCCAATGCCGCGCTCGAAGAACTCCGAGCGCGGGTCGAGGCCACGCGCGCGCAGGTCCTCGGTGAAACTGGTCAGCCGCGACATCGGCTTGATGATGCGTTCGGCCACGAAGGTGCCGGCGCCGTGGCGCTGGGTCAGTACGCCTTCCTCGACCAATCCGGCGAGGGCCTTGCGCACGGTGACCCGTGAAAGCTTCAGCGTTTGCGCGAAGTCACGCTCGCTGGGCAGCGTTTGCCCCGGCTCGACCACGCGTTGCTCGACGACATTGCGGATCGCGCGGCGCAGCCGCAGGTAGGCCAGCGGCTGGCGCGCGGCGGCGTCACGGCAGAGGCGACGGTATTCGTCGGCGAGCGCGCTATGCATGGACCAATTCCCTCATGGCGCCGGCCCGGGCCGGCGCGCGCACCATACCAATATCAAACCACCTGGACAACTCTTGCCTGGCGATCACCCGTTGTAACGATTTGGCATAAGAAATACCGGTCAGTGCACTGGTATTATGTGGTATTTCATTGGTACTATCCAAGCGAACCCGACCCATTCCTCCAGCCATGTACCGAGGTTAGTCGTGACCCCCGCTTCCCTTCCGGTCGATCCCTTCGACCTCGTGATCTTCGGCGGCACCGGCGACCTGGCCGTGCGCAAGCTGCTGCCCGCGCTGTTCCATCGTTTCGTGGCCGGGCAAATCCGCACGGGCAGCCGCATCATCGGGGCCGCGCGCGAACCGCTGGACGACGCGGGTTACCGCGCCGCGGTGCGCGCGGCGTTGGGCAACGCGGTCGAATGCGCGCCGGAGCAGCGCGACGCGTTCCTGGAACTGCTCGACTATCGCGCGCTGGACGCGCGCAAGGATGAAGGCTGGGACGGCCTGGCTACTTTGCTCGGCGAACGGCCGGACAACATCCGCGTGTTCTATCTCTCCACGTCGCCCGAGTTGTACGTGGACATCTGCCAGCGCCTCGGCCGGCACGCGCTGAACCAGGGCGCGGCGCGGGTGGTGCTGGAAAAACCGATCGGGCGGGATCTTGCCAGCGCCAACCGGATCAACGACGACGTCGGCCGCGTGTTCGCCGAGTCGCAGACCTATCGCATCGACCACTACCTCGGCAAGGAGACGGTGCAGAACCTGCTGGCGCTGCGCTTCGGCAACGCGCTGTTCGAGCCGTTGTGGAACGCGCACCACATCGACCACGTGCAGATCACCGTGGCCGAAACGCTGGGGCTCGGCCGCCGCGCCGGCTACTACGACCGCGCCGGCGCGCTGCGCGACATGCTGCAGAACCACATGCTGCAACTGCTGTGCATGGTGGCGATGGAATCGCCCGCATCGCTGGCGCCCGACGCCGTGCGCGACGAAAAGCTGAAGGTGCTGCGCGCACTCAAGCCCATCGATGCCTCCAACGCCGCCCAGCTCACCGTGCGCGGCCAGTACCGCGCCGGTGCGGCGGACGGGCAGGGCGTGCCGGGCTACCTCGAAGAGCTCGGCGAGGGCGCGAAATCCAACACCAGCACCTTCGTTGCGTTGAAAGCCGAGATCGGCAACTGGCGCTGGGCCGGCGTGCCGTTCTACTTGCGCACCGGCAAGCGCCTGCCCGAGCGCGTGTCCGAAATCGTGGTCGCGTTCAAACCGGTGCCGCATTCGATATTCGGGGGCAGCGTCGGCCCGCTGGGGCAGAACCGGCTGGTGCTGCGCCTGCAACCCGACGAAGGCGTGAAGCTGTGGCTGACCATCAAGGATCCCGGCCCCGGCGGCTTGCGCCTGCGCCACGTGCCGCTGGACATGAGTTTCGCCGAGGCCTTCGGCGTGCAGCAGCCGGATGCCTACGAACGGCTGATCCTCGACGTGGTGCGCGGCAACCCCACCCTGTTCATGCGCCGCGACGAAGTCGAGGCCGCGTGGCGCTGGGCCGACCCCATCCTCGCCGCGTGGGCCGATGGCGGCGAACCACCGCGGCCCTACACCGCCGGCAGCTGGGGGCCGAGCGCCGCAGTGGCGCTGATCGAACGCGACGGCCGCACCTGGCACGAGGACGAGGACTGACCACCCGCCCGCAAACACGAACACCGAGGTAACGCACCATGAGCCTGCATCCCGTCATCGCCGAAGTCACCCAACGCATCGCCGAACGCAGTCGCGCCACGCGCAACGCGTATCTTGCGCGCATCGACGCGGCGCGCGCGCAAGGCGTGTACCGCCACAAGCTCGGCTGCAGCAATCTCGCCCATGCGTTCGCCGCCAGCAGCGCCGAGGACAAGGCGAGCTTGCGCGGCAACGTGCGTCCGAACCTCGGCATCGTCACCGCCTACAACGACATGCTGTCGGCGCACCAGCCGTACGAGCCGTATCCCGAACGCATCCGCCGCGCCGCGCGACGGGTCGGTGCGACCGCCCAGGTTGCCGGCGGCGTGCCGGCGATGTGCGATGGCATCACGCAAGGGCGTGCCGGCATGGAGCTGTCGCTGTTCTCGCGCGAAGTGATCGCGATGGCGGCGGCGGTGGCGCTGTCGCACGACACCTTCGACGCCGCGCTGATGCTGGGCATCTGCGACAAGATCGTGCCGGGCCTCCTGACCGCCGCGCTGTCGTTCGGGCACCTGCCGGTGATCTTCGTGCCGGCCGGGCCGATGACCAGCGGCCTGCCCAACGAAGACAAGGCCAAGGTGCGCCAGCGCCACGCCGAGGGCAAGGCCAGCCGCGCGGAGCTGTTGGACGCCGAGTCCGCCGCCTACCACGCGCCCGGCACCTGCACCTTCTACGGCACCGCCAACTCCAACCAGATGCTGATGGAGATCATGGGCCTGCACCTGCCGGGCGCGAGCTTCGTGCACCCCAACACGAAGCTGCGCGAAGCGCTGACCGACGCCGCGGTGTACCGCGCGGCGCTGATCACCGCGCTGGGCCACGACTACACGCCGATCGGCCATCTGGTCGACGAGCGCACCCTCGTCAACGGCGTGGTCGGCCTGCATGCAACCGGCGGTTCGACCAACCATCTGCTGCACCTGGTCGCGATCGCCCGCGCGGCCGGCATCGTGCTGACGCTGGAAGACTTCGATGCGCTCTCCGCAGTGGTGCCGCTGATGGCGCGCGTGTATCCCAATGGATCGGCCGACGTGAACCAGTTCCACGCGGCCGGCGGCATGCCGTTCCTGATCGGCTCGCTGCTGGATGCGGGCCTGCTGCACGGCGACGTGCGCACCGTGTGGGGCGAAGGCCTCGCGCCGTACCGCCGCATGCCCGCGCTGGATGATGCCGGCACGCTGGTCTGGCAGGAGGTCATCGCCAGCGGCAACCTCGACGTGCTGCGCCCGGCCGGCGCGCCGTTCCGCGCCGATGGCGGCCTGCGCGTGCTGAAGGGCAATCTCGGCCGCGCGGTCATCAAGGTGTCCGCGATGCCCGCCGACCGCATGGTGGTGGAGGCGCCCGCGGTGATCTTCAACGACCAGGACGAGGTCAAGGCCGCCTTCGAGCGCGGCGAACTCGACCGCGATTTCGTGGCCGTGGTGCGCTTCCAGGGGCCGAAGGCGATTGGCATGCCCGAGCTGCACAAGCTCACGCCGACGCTGGGCGTGCTGCAGTCGCGCGGGCATCGGGTGGCGCTGGTCACCGACGGGCGCATGTCCGGCGCGTCCGGCAAGGTACCCGCGGCGATCCATGTCACGCCGGAAGCCATCGACGCCGGCCCACTCGGCAAGCTGCGCGACGGCGACGTCATCCGCGTCGACGCCGAGGCCGGCACGCTGGAGGCAAAAGTCGATGCGGCCGAGTGGGCCGCGCGCGCACAAACCCACGTCGATCTTTCCGCGCACCACGTCGGCATGGGCCGCGAGCTGTTCGCCGGCCTGCGCAACGCGGTCGGCTCGGCCGACACCGGCGCCACGATCTTCGGCAAGCACGACCATCACCACGCGGCCGACGCCGGATCATCCGACCACCGCCCCGAGCGCAGGCCGCAGGCGGTGGTCGAAGCGCACCATCACCCGATTACCGAGCCCAGCCCATGACCGGCATCGAGTACAAACAGAACATTCTCGCCGACATCCTTGCGCTCGCCCCGGTGGTGCCGGTGGTGATCGTGGATGATGTGGGCCACGCAGTGCCGATGGCGCGCGCGCTGGTCGCGGGTGGCATCCGTGCCATCGAGGTGACGCTGCGCACTTCCGCAGCGCTGGATGCGATCCACGCGATCGCCGCGGAAGTGGAAGGCGCCGCGGTCGGCGTCGGTACCGTGCTGGATGCGGAGCAGTTGCAAGCCGCGCGTGCGGCCGGCGCGCGCTTCGCGGTGTCGCCCGGCGCCACGCCGCGCCTGCTCGACGCCGCCGACGCCGACGAGCTTCCGCTGTTGCCGGGTGTCGCGACCGCGGGCGAAGCGATGGGCCTGCTGGAACGCGGCTATCGGCATCTCAAATTCTTCCCGGCCGTGCCGGCGGGCGGCGCCAAGCTGCTCGCGGCGTGGGCGAGCCCCTTGCCGCAAATCCGTTTCTGCCCGACCGGCGGCATCGGCCTCGCCAGCGCGCCGGCGTTCCTGGCCCTGCCCAACGTGGTTTGCGTGGGTGGCTCCTGGCTCACCCCGAAAGACAAGCTTGCGACCGGCGACTGGGCCGGCATCCAACGCCTGGCGCGCGAGGCGGCGGCGCTGCGAAGCGCGTAGCGGCGACCGCCGCCCGGTTCCGACGGAGTTTCCAACTCATCGGATTCGCGGCAGGAGCGGCACAACATGGACGTATGGACATCTAGACGTCGATATGCTTGCCTTTTTGCTGCGGTGCACTATAGTCGACCATGGCCCGATCGACGGGGAACAGCAAGCATGAATCCATCGCACGCGCAGGGACTCTACGACCCCCGTCACGAGCATGACGCCTGCGGCGCCGGTTTCGTCGTTCATATCAAGGGCCACAAATCGCACGACATCATCCTGCAGGGGTTGGCGATCCTGCGGAATCTCGACCACCGCGGCGCGGTGGGCGCCGACCCGCTGATGGGCGACGGCGCCGGCATCCTGATCCAGATTCCGGACGCGTTGTACCGCGAGGAAATGGCGCCCAAGGGCGTGACCCTGCCGCCGCCCGGCGAGTACGGCGTCGGCATGATCTTCCTGCCGCGCGAGCACGCCTCGCGGCTTGCCTGCGAGCAGGAACTCGAACGCAAGGTGCGCGCCGAGGGCCAGGTGGTGCTGGGCTGGCGCGACGTGCCGGTGGACCATGCCATGGAAATGTCGCCGGCGGTGCAGGAACGCGAGCCGGTGATCCGCCAGATCTTCATCGGTCGCGGCCCGGACGTGATGGTGCCGGACGCGCTGGAGCGCAAGCTCTACGTGATCCGCAAGACCGCCAGCCACGCGATCCGCGCGCTGAACTTCAAGCACGGCACCGAATACTTCGTGCCGTCGATGTCCACGCGCACGGTGGTGTACAAGGGCCTGCTGCTGGCGGGCCAGGTCGGCCGCTATTACAGGGATCTCGCCGATCCGCGCACCACCTCGGCACTGGCGCTGGTGCACCAGCGTTTTTCCACCAACACCTTTCCCGCGTGGGAGCTGGCGCACCCGTACCGGATGATCGCGCACAACGGCGAGATCAACACGGTCAAGGGCAACGTCAACTGGATCAACGCGCGTACCCGCGCGATCGCCTCGCCGGTGCTGGGCGACGACCTGCACAAGTTGTGGCCGCTGATCTATCCGGGGCAATCCGACACCGCCTCGTTCGACAACTGCCTCGAACTCTTGACCATGGCGGGCTACCCGCTGGCCCACGCAATGATGATGATGATTCCGGAGGCGTGGGAAAAGCACGCGCTGATGGATCCCAACCACCGCGCGTTCTACGAATACCACGCGGCGATGATGGAGCCTTGGGACGGTCCCGCCGCGATCGCCTTCACCGACGGCCGCCAGGTTGGCGCCACGCTCGATCGCAACGGCCTGCGTCCGGCGCGCTACCTGGTCACCGACGATGATCTCGTGATCCTTGCCTCGGAGGCCGGTGTGCTGCCCGTCGCCGAGTCGCGCATCGTCAAGAAGTGGCGGCTGCAGCCAGGCAAGATGCTGCTGATCGACATGGAAGCTGGACGCATCATCGACGACAAGGAACTGAAGGATCAGCTTGCCAACGCGCGCCCGTACCGGCAGTGGATCGAACGCATCAGCGTGCGGCTGGAAGGACTGCCGCAACCGAAACCGGAAACGCACGACGCCGGCAACCTGTTCGATCGCCAACGGGCCTTCGGCTACACGCAGGAGGACCTGAAGTTCCAGTTGCTGCCGATGGCGCGCGACGGGCAGGAAGCCGTCGGCTCGATGGGCAACGACGCGCCGCTGGCGGTGCTGTCGAACCGCAACAAGTCGCTGTACGACTATTTCCGCCAGATGTTCGCGCAGGTCACCAACCCGGCGATCGACCCGATCCGCGAGGCGCTGGTGATGTCGCTGACCTCGTTCATCGGCCCCAAGCCCAACCTGCTCGACATCAACAACATCAACCCGCCGCTGCGCCTCGAAGTGCCGCAACCGGTGCTGGGTTTCGCCGACATGGCGCGGCTGCGCAAGATCGGGCGCTACTCGCGCCAGCGCTTCCGCAGCCACGAACTCGACATCACGTACCCGGCCGCGTGGGGCAGCGCGGGCATCGAGGCGCGGCTGGCATCCCTGTGCGCGCAAGCCGTCGATGCGATCGGGCAAGGCCACAACATCCTGATCGTTTCCGATCGCCGCGCCGACCGCGAACGCGTGGCGATCCCTGCCTTGCTCGCAACGTCGGCGGTGCACCAGCACCTGGTCGAACGCGGCCTGCGCACCTCGACCGGACTCGTGGTCGAAACCGGCTCGGCACGCGAGGTGCATCACTTCGCCCTGCTCGCGGGCTACGGCGCCGAGGCGGTGCATCCGTACCTCGCGATGGAAACGCTGGCACATGCGTTCGCCGATGCACCCGGCGGCATCACCTCCGTGCAGGCCATCGCCCACTACGTCAAGGCCATCGACAAGGGCCTGCAGAAGGTGATGTCCAAGATGGGCATCTCCACCTACATGTCCTACACCGGCGCGCAGATCTTCGAGGCGGTGGGTTTGTCGCGCGAATTCGTGGACAAATATTTTGCCGGCACCACCAGCAACATCGAAGGCATCGGCCTGTTCGAGGTGGCAGAAGAAGCACTGCGCCAGCACGCGGCGGCTTATGGCGGCGACCCGGCGCCGGCCGGCACGCTCGCCGACGGTGGCGATTACGCCTGGCGCGTGCGCGGCGAGGAACACATGTGGACGCCCGACGCGATCGCTAAGCTGCAGCACGCGACGCGCGCCAACAACGCGCAGACCTACGCGGAATACGCGGCACTGATCAACGACCAGAGCCGCCGCCACATGACGTTGCGCGGGCTGTTCGAAATCAAGTGTGATCCGGCCACCGCGATCCCGTTGCAGGAAGTGGAGCCGGCGAAGGAAATCGTCAAACGCTTCGCCACCGGCGCGATGTCACTGGGCTCGATCTCGACCGAGGCGCACACCACGCTGGCGTTGGCGATGAACCGCATCGGCGGCAAGTCCAACACCGGCGAGGGCGGCGAAGACCCGGCGCGCTACCGCGACGAGCTGGCGGGCAAGCCCATCGAGCAGGGCGACACCTTGTCCGGCATCATCGGCAAGGGCCGCATCGAGCGCGACCTCGTGTTGCAGGCAGGCGATTCGCTGCGTTCGCGGATCAAGCAGGTGGCCTCGGCGCGCTTCGGTGTCACCGCGGCCTACCTGGTTTCGGCCGACCAGATCCAGATCAAGGTGTCGCAGGGCGCCAAACCCGGCGAGGGCGGGCAATTGCCGGGCCACAAGGTTTCCGACTACATCGCGACCCTGCGCTTCGCCTTGCCCGGCGTCGGCCTGATCTCGCCGCCGCCGCACCACGACATCTATTCCATCGAGGATCTCGCCCAACTGATCCACGATCTGAAGAGCTGCAACCCGCGCGCCTCGATTTCGGTGAAACTGGTTTCCGAGATCGGCATCGGCACCGTTGCAGCGGGCGTCGCCAAGTGCAAGGCTGACCACGTGGTGATCGCGGGCCACGACGGCGGTACCGGCGCCTCGCCGTGGTCGTCGATCCGGCACGCCGGCACGCCGTGGGAACTCGGCCTCGCCGAAACGCAACAGACGCTCGTTCTCAACAGGCTGCGCGGTCGCATCCGCGTGCAGGCCGACGGCCAGATGAAGACCGGCCGCGACGTGGTGATCGCGGCGTTGCTCGGCGCCGACGAGTTCGGCTTCGCCACCGCGCCGCTGGTGGCCGAAGGCTGCATCATGATGCGCAAATGCCACTTGAACACCTGCCCCACCGGCGTCGCCACGCAGGATCCGGTGCTGCGCCGCCGTTTCACCGGCCAGCCCGAACACGTGGTCAATTACTTCTTCTTCGTCGCCGAGGAAGTGCGCCAGTTGATGGCTGGTCTCGGCATCCGCCGCTTCGATGACCTGGTCGGCCGCGTGGAGCTGCTCGACACGCGCGCGGGCATCGAACACTGGAAGGCCAAGGGGCTCGATTTCGCGCGCGTGTTCCATCGCCCCGACGTACCGGACGGGGTCGCGCGCCGACACGTCGAAGCCCAGAACCACGGCCTCAACGGCGCACTCGACCACGTGTTGATCGGGAAGGCTGCAGCGGCGCTCGAACGCGGCGAACGCACCCGCATTGCGGCGGACATCCACAACCGCGACCGCAGCGTGGGCGCGACGCTGTCCGGCGAAGTGGCGCGCCGCCACGGCCACGCCGGCCTTCCCGACGACACCCTGCGCATCCAGCTCGACGGCACCGCCGGGCAAAGCTTCGGTGCCTTCCTCGCACACGGCATCACGCTCGACCTCGTGGGCGACGGCAACGACTACGTCGGCAAGGGCCTGTCGGGCGGGCGCCTGATCGTGCGCTCGCCCAACGACTTCCGCGGCTTCGGGCCCGACCACATCATCGTCGGCAACACCGTGTTGTACGGCGCCACCGCCGGTGAGGCATATTTCAACGGCGTGGCCGGCGAACGCTTCGCGGTGCGCAACTCCGGCGCCCGCGCGGTGGTGGAAGGCACCGGCGACCATGGCTGCGAATACATGACCGGCGGCACGGTCGTCGTGCTGGGCGAAACGGGGCGCAACTTCGCGGCGGGCATGTCCGGCGGCGTGGCCTATGTGTACGACCGCGAGCACCTGTTCGAACGCCGTTGCAATCTCGCGATGGTGTCGCTGCAACCGGTGCTTGCGGGTGTCGAACAGGAGCTGCGCGTGCCGCGCACAGCGTGGCATCGCCCTTCGCGCGACGCGGAACCCGCCACCGACGAGGCCATCCTGCGCCAATTGCTGGAGGCACACTTCCGCCACACCGGCAGCTTCCGCGCCAAGGAAATCCTGGCCGACTGGCCGAACGCGCGCGACCGCTTCGTGAAGGTGATGCCGCACGAGTACGCGCGTGCGCTGGCGGAAGCAAAACAAGACGTCGTGTCGGCTGCGGCCACCGCAACCGCCACCGCCTGAGGACCGCGACGATGGGCAAGATCACCGGCTTCCTCGAATTCGAACGCCAACCCGAGCCGACCGAAGCGCCCGACCGACGCAAGCGCCACTGGCACGAGTTCGTGCGCCAGGTGGACGACGAGGCCGCACGCGTGCAAGCGGCGCGCTGCATGGATTGCGGCATTCCGTTCTGCCACCACGGCTGCCCGGTCGACAACATCATCCCCGATTTCAACGACCTCGTTTACAGGGGTGACTGGAAGCGCGCGCTGGACGTGTTGCAGTCCACCAACAACTTTCCCGAATTCACCGGGCGCGTCTGCCCCGCGCCCTGCGAAGCCGCCTGCACGCTCAACATCGCCAACGACCCGGTCGGCATCAAGTCGATCGAACACAAGATCATCGACAAGGGCTGGGAAGAAGGCTGGGTGGTGCCGCGGCCCGCCGCACGCAAGACCGGCAAGCGCGTGGCGATCGTCGGCTCCGGCCCGTCGGGACTGGCCTGTGCGCAGCAACTCGCGCGTGCCGGCCACGACGTCTGCGTGTTCGAGAAGCACGACCGCGCAGGTGGCTTGTTGCGCTACGGCATCCCCGACTTCAAGCTGGAAAAGAACCACATCGATCGCCGCGTCGAGCAGATGCGCGCGGAAGGCGTGGTGTTCCGCACCGGCGTTTACGTCGGCGATCCGTGCGACGCCTGCGGCATCGGCCAGCGCGAAACCATCGCGCCTGCGCAGCTCGCGCAAGACTTCGACGCCGTGGTGATCGCGGGCGGATCGGAAACCCCGCGCGACCTGCCCGTGCCGGGCCGCGGGCTCGACGGTGTGCATTTCGCGATGGATTTCCTGCCGCAGCAGAACCGCGTGAACGCGGGCGACACGGTCACGGACCGGATTCTCGCGGAGGGCAAGCACGTGGTCGTGATCGGCGGCGGCGACACCGGTTCCGACTGCGTCGGCACCTCCAACCGCCAGGGCGCCGCGTCCGTCACCCAACTCGAATTGCTGCCCACGCCTCCACGGCAGGAGGACAAGCCGCTCACCTGGCCCTACTGGCCGCTGAAGCTGCGCACCTCGAGTTCGCACGAAGAGGGTTGCTCGCGCGACTGGTCCATCGCCACCCAGCGCTTCAACGACGACGGTCATGGCAAGCTGAAAAGCCTGACCGCCGTCCGCGTCGAATGGAAGGGCGGCAAGCTGGACGAGATCGCCGGCAGCGAATTCGAGATCCGCGCGGAACTCGTGCTGCTGGCGATGGGTTTCACCTCGCCCCGCTCGAATGTCCTGGACGCCTTCGGCGTGGCCAAGGACGCACGTGGCAACGCGCGCGCCGTCACCGACGGCCCCGGCGGCTACCGCACCAGCGCGGACAAGGTGTTCGCCGCCGGCGACATGCGCCACGGTCAGTCGCTGGTGGTGTGGGCGATCCGCGAAGGCCGCCAATGCGCGCGCGCGGTGGACGCGTATTTGATGGGTTCCTCCGCCTTCCCGCACCGGGCAGGTTCGGACTTGTAGAACCATAACCACACTCGATTAACGCCGTATGCCAGTAAAAAATTTGTCGTCATTCCGGGGCCGCCCGCGCTGTTCGCGGGCGGAACCCGGAATCCATCTTGATCTTGCCAACGGCAACATGGATTCCGGGTTCGCCTGCGATAGAGCCGCAGACGCCCCGGAATGACGAGAAAAAGGGTAGTCATATAGCGCGAATCTGGTAGCCACATACCCGCACAATGCCCAACCATTCTTTCAGCTTGCCGATTGAACCGCCCGGAGAATCCGATGGACACACCCGACCGCGCCCCCGACTTCCTGCAACACGACGGCCCGCTGCGCGAAGACGTCCATCATCTCGGCATGTTGGTCGGCCGGATGCTGGCCGAACAGGGCGGCGAAGCTTTCTACCAGCGCGTCGAGGACCTGCGCACGGCGGCGATCCGGCGCCGCCGCGAGGGCCGCGCGGTGGACACGCTCGCGTCATCCCTGCAGGAACTGGACGCAGGCGCGGCCGAAGCGCTGGTGCGCGCTTTCGCCACCTGGTTCCACGCCGTCAACACCGCCGAGCGCGTGCACCGCATCCGCCGTCGCCGCGATTATCAGTTGGCCAGCGCCGCGCCGCAGCCGGAATCGCTGGCCGATGTCCTGACCTCGCTCAAGGCGCGCGGGGTGGACACGCAGGAATTGCTGGCCTGCCTGGCGACGCTGGACGTCGAACCCGTGTTCACCGCGCATCCGACCGAAGCGGTACGACGTTCGCTGCTGGAGAAGGAACAGGCCATCGTGCAGGCGCTGGTGGCGGGTTTCGATGCCGCGCGCACGCCGCGCGAGCGCGCCGTCGATCACCAGCGACTGCGCATGGCGCTCACCGCCGGCTGGCAAACCGCGGAGGCATCAGCGATCCGGCCCAGCGTGCAGGACGAATTCGAGCACGTGAGTTTTTATCTCGCCGAACCGCTGTACCGCGTATTGCCGGTGTTCTACGAAACGCTGGAACACGAACTCGCGCGGGTTTACCAAACCACGCCTGCGTTGCCACGCCTGCTGCGCTTCGGCTCGTGGGTTGGCGGCGACATGGACGGCAATCCCAACGTCGGCGCCGACACCATTGACCAGACCTTGCGCGCACAACGGGCGATGGTGCTGGAACGCTACCGAGCCGAGTGCACGCGCCTCGGGCGGCTGCTCAGCCAGACCGACGATCGCGTCACGACCTCGGCCGCACTGCGCGCACGCCTGCAGGATTATCGCCGGCGCTTGCCGGAAGCGGCCGCACGCATCCGGCCGCGCCACGCCAACATGCCGTACCGTTGCCTGCTGACGCTGATGCGGTCGCGCCTGGTCGCCACCGAGGACGATCAGGCGCAAGGCTACGCCAATGCCGCCGAGTTCGAAGCCGACGTCGCGTTGATCGCCGACAGCCTTGCCGCGAACAAGGGCGAGCACGCGGGCTTGTTCGGCGTGCGCCGCTTGCACTGGCGCGTGCGCACCTTCGGCTTCCATCTGGCTCGACTGGACGTGCGCCAGGACGCGCGCGTGCACGACGACGTGCTGGCGGTGTTGCTGGACGATCCCGAATGGGCGGCGCGTGCGCCCGCCGATCGCGCTACGCGCCTGCGCGCGCTGGCCGCGGGCGAAGCGACGTTCGCCGCGCACAGCGACGCCGCGGTCGAACGCCTGCATGCCGTGTTCGCGACGCTGGCCGACGCGCGCCGCCGCTACGGCCCCGATGCCACCGGCCCGTACATCATCTCGATGGCGCGCTCGGCCGCCGACGTGCTGGCGGTGCTCGCGCTGGCGCGTCACGGCGGACTGGTCGAGGACGACGCGGTGCCGCTCGACATCGGCCCGCTGTTCGAAACCGTCGATGACCTGAAGCACGCCGCGTCCAGCCTGCGCGCGCTGCTGGACGACCCGGTCTACCGCGCGCACCTCGCGCGTCGGGGTGATCGCCAACTGGTGATGCTGGGCTATTCCGACAGCGCCAAGGACGGCGGCATCCTCGCAGCACGCTGGGCCTTGCAGTGCGCGCAAGTCGAATTGCTGGAGGTGGCCAGCGAGGCCGGCATCGGCCTCACTTTCTTCCACGGCCGCGGCGGTTCCGCCAGTCGCGGCGGCGGCAAGGTGACGCCGGCCTTGATGGCTTCGCCGCGCGGGGCCGTGGCCGGGCGCCTGCGCATGACCGAGCAGGGCGAGGTGATCCACCGCAAGTACGGCATCCGCGCGCTGGCCCTGCGCAATCTCGAGCAGACCGTGGGCGCGGCCCTGCGCGCCAGCCTGCGGCCACGCGCGCCGGAGCCGCGCGAACAGGCATGGCGCGAACGCATGGGCGTGCTGGCCGCGCGCAGCCGCGACGCCTACCGCGCACTGGTCGAGCGCCCCGGTTTCGTCGAATACTTCCGCGCGGCGACGCCCATCGACGTGATCGAGCGCATGACCATGAGTTCGCGTCCCGCCAGCCGGCGCAGCATGCGCGGCGTCGAAGACCTGCGCGCGATACCGTGGGTGTTCTCGTGGACGCAATGTCGCTCCATCATCACCGGTTGGTACGGCCTCGGCAGCGCGCTCGAGCACGGCGTCGAGGCTTTCGGTGAGTCGACACTGGCCGAGATGGCGCGCGACTGGCCGTTCCTTGCCAACGTGCTGGACGACGTGGAAATGCTGCTGGCCAAGTGCGACCTCGACATCGCCGAAGCCTTCTCGCAGTTGGCCGGCCCGCTGCACCCGGAATTCTTCGAGCTGATCCGCGCCGAGTTCGCGCGCACCCGGCGCTGGCTGCTCAGGCTCAAGGGCACCGACGCGTTATTGCAGCACGAACCGCGACTGGCCCTGTCAATCCGCTTGCGCAACCCCTACATCGATCCGATCAGCATGTTGCAGGTGGATCTGTTGCGCCGCTGGCGTGCCGGCGACGGCAAGGACGACGGCTTGCTGCGCGCCCTGGTGGCCTGCGTCAACGGCGTCGCGCAGGGCCTGCAAAACACCGGTTGAAGCCGGCGTGCACCGGACGCGTGTGCCTCCGGCGCGTCTGCAGACCACACTCCACCACAGCGCGTGTCAAACACTTTGTTGCCACTTGCCATGGTTGTCCGCATGGCCATGCGCGTTGCTGCGCACGGCTTCGCCCGCGAGATAACCGACGTCACAGAGCTGGCCGAGACTGCGCACGCTGATCACGTCGACCAGCTTGCGGGTTTGCCGCACGATCTGCTCCAGCGTGGCCTCGCCGCCATGGATCACCACGGTGAGGTGCGAGATCGCGGGCTCGTGGGTGGGCGCCACGGTGAGGGTGTCGATGTTGACGTGGCGTGCGGCGAACAGCCCCGCCACGCGCGCCAGCGCACCGGCTTCGTTCTGCAACAGGATGGACAGGGTGTGTTTCATGGCAAGGCTCCACGTCATCAAAACATCGAATCGACCGGCGCGGCTTCCATCACAGTCGAATCCCCCTCACGTGCCGCGATGAAATCGCCGGTGACCATCTGCGCGTAGCTGGCGCCCGGCCCCACCATCGGATACACGCCGGCCTCGGGGTCGATCATCACTTCCAGGAACGCCGGGCCATCGAAGGCGAGGAACTCGCTGATGGTCGATTCCAACGCGGCCTTGTCGGCGAGTCGCCGCACCCACTCGAAGCCGTCGGCCTCGGCGGCCTTGACGAAATCCTTGCGACGCAGGCTTTTGTCGGAGCCCGCGAAACGCTGCCCGAAATACAGCTTCTGCCACTGCCGCACCATGCCGTCGCCGCCGTTGTTGAGCAGCACGACTTTCAGCGGCAGGCCGCAGGTGGTGACGGTTTCGAGCTCGCCGAGGTTCATGCGGATGCTGCCGTCGCCGTCGATGTCGATCACCAGCGCATCGGGGCGCGCGAACTGCGCGCCGATCGCCGCCGGCAAGCCGAAGCCCATCGTGCCCATCGAGCCGGAAGTGAGCCACTGCCGTGGTGCGCGGAAATCGAAGTACTGCGCCGCCCACATCTGGTGCTGGCCGACGCCGGTACCGACGATGGCGCGGCCTTGCGTGATTCGATTGATCGCCTCGATCACCGCCTGCGGCTGGACCAACGGGCTCGCGCGGTCATAGTTCATCGCGTGGTCACGCTTCAGCCGCGCGACATGCGCTTGCCAGTCGGCGAGCGAAAGCCGGGTGCCGTGCGCGCGGCCATGCGCCGTCAGGCGCTCGAGCGCGGCGGCCAGCGGGCCGACGTGGTGCCAGTGGACCCGCTTGACCTTGCCGACCTCGGCGGGATCGATGTCGATCTGCGCGATGAACCTGGCGCACGGCGCGAACTTGCCGGGCGCGCCGGCCACGCGATCGTCGAAGCGGGCACCCAGTGCCAGCAGGAAATCGCAATCCTCCACCGCATAGTTGGCGTAGGCGGTGCCGTGCATGCCCAGCATGTGCAGCGCCAGCGGATGCGTGGTGTCGAAACCGCCCAGGCCCATCAGCGTGGTCGTCACCGGCACTCCGAACGCGTCGACGAACGCGCGCAGCGCAGGTGCAGCGGCGCCCGCGATCACGCCGCCGCCCGCGTAAATCAGCGGGCGCCGGGCTTGGGCCAGCGCAGCGAAGAAGGCGGCGCAAGCATCATCGCCCAGGCGCGCCTGCTCGACCGCGCGCAGCCGCGCGCGATAGCCCGGGATCGGCAGGCGGCAGTTGCCGTCGTAGCTGAGCTTCGCGTTCTGCACGTCCTTCGGGATGTCCACCACCACCGGGCCGGGGCGCCCGCTGCGCGCGATCTCGAAAGCGGTGCGCACGGTTGCTTCCAGTTGTCCGGGATCGGTCACCAGGAACACGTGCTTGGCACAGGCGCCCATGATGTTGCTGACCGGCGCTTCCTGGAAGGCATCGCTGCCCAGCGACGCGGTCGGCACCTGGCCGCAGATCACCACCATCGGGATCGAATCGGCCATCGCGTCGCGCACCGGCGTCACCGTGTTGGTGGCGCCCGGTCCCGAGGTGACGACGACCACGCCGACCTTGCCCGACGCGCGTGCGTAACCCGAGGCCATGAAACCCGCGCCCTGCTCGTTGGCCGGCACCACCAGCGGCATGGCGTCGCGTCCATCGCCGTTGCCGTGTTCGGCGTTGTGACGAAACACCGCGTCGTACACCGGCAGGATCGCGCCGCCGGAGTATCCGAACAGCACCTCCACGCCTTCGTCCGCGAGTACCCGCACCACCACGTCGGCGCCGGTCATGGCCACGCCCGCGCGTGGGTGGCAGTCGGGGGCAGGTGCTGCGGCAAGGGTTTGGGGCATCGCGGTCACGGTGAGCTCATGGGAAAGACGCTGGATCCCGGCCTTCGCCGGGATGACGGGCGGTGCGCCCGTCAGTTGCGGATCAGGTCATCCTCGGTGGGCATCGGATGCACCGGCACGCCATAGGTCAGGATCACCTGCAGATCCTGTTCGACCGAGGAGAAACGCTCCCAGGGGATGCCGTTGATATCGACTTCCGAGCTGAAGCCCATGGCGTCATCGTCCTCGAATCCGAAATTGCACAACTGGCCGCTGCGCTCGGGTTGCTGGCGGATGGAGAAATTCAGCTGGCCGGTTCGCCACATGGCGTAAGTGCCCGTGACCACGGCCTGCGGAGGTTGGCCCAGGCGCGCGCTGTAATCGTTGATGGAAGCGTCCAGGTCGGCGACGGCCAGGGCGATGTGGAAGCGTTTCATGGCGGACCTCGTTTGCGTTTGCGGGTTTGAAGGCAAGACCTCACCCAACCTTCCTGAGCGGTTCGGCCGCCTTGGGCGCGTCGGGTTGCAGCCACGACATGCGCGCGCGCAGTGCGGCGCCGACCTTCTCGATCGGGTGGTCGAGGTCGGCCTGCTTGTAGCGCTTGTAGTTGGGCAGGCCAGCCGCGTATTCGGCCGTCCAGTTCCTGGCGAAGGTGCCGTCCTGGATTTCCTTCAGCACTTCCTGCATGCGCGCCTTCACGCCGGCGTCGATCACGCGCGGGCCGCTGACGAAATCGCCGTACTGCGCGGTTTCGGAGATGTACTGCAGCATCTTCGCGATGCCGCCTTCGTAGAACAGGTCCACGATCAATTTCAATTCGTGGAACACTTCGTAGTAGGCGATTTCCGGTTGGTAACCGGCTTCGACCAGGGTCTCGAATCCGGCCTGCACCAGCGCGCTGGCACCGCCGCACAGCACGGCCTGTTCGCCGAACAAATCCGTTTCGGTTTCTTCCTTGAAGTCGGTCTTGATGAGCATCGCGCGACCGCCGCCGATGCCATCGGCGTAGGCACGCGCCATGACCTCGGCATGGCCGCTGGCATCCTGCGCGACCGCGAACAGGCACGGCACGCCGCGGCCGCGTTCGTATTCGCTGCGCACCAGGGCACCGGGCCCCTTCGGCGCCACCATCACCACGTCGACGTCGGCGCGCGGCTTGATCTGGCCGAAGTGGATGTTGAAACCGTGCGCGAACAGCAACGCCGCGCCGGGCTTGAGGTTGGGCTTGATCGCGTCCTCGTACAACTTCGGCTGCACCATGTCGGGCGTCAGCACCGCGACGAGATCGGCGCCGGTCACCGCCTCGGCCGGTTCGGCGACCTTGAAGCCTTCGTCGCGGGCGCGCTGCCACGACGGGCCGCCCTGGCGCACGCCGACCACGACATCGAGGCCGGAGTCGCGCAGGTTGAGGGCGTGGGCGCGTCCCTGGCTGCCGTAACCAAGCACGGCGATGCGGGACTTGGCGAGGGAATGGTTCTGGGTGCTCATGTGGTGACTCCTTCGGTGGTTGCGATGCGGGGGCGGGTGGGATGGGTCTGGTCGAGTTGGGTGGTGGCGCCGTGGGAAGCGGAGCCGACGAGGCGCGCGAACTTGGCCAATGCGCCGCGGGTGACTTTTGGTTCGGGCGGTTTCCAGTTCGCGCGGCGGCTTGCAAGGTCGGCGCTGGTGCGCAGCTCACGGTGGGCGGCATCGATCACGACGGGATCGCCGTCGCGCAGCAACGCGATCGGGCCGCCGCGCGCGGCTTCCGGGGCAACGTGACCAACCATGAAACCGTGGGTCGCGCCGGAAAAGCGCCCGTCGGTGATCAATGCGACGTCGTGGCCCAGCCCGCGTCCGATCAAGGCCGCCGTGACGCCCAACATCTCGCGCATGCCGGGGCCGCCGGCCGGGCCTTCGTTGCGGATCACCACGACGTCGCCCGCATGGATGCGGTCGTGCTGTACGGCCTCGAACGCGTCTTCCTCGCTTTCGAACACCCGCGCGGTGCCTTCGAAGTGGCCGCCTTCGCGCGGGATCTTCAGCACGCAACCTTCCGGAGCGAGGTTGCCGTACAGGATCGAATAACCGCCGCGCGGCTTGAACGGTGCATTGACCGTGTGCACCACGTCCTGCTTTTCCGCGCGCGGCGCTGCCGCCGTTTCCGTGAACAGCGAATGGCCGGTGACGGTCGGGGTGTCGTCCAGCATGCCGGCCGCAATCAATTCCTGGGCGACGCGCGCAACGCCGCCGGCGCCAAACAACTCGACCGCGGTGTAGCGGCCACCCGGCAGCAGGTCGGCGATCACCGGCGTGTGTCTGGATGCGGGCTCGAAATCTTCCAGCGACCACTCGACGCCGGCCTCGCGCGCGATTGCCAGCAGGTGCAGCACCGCGTTGGTGGAACCGGCCGTCGCCGCGACCATGCGCGCGGCGTTGCGGAACGCGCTGCGCGTCAGCATCGCGCTGGGGCGGCGATCGGCGCGCAGGCATTCCATCACCAGTTCGCCGCAGCGGTACGCAGCCGCGCCCTTGGCCGGATGCGTGGCGGGAATGTCGTTGAGGCCCATGGGCGAAAGGCCGAGCGTGGTCAGCACCATCGCCATGGTGTTGGCGGTGAACTGGCCACCGCAGGCACCGGCGCCGCAGCAGGCGTCGCATTCCACACGCGTCAGTTCGGCATCGTCGATCTTGCCGGCGCCGTGCGCGCCGACCGCCTCGAACACCTGCTGGATGGTGATCGGATGGCCGTCGTGGGTGCCGTGCGCGATGGTGCCGCCGTACAGCGCGACGCTGGGAATATCCAGCCGCACCATCGCCATCGCCGCGGCGGGAATGGTCTTGTCGCAGCCGCACAGCACCACCATCGCGTCGAGGCAATGGCCTTCCACCGCCGCCTCGATCGAATCAGTGATGATCTCGCGGCTGACCAGCGAATAGCGCATGCCCGCGGTGCCCATCGCGATGCCATCGGTGACTGCGATGGTGTTGAACTCGATCGGCGTGCCGCCGGCCGCGCGGATGCCGGCCGCGACTTGTTCCGCAAGCTCGCGATGGTTGAGGTTGCAGGGGCTGACATCCGACCAGGTGTGCACCACCGCGACCAACGGCTTGCGGATGGCGTCGCCATCGAGGCCGGTGGCGCGCAGCATCGCGCGCGCGGGGGCACGATCGGGGCCGCTCTTGATGACGTCACTGCGCATCGCGATCTCCCTCAACCGAACGCGCGTTGGGCGCGCGATACGACAGGCGCGGCTGCGCGCTGCAGGTTGGCCAGCACCGCGCCGCATACGTCGCGCGTACTTGCATTGCCGCCGAGATCGCGCGTGTGCGGGCCCTGCGCCAGCACCTCGCCGACCGCCGCCTCGATCGCCGCCGCTTCCATTTCCAGGTCCAGCGAGTGCCGCAACAGCAGGGCTGCGGACAGGATCGTGCCGACCGGATCGGCGAGGCCTTTCCCCGCGATGTCGGGGGCCGAGCCGTGGATCGGCTCGTAGATCCCGAGCTTGCCTTCGCCCAGCGACGCCGACGGCAGCAGGCCCAGCGAGCCCGCGATGGCCGCGGCCTCGTCGGTGAGGATGTCGCCGAACAGGTTCTCGGTAACCACCACGTCGTAGTGGCCGGGCCGCGCCAGCAACAGCATCGCCATCGAATCGACCAGCTGGTGTTCGAGTGTCACGTCGGGGTAATCGGCGGCGACGCGAGTCACCGTGCTGCGCCACAACCGCGAGGTTTCCAGCACGTTGGCCTTGTCCACCGAGGTGAGGTGCTTGCGGCGGCCGCGCGCGAGCTCGAACGCACGCCGGGCCACGCGCTCGACTTCGGCGGTGGTGTATTTGCATTCGTCGGTCGCGGTGTCGGCGCTGCGGGTCTTGGCGCCGAAGTAGGCACCGCCGGTCAATTCGCGCACGAACAGCACGTCCACGGCTTCAAGACGATCGGCCTTCAACGGCGACAACGCCGCCAGCGCGGGATGCACCACGAGCGGGCGCAGGTTGGCGTACACGCCGAGCGCGGCGCGCAAACCCAGCAGCCCCTGTTCCGGGCGCACTTCGGCATTCGGGTCGGACCACTTCGGTCCGCCGACCGCGCCCAGCAACACCGCATCGGCGGACTTGCACGCGGTCAGCGTCGCGGCCGGCAGCGGCTCGCCGGTGGCGTCGATGGCGCAGCCGCCCATCAGGTGTTCCTTGAACGTGAATTCATGGCCGTACTGTTCGGCCACCGCATTCAACACGGCCACCGCCACGGCGGTGACCTCGGGGCCGACGCCGTCGCCGGGAAGGGTGACGATCATTGCTTTCATGCGGCTTGCTCCAGGTGTTGTTCGTAGGCAGTGATGGCGTCGGCGTGCTGCAGCAGGAATCCAAGCTGGTCGACGCCTTCCAGCAGGCAGTGGCGCGCGAACGGCTCGAGTTCGAAACGAAAAGCCTTGCCGCCGGGCAGGGTGATCGTTTGTTCGCGCACGTCGATGGACAGATCGACGCCGGGGTTGTCGAGCAGCCAGTGGTGCTCGGCTTCGGCGACCACGATCGCGAGCAGGCCGTTCTTCAGCGCGTTGTTGCGGAAGATGTCCGCGATTTCACTCGACAGCACCGCGCGGATGCCGTAGTCCAGCAGCGCCCATGGCGCGTGTTCGCGCGAGGAACCGCAGCCGAAGTTGCGTCCCGCGACGAGGATCGCGCAGCCCTTCGCTTCCGGCCGGTTCAACGGGAAGGCGGGGTTGTCGCTGCCGTCGGGCAGGTAACGCCAGTCGTTGAAGCAGACACGGCCCAGGCCTTCGCGCGTGGTGGTGGTGAGGAAGCGTGCCGGGATGATGCGGTCGGTATCGATGTTCTCGTCCGCCAGCACGGCGGTGCGCGAGTGGATGCGGGTGACGGGTTTCATGCGGCTCGCTCCTGTTGCGGGTATGCGCGCGGATCGGCGATCACGCCGGCCACGGCTGACGCGGCGGCGGTGGCGGGGCTGGCCAACACGGTGCGCGCGCCCTTGCCCTGACGGCCTTCGAAGTTGCGGTTGGACGTCGAGACGACCAGTTGCCCCGGTTGCGCCATGTCGCCGTTCATCGCGATGCACATCGAGCAACCCGGCTCGCGCCATTCGGCGCCGGCGGCGCGGAACACTTCGTGCAGGCCTTCGGCTTCGGCGGCGCGGCGCACCGCTTCGGAGCCCGGCACCACCAGCATGCGCACCCCCTTCGCGACGCGCCGGCCGCGCAGCACGTGCGCGGCTTCGCGCAAGTCCGGCAGGCGCCCGTTGGTGCAGCTGCCGACGAACACCACGTCCACCGGCGTGCCCTGCATCGGTTTGCCGGCGGCGGCCTGCATGTAATCCAGCGCGCGCTGCTCGATGGCGTCGCGCGCGGCGGGAACCGGCGCATCCAGCGCGAGCGCCATGCCCGGATGGGTGCCGTAGGTGACCGTGGGTTTCACCTCGCGCGCGTCGATGTGCACCTCGCGGTCGTAGCGCGCGCCAGCGTCGGTCTTCAGCGCGCTCCACTTCGCGACGGCCGCGTCCCACGCGGCGCCATGCGGCACGCGTGCGCGACCCTGCAGCCATGCAAAGGTGGTGTCATCCGGTGCGATCAGGCCGGCACGCGCGCCGGCTTCGATCGACATGTTGCACACCGTCATGCGCGCCTCCATCGACAGCTTCTCGATGGCCGCGCCGCGGTACTCGATCACGTGGCCGGTGCCGCCGTTCACGCCGATCCGGCCGATGATGTGCAGGATCAGGTCTTTCGCGCCCACGCCCGGCGGCAGCTCGCCGTCCACGTGGATCGCCAGCGTTTTCGGCTTGCGCTGCAACAGGCATTGCGTGGCCAGCACGTGGCCGACTTCGGTGGTGCCGATGCCGAACGCCAGCGCGCCGAACGCGCCATGCGTGGAGGTATGGCTGTCGCCACAGACGATGGTCATGCCCGGTTGGGTGGCCCCCAATTCCGGGCCGATCACATGCACGATGCCGCGCTCGCTGCTGTTCCAGCCATGCAGTTCGATGCCGAACTCGCGGCAGTTGGTTTCCAGTCGCGCGACCTGCGCCTTGGCTGCGGGCGTGGCATACGGCCGCTCGCCGTTACCGCTTGCCGGCAGCGTCGGGATCGAATGATCCAGCGTCGCCAGCGTGCGATCCGGGCGGCGCAGTTTCAGCCCCTGCGCGCGCAATACGTCGAACGCCTGCGGCGAGGTGACTTCGTGCACGAGCTGCAGGTCGACGTAGAGGACCGCAGGCGTATCGGTGGTTTCGGGCGCAACGACGTGGGCGTCCCAGATTTTCTCGAACAGGGTGCGGGGCGCGTTCATGCGGCGACTCCCGTGGCGGTGGTTTTCGCGACGCGCGCAGTGCCGGCACGCACGCGGGCCAGCGCATCCAGATCGTCGTCGTGGATTTCGCGCTTGCGGTCGGCCAGCACCTTGAAGCGCGTGAAGATGTCGTCCAGCGCGGATTCGTCGGGCGTGTGGCCGAGCGCGGCCAGGCGCGCGCGCAGCGCGGCGCGTCCGGAGTGCTTGCCAAGTACCAGCTGCGTGGCGCCGAAGCCGACGTCCTCCGGGCGCATGATTTCGTAGGTGCCGCGGTGCTTCAGCATCCCATGCTGGTGGATGCCGGACTCATGCGCGAAGGCGTTCTGGCCAACCACCGCCTTGTTGCGCGGCACGGCATGGCCGGTCAGTTCGGCCAGCAGGCGCGAGGCGGGATACAGCTTGTGCGTGTCGATGTCGGTATCGACGCCGAAGTATTCCGCGCGCACCTTCATCGCCATAACGACTTCTTCCAGCGCGGCGTTGCCGGCGCGCTCGCCGATGCCGTTGATGGTGCACTCGACCTGGCGCGCACCCGCGCCGACGGCGGCGAGGCTGTTGGCGACCGCCATGCCGAGGTCGTCGTGACAATGACCCGAGAAAACCAGCTTGTCGGAACCCGGCACGTGGCTGCGCAGGTAGCGGAACAAGCCGGCCATTTCGGCGGGCGTGGTGTAGCCGACGGTGTCCGGCACGTTGAGCGTGGTGGCGCCGGCCTTGGCGACCGCGCTGAACACTTCGGCCAGGAAATCCCATTCGGTGCGGGTGGCGTCCTCGGCGGAAAACTCGACTTCATCGACGCGCTGACAGGCACGCTCCACCGCCTTGATCGCGGTGTCGAGCACTTGCGCCTTGTCCATGCCGAGCTTGTACTCGCGGTGCAACGGGCTGGTGGACAGGAACAGGTGGATGCGCGATCGACGCGCCTTCTGCAGCGCGCGCCCCGCGCTGTCGATGTCGCCCGCAACGCAGCGCGCCAGGCCGCAAACCGTGGTGTCCCGCAATGCGTGGGCGATTTCCGCGACCGCCGCGAAATCGTCCGGCGAGGCCTGCGGGAAGCCCGCCTCCAGCACGTCCACGCCCAGCGCCTCCAGCATTTGCGCCATGCGCAGCTTGGATTTGCGGTCCAGCGAGAAGCCGGGAGCCTGCTCGCCATCGCGCAGGGTGGTATCGAATACGCGTACGCGCCCGGCAGGTACCTCACCGGGTTCGCTCGATTCGTTGCTTTGCTGGGGTTCCATGGTTGGCTCCGTGGTGGGAAGCCGGTCCTTGGGCAACAAAAAACCCCGCGCCATTGCTGGTGCGGGGTTCTTCGGGTGTTTTCAGGTTCGTTTTCTAGCTACCTGGACACATGCCCTCAGCCCGCACCTCCGTTGGTAATAAGGAGTACGAGGGTAATGAGGGCAAGCAGGAGCGTGCCGCCAAGCAGCAGGCCATCGACCGTCGCGGGACGGTTCGGAGCGGCGATGCTGGTTTGGATGTTGCGCTGCGGCATGGAACGAACGTAAAGCAGAACGAGCCAGCCTGTCAACTGTTTTCTTATGATGATTTTTTCTTAGTGCGGATTGGCGGTTTGGCCATCCAGACGTCCACCCGCTTTCAAGCCACGAAAGCCTCGCCAGCGTGGGCATGCTGGCGCAGCCACTGTTTCAAGGCCGCATCTTCCGCCGCCAGCGGCTCGGCGTGGCTTGGCCGCTGCAGCATCACCGCCAGCGCGGAGGGCACCGCCACCGGGCGACCTGCCAACGGTTCGACCACGCCCTCGAACTTGGCCGGGTGCGCGGTGGCGACCACCGCACATTCGGCGCGATCGCCTTCCGCACGCAATCCGTCGAGGACATGCGCCGCGCAGGCCGTGTGCGGGCACAGGACTTCGCCATGTTCGTGCGCATGCCGGCGGATGGTTGCGCGGATGGCCGCATCGTCCACGCATTCCGCACGCACCGTTCGACGCACGGAGATGTCGTCGCCGAAAGTCCAGCGCAGGCGTTCGAAATTACTGGGCGCGCCCACGTCCATCGCGTTGGCGAGCGTGGCCACCGCGGCACGCGGGCGATAGTCGTCGCCTGAAAAAAAATCGGACAGGGTGGCATTGGCGTTGCAGGCCAGCCGTATCTCGCCGACGGGCAATCCTGTTTCACGCACCCACAGGCAAGCCAACGCGTTGCCGAGGTTGCCGGTGGGCACGATGAAGTTGAGTGGCACAGCCTGCGCGCGCCACCACGCCAGCGCGGCATGCGCGTAGTAGCTCATTTGCGGCAGCAGGCGGCCGAGGCTGATGCTGTTGGCCGAACTCAGCGGCACCTCGCGCTGCAGTTCGACATCGTTCAAGGCCGCCTTGACCATGCGTTGGCAATCGTCGAAGCGGCCGGACACGCGCAGCGCCCGCACATTGCCGCCGAAACAGCCGAGCTGGTGCGCCTGGCGCGGCGAAACCCGGCCATCCGGATACAGGATCACCACGCGCACGCCCGGTTGACCATGGAAGGCCGCGCCCACCGCCGCGCCGGTGTCGCCCGAGGTCGCGACCAGGATGGTGAGCGGGCGTGCATCGCTGCGTGGCAAACGCCGTAGGCAGGCAGCCAGGAAACGCGCGCCCGCGTCCTTGAACGCGGCGGTCGGGCCGTGGAACAGTTCCAGCACATGTCCATGCGGATCGCCCGCGAGCGGACGCAACGGCGTATCGAAGGTCAGCGCCTCGGCGCAGATCGCAGGCAATGCGTCGGCCAGTGGATCGCCCGCGAAGAACGGCGCCAGCAGCGTCGTCGCGGTGTCGGTCAGCGTGCCGTTCGGATCGAACACGGCGACGTCGAGGCGCGGCAACCGTTCCGGCACGTACAGGCCGCCGTCCGGCGCGAGTCCGGCCGCGATGGCTGCGCCAATGCCGACCATCGGACTGCGGCCACGGGTGCTGCGGTAACGCGTCGTCTTCATGTCGTGCTTCCGTTCGTATCGATCAACTTCGCAGCAGGCCCATCGACCGGCGCAACCAGGGCGTCGCTGTCCAGGCCCGCGTCGGCGAACGCCGTGCGCATCGCGAGAGCCGCAGCTTCGGCATCCTCGCGCCGCTCGTACCAACCGAACACGCTGGGGCCGCCGCCGGAAATGCTGGCGCCCAGCGCATGGTGATCCAGCGCGGCCTGTTGCACGCGCGCGAAATTCGGCACCAGCCGTGCGCGGCGTGGTTCCACCAGCACGTCGCGCAGGCCCGCGCGCACCAGCGCGGTGTCACCGCGAAAGCAACCGGCCAGCACCATTGCGAGATTGGCGCTTTGCTCGACAAACGTGTCCAGCGCGTAATCACCCGCCAACGCGGCGCGCGCCTTGCGGGTTTCCAGTACGCAGTGCGGATGCACCAGCGCGCAATGCCACGCAGCGGGCACCGGAATGCGCAGCAGGCGATCGTGCGTGGCCAGCACTAGGCCGCCCAGCAGCATCGGCCCGAGGTTGTCACCGTGCCGGCTGCCGCTGGCCACCGCCTCGCCGTCCAGTGCGAAGCGATACAGCGCCTCGCGCGGCAGCGGTTTATGCAGCAGCGCGTTGGCCGCCACCAACGCGGCGACACAGGACGCCGCCGAACCGCCCATGCCGGAACCCAACGCGATGCCCTTGTGCAGGACCAGTTCGAAGCCGTGGCGCAAATCCAGCACCCGCCGCAATGCCAGCAACGCGACACCCGCGGTGTTGCGCACAGGATCGTGCGGCAAATCTGTAACCACGCCGTCGATCGCGGCGATGCGCACTTCCGGCGCGTCGATCACGCGCACCTCGGCTCGATCGCCGGCACCGCCCACGCTGTGTCCAAGGATGTCGAACCCCACCGCCACGTTGCCAACGCTGGCGGACGCGAAAGCCTGCGCCATACGCGGCCGCGTGGCCGCACCGATGGGCGCCGGGATGTCCGCGCTCATGGCCGTGCCTCCAGCGCTTCGGCGATGCGCAACAGATCGGCAAACACGCCGGCCGCCGTCACCGCCGGCCCCGCGCCCGGACCTTGCACCTGCAACGGGTTGTCGCGATAGCGCGCGGTGTGGAATTGCACCACGTTGTCGGTGAGCCGCGTGTGGGCAAAGGCATGTCCGGGCGGCAGCACCTTGAGCCGCACGCTGGTGCGACCGTCGCGGTCGAGCCGCCCGACATGTCGCAACACGCCGCCGCCAGCGCGGGCTTCGGCGAGTTTCGCGGCCAACGGCGCATCGAGCTCGTGCAGGCGTTCCATGCAAGCCTCCAGCGGCAACTCGGACAGCGTGGGCGGCACCAGGCTTTCCACCAGCACGTCCTCCAGCGACAACGCGAGGCCGGCCTCGCGTGCCAGGATCACCAGCTTGCGCGCCACGTCTGTGCCGGACAAGTCCGCGCGCGGGTCGGGCTCGGTGTAGCCCAAGGCAAGCGCCTCGCGCAGCAACGCAGAGAACGGTTGCCGACCATCGTGGCGGTTGCACAACCAGGCCAGCGTGCCCGAGAACATGCCTTCGATGTCGATCAATTCATCGCCGGTGTCGAGCAGGTCGCGCAGGGTCTGCAGCACCGGCAACCCGGCGCACACCGTCGCCTCCTGCCGGAAGCGCGCGTTGCCGCCGCCGCAGGCCGCGTGGATCGCCTGCCAACGCGCCAACGGCCCACTGCCCGCCAACTTGTTGGGCGTGACCACGTGGATGCCCGCCGCCAGCCAACCGGGATAACGCGAGGCCACTTCCTCGCTGGCACTGCAATCCACCAGCAAGGCGTGCCGCGCGTTATCGCAGCGCACGTGGGCGGCAAATCCGTCGAGGTCGTTGGGCCGCCAGGTTTGCGCACCGTCCTGGCGGGCGTTGAGTTCGGGGTCATCCGAGTCCAGCCACATCTGTCGGCTCGCCACGATGCCGCGCAGGCGCAACACCAGGCCCATCGCGCGTTCCAGTCGCGGCTGCGCGGCGCGAAGCTGTTCAAGCAGCGCGCCGCCGACCCGGCCGGGGCCGATCACGCCGATCGTCAACTCGCGTCGGCGCGGGGTTCGCGCGGGGGGCATCCAGGCGACGGCTGGCGCGAACGGGGATTCGGCGATGGGCGCAGCGACGATGTTCACGGTGAACCTCCTGTGGAGGCCCCGTCCCGTTCGGCAGTGTCGGATCGCACCGGCCCGCCTCGTCGAGGGCGGGACCGTTGCTTGCAAGGGTTACTTGCGCACGAATCCCCACCCGCGGCCGGTCGTGGTCGTGGTGGTAATAGTCGTGGCGGTGGTGTTGGCAACCATGCCGGCCGCGGACAGCCGCGCGCATCCGGCAAAGCCCGGAGCGTGGTGCGTGCGTGCTGGTTCGATTGCGAACGGCATTGCGCGGAAGATAAGACGCGTGACGCGTGATTGTCAACCAGAGGCCGCGCGGAACGGAATCGCGTCGAGATCGACGTTGCCGCCC
Organism: Rhodanobacteraceae bacterium; assembly: GCA_004299705.1. Taxonomy (GTDB): domain Bacteria; phylum Pseudomonadota; class Gammaproteobacteria; order Xanthomonadales; family Rhodanobacteraceae; genus 66-474. Next base: position 10,817 of record SCQS01000067.1, on the reverse strand, counting down.
GACAGCACCAGGCCGATGCGCTTCCCGGCGAAGCGTTCGCGCTGCGCGAGCAATGCGGCCAGCACGACCGAAGACGAGGGTTCGATCGTCTGCTTCAGTTCCGCCCACAACAGTCGCATCGCGGCCAGCGTGGCGGCGTCGTCCACGGTGATGATTTCGACACGATGCGATTTCAGCAATTCGTAATCAGGCACGCCGATGGTCGCGCGCAACCCATCGCAAATCGTGTGCGGCACGACATCGGTGACGCGTTCGCCGCGTTGCAGCGACTGAAACGCATCGGCGGCCCCCACGGGTTCGGCACCGATCAGGCGCGTGCGCGGCGCCAGCGCGGCAAGTGCGATCGCGCAACCGGACGCGAGGCCACCACCACCGATCGGCACGATCACCGCATCGAGATCGGGAGCCTGCTGCAGAAGTTCCAGGACGATCGTGCCCTGCCCCGCGATCACGCGCGCGTCGGCGTAGGGATGTACCAGCGCCGCGCCGGTTTCACGTTGCACCTTGGCGCAGGTTTCCTCGCGCGCGGCCTGCGTGGGCGCACAACGATGGATGATGCCTCCCGCGCGCTCGATGTTGGCCAGCTTGGCCGCCACCGCGCCTTCGGGCACCACGATGTGCGCGGGAATCCCGCGCGTTTTCGCCGCCAGCGCCAGCGCCGCGCCATGGTTGCCGGAGGAATGCGTCACCACGCCGCGCCCGGCCTCGTCATCCGACAGCGACCACACCGCATTGCAGGCGCCACGGAATTTGAAGGCGCCGCCGCGTTGCAGATGCTCGCACTTGAAATGCAGCCCGGCGCTGGCCAGTACGTCCAATTCAGGCGAACGCAGCACCGGCGTCACGCGCGCGTGCGCGGCGATGCGCGCGGCGGCGGCGCGAATGTCTTCGAGGGTGGGGTTGGCGAACGCGTTCATGCGCCGCGCATCCTTGCACATCACGGCACGAACGCGCTAGCCGCCCGCAACAGCGTCTGACACGGATGAACACGGATAAAAGCGGATCAGGAGCGCAATCATGAGAGGCTTTCTCATCCGCATTTATCCGCTCTGATCCGTGTCCAAGGCTCTCCCCCGCGGGGGTGCCGCACCTACAATGACGGGATGGATACCCCACATGCTGCTCCGCCTGCCGCCACCGTCCGCCTTGCCGATTACCGTCCGCCCGCGTGGCGGGTGACCCATGTCGAACTCAGGTTCGAACTCGGCATCGATGCAACCCTGGTGCATTCGAAACTCGCGCTCGCGCGCGACCGCGACGAACCGCTGCGCCTCGATGGCGAAGACGTGGAACTCGTCGCCGCGCGTCTGGATGGCCGCGCGCTGCAGGCCAGTGAATATGCACTGGATGCCGCCGGCCTCACGATCCACGGCGCGCGCGACGGCAGCGTGCTGGAGCTCGACGTGCGCATCGACCCGGCGCGCAACAGCCAGTTGTGCGGCCTGTATTTGTCGGGCATCCACGCACGCGGCTTCCTGCTGACCCAGTGCGAAGCGCAGGGTTTCCGTCGCATCACTTTTTTCCCGGATCGTCCCGACGTGCTGGCGCGCTACGACGTCACGCTGGTCGCGGATAAAACGCGCTTTCCGATCCTGTTGGCCGGCGGTGAGGAAAAGGAATCCGGCGAGCTTGAAGGCGGCCTCCACTTCGCGCGCTTCGTCGATCCGCATCCGAAACCTTCCTATCTGTTCGCGCTGGTGGCGGGACACCTCGAAAAAATCGAACGCGCCTATCGCACGGCGGATGGCCGCGACGTCACCCTGCGGCTGTGGGCCGAAGCCGACGCGATCGGCCGCTGCCATTACGCGATGGATGCGCTGGAACGCGCGATGCGCTGGGACGAGCGCGCCTACGGCCGCAACTACGACTTGCCGGTGTTCAACGTGGTCGCGACCCACGATTTCAACATGGGCGCGATGGAGAACAAGGGCCTCAACATCTTCAATTCGAAGTACCTGTTGGCCGACCCCGACACCACCACCGACGACGAGTACCGCCGCATCGAGGCCGTGATCGGCCACGAATACTTCCACAACTGGAGCGGCAACCGCGTCACCTGCCGCGACTGGTTCCAGTTGTCGCTGAAGGAAGGCTTCACGGTGTTCCGCGAGCACAGTTTCTGCGAGGCCATGCACTCGCCCGCGCTGAAACGCATCGAAGACGTGGCAACCTTGCGCCGCGTGCAGTTTCCGGAAGACGCGGGCCCTTTGGCGCATCCGGTGCGCCCGGCCGAATACCAGGCCATCGACAATTTTTACACCGCGACCGTCTACGAGAAGGGCTCGGAGCTGATCCGGATGATTGCGGGCCGCCTGGGTGCGGCAGGTTTCCGTCGCGGCACCGACCTGTATTTCTCGCGCTTCGACGGCCAGGCCGTCACCATCGACGATTTGCTGGCGGTGTTGGGCGAAGCCAACGGCGTCGACCTTTCGGCGTATCTCGCCTGGTACGCGCAGGCCGGCACACCGGAGTTGCGTGCGCACGGCGAGTACGACGCCGCGAACCGGCGCTATGCCCTGACCCTGTCGCAACAGTTGTCGCCAACCCCCGGACAGGCGCACAAACGCCCGGTGCCGATTCCGGTGAACGTGGCGCTGTTCGCGGGCGACGGTACGCCGCTGGAATTGAATGCCGACCACGCGACCAGCCGCGTGCTGGAGCTGACCGGCACCGAACAGCGTTTCGTGTTCGAGCACGTGCCATCCGCGCCCACGCCATCGCTGTGCCGCGGCTTTTCGGCGCCGGTGCAGGTCGTGTTCGACTACACGCCCGCGCAACTGGCGCTGCTGCTGCGCCATGAAACCGAGGGCTTCGACCGCTGGAACGCCGCGCAGCAACTGGCCGCGCGTGCCTTCGACGAAGCGTTTGCCGGTGACAGCACGCGGGCGGCAACCGATGCGTGGCTCGATGCGTTGTCCGCATTGTTCGCCGAGCGTGCGAACCTCGACCCCGCGCTGTTGGCCGACCTGCTGACGCCGCTCACCGAACTGGAACTGGGTGCGCGGCACCCGCCGTTCGATCCCGATGCGGTGCACGCAGCACGCGAAGCGCTGGAGAACGCCTTGGCCGCGCGGCTGGGCGCTGCGCTCGGCACTGCGTACCGTGAACTCCATGCCGGCGAAACCGGCGCGCTCGACCAGCAAGCTGCTGCGCGCCGCCGCCTCAAAAGTCGCGTGCTTGCGCTGCTGGCGCGGCACGACAGCGCGACCGGAGCCGAACTTGCCTTCACGCAATGCCGCGACGCGCGCGGCATGACCGATCGCCTTGCGGCGCTCACGGCGCTGGCGCGGGTGGGTGCAGCGCAAACCGATCATGCATTGCGGTTGTACCGCGAACGCTTCGACGGCGACGCGTTGACCCTGGACAAGTGGTTCATGCTGCAGGCCACCACGCCCGCGCACGCTACGCTGGAACGCGTGCAGGCACTGGAATCCGATCCCGCTTTCACGCTGGCCAATCCCAACCGCGTGCACGCGCTGCTGGGCGCGTTCGCGCGTGCCAATCCGGTGGCGTTCCATCGTCCGGATGGCGCCGGCCATCGTTTCTTTGCCGACAAGCTGGCCGAGATCGACGCGCGCAATCCGCAATTGGCAGCGCGGCTGGCCAAGGCCTTCGAGGATTGGGCGCGGCTGGAACCGAAACGCCGCGCGTCGGCCGAATCCGCCCTGCGCGAATTGCTGGCACGTGGGCGGCATTCTCCCGATCTCGGCGAGATCCTGCAGCGGATGCTGGCGACGGGCGCAGCGCACTAAGCAAAACGTAATCGCCGGGGGCGTACCCTAGGCTTCAGGAATCCGGCAGCGGAGGTGTGCCATGTCTGGAGCCTCTTTTTCGGGAAGGTGGGGACGGCTTGCGCGCTGTGCGGTCGCACTGGTCGGCGCCGTGGTGCTGGCGGGTTGCGCCACCGGCTACGCCTACGTGCAACCGAATGTCGCGGGCAGCGGCGGTTACTACACCAGCGACAACACCTATACCGGACAGGGTTACTACGACTGGTACGGCACCGGCCCGTATTATCCCGGAACCAGCGGCTGGGGCTACTACAACGGCAGCAGCCCGTACGCCGGCGCGTTCGGCTGGTTCGACAACGATTACGACGACTTCGGGTTCCCGTTCTTCTTCAACCTCGGCATTTCGAACGTCTGGGGTTTTCCGGGTTACTGGGGTCCCTGGTATTCCCTCAACTTCCCGATCTGGGGTTGCCGGGACGGCTGCTGGCGCCGCCACCATCGGCGCGGACACTGGCGGCACGACGGTTTGCACGCGCACGATCCCCACGACCCGCACCCGGCCGTCATCGCGCACCTGTCGCCCCCGCCGGGGTTGAAGCTGGAACGCACGGCGATCGCGCCACACTGGCGGTACTACATGGTGCACCCGACGCCCAAATCCGTCGAAGCTCGCCCGCTGGATTCGGCGCGCTTCGCGCCACGCGACTTCGTGCGCGCACCTGCCCAGCACCGGATCGTGATGCCGCGCTTCGCGCCGATGCCGACGTCCCGGCCCTCGTTCCGCGCCCCGTCGATGGCGGCGGCACCCCGATTTGCCCCGCAACGCAACGCGGCTCCGGCCGTGATGCCCCGCGCCTTCCCGGCGCCGCAGCCAGTCTTCACGCCAGCTCCCACTCCCGCACCAGCACCGCGCGCTGCCCGCAAACCCGGAATCGAGATTCGCTGAGCCCGCAAGGATTGACGCGACGGCTGCCGCACCCAACAAAAACGGGGAGCGCCATGACGCTCCCCGCTCTCTTGGTACAACTGGTGACCGGGTTCAGGCCGGCAGCTTGGCGATCACGTCGTCGAGTTCGTGCATCTGCACCTGGATGGGCTTCAACATCTGGCTCGCGTCCGGGCAGGTTTCGCGGATCTGTTCGGCCTGCAATTCGAGTTCTGCCATCTGGATCAACGCGTCGTGATGTCTGCGAACCGCGTCCCATTCCTCATTGGTCATTTCGACGAAGCTCATCTCAAGCACTCCTCTGTTTTGCGTGACGGCCGAACCTGAACCTTCAAGTGGCGTTCACATGCCGCCGCTGATACTCTTCGCCGAAAGGGGCAGTTGCGATTCGATTCGCCACTTCGGCACCCGATGTTTTTTGCAAATCTGGCGCCCGGATTTCGGTTACTCTGGATTCCCCCTGTTCCTGATGACCGCCGGGCGCCAGTTCCTTTTCGCACCGTCTCCGGTGCTTCCCGCCGACGCGAAACCGGTTCCTGCTTTCCGGTCCGTGCCGCTCGCAACGGCTTGCGGCGGCGGGCTTGCAAGCAGTATTCGTGCACGTCGCGTGCCAAACCATCGGCAACCGCGCCCGAAATTTGCAAGAGATTGTGTCGTTGCCGGGTAGGCGCAGGATTACGTGCGTCATGCACGCACGCGGTAACCTTTCGCAATGATCAGGGCCATGGATTGCAAACGGGATTTCACATTCTCGACGTCTCCCGACGCCGTTCGCGCGTTGCATTTCGATACAAGTGACACGCCATGACCAGTTATGACGTTATCGTGGTGGGCGGCGGCCACGCCGGCACCGAAGCCGCGCTGGCGTCGGCGCGTTGCGGCGCGCGCACGCTGCTGCTGACGCACAACATCGAAACCATCGGACAGATGAGTTGCAATCCTGCGATTGGCGGGATCGGCAAGGGCCATCTGGTGAAGGAGATCGACGCGCTCGGCGGCGCGATGGCGCATGCAGCCGATCTTGCCGGCATCCAGTGGCGCACCTTGAATGCATCGAAAGGCCCGGCCGTGCGCGCGACGCGCTGCCAGGCCGACCGCGTGTTGTACAAGGCCGCTGTGCGGCACATCGTCGAACGGCAACCGGGCCTCGAGATCTTCCAGCAAGCAGTCGACGACCTCGTGATCGAACACGGCCGCGTCGCCGGCGTGGTCACGCAAATGGGCGTGACGATCCACGCACCGCGCGTGGTGTTGACGGTCGGCACGTTTCTCGCGGGCAAGATCCACATAGGTCTGGAAAACCACGCGGGTGGCCGCGCGGGCGACCCGCCTGCAACCAAGCTCGCGCAACGCCTGCGTGAGCTGCCGCTGGGCGCTGATCGCCTGAAGACGGGCACGCCGCCGCGCATCGACTCGCGCACGCTGGACTACTCGCTGTTCGAGGAACAACCCGGCGACGATCCGTTGCCGGTGTTCTCGTATCTCGGCTCGCGCGATGAACATCCACGCCAGGTGCCATGCTGGATCACGCACACCAGCACGCGCACGCACGCGATCATCCGCGCCGGGCTGGACCGTTCGCCGCTGTACACCGGGAAGATCGAAGGCACCGGCCCGCGCTACTGTCCGTCGATTGAAGACAAGGTCGTGCGTTTCGCCGACAAGGCTTCGCACCAGATATTCATCGAACCGGAAGGACTGGACGCCATCGAGATTTATCCGAACGGCATCTCGACTTCGTTGCCGTTCGACGTGCAGGTGGAACTGGTGCACTCGATCCCGGGTTTCGCGCACGCGCACATCACGCGTCCCGGTTACGCAATCGAATACGACTACTTCGATCCTCGCGGCCTGCAGCCGTGGCTGGAAACCAAGGCCATTGCCGGCTTGTATTTCGCCGGCCAGATCAACGGCACCACGGGTTACGAGGAGGCTGCGGCGCAGGGCCTGGTCGCCGGACTCAACGCCGCGCGTGCCACACGCGACAAGGCCCCGTGGTGGCCGCGTCGCGACGAAGCCTACATCGGCGTGTTGATCGACGACCTGACCACCAACGGCACCATCGAACCGTACCGGATGTTCACCTCGCGCGCCGAGTACCGGTTGCACCTGCGCGAAGACAATGCCGACCTGCGCCTTACCGAAAAAGGTTTCGAACTGGGCGTGGTGCCGCGGGAACGCTTCGATGCGATGCGTGCGAAGCGCGATGCGGTGGAACGCGAAACCGCACGTCTCAAATCATTATGGGCCGCTCCGTCCAACGCATTGGGCATCGCGCTGCAATCGCAACGCGGCATCACACTCGCGCACGAAGCCAACGCGCTGGATCTACTGCGCCGACCGGAACTCGATTACGCCACGTTGACGCATACGCAAGGTTTCGGCCCCGGCGTGGAGCGCGAAGACGTTGCAGCCCAAGTCGAGGTGCAAACCAAATACGCGGGTTACCTCGATCGCCAGCGCGACGAGATCGAGCGCCAACGTCGCCACGAAGACACGCCGATCCCGGCTGGCTTCGACTACGACCGCGTGCGCGGCCTGTCCGCCGAAGTGTCGGCGAAACTGAAACGCGTGAAGCCCGCCACGCTCGGTCAGGCACGCCGCATCAGCGGGGTCACACCTGCGGCGATTTCGCTGCTGCTGGTGCATCTGCATCGGCAGCGCGGTCCGCGCGCGGCGTGACTGGTGCACTGAGATCGCACAAGACGCACTCGCATCCAGCACATCCCCCCGATGCTTCGCATCGCCCCCTTCGTTTGGAAGAGGGTGGGTTTTTCCTCCCCCTTCCGCAGGAAGGGGGACCGAGGGGGATGGCTCTTCCCCATACGCCCACGGATGGAACAATTCAAACGCTTGTATTAGGCTTGCCGCGTCCCGCCATCCGGCCTTACGGAGTTTCCGGTCATGCCTCGTCCGAGTCATCTTGCCTGCGCCGTGGCGCTGGCGCTTGCAAGTTCCGCCGCGTTCGCGCAATCCGCACCTCCCGCCCAGCCTTCCGCACACGCGGGGCTGTTCGACCACATGGTGGTGTTCGGCGACAGCCTTAGCGACGACGGCAACCTGTCGACCCTGGCGAAGCTGCCGCTGACCATGCGCTTCACCACCAACCCGGGCCAGACCGGCGTCGAGAACATCGCCGATTACTTTGGCGTGCCTATGACACCGGCCCTCACGGGCGGCACCGATTTTGCCTTCGGTGGCGCCGGTGTCATCAACAATTCTCCCGGCACCCCGGCCGGAGTTCCTACGCTGCCCACACAGCTTGGTATGTACCTCAAGGCCAGCGGCGGCGCGGCCGATCCGAACACGTTGTACACGGTCTGGGGTGGCGCCAACGACGTGTTCTACAACGTCGCGCTGGCGCAGGCAGGGCAACTGACCCCGGCCCAGGTGCAAGCCAACCTGCAAACCGCGGCGGCGACCGAACTCGGCATGATCCAGCAACTCGGCAAGGCGGGCGCGCGCTACGTGATGGTGTTCAACCTGCCCAACATCGGCATCACGCCGTCGGCCCTCGCGGCAGGGCCGCAGGCCGCAGCGCAGCTCACCGGCCTGTCGCTGATCTACAACAACACCTTGAACACCGGGCTCGCCAACTCCGGCGTCAACATCATCCCTGTCAACGTGTTCGGGATCTTGAGCGAATTGATCGCCGACCCGGCGCGCTACGGTTTCACCAACGTCACCCAGCCGGCCTGCACCGGTGGCAGCGGCAGTTCATTCGAATGCCTGCCGGCCGGCACGCCGGGCGCCACCGTCACCTACCAGCCCGGCACCCAGAACACTTACCTGTTTGCCGACGGCGTGCATCCGACCACCGCCGCGCATGCGATGCTGGCGCAGTACGCGGAATCGATCATCACCGCGCCTGGCGAGATGTCACTGCTGGGCGAGGCGCCCTTGCAGATCGACCAAAGCCTCAACCGTTCGATCGTGGACCAGGCCACCAGCAGCCTCGCCAATGCGCCCGGCAACGGCTTGCGGCTGTGGGCCAGCTACGACTACGCGCGCCAGCGCCTCGACCAGCAGGTGGATTCGCCCAAGAGCAGCAACGACGTCAACACGCTCAGCATCGGCGCGGACATCCATCCGTCCGACGCGATGACCGCGGGCCTGGCGTTCACCGCCGGCCAGCAAAAGGACGATTTCGCGGGCAACGCCGGCGGCTTCAAGCTGCAGGACCTGCTGGCCACCGGTTACGTGATGTGGGGCTGGGACCAGGCCTACTTCGGCGCGATCGGCAGCTTCGGACACCTGGGTTACAGCGGCATCCATCGCAACATCCCGATCGGCCCGACCACGCTTTACGAATCCGGTAGCACGTCGGGTTACCACACTGCGCTGGCGTTGACCGGCGGGTGGTGGTTCAACTTCGGCAACTGGCGCACCGGTCCGTACGCGGACCTGTCGTGGCAGCACGCGCACGTCGACGGTTTCAGCGAAAACGGTGGCGACGCCACCGCGATGACCTTCGATTCGCAGGATCGCCGCGCGCTGATCGGCACGTTGGGCTGGCAGGTGACCGCCAACCTGCAGGCTGGCGCGACGCTGCTGCATCCGTTCGCGCGGGTCGCCTGGAACCATGACAACGACGCCGGCATTCGTTATGTCACCGCGGGCCTGGTGACGATGCCCGGCACCTTCTCGCTGCCGGGCTTCATGCCGGACAAGAACTGGGGCAGCGTGGGCGTGGGCCTGGCCGCCGATTTCACGCCCAACTTCTCGGGCTGGATCGGCTACGACGGGCGCTTCTCGGATTCCAGCCAGCAATTGAACAGCCTCAACATCGGTGCGAAGTTCCGGTTCTGACAGCGCCCTTGCTCGCGCTCGCGCGCGAAGAGCCATCCCATCCCCCTCGTTCCCCCTTCGTTCCGAAGGGGGAGGCCAACGGCGAAAGGCCGCGTGTCCTGCGACACGCGGCCTTTTCCATGCGCTGCGGCTAACCCGCTTCAGTGCTTCTTGAAGCGCTTGTACTCCGCGGTCGCCTGGGCGTTCAACGCCTTCGTCTGCGCATCGGACATCGTGGTGGTCTTGCCGCCGCTGATCTGCTGGTTCAGCACCACCACGCCATCGTTGCCCCAGCCGACCCGCTCGGTCGAAGTCGCCGGTGCGTCCGCCTTGGGCATCTGTTCCTGCACCACCACCCATGGCAGGCCGTCCTTGTAGGCGTACTCGGTCTTGGTGAAGCCCTTGTCGGCCTCGTTGGTCTGCTCGATGATGAATTCGACGCCGTGTTCGTCGCTGAACACTTGCCAACTGTGCGATTCGCCGATCTTGCTGGAGGTGCCGGTCTTCACCGTCATCGCGCCGGTCTGGCGCTTGGCATTCTCGAAGTCGGCCAGCATCTTCTCCGCCTTGGTCGGTTCGGCCACCAGCACGATGTCGACCTTGGCGGGTTGGCCACGGGTCAGCACCGGCTGCTGCAGCTTGGTGGTGTAGGTGCGGCCGTTGTCCTGCATGGTCGCCTGCAACACGTACAGATCGTTGCCGTTGATGGCCGAGGCCGAGAAAGGAATATGGAACGCCTGCGGGAACGTCGGCGGGGCGAAGTCCTGCTTGTTCACGGTGACTGCGGGCTGCGCGGTGACATCCACCAGCGAGAGCTCCAGCTTCGCCTGCGACGTGATCGGCGAGGGCGGATTCGGCACCGTGACGGTACCGGTCACCGCGGTGGCCGCCGGCGCGGGTGCGCCTGCCTGTGACGCGCCCGCAGCCGCGCTGGTCGTGGAAGAGCTGCCGCCGGACGAGTTGGGAGACCCGCAACCGGCAAGGATCAGGGTGGCAAGAAACAACGGCGCTACAGCAAGCTTTTGCATGGAGGTTCCTCGGAATATGGAGCCGGCGTTGCCGGGCGGCGACCCATCGGGCCGCAAGGCCCTTTGCAAGCCAGAACTTTGATGGTAGCGCACGGCGCCGCGTCGCGGAAGCCTCCGGGAACGTATTCATTGCTGCCAAATGCGACCACGACTCGTGGATTCCACCGATCCTGGCTCTAAATCACAATCTTTCTATTAATTTTCTAATTCTACTGTGTTACTAAAAATGTGAGATGATCGCACCATCTTCGAGCGACGGCGCGGAGGTGGGCCATGCGCAGCAGTCTGGAGACGCGCTTTGAGCGGTATGCCGAGGCCATGGCA
>SCQS01000066.1 GCA_004299705.1 Rhodanobacteraceae bacterium | reverse complement strand
AGGATCGGGGTTCGATGGTCATGCAACCAAAGCCAGCGGGGCTTCGGTTGTGTCGTGTTCGGATTCACGCTGGAGTGCGTTCATCGTCTCACGTGCTTCGTCGTGCAGCGAGGAAATCCGCGCTGCGATCGTGGACGGCCGGCACCCTGCCGACGCCGCCCTGATGTACTTGTCCGAATCACCGGACATGATGTACATCGCCGCATCCAACCGCTCTGCGACTGTTGCCCGCTTCTCACGCAGGTCAGCCACAACTTGCATCACCACACGCGAAGCGAGCCTCTGCAGCAACGTTTCGCTGGGATCGCGCTCCGGCTCGGCCGCAACGCTTCCATCGAGCGAGGCCAACGCAACAGCGTCGCCACGAAAGTCGGCCCCAAGGCCATCGAACGGGTCGTACATGACGAACCCTCCATTCAATCCCGGCGACACACGCCGTTTGCATGGAAGGTGCTCAGGCCCCGAACGGACTGTTGCGAATAGTGCCCATGATCACGCCAAGCTTGGCGAATTATGCAAATTCCCGCTTCTGTCAACCTTGAAATTTGTGCGATTTCGCGGAGTTGTCAACCAGGCGCCCACGGCTTAGCTGCCTCGCCCCGGCAGTAGGCGGAGCTCCGCGCCGCGCGCCCTTCCGGCCTGTGGTCGATTGGCGGCGGCCGGCCATGAAAATACCCCGCCAGCATGTGCTGGCGGGGTTGGTACTTTCAGGGCACCACCGCATCAAGCCGCGGCGGCATCAGGTTCCTCTCCGAGTCCACTGTGGTCGGACTCGAAAACACCAAGGGCCTTGTTGACATCTTCCTGCCGTTGCAGCAGCGAGGCGAGCCTGTCGGCATGCTCGAACGGCTTGCCAACCTGCGACCGGACAGCGTCCAGACGCACGCGGTAGTCCGCCAGAGCAGCATCGGCGTGATCGCGCTCACCGGCCACATCGGCCAGCGCCGCTTTCACGGCAGTCAGGATGAAGCGTCCCGTCTTGGGAACCTCGTGCTCATACTCGGACTTGCCATGCAAGACCGCGATCACGCGAGACCCTTCCGCCGAGAGGCACAGCTTCAGCTTGAAGCCGAGGCCGAACGACCCGAACGTGCCAACGGGTGATTCCTCACCCAGCCTATAGGCCGAAGCCTTGCTCGTGAAACGCTTGCGCGCTTCCTCGAGTGCCCCGGCCATGCCGTCGGCGTCGGTGTAGTGCTGACCACCAATCACCAGCTCGGCGCCGTCGTCCATCAAGGCGACCGCCTCGAGGTCAGCGTCCAGCTTGGCAATGTACGCCTGCTGGTGCTCGATCCGTTCCGGCAACCACTTGGCGGCCTGCTTCAGGTCCCACTGCTTGCGATCGTGTTGCGACCGCAGGACAGAGAGCTTGGCAACCTCCGCGTCGATACCGGCCTTCTCCAGCACCATCGGATTGCCAGACGCCAGGGCTTTCACCTCGGCGTATGACAGCGCGGCCAGTTCCAGGTCCTCGGCGGTCCGCATGGCGCGGTCGCCGCTCATCACTTGCGCGATGAACTTCGCCTTGGTTTCCAGCGTTTGCCAGATATACGAGTCGAAGCTGCCTTCCGTGACGTACCGGAACAACCTGACATTCGCGTTGCTGTTGCCCTGCCGGATGATCCGGCCCTCGCGTTGCTCGACATCAGCCGGCCGCCACGGGGCGTCCAGGTGATGCAATGCCACGAGGCGGGTTTGCACGTTGGTGCCAACGCCCATCTTGGTGGTGCTGCCCAGAAGAATCCTGACAGCTCCACTGCGCACCGATTCAAACAGCCGTTCCTTGGCCGCGTCGGTGTCATAGTCGTGAATGAACGCGATCTCCGCTTCCGGCACGCCCTTGCGCATCAGCTTGGCCTTGACGTCGTGGTAGACGTCGAAGCCAACCTTGCCGGGGGTCGACAGGTCACAGAACAGGAGCTGCGTGCCACGGTTATCCGCCGTTTCGCGCCAGATCCCGTACACGTTCTCCACGCACAGGTTTACCTTGCTGCCCTGTGTGTCTTCCGCATCAGGATCAACCAGCCGCATGTCCAACGCCGCCTTGCGGCCATCGTTGGTGACCTTCAGCATGTTGTCTTCGCGTGGATCCACGTTTCCGTCGTGAATCTTGTCCACGCGATCCACCAGCCCGGCGACGTACTCCTTGAGCGCAGCGGAGGCTTTCGCCACCACCACTTCCTTCGTCGCTTCCGGCACCGGCAACCGCAGCATCTCCGCGGTCTTCACGTCTGCCACCTCGGCGAACATACCCATCAACTCGGGCAGGTTCACGAAGCGTGCGAAACGTGCGTTGGTGCGATAGCGCGAACCATCCGGAGCAAGCTCGATCGCCGTGACCACTTCACCGAAGTTGGTGGCCCACGCGTCGAAGAACCGGACGTCCGCACGTTCCAGCGCGGCAGGCTGCAGGTAGTGCTGCATCACCCACATTTCCGCCATGCTGTTCGATACCGGCGTACCGGTCGCGAACACCACGCCGCACTCACTGCCGCGGCGTTCCATGACGCACCGTGTCTTCAACAGCATGTCGAAGGCGCGTTCCGCGTTGCTGTTCGGCAGTCCGGCGACTCGCGACATCTTCGTGAACCGATAAAGGTTCTTGAACAGATGCGCTTCGTCGACGAACAACCAGTCAACCCCGAGCTCGTCGAAGGACAACACATCGTCCTTTTCCTTGCCGGCGGCCAACCGCTCCAGCCTCGCTTCCCACACCTTCTTGGCGCGCTGCAGCTCCTTGAACGACATGCCTCTGTCGCCCTTCAGCGCTTCCAGTTCCGCCACGATCTCGTCGACCCGGTCCTCGATGTATCCCTTCAAGTAATCCGGAGCCAACTTGATGCGCTCGAACGTCGAGTGCGTAACCACCACCGCATCCCAATCACCTGTCGCGATGCGCGACAGCAGGACGCGGCGCTTGTCACCCTGGAAATCGGCCTTGCTGGCCACCAGGATGTTCGCGGCCGGATAGGCCCGCAAAAACTCGACGCTGAACTGTTCGAGCATGTGGTTCGGCACCACGTACATCGGCTTGCGCGCCTTTCCAAGGCGACGGAGCTCCATGCCCGCGCAAACCATCGTCAGGGTCTTACCAGCCCCAACCACGTGACCAAGCAGGGCGTTGCGCCCGCCTGCCACGACACGCCAGATAGCGTTCACCTGATGCGCGTGCAGCTTGTGCCATTGCGAGTATCCAGGCAGGGTCATGTGACTCCCGTCCGGTTCCCATGGCGCGTAGCAATTGAACGTGTCGTTGTACAGACGCGCGAGGCGCTGTGCTCTGGCATCGTCCTGCCACACCCATGTTGAAAATTCCTTTTTCAGCGCTTCCTGGCGCTCTCTCGCTTCCAGTGTTGCCGCAGCGTTGGTGACGTACTTGTCGCGATCGTACGGATCGCGATCGCGGATGGTCGGGACTTGCTGGTTCAGCGCCTGCTCGATGAGCGTGTAGGCGTCGATCCTGCTCGTGCCGAACTTCAACGCACCCTCGGAGCCGTTTTGCCGGTCCCATTTGGTTGCGCTGATCTGCCATGCGCCGGTGTTGGCCGAGAATGAAACCCCGACCTCCTTGCCGAGCAGCTCGGTAATCCACGCCGTGTAATCCGACTCCGGAATCCAGGTCGACCCAAGGGTTGCCCTGATTTCGTTCGGTGCCAGATCGGCTGGGATCACTTTTTTCAAGGCAGCTACATTTGCCTCGAAGCCATCCTGCGCCGCCTCAGCCACCCGCAATTTCTCGCGGACATTGCCGGACAGGTACACATCGGCTTCGACCAACTCACTCGTCGTGGGGTCAACGAACGCCAACCCCCTCTCCAACAAATCCGAGCGAACAGCCGCTTCCGACTTCTCGAGCAGACCGGCCATCTCGTCCACGTCCAGTGAACCAGAGCGATCCTTCACCACCGATATTGCGTCGGTGAGCGAGTCGCACGAATGCACGACTTGCAAACCGCCGGCCGTGCGCCGACGGAAAATGTCAGCCTTCGCGACCTGGTGGGTGTTTTCGTCCTCGACCTCGAGTGACAGCAAAAGCGGCATCGAGGGATCGGAACTGAACACCTGGCGGTTGCCACGTTCGTGCACCGCTCCGTGCTTGCGCACGAAAGCGTCATACGCAGCGTTCAACTTCTCGCGCATCCGCCCCAGTGCAACGGACGGCACGCTCGGCGACACTTGGCCTGCAACCAGTTCCCTGGCTGCGTCACGCACGCCGATCAAGCCAGCAATACGTTCGGCCTTCTTGCCGTTTGCGCCGGCTTCGACCATCTGTGCCTCGCCTTCGCGAATCCACAGGGTGCCGTCTTCCTTGACGACGAAGCTCCCGGGAGGCAGCGTCTTGGCTTCCCCGGCGTCCTCGCGCTTGCGCGCTTTGGGCGTTGCCGGCTTGGCTTGCGCCTGCGGGTGGTAAATGCCCTCCGGAAACTTCGCGACCTGCTCACGCAGCGCCGACTGAAGGTCACCGTTGAACTCGACACCGAGGGTGCGTTGGTACCCGTTCCGTACAAGCGTCAGTTTCCCGACGAGACGGTCCGCGTGCGCTTCGTACCACTGGTTGATCTGCGGCTTCGACTCGGAATACATCAAGCCGAGAGGGGCTTCCGTCTGCACGGTTTCCAACCATTCATCACGGTTGCCATCGGCATCAGAAGCGAGCCTCTGCAGCACCACGACATCCGTCGTGACACTGGTGCCGGCCACCTGGGCAAACGCACTGCTCGGGAGCCGGAAGGCTCCGACGAGTCGCGCGCGTTTCGCGAGATACTGCCTCACGCTGGAGTCGTGCCTGTCCATGCTGAACGTGCTGGTGACAAACGCCACCAGACCGCCCGGACGAACCAGGTCGAGCGCCTTCGCGAAGAAGTAGTTGTGGATCGAGAAGCGCGAGTACGTCTTGTGCTTCGCGTCCACGACCTTGTAGCTGCCGAACGGCACGTTGCTGATGGCCAGGTCATAGAACCCATCCACCAGTGGCGCGCGCTCGAAACCGCAGGCGTGCACCTTGGCCCCAAAGGAGCCATAGAGCTTTTCGGTGATTCCCGCCGAGATCGTGTCGATCTCGACCGCAGTCACATTCGAACGCCGTGCAATGTTCGTCGGCATCGCGCCGATGAAGAACCCCGTGCCAGCGGAGGGATCGAGGATCCTCCCGCCCTTGAAGCCGAGGCGTTCCACCACCTGCCACATCGCGTCGATGACGTCCTGCGGTGTGTAGTGGGCGTTGTTGACGCTCGCCCGGACGCTCGCGCGCTCGGGTTCGCTCAACAGTTCGTCCAGTGCCGCAACACGGCTCTTCCAAGGCTCCTGCCATGCCGCGAACTTCTGGCCGAGGGAGCCCCAGCCGGAGTAGGCATTGAGGGTCTTGCGCTCACCGGCGGTCGGCACGCGGTCTTCCGCCTTCAACACCTTGAGCAACTTGATCGCTTCGATGTTGGAGTCGTACTTGCCAACTTCCCCGTTGGGGACGGCGATTTGGAGCTTGGGCCAGACCAGCCGGATGACTTCAGCCGGTCCCTGCCCTGACGGAGCGGTGACCGGCGCAAGCGCGGCTTTCACCGCGGTTACGACCGGGCGCTGTGGCCCGCCAGTCCCCTCCAAAGAGGAGAACAGAGACAGTTGTTCCATTGTTTCTCCCTAACCTGGTCGCCGGAATGGCGACGTTCGGTTGGGAGCTACGGCGTGGCCGCGCTGATGTGTTGCGCGGACGTCCTATCGCGCGGACCCCGCGAGTCCAGCTCGGTGCGTGCTGATCGCGTGCAACGCTCCTGCGGCGCCCGGCGCGCCCAGGCTCGCGAACCCATCACGGACAACCAATCATGCCCCACCCACTTGTGAAGCACTGGAAGCGCGAGGGTGCCGATGTCTACATCGGCCGCCCATCAGCCTTCGGCAACCCGTTCAAGATCGGCCGCGACGGCGATCGCGAGCAAGTGATCGCGAAGTTCCGGGCGTGGCTGCACGTCAACCCGTACCTCATGCGGCTTGCGCGGCGTGAGCTTGCTGGGAAGACGCTCGGCTGCTGGTGCGCTCCCCACGCGTGCCACGGCGACGTGCTCGCCGAAATTGCCAATAGCGATGCGCCACTCCCGCCGGAGCCGATCATGGTTTATGGCTCGAACGAGGCTGGAATCAACGGCGCTGGAGCCGCGCGCTTCGCCAGCCGCTGGTGCGGCGTCGAGAACGGCCACGCCGAAGGCATCTCCGGTGCGTGCTACGCGATACCAACCAAGGACGCGCGCATCAGGACTTTGCCGCTCACCGCCATCGAAGGCGGCATCGCACGATTTCTGGCGTACGCAGCGGCGCGGCCCGGCGATCACTTCCAGGTGACCCGCATCGGTTGCGGACTCGCTGGTTACCACGACGACGAGATCATGCCGTTCTTCGCGCGCAAAACGCGGAACGTCCACCTGCCGTGGACGTGGGAATGCCGTCTTGATCCAGCCAGACCGCCGCGGGTAATCGTCGCCGGCAGCCGGGAATTCGATCCGGACCGCGTAACGTCGAACCTCGCAGGCGTCTTTGACCAGTTCGAAATCGACCCGCATGGCAGAAAAGCCATCGTGGTGTCCGGCGGCGCAAAAGGTCCCGACACAGCCGGCGAGGATTGGGCTGTCGAGAACCGCGTCGACATGCGCCGCTATCCCGCTGACTGGACACGCTACAAGAAAGCGGCCGGGCCCATCCGCAACCAGTTCATGGCTTGGTCGGCATCGCATCTCATCGCGTACTGGGACGGCCACTCGCCAGGCACCAAGAACATGATCGAGACCGCGAGCAACGACGGACTCGTCGTGGAAGTCATCTCGTAACCGAAAAGGCCCCGGACTCCGGGGCCTTTCACTTTGCATGGGTACCCCGCGCAACCGCGGACGATCGGATTCGGCCTCGTTGGTGGGAACCGCGCCGATCAAGGCGCGAAATCGAGGATGAAGCAATGTCCGGCAAGAAAACCAGCACAGCACCACGCGGCAAGTGGGTACCGATGTTCGACTGGGCCAAGCTCCCGGCCATCTACGTGGATGCCGACGGGAAAGAGCTCGGCGCCGTCACCGGCGCGTTCGGCGGCGGTTGGATCGCCACGGTCAACGGTGTCAGCTCCGCAGCTCAACCGAGCGGCGAGGTGGCGATGCGTTGCGTCGAGGAAGGCCGCCCTTCCCTCGCCTGACTGGCACGTCGCGCTTCGCGCGGCGTTTTCTAGGGCTGGTCAACACTCAACCAACGGAGGTTGGACATGAACATGCAGAAGTTCCGTGTGTGCGTTGAACGGCCGCACGAACCGGCGTTCTACCTTTTCGTCGACGTTCCGAACTGCGGTGACGCCATCCGCAAGGTCATGGGCATGGTGGACACCACCGGGGCGAAACTGGTCGTGGAGCCAGCCGGCAGCGACCGCGCGCGCGAGCTTGCGTTGAAGTCATCACGCCTTCTTGTTGAGGCGTACGATCGCCGCAAGGCGAACGGCGACACCATGACGCTTGGCGCCATCGACGACGCGTGCGCACTCGCACGACAAGCGCTCGCAGCACTCGGTGAGTTGCCGGCGACTCACGCGAACACGTAGCCCCAAACAACCCCGGTCCGGAAACGGATCGGGGTTCCTGTTTGTCGCCAGCAAGCGCAAGGTGCCTTGGCTATCCCCCGCAACACAGCCAACCATGTAAGGAGCTCTTGTGGCTGAAGGGCTCGGTGAGCCCATGCAGGAGTAGGCATCATGCGTTTCATCTCGAGATTGTTCACTCTCGCGTTCACGGCGGCGATTCTCATGCTGTCCCTGGCACTGGCCATCCTGGCCGTGGTCGCAAAGGGCGTGCTGTGGCTCAACGATCACAAGCACACGAAGCTGCGCGTCGGTAGAGCGCGGCACAAGGTGTACCACCCCGCTGGGGCGCACCGCTGACGACACAAAGGCCGACCGCATTTCTGCGGGCGGCCTTTTCTTTTTGGTGGCGCGATCGCAAACGTGTGCGATCCCGTGCGTGACATAATGGGCTTGCAGGGGCAATAAGCCATCAACACCTCATCGCAAAACGTCAGGCCTGATGCTTGATGTTCAAACGAGGTGTTAACTGATGAGCAACGTGATTGCCTTCCCCGAACTTCCACCGAAGTCTACCAACCGGGCGGGCGCCAACGTCTGCGCGCAGGGTTCCGCTGCCGGCGGTGTGTTGGTTGACCTGGCCGCGGTGCGCGCCGAGGAATCCAACTGGATCTATGGGCGCTGGGATATACGAGAGTTGCCGGTGGACATGGAAGACTGGCCGCAGGAGTTGCTGATCTTGATGGCCAACGACCACGCGAGCGAGCGCGAGTGGGACCGCATGGTTGCTGAGGACGAGGCGGCCCACCACAAGGAACGTGGTTCTTACTGCAACGTGGTGGAGTTGGCCGCGGTACGCGCCGATAGGTCCAACTGTCTTTACGGCCGGTGGGATATACGTCAACTGCCGACGTTTATTGAGGACTGGCCACAGGCTCTGCTAGAGCGGGTGGCGGCGGAATGGCAAAGCAAAGATCCGTTTGGCGATATGCTGGCTGATCACGACTCGGCGATGAGAGCCGAACTCCATGTCGTACGGTGACGAGCAATCATGAAGCAAACGGGGCACATTTTGCGCGTGGTATAATGACTATATAAGGGCTATCCAGCCGCAATACCTCATCGCAAACGTCGAGCCTGATGCTCAACGTCATTATTGAGGTGTTGCCGATGAATAATGTGATTGCCTTTCCCGTACTTGAGATTGCTCCGTCCGCTACGACGGACATGGGTGCGCGCGTGCCGAACGCCGGTAGCAACATAGTGGATCTTGCCGCAGTGCGCGCCGAGGAATCCAACTGGCTTTACGGCCGCTGGGACATGCGCGAGCTGCCAACGGACATTGAAGACTGGCCCCAGGAGTTGCTTGTCCTGGCTGCGGCCGACATGCAGGAAAGCGCGCGGCGTTGTGCGCGCATGCTTGCCGATCACGATGCAGCGCACCGCGCCAAGTTTTCTATTGTGAAATAGCGTGACGCAGACGGAAACCGCCGTACCCAGAAAGGGTACGGCGGTTGGATCATTTACGCGGGTGCTGCCGCGCCTTCATCATGGCCATCAGGCGTCTGCTTGCGATGTCGCTGAGCCTGTTGAGATGACTTAGCCATTCGCGGCATCCAGAATCGTGCTTGAATTCGCTTATCGTCCCGATCAACGCGTACCTTGTCTCGTCTGAGACGGGAAAGAGCTTGGCTGTTGTCGAGAACCTTGTCGGATCTCGCAAACCCGTAAGTCTCCAGTCCTGATCGTCTGATGCCTTTCCGCGCGGAGCCAGCACAAGCACGTCCGGGCCACTCCGAGGCGGCACGTTCTCGGAAGTTCCAAGCAGCGCAACAGGCCGCCCACCAATACTGCCAACAACGAGTGCTGGGTGAATTGCCTTGCCGTTGCCGCTATCCATGGGGAACATTCCCCAAAGGATGTCCCCTTCGAGGAGTTCTCGCATGACACACTCCCATGCTTCCGGCCGATGCCGGTTTGCATGGATGAGCGAGTCACGAGTTCATGTGTGTTGCGAGCAATTACCACTATTATGCGGGCCGCGGCATTCATTACGAACGCCGATCCGACCACTCTCCTACCTGTTCGGCTTGGGCGCGCTCTTGACCAGCCGCATCAGCGCTTCCTTGGCCTGCAGTGCCTCCGGGGTCATGTGCACTTGGGGCGCCTTGCCGGTCTGGGCCTGCGCTGGTGGCTCCTTGGCCTGCGGTGTTGCCGGTGAGGGTGGCGTCGCTGATCGTGGTGCAGGGGCTGGTGCCGGCGCTGGTGCTGGTGTCTGCAAAGGCGTCGTTGGTGGAGGCGACGGATGCTTCGACGCTTCCATTGGCGCCGTCGTCTCGGGCGGCTGTTGCAACGGGCGCGGCAGCGCTTTGGGCACATCGGCTGGCGCGACGCGCGGATGGTGAGTTGGCGCTGGACGCGCGGTCTCGCCATCTGGTCTGCTTCGCGGCTGATCGCCTGTATCAGGTGCCCTCGACTGGACTGGCTTGCTGCTCGCCGGTGGTGCTGGCGCGATCGTGGGCGCCGTGTCGTGGTGCGATGCGGCGGCTTGGCGCTCAACCTTGGGCGGCACTGGCGCGACTGGCGCCGCCACTGCTCGGTCAGCGGCCGGTGCGTGCGCCGCGGCGTTAGCGGTCGGCGCCGCGACCTCGCCCTCACTGGCCAGGTAGGCGCGTAGCAGTTCCCTGATCTTCTTGCCGGCGACGCGTGGGTTGCGCCAGAGCCATTCAACCAGCTCTGGGTCGCGTTTGCGATTCGTCCACACGTCTACACGCAGGCGTTCAGGCGCAGGCCCCTCACGTCCCATCTTGGGCATCGGAAATTTCCCTCTCTGCTGCGTCGAGCTCACCACTACGCAGCGCCCGCTCCAGCACCACCTTGATGGCGGCGCTTGCCCTGTACGGCCGCTTCCAAATCCACTCGGCTAGTTCAGGTGCCTGGCTGTGCCGCATCCGAATCTGCAGCTTGAGCTGCTCCGGACACGGTTCAAGCCTGACCACCTCGCCTTTCGGTGGGGCCATGGCTTTACTCCTGAATAGTGCCGTACCGGCGCATGCCCTCCGCGACAGCGAAGCGCGGGTCTTCCGGCATTTCCGTGTGGCCCCACTGCTTCTTGAGCGAGTTGTAGACCAACGGCGCGCCGCCACCAACCACCAGGACGCGCTTGGCGGAATCGTGGAGCCAGTCCCTGAACACCCTCTCTGCGCGCTCCATGATGAAATGCGCCAGCGTGTCGGAAGCTGCCTCGGTCTGCTCCGTCAGGTCAACGACCTTGCCGTCGATACGGATCGACTTCGCGCGCAAGGCGCTATCGCACTTGCGCACATCGAGGTCCTTGCCAAGCTCCGTCGCGATGGCCCGCTGCATGGACTCGGCTGCCGAGTAAACGCCGTGCATCGACTGCGCTCCCGCTTCGGACCACTGCCCCTTGGCGATGTAGCCAAAGTCGGTCGTGTAGTACCCAACGTCGATGATCGCGTAGTCATCGGCCGCGAGGTCGGCAAGGGCGGGCGTGCCGTCCGCCTTCATGGCGTGCACGTAGAAGGCCGCGTACGGCTGCGGGACCACACGGATATTGTCCTTGTCCAGGCCCAGCGTGGCCCCGGTCAGGTTCAGCAGCTTCTCGTACTGCTGGGAGAACAGCCGACTCGGGAGGCCTACAACAACCATGTCCGCGTCGCCCCCCATCAGATGGATCGCGCGTTCGTATCCGGCCTTCAGGAGGGCGGCGAATTCCTTTGTGGTAATCCAGTCATCCCTCAACCCATCAGCGACGCGCCCGAAGGTGTGCACCAAGGCGGGGTCGCCGACCAGCCACTTCTCCTTGCCGAGGGATACCGTGCTCGCCTTGGCCGCGGCCTTTGCCGAGTCGGTGGTCAGTTCGATGGCCGGGGCCGCAGCCGACTGGATGGTCTCATGCGCGGTGTCGACGGCGATCTTCACCGCTGAATGGCCAACATCGAGGCCCACTACGTGCTGGTGCATATATGCTCCGGTTGGTTGAGTTTCGACGGCCAAAGTTGCCGCCCGCCGGAGACTCTACACCACGACAACTACGTTGTCACGCCAAACACGGAGTTTGGCGTGACTAACTCCGTGCATCCACCATCCATTCCAGCCTAATAACACCGTGTTTGGCGCGACTAACTCCGTTTTAGTCGTGACTAACTCCGTCTTTTTTCCGTGACTGCTCCCAAGACCCAGCGCGCCGGTGCCATGCTGCTGATCGAATACTCCGTGTTTGGCGCGACTAACACGGAGTATTCAGCTTGAGGTTCCCAACTTGGCCGTGAGGGTTGCCGCCAGCCCTCCGACGCGACGTTCCTGGCGCTTGCCCGTCCGAGCATTTTTTCCTCGGCGACATAACCTTCTTGTAGGAAAGTCCCCCATCTGTTTGCCGTTTTGAGGTTAGAATACTCCCGCGATCGCCGCATCCCACTGCGGGTTTCCGGCCGTCAGCACCCCCGTCGAGGACCGAGCATTGATCCCTGCGTTCCGCCCGCTTGATTGCCGTCGTAATGGACCCTCTCGGGCTTCGCTTCCGTACGTGAACGGTGGCACGCCCCCCAAGGCACAGTTTCGTTCCTTCCGTGGCGCATCCCGTTCCGCATCCCCCGATGGGGTGTGCTGATGGCTTCCCGCCCGCGCTGGAAAAGGCTCACCTTCATCCCCGACAGCGAGGCGGCCACAGGCCCCGCCGCGAACCTCGCAGCCTTGCGTGAGAGCTTGGAGAAAGGCGAGGTGACCCCCGAGCTCCATGCGGCGCTGGAACGCACGGAGAGGGCCTTGGAGAGGCTTGCAGAGGGTTTCAAGGTGACCCAGCCCGCTGGTGCCTTCGACGTGTTCTCGGTCCGCTGGTGGCGTCAGGACGGGAGCAGGTCGGTTCTAAGAACGCCGGTGCTGGTCAGGATGAGGCGGTTCGGCCGGTACCGCAGGCCGATCAGGGTGAAGTCCCATGCCGTTCAGGGTCGAAGGGATGGCGAGTTCGCCCTCAATGCCGACCTGGTGGCGAGGCTGGTGGCCGCGTACTGGCAGGAGTACCGGGCCTGGAGTGACCTCAAGGATCTCTGGACGGAGTACCGGTGGTGGCGCAGGCGGCTGGCGACGGCTGATGGCAAGGTGGCCGAGATCGAGGACCGGTTTCCGACGGCGGCGATCCTGCGGACGGCGAGAGGTCGAGTGGAGGCTGCTGGCAAGCCGGTCTGATGCCTGGGCGGTGATGGTGCGTGGTGTGTTCGGTGCGTTTCGGCAAACTGTTGCCTGATTCGGGCAAGCATTTGTTGCGCATCCCGCATGGTGGCCGGTGTTCTCGCTGGATCACCTATCCGATTCTTGGCAAACTGTTGCCGCGCTTTGGCGGCTGACCGGGCGGTCCCTCGGCTCCCTTGCGGCAAACTGTTGTCTGACACCGACGCCATTCAGGCAAATGCTTGCTTGGCTTCGCCGCATTCAGGCAAATGGTTGATGCTTGCGAGAAGGGTCCGTGGTGGTACCACACGGCAGTGCTGGCAAATGGTTGTCTCATTTGGCGCTTGCGCGCTAAAATGTTGCCCGACACCCGGCACCGCGACCCCTGTCCCATGGTTACCGCTCCCGATTCCCCAGAGATCCCGCCCGTTGCCACGGCTGCCGTCCCGGCCGTCGAATCGCGCCCGAAACGCGAGGGTTTGGCGAGGATCACGGTGCGTACGCAGCGCGTTCGCAGCGATGGCGAGACGACGCGGGTGGTTTCGATCAGCACGCACGTGTCCCTCGATGCGCTGCTGTTCAGCCTGCTGGCGGTGCGGCTCGGCGGCGAGCGTGAGGTTCAGCGCTGGGCGCAGGGCGTGGTCGATGAGGTCGACAAGCTCAAGGCGGAGGGCAGGGTGGCGCCGCCGCGCGACGTGGACGCGAGCCTGTCGCGCCTGGTGCAGCGGCAGGGGCTACGCCTGCTGTGGGGCGGCCAGAGCGCCTGAAACTTCCGCCCGGCGCCGTTCCAAGGCGTCCGCGACCGCGAGCAACTGGGCGTCGTTCAGGCGCTCCAGGCGGTAGGCGAGGCCGGTGAGGCCGCTCTGGACCGCCGCATTGGCCGGTTTCGAGCCAGCGCGGCGGACGGCCGCCGGCAGCATCATGGCCGTCTCGGCGCCCCGAAACTGCAGGCCTGCGGTGTGCTCGAGCAGGAGATCCCAGTCGGCCGGCTCCCACTTGACCTCTGCCAGCAGGGCCGAGCACATGTCCTGGTAGCGTTTCGCCACCAGATTCACCCTCTGCGAGTAGGTCGGACCAGCACCGGTGCAGCTTGCAGAGCCCAACAGGGCCGTCAGATCGTCGTGAAACGTAAGCGTGGCGCGGGATACAACCTTCTGGTTCGGTTCCTGCATCATGGCGGTGCACCTGTTGCACGGTGATGTGCACATGGTACACCAAAATGCCATGCGGCGTCCGTTGGACGCCATGAGTGTTCCACGGAGTCTTTGCGCCATGTTCCCTTTGTGAATCAATGCGTTGGAGCGTCCATGCGCGTGCCGTGGAACATTTCGCGCGTTTCGCCTCCCCGGCGCTTTGTGTTGCGCATCATGGCGTTGTGCCCAATAACGCAGATGGTGTTCCACGGCCATGGCGCACAACTGGACTGCCGGTTCCCGTGGATGGCGAGTTGATGCCATCGTACCCTCAACGCGAGACGAGCACGCGGATTGCCTGCTACACGGCTCCCTCGTATGTCAGGGGATGGCCTTCCGCGTTCAGGATCATCGCGCATCCCGGCTTGGCGTGGCGGCAGGCCATCTACGCAGCCGCAGGCAATCCGCGACCAACAAGCCGGAGCCTGTGGGCGGGGCAGGGCGGCGGGCATGGGGGTATCCTGTCCAACCGGATAACCATGGGGTTGCGCTGCGGGCGGGTGGGCATGGCGTGGTGCCGGGACGCCCTGGCCGCAGGTGCTGCCGGCGCGAGCCGCGCCACTTGTCCTGGTGCTGGGTCGGTCCGACGTGGCCACTTCTCGCAACGCGGCCCGGGTCGTGTGCGACTTCTGGCCGGTGAACCCACTCGAGGCCTGTTGGCCCAAGGAGATTGAGATGACGATTACCCTCGCTGGCATCAATGCCGCCCGCCGCACGAACGCGATTCGCTGCCTCTGCTTGTCCGTGGTCACGGCCGTCGTGCTTGTTCTGGCGATCGCCGCGCTCTCGTACGACAGCATCACCCCTGTCGCAACAGCCGACGTCGGCGCCATCACTTCCATCACCAGTGCTGGCGACACGACGTTCATCACGACGGCCAGGGGCCGCATCGGCATCCGCGGTCCAGTCGCCGCAAAGGCCGGTCAGGCGTTGGAATTGAGGCAGTTCCCCACCGGGAACACCTACCTCTGCATGGAGGCCTCGTGCGCCGCAACCATGAACGTGCTGTGGCCGATGACCCCCACGGGCGCCACCGTGTTCCCCGTCGCGTTCATGGCGCTGATCGTGGTGCTGTCCACGTTCACGCTGATCTGCCTGCTCGTGCTGTCCTACACCAAGTTCAGATAGGACGGCATTTTGTGACCCACAACCCGCTCGGACACATGTCCGGGCGGGTTTTCTGTCTGGGCCGCACTCAATCCGCGGACACCGCAACGCCAGAGGCCCTGGCGGCTCCACGGATACCCGGCCCGTACATGCCCATAACCACGGGGTGGGGTCGTGTGGGCGGACTGGGGTTCGCGCGCTGGGCACGGCTCGAAATGAGCCTTTCACACCTGGTGTGAAAGAGCGCGATCAGCGCGCGCGGCGGGCGGTTCAGGCAGGATGGCTGGTTCAGGCGGGCATGCTGGCCGATCAACCAGATGAAGCGGTCGAATTTCGGCGCCGCAGCGGCTGAATGCGGCCCCACTTCGCACCGCAGGGGTCTTGATAAGCTGGATAAGACGGCGCACACTCTCCGCCAACAGGATTCGGTGCGGAGGATTCCATGCCCACCCCAAGCCGAGTGGCCATCCTCAAGGTTCCCGCCGCGGGGAAGGCCCGCTTCGCCAATTCATCCGTGCGCGAGCTGCGCCGTGACGCCGCGCGTGAGTCGGGCTCCGGCGCCGGCAGCTTGTGGGTTTACACGCCCAGCGGCCCCGACCCGGACGACGGCATTGCCCTCGACGCGGTCGTGAAGCTCAAGGATCTCTCGACCAAGGTGGTGAGCGAGCCGTACGTAGCCCACGAGGTGCAGCAACTGATCGGGCGCGAGCCACACTCCGATGTCGCGTTTTTCACCCTCACGAAGGGCGAAATCACCCCCTTGGGCGAGTTCGACATGGACACGCTACCCTCTCTCGGCGAGCAAAGCGGCGATCGCCCTCTGGACAAGCACTCCATGCTGTTCTCGGTGCGCTGGCGTGACCGCAACGTCCCCGTGTCCAAGCTCTGGGATGGCTTCCGTCGAGCGCTGGACGTTCAGGTTCCGGCTGACTACCCCGTCACCGCGCCGCGCGCCGCCGCGCGCGTACGCGAGTCCTCGGTGCGAGCAGCAATGGCGCTCCGCGTTGAATTCATCGACCGCGGCTGGCCGACCTCCGCCGACGTAGGCGCCGCCAACGGCAGTGGCTCCACGACCAACCCCGCGCAGTGGGCCAGCGACCGCCGCGCGGCCGGCGCGCTGCTCGGCGCGTGGTCGAGCAGGGATCACACCTACGTCCATCCAGATTTCCAGTTTGACCCGGAAGGACGCCTCGATCCGCGGGTCAAGGACCTGTTGGCCGCGCTGGCCACGCATCCCGACTTCACCGCCGAGGCGGACAAGACTGGCTGGCGCCGGGTGTTCTGGCTGTACGGGCAGGCCCGCGACCTGGCCGACCGGGACGGCAAGCCGCGCGCGCCCGCCGAGGTGTTCAAAAGCGATCCGGAGACCGTGATAGCGTTCGCCCGCAAGGATGCGACGGTGGACGCGAACGATGTCTGGTAGACCTGCGCCGACCCTGTTCGATCGGGTCGCGTTCGAATGGATGCCGCCCGCGCGCTACCTCAAGGTCCATCCGTACTGGGTGGACGAACTCGCCACCGGAAAGCGCGTCCGCGTGGATCCACGCCTCGGCAACCCGTATTCCACGGGCCGGTTGGCGCAGCACGTTGCCGGTCATTCCGGCCCCGCCGCGGTCGCCATGTCCTACGTCGCCAGCACCGGCGCGGCCGCGCTGTTCGAAGCGCTGTTCCGCAACGCCCCGATCCTGCCCGGCCACCGGGTGTACCTCGAGCCCGCCAAGCTCGCCAACTGGTGCCTCACCGAGTTGACGCTGGTGCGTCCCGTCGAGGTGTTCCCGGCAGGCCTGCCCGAACGCAAGATGACCGTCACCTCGGCGCACAAGGATGCCGCGTGGCGCCGGCTCATCAGCACCGGCAACCATTCCACCACATGGCCGCCG
Source organism: Rhodanobacteraceae bacterium (assembly GCA_004299705.1). Classification (GTDB taxonomy): domain Bacteria; phylum Pseudomonadota; class Gammaproteobacteria; order Xanthomonadales; family Rhodanobacteraceae; genus 66-474. The sequence continues at coordinate 126,989 of SCQS01000066.1, read as the reverse complement.
GCCATCCGCCTCGCCGCGGAACTGCACGCCGACGGCAAGACGCTCGGCGGCATCACCTGGAATTCCATCCAATGCCCGGGCGGCGGCGCCGTGTACCTGCTCTACGATCCCCCGAACGGCCCCGGCCTGTGGACGGACGTCCACACCACGCGCCTCGAAAGCGGCCGCGGCCAGACCGCCATCCGGCGCGCGCTCAGCGCCTGCGGCTACACCTGGATCAACACCGGCTGGGTCGACCACTTCGGCCCATCGCCTGGCGACCTCTGACCCACGCTCATCTGGTTATATGCCGCAACAGCGGCGGCGCGGCCGCGCACGTCCCCCCGTCGAACCCGGTATTCTGCCGGTCCAAAGGAGGATTCCAAGACCGTGAAAATAGCCACCTCATCCGTGGCGCGTGCAAAGCTGGTCGCGTGGATGGTGGGTCACTGGATCGGCATACTGATCCTGCTGGCCCTCCAGATGAACACCGCGAGGAAACGCCGCTACTGGTCGGTATGGTTCCGAACCGTTGGCGTCGCCGCGGTGGTGGGCGGCACCACAAGTGTCGTGCTCCACTCTCATCCGCCGTGGGGATGGTGGGCGTTCGCGTGTGGTATCATCCTCACGTGGATTGGAGGTTTCATCCTCTCCCGCCAAGACAACCACGACGACCAAGGAGGCTGATATGGTGATGACACCTGCCATCTGGATGATCGTCGGCCTGACCGCCGGCAGCGGCCTTGCGGCCATCGGCTTCCTGCTCGCGCAAATGCGCCGCCCAGGCAGCCCGGCTCCTGGCGACCATCACGATCACGCTGGCACCGCAGCGTAAGCTCCGCGCACAGCGCCATGACGAACCCACACCCTCGCTTCGGCGAGGGTGTTTTCGTTTCTGGCCCGGCGTACGTGGCGCGCTGCGAATGGGCAATGCCCGCAACACCGGCGGGCAGCCTCGACGCCCCTTCCATGCGGAAGGTGCATTTCGCACCATGAAGGAGGAAATGATGGCCAGCAAGAAAACGGCCAAACCCAGGGCCTCGACTGTGGATGCGCTCGTGAGGCGCCTCGAGGCCATTGCACACCAGATCGACGTGCCATATCCCCACTGGTTGGGCGGGCAGAACGCGGACCAAGGCCCTTCGTACTGCCTCGAGTGTGCGCAGAAGCATGTTGCGGCCGGCGACGCGGAATTCGTCGATGGCGGCTGGCAGCAGGACAACGACGGGTGCTGTCATTGCGAAGACTGTGGTGCCTTGCTCGACTACACGCTCACCGAATGCGGCGTCGAAGATGAGCTCTCGTATTTCAGGTCCGCTCGACTGCGGAGGAAGCTGGCCCCAGAAACCGCCTACCACTTGAGCCGTCTCCTGGAACACCACCGGGAGCACCCCGAGGTCCTTGTGATCGTCCCGAAGGTCCAAGCGCTCATGGCGCGTGCCAAGGCTCGCGCCAAGGCGCGGGTGGCGTAAGCGACTCCGTTGCATCCCTCCACAAGCCCCGGCATCACGCCGGGGCTTTCCTTTTGGAATCGTGTCGCAGTCAGCGTGGACACTTCCCGCAACAGCACCGGCGCCGCAACGCGCGCGCACCCCGCGAACCCGGCATCCCGCCGGCATCAAGAGGAACCCATGGACAAGATTTTCGCCCTGAAGGCCGAGATGGCCCGCGAAAGCCTGTGCGTGCCATGCCCGGCGTGCTTCGTGTGGACACTGACCGACGCGATGCGCAAGACCATTCGCAAGGCCCGGGAAACCGTGAAGGCTTGCGGCTACCGGCACGTCGTGGTCGATCTGCGCGGCGGTTTCACGATCCCCGAAACGTGCGGCGATACCTTGGCCGAACGGCTCGATGACGAAGAGTGCGTCGAGCTGACGCAGGACGAAGCGAAAGCTCTGACCACCGACGTGCCCTTCGACGGCAAATCGCTGGCGGTGTTCGGCGACACGGCCCACCTCTACGCGTTCGAACACCACACCGGCTTCCGGGCCGAATCCGTGTCGGTGTCCCTCGATACGCTGCTGGGCGGTGCGGACGTGGCCGTCCCGCAGGAAACGCAACCCGTGGATGACACGGCGCTCCTGGATTGGCTCGCCAAGCACGACACCCTGCACATCTCCCACCGAGAAACGTCCCGCTGGAGCATCTCCAATGGGGCCTGCGACGGCGCGTTCATGGTGCGCGGGTGCGAAACCCTGCGCGAGGCCATCGCCACCGCCCGAGCCGGTACGACGCACAGGACGAGCGAGCCGCCGGCGGGCCAATCCACGCAGACGTTCGTGGTACGGAAGAACACCGACGGCAACGAGAGCTTCGAGATCGACGCCACGAGTGTCGATGCCGCTGCGCACGACGCCCTGTACCAGCTCGGCTGGACCGTGTATTCGCCCTGCTAGACAAACGTCTGGCGGTGCCCTGACCAGCACCAAGCCCCGACTCCACCTGGAGCCGGGGCTTTCCTGTTGGCGCTTCGCCGCGACCGGCATGGCAATGCCGCGCAACACGTGCGCGCGGCGCGCGGCCACCGACCAGCGAACCCGGCATCCGCCGGCTCGGAGAGACATCCTATGGTCACCAAGGCGCGTGGCTGCGACACCTATGCTGCCGACCTGCAACGGTCGCTCGGCTTGCTGCAATCCCTTTCGACCTCGCCCGGGGTCCCGGACGAGACCAGCACGGCGATCGACGCCTTCATCGAGGAAATGGAGCGCCCCGTCGTCAAGGTCCTGACGGATCGCAACCCCACGAACCCGCGCGACGACGACAACGTCGGCGTGATGTTCTGCCAGCACCGCCGCTACACGCTCGGCGACAAGAACGCCGAAGACCCCTTCGATGAAGTCGAGGGCGCCATGGTGGACGGTCGCTGGATGAGCGTCGACGGCATCGAGTACGCGATGGACATGCTGTGCGAGACCTACGAGACGCTGGAAGGCCGCATCGAGGCCATGCGCGAAGATCCGGAATACGCCGAAGGCGTGGAGGATTTCGGGCCGTGGACCCTCGACGCGATCGACACCGCCATCAAGGCGCTCCGCGCGTGCCTCGAGAACAGCGAAACCCGGCGCTTCGTGCGCGAGGACGTCGCCATCGCGATCCCGCTCTCGCTGTACGACCACAGCGGCATCACGATCAGTCACGGCACGCCGACGGACGTGTGGGACTCCGGCCTGGTTGGCGTCCATTACATGACCCGCGAGACGCTCGACCGTGAGTTCGCCGGCGACGAGACCAAGGCCCGCGCCTGCATGGATGCCGAGCTCCTGACCTACGACCAGTACCTGCGCGGCAACGTGTGGGGGTTCGAGGTCATGGACCGCGCCGGCCGGCTGCAGGACTCCTGCTGGGGGTTCTACGGCGACGAGCTTGAGGAAACCGGAATGCTCGAGTATTTCGATCCCGACCGGGCAAGCGCGCTTCGCGATGCCTGGGAGCGCCGGTTCGACTGAAGGCCCCGGCTGTTTCCGGCGGGCACGTACCCGCTTGGCCGATCCGGCTACAGTGCACACCAACAGCCGCCCTCCACGGGGCGGCTGTTTTATTGCGCGCGTGGCGCCCGACTTCCAGCTACGGGCCGGGTTCTGCGGGCGGGGCAGGGCGGACCCGTCGCTTACGCCGCTGGCGCCGGCTGTGGCGGTGAAGCGCGCGCCTGATCGTGCGCAACGCCCGCGCGAGCCTGCATTGGCTGATGCGCACCCCGATCCGCAGGATCACCGGCGGGCGCACCCATGCCTCCCGCCTGGCCATGTGGGCGCGCTTCGCGCGGATGAACCGCCAAAGGACGTAGCCGTAGACATCCCCCTCGGCGACCCGGGACGGGAAGCATTCCCGTGGCCAGTGCCTACGGGCGTAACGACCTAGTGGATCCTTGGGGTTGGAGAAAATTGCCTGAATCGCGCTGAATCGGTCTTCGGGCGCCTTGCTGCCATGGTTGCTGTGGGTGACCATCGTGTCCTCCTTTCTTGGACGTGGGTGACACCCATATGTGTTTTTCATTGCAACCCACGACCAGCAGCAGCTCGACCACCCCTCCGCGTGCGCATCGGTCCGCGTTCCCGTGGTCTGCGTCACCGCAATTTGCATCCCCGCAATCTGCGTGGATGCTGCGCGCCCTCACCACGCCTCATGGTCACGCCACGCAACAGGCGCGCGCGGGCCGCGGCCACCCTCCCGCGAACCCCGGCACCCGCCGGTACGAAGGAGAGACGCCATGGGCGATACGCCCACCCCCAGCCGCGAGCAACGCCTCGAGGCCCTGCTCAAGGATGCGCTCGAAACGCTGGTCAGCCTGAACAAGGGCGAGCCGCTCGATAGCGACGTCGATGTAGACGCGATGGTCGATGAGGCCCGCGACCTCGGCGTGGAAGTGCTCGCATGAACGACGACGACAAGCTCCAGCCGTGGATCGTGCTGTGGCGCGATCGCCACCTCGACGCGAACAAGCCGCACCATATCTGGACCGGCATGGCCGAAGACGGCCCTTCCGCTGTCGCCCGCGTGATGGAAGAAGACCGCTGCGCCAGCATCGTGTACACCATTCCCGGCAACCAGTGCTCGGCCACGGTCAACGAGTTCATCCGCGGCGATTCGTGGGACCGCAATGATCCCGAGCTGCTCGCCAAGGTGGCGACTGAGTTCGCCGGTATGCTCAAGTGGCTCGCAGTGGACACCGCCACCCGACCCTGGGTGGTTCTCTACCGCGACAGCGATCTGCCCGGCGAGGTCCTCGCGTTCACCTGCCAGGCGATCACCGCCGAGGATGCGCGCTCGAAGTGTCGCATGTTCGGCGCTCACGACATCGTCAGCGCCTACGAAGGCGAAGACATCGAGGACGCCAAGGCGACCTACAAGGCCCTGCAGGCCGCACGCGAACGAGCCGCGCGCGACAACGCTACCGCTTGACCACCAACGCCGCCTGTTCACGCAGGCGGCGTTTTTTCGTGCGCGGGCGCGCCGCGCGCGTGCCACGCCCGCGCAACACGACCCTCTCGACCGCCGGTCTTCGGCTTGCGCGCCCGGCATCTCGCCGGCGGATGGAGAACCCATGAAAGAACAATTCGGATTCACGCTGCCCGAGGTCCTGGCGCAGATCGTGACGTTCTCGCTCGAGGACCATGAGGACTGCAAGGGCGGCGCGCCGGAGCAGGTGAGGTGGACGGTCGCGTTCACCTGTGCGTGCTTCCTCGCCCAGCACACCGTGCGCGGCCTGCAGGAAGGCGTCGCGGCGTGGCGCGCGATGGATGTGCTGGAAATCACCAAGGACATGCCCTACGAGCAGCGCCTGACGCTCGCCCGCGAGGCAGTGCTTGGGTTTGGCGGCACCGAAAATGCCGCGACACCCGCCGTGGCGCGCGCGCTGCGCATCCGCAGCGGACTGCCGCGCTACATCGTGAAGGGGCACGCATCGCCCCACGAAGAAAGCGCCCTGTGCGTAGGCGGCCAGCATTCGCCGTTCCGCGTGTTCGACATCGACGAGCAGGTGACTCTGCCCGGCGAGTTCAACAACCAGAGCAACGCGCAGAAGCGTGCCGACAAGCTCAACGCCGATGATGCCAAGAGCTCCGCGGAATCATCGCCGGCGCCACCGCGCGCAGCCTGACTGAAGATCCCGACGCCGCCTGTTCACCCAGGCGGCGTTTCCTTTCGCGTGCGGCACACCTGTTCGCATGGCACTCCCGCGCAACAGCGCGGCGGCGGCCGGTGGCGCTGGATGGCAATCCCGGCATCCGCCGGCAACCAAACGGAGAATCACGATATGCCGCTTCACATCCGCATCCGGCGCACCTTCCGCGCCGTGGGCCACGCATGGCGTGGCGACATCGCCTGGTCCAAGGTCTGGTTCGTGGCGCGCACGGGCGCACCGGCCATCGTCGCAAACGGTGGCGGGATGTACTTCACCGACAAGGGGCTCGAAACGATCTATTTCGGGCCCGCCACGACCGAAGCCCTCACCTTCGGTTACCACTGACACGCCAACCCCGGACTCTCGCGAGCCCGGGGTTTTCATTGCGCGCGACCGCCGCGCCATCGCGATCCCATAGTCATGCCGCGCAACGCACCCATCGTGGCGCACGTCGCCGTCTCCATGAACCGGCACCAGCCGGAAATTCACCTGGAGACATGTAATGCAAGCCACAGCGGAACAAAAGACCTGTCTGGCCGCCTTCAACAGCGGTCAAGACCTGCGGATCGACGCCGCGGCGGGCTCGGGCAAGACGACCACCTTGCGCTACCTGATGGCCCGCGGCGCGCGCCAGGGGCGCACGCTGTACACGAGTTTCGGACGCAAGATCGTCGAAGAAGCGCGATCGCGGTTCCCGGCGCACGTGGACGTACGTACCAACCACAGCCTGGCCTACCGATCCTGCGGCAGCCAGTGGCGGGCCGAAGGCCGGCTGCAGAACCGCGTCACCGGCTATCAGTTGGCGCAGGCCTGCGGCTGGGGCAGCGGCGTGTTCGCGCCCCACGCGGACACCACCCAAGGCGGCTATGCGGTCATGCAGACCATCGCCAACTTCTGCGGCTCCGGCGATGACGACCTCGCCACCGATCATGTGCCGCTGCTGCTGGACGCCGAAGGCAATGTCGATCGTGGCTACACCCGTTGCGTGCTGGAACAGGCGCGCGCGGTGTGGGAACGAATGATGGCGCCCGGGGATCGGGTGCCGATCACGCACGACGTGTACCTCAAGTCGTGGGCGCTTACGCACCCGCGGCTGGAGTATGACGCGATCCTGCTGGATGAGGCGCAGGACACCAGCGGCCTGATGATCCGGCTGCTGGCCGAGCAGACGCACGCCCAGCGCGTGATCGTCGGCGACCGCTACCAGCAGATCTACGCTTGGCGCGGTGCAGTCAACGCTATGCGCCAGTTCAAAGTGGACGTGGTCGGCAAGCTGACCAGGTCATTCCGGTTCGGCCCCGCGATCGCCACCCTGGCCAACTCGGTGCTGGCACAGTACGCCGGCGCCAAGGACCTGCACATCGAGGGTTCGCCCGATCTCGGCTCGACCGTCAACGTGGCGGGCCGCATGGAGCCGGCACGGGCCGTGGTGGCACGCACCAACGCCGCCCTGATCGTGGAACTGATCGAGACCCAGATGCGCGACCGCCACAACAAGTACGCCGTGGTCGGCGGGGTCGCCGAGATGAAGTCGCTGTTGTACGGCATCCAGGACCTGATGCGCGGGAAGCGCTCGAGCAACCCCGAGCTGCTGGAGTTCGTCTCGTGGCGCGCGCTGATGCAGGCCACGGCCGATCCGCCCTACGCGCACTTGCGGCCGCTGGTTGACCTGGTGGAAACCTACCGTACCGAGCAACTGCTGGACGAGCTCGGGCGCGCCGAGGGCAACGAGCGGGACGAGGCCCAGTGCAAGCGGGTCTTCTCGACCACGCACCGGGCCAAGGGCAGGGAGTTCGAATCGGTGGAGCTGCTTGGCGACTTCAAGGTCCGCGATGACAAGAAGCCCGGCCAGCAGGGCTACCGGAAGTGGAACCCCGAGGAAGGCAACATCCTGTATGTTGCCGTCACACGCGCCAAGCTGCGGCTTGATGCCGGCAACAGCGATGCGATTCGTGACGTTGCGCGGCGCGCGGGCTTGAGGCTCGATGAACTGGCCCACGCCGCATAGCAAGTCATTCGGAAACCCAACGCCGCCTGTTCACGCAGGCGGCGTTTCTTTGTGCGCGCGGGCTCCGCGCCGACGCTATTCCGATGGTCATCCCCCGCAACACCACTGGTTGCCCCGGCACCGCGCTGGTGATGAACCCGGTCCATTGCCGGATAGAGGATGCTTCCCATGCAAACGCAATCGCAATCCACCACCCGCGTCGTCGGCACCGTGTACGGCGTGCTCCTGCAGGGCGGCCGCGGCGTCAAGTCCGTCTGCCTCAAGGTGCCGGACGGCAAGTCCGTCGCCGAGACGTTGAAGGCCGAGTTCGAGGCCAGCGACGACTTCCAGCCGCGCACCAAGGCCTGGGGCCCCGGAACCGTGGTCGTGACGACCCAGCGGACCTTCGATCGGCAGAACGGCAAGAGGGTGGTCACCACCGTCGACACCTCCATGCCGCTCGCCGACCTCGACGCCGGCGTGCGAATCCTGGGCGAAGCCGAGGCGTTCGATCTCCGGAAAGGCGCCGTCCGGTTCCCGTGGACCACCAACTGACCCAACCACCCGCATGCCTTTCCGGCGTGCGGGTTTTTCGTCGGTGCTGACGCGCGCGGACCGGTGGTCACCGTGCGCAACAGCGTGCCGCCCCGCCGGCCGCTTCACCTTCCGAACCCCGCAATTCGCGGGTCCACAAGGAACCCCCATGGAAACTGACAAGCTGTTCTTTGTCGGTGCTGGCGCGATCGACGTCGTGTACCAGCGCGATGACGGCACCCTCGCCGGTGGCTACAGCGGCAAGACCCAGGCCCAGCTCGTCGAGGAATACGGCCCCGAGCTCCGTGTCGGCACCCGCGAGGAATTCCGCGCCGCCCACGACGCCCACTGGCGCGCCCCGTTCAAGGAGATCACCGCCGAGGCTTACGACAAGGCGCTGAACGTGCTGCCGCCCTCCGGGTGGCACACCACCGATGGCGTCGAGTCGTTCAAGTGGAGCGAGCGCCTGTCCGGGACGATCACCAACGTCTTCGCCCGCACCCGGGATCGGTTCTTCACCTGCCGGGACGACATCAGCCTCAGTCCCGCCGTCATTGCCTCGCGCGTCCACGCCCTGCTGGCCACCCAGGGATCGCCGCGCGCGGCCTGATCGCAGTCCACACCCACGCCGCCTGTTCACGCAGGCGGCGTTTTCTTTTGCGCGCACGATCGCCGCACCGTCGCCACGCCTTGATGACCTCCCGCAACACCCATGGTTGGCTTGACTGCGCGCTGGCAGCGAACCCGGCATCCCGCCGGCAATGGGAAGTGAGATGGATACCAATGCAATTCCGCAGCAGTCGGCCGAGCGGCCCGTCCGTGTGGCCGTGGCCTGCACTGGCGCCAGTGGTGAACCGGAGATGCCGATCTTCACCGTCAGCGTCACCGATCTGGAGTTCGACCACGGACAGCATTACCTCAAGGCGAAGGAAATGGCGGAGGCGGGCGGCTACGAAGAACCGTTCGTGTTCTTCGACGACCAGGAGTTCGGACCGCTCCTGAAGACGGCGGCCGAGCTGGCGCCGGCGCGGAAACCAATGGTGGTCGTGCGGCTGGACGGCGGGCTGGTGCAGGACGTGATCGCCAGCGTGCCGGTGGAGGTCCTGGTCGCGGATTACGACGTGGAAGGCATGGAGGATGATCGGCTGAACGAGCTGCCGAAGCTGCCTTGCCTGGACGACGAGGATGGCGCCGAGGTGCCGGTGGCGTGCGAAGTCCGCGCGCCGTTTGTGGACCCCGAATTCGCCGAATCGCTGATCCGGACCGCGCGCGGCGACCCCGATGGCGATCCGTCCGACGACGCGGCCGAGCCGGCCATGTCTACGTTCACCGTGTTCGTCCAGCAGGCCGATGGCCGCGGTACCGTGCACATCGCCGACTACGAGGCCGCGACTGCCGCTGATGCGGCCGCAGCGGCGATCGAGCAGGTGTCCGTCGACTGGGGTACCGAATCGGAGCCTTGGGACAAGGACAACCTGCGTGTCCTCGGGATCGCCAAGGGCGACATCGAGATCGTCGAATGGAACGACATCGACTACTGACCCGCGCCCACAACCCCACCGGCACTTGCCGGTGGGGTTCCTTTTTCCGAATCCCGCCATGCAGACCGCGGGTGCCGGCGCTGTGGATGACGAGTCCGAGCGTTGTGGCAATCGCGCGCAACAGCCCGATCACCACCCCGCGTTTCTGCCGGCGAACCCGGCATCCGCCGGAGCGCGAGGAAATTACGCATGCAATTCATGGTCATTGTTCGCGTGACCGACAGCGGCACACCGACGTTGCAACCGATCGAGGCAGAGTCCAAGGAGGCGGCGGCCGAGGCCTACGCGCGCCACGCCTACGAGTTCATCATCGTGGCCGAGGAAGCCCGCGGGACTGGCGTCGATCTTCTCGACATCGAGACCGTTCTGGCGCATCGGCGCAGCGGCGGAGACATGTCGAAGTTCAGATTGCCCGCCATCCTTGTCGACAAGGTGTACGGAGACGACGGCGGGGTCATCCACCTGCTCCCGAAAGGCGTCCGCTGCCATTACGTCGAAGAAGAAGACGGTCCCGTCGCGGCATGATCGCGATGGGCAAAAAGCCTGACGGCAAGCTGGTCGGCTTCCGTGGCGACCAGGCGGGCGACCTCGAGAAGGAAGCCAACCGTCGTGGGCTGGCGTACTACGAAGTGATGATCGAAGGCGGCGTTGAGCGCTACCGCAAGATCGGCAACGAGTGGGTGTGCCTGAACGGCTCTGCGGGCGTGAAAACGACCCCCGTCCGATCGACTGCCGCTCTCTGACGGATTCCTTCAACCCGATTGCATCAACGCTGCCTGTTCACGCAGGCGGCGTTTTTCGTGCGCGCGCCATCCGAATGGTGATCCCGCGCAACAGCCCAGTCGCGACCAGCCGCGCTCGGTGCCGAACCCGGCACTTCGCCGGAACCAAGGAGAACCCCATGCCCAGGCGTTGGAAGAAACAGCCGCCCGACGGCACCAACTACGCCTACTGGGAATCGAACGACGGCTTCGTCATCGAGACGAAACCGCGCTTCCGTCCGCAGATCCCATACACGCTCCACTTCCCCAAGGATTGGCCGAAGCAGGATGGCGCGTACCCCTGCACGGACTTCCAGACGCTCGCGCTGGCCAAGGCCGGAGCCGAGCTGCCGCAGGACAAGCTGTTCGAGTTCGCGCGGTTCGATTACGCGCGGAGCCACGCGATGCTGGCCAGTGGGGCAGCGTCGTGAACGGTAAACAGCCGTGGATCGTGCTCTACCAGATGCCCGGCATCGTCGCCGAACCCCTGTCTTTCGCCTGCGAGGCCGCGGACATGGACGAGGCGGACGAGCAGTGCCAGGCCGCACATCCCGGATGCGTCATCCCGTGGTCCGAACCCGGCACCAGCCACACCGATGCCGTCGAGCACTGGGGGGATTCGATGCAGGCCTACTTCACCGAAGCTGAAACGGAGACCAACCCGTCATGAATGAACTGAACCCGTGGATCGTGTTGTATCGCACCAAACACCTCGATCCCACCGAACCGCACCTCATCTTCACGTGCATGGCACGCGACGGCGAGGACGCGGTGAAGCAACTGTTCGACCTCGAGGCCTGCGCCGCCAAGCGCAACCACCTCGAGATCGTCCGCAAGATCGCTGGCACGGAATGCGCCAAGATCGTGAACGAGTGCATCCGTACGCCGCCGGCGCGGCGCACCGCCACCATGGTTGAGCAGGTGGGGCGCGAATTCGCCAAGCTGCTCGCGATGCCGTTCGAGCCCAGCCTCGACAGCAAGTCGATGGATGACATCGCCGCGCTGCTCGATGGCAAGGAATGGAACTCCGACACCACCTCGGCCATCGCCGAGATCGTCATCACCACCGGCCGCACCGTGCGCGACACGGATGACGTAGAGGATGACGACGGAGACGGCGCATGAGCCGGTCCATGGTGGTTCTGTATCGCAAGGAACCGATTCTGCACCCGGGCGGCACGCGCGCGTTCTGCTGCACTGCCGAGAACGTCGAAGATGCCGCAGCGCAGCTCCACAAGATCCACGCCGATGCGGAAGTCCTCTGGACCACGCGCGGCACCAGCGCAACAGCCGCACACGCCGAGTACATGAGGTCGCTCGAAACCAAAGCGGCCTGGGATGGCGCCTGGCGAGCCGGCGCGGTTCCCGCGCCTCAGCACGGCGGCTATGCCGCTTCGTTCTGCCGCGACCAGTACAGCCCCGGCGAGACCGGCTACGCCGATCCCAGGGAGCTGCAGTGGTGGTATGTCGCGGAGTTCCCGATCGCGCGCCTCAACGATGCGCCCGACGCCGACTGGTTCCGTGGTGAGGAGAAGACGTGGGCCGAGGAAGGCCAGCCGCACCGGTACGCCGACATGCTCGATCGTCCGATCGACGAGCCGATCGTGGTTTACGACACGCCCACCGGCGCATGGCTCTGGGACGGCAACCACCGTGTCGGCGCTTGCCAGGTTCGCGGTATCACGACCATTCCGGCTTATGTCGGCATGCGTTGCCGTGCAGTGCCCATCGTGGCGCCTACCACGGATGTCGCGGCGGAAGTCGCAATTGCGGATTCCGATTCGCAATTGCGGAATGCCAAGCACGATCGCGAAGACGCAAAGCTGCAGGTGTTGCTCATGGACACCCTGACCATGCTGCGCGACCTCAAGCAGGATTGGCCGTGGAAGGAACTCGCCAACAGCTACGAGGACGTTCTGGGCCGTGCCAAGGCGCTCGGCCTGCCGGTCGACGAGATCGACCCGCTGTAATCCCCAACGCCGCCTGTTCCAAGCAGGCGGCGTTTTATTGCGCACGCTGTTCCGCCAACGGCGCCGCGATGCCAACCGCCCCCAGCCGGAAGTCGGTCATCAAAACATGCGGAAGATGCGGCTTGGTAAAATGTTTGTAGCGGCCATGGTGTCGAGCCAGGCCATTACCGCGTGACCGCATCCATCCGCGCCATGAGGGGGTCCTAAGATGCCATCCGGTGGTGACATCAACCGCGCTTGCGAGAGCTGGCGAGAACAGTCGTGTGCGACCATGCTTCCAGATAGCCCGCCGCGGCCGCATAGCGCAGCGCCGTGACGCCATCCGCCGCTCCCCGCGCCCTTGACGTGAACCGCACGTCAGCTTTTGACGCCGCGCACGCCAAGGTCCTGCGTCTGGTTGCTGATTTCCAACATGGCGCACACCTCTACATGCAGCCCTCGTATTCGGAGGCCCAGGCGCGCAAGGATTTCATCGACCCCTTCCTGAAGGCCCTTGGATGGGACGTCGACCACGAGCGCGAGCGCAACCCCTACGAGCAGGAGGTCAAGGTCGAGCGAAGCATGAGCATCAGCGGCGCGCGCGCGCAGAAACGCGCCGACTACGCATTTTTCCTCGCGCCAAATTTCCACGACGTTCGCTTCTTCGTCGAGGCGAAGAAACCCAGCGTCGACCTCGACCACAGCGCTGATTCGCACTTCCAGGTCTGGCGCTACGGCTACAGCGCCGGCACGCCGCTGGCCGTGCTCACCGACTTCGAACAGATCCGCGTCGTGGACTGTCGCGCCCGGCCTGAACCTGACGCCGCCCTCGATCGCACCTGGAAGCACTGGTACTACACGGACTTCGTTGACCCCGGCAAATTCGCCGAGTTTTACTGGCTGTTCTCACGCGAGGCGCACGCCGAGGGATCGTTCGACCGTCGTACCGCCGAATTGCCGCGCGCGCGCGGCCCCTCGCGGCAACGCGGGCTCCTGCCTGGCGGGTACCAGCCCGTCGACGAGAGCTTCCTGGCCGAGCTGGAGAGCTACCGGCTGGACCTCGCCCGGATGTTCAAGGCGGCCGACACCTCGCTCGACTCGGCGACCTTGACCGCGATGGTGCAGCGCGCACTCGACCGGCTGGTGTTCATGCGTTTCCTCGAAGACAAGCAGATCGAAACCGAGGTGCGAGTGTCCGACTTCGGCCGTGGCACGAGCGTCTGGCGTGATTTCATCAATGCCAGCAAGCGCATGGACGGGATCTACAACGGCGTCGTGTTCAAGCCCGAGCCGCCGCTCGACAACCCCGCCTTTAATCCTGATGACTCTGCATTCGCCGGCATCTGCGAGGCGCTGGCTGCGGAGAACTCGCCCTACAACTTCGACGTGATCCCGATCCACATCCTCGGGTCCATCTACGAGCGCTTCCTCGGGAGCACGATTTGCGCAACCGAGACCGACGTGTCCATCGAGGACAAGCCGGCAGTCCGCAAGGCGGGCGGTGTCTACTACACGCCCGAGTACATCGTGCGCTACATTGTGGACCAGGCGGTTGGCCGCCTGCTCAGTGGCAAGCGGCCTTCCAAGGTCGCCAAGATGCGCTTCGCCGACATCGCCTGCGGTTCCGGCAGCTTCCTCCTCACCGTGTTCGACGTGCTGCTGCGCCACGAGGCCGAGTGGTACAACCGGCCCGAGAACGCCAAGGCCGCCAAGGCCGCCAAGTGCCTCTACAGCGAGGATGACGGCCGCTGGCGACTGTCGCTGGCGCAACGCCGCGAGGTGCTGCTGAACAATATCTTCGGCGTCGACATCGACCGTCAGGCTGTGGAGGTCGCGCAGCTATCCCTGTTCCTGAAACTGCTCGAGGACGAGAAGGCCGTCACCGCTCGCCAGTACCAGTTCGACTATTCACGCAACCCCGAACTCAAGAAGCTGCTGCCCGACCTCAACGGCAACATCGTGTGCGGCAACAGTCTGGTCGACTGGAGTATCGCCGACAGCGCGCCGCTCTCCGCCCAGGAAGAATTGCGCCTGAATCCTTTGGACCTGGCCACCGCGTTCAGGGCGACACGACTCAGCGGCGGGTTCGACGCCATCGTTGGCAATCCGCCCTACGGGGCCGAACTGCAGCCGATTGAACGAGCCTTCCTCAGCGATCGGTTCCAGATCGGATCCACCGACACTGCTGCGCTGATGCTGGTTGCGGCCGCCGGGTTGACGAAGCCCTCTGGCTCCATGATCGGGATGATCCTTCCGAAACCGCTCACCTACTCATCGACGTGGGCCGGTACGCGCGCGCGGATGATGCCCGCGCTCGACACCCTCGTTGACGTCGGCAAGGTGTGGAAGGAGGTGAAGCTCGAGCAGTCCATTTGCATCTTCTCGAGCGACGCCGGCGACGACTACACCTCGCTGCGGCGCGGCGGCAACGATTTCGTGGACGCGACGCGAATATCCAAGAGCACCAGCGAGACCTTCGGGTTCTGGTTGAACGGCGTGTCCGAGGCCGAGTTGCGCTTGGGCGAGAAAATCCATGCGCGTGGCGTCGGGATGGGGACGGTCGCGAGCAACACCCGTGGCGCCATGCTGCAGTCGAACGCCACGGAAGCCGGTCGCGGTCCGGCTGTCATTGGTGGCCGGCACATCGGACGCTTCGCCATCCGTTCGTCCCCGTCCCGGCTCGTCGCCGGGACCGACGTTCCGTCCAACGGACGAGTCCGCGAAGGCAGCGTGCTGGTTCAGAACATCGTCGCGCACATCACGCGACCGGTGCCGCACATCGCGATCATTGCCACCCTCGCCGATGCGGATGCGGCGCGCATGATCGCGCTCGATACCATCAACCAGATCAGCGCGACGACGCGCCTTTCCGGGAAGTACCTGCTGGGGCTGCTGAACTCGAAGCTGATGAACTGGTACATGTACCGGTTCGTATACGGGCGGGCCATCCGCACCATGCACTTCGATGCCACATCGACCGATCGCCTGCCGATCGCGCCGATCGACTTCAGCAGCCGCGTCGAGCGCGAGAAGCAGGCGGCGGTGGAGGACATCGTTGACAGATTGCTGCAGGCGACCCGCGCGGCGGCCGCGAGCACCATGGCAACACGGAACGTCGCCAGCAACAAGCTTGCAGCGCTTTCCGGTCGCTTGGACGCTCTGGTGTACGCCCTCTATGGACTCACGCCCGAAGAGATTTTGTTGATCGAGAGCGCCTCACCCTGAACGACATGGCCCTGCGCAAGGCTAGCGAAATGGGGTGTTGGCGGGCCGCTCAAGGTAACAGCTCGCAACATGCCGGCCGGCCGCCGAGGCCACCGGCTGGCGAAGGTCGGCCGGTTGCCGACCATGTGCAGGAAGTCCACCATGAGCAAGTATGCGAAGGCCCTTTCTGGCCTGGCCTCCGAGTTTCGGAAGGCCGCATGGGTGGCTGCGGGCTTCAGCTCCGCGCTGGGCTATTTCAAGGCCCATGAAGTTCTTGGAGCCGTGTTGGCTGTCGCTGTCTGGGCAGTCGTCGAAAGCATGGCGTTCGTCGTGACGGTCCTGGCATCCGAGCCCGTGGATCGCGATCCCGGCGCAGTTGAATGAGGATGCTGGATCGAACCAGTGAAGCGGAACAGGAGAACCCCATGATTCCGGCTTACATTGTCGTAGGTGGCGTGGTGCTGTTTGCGGTCGTGATGACCGGCATCTGCTACCTCATCATCAGGCACGAGCGGCGCGGAACGGCGAAATCGCCGCCAAGCGTCTTCACACGCGACTGATGTTCTGGCAAACGAAAGCCCCGATCACTGATCGGGGCTTTTATTTGTGTGCGCACATTCGGGCAGGACTACGACAGGCGATGATCGCATCCTCGAACCGCGCGTCCGCGTCCGCTGCACAGGCACTAGCACGGGTATCGCATATCGAGCCGTCCTGCCATTCAATGGGCGCATGTCGGAATCTTACGATGCCCGCGCGCACAATGGCCCCTTCGAGCGGTATTCCTAAGCGCCCCTGAAACCGATATTGCAGTACCAATGTCGGACGCTCGTAAAGGTCGTCGCCGTTGTCGAGCACCGATGCTGCGCAGGCTGCGTGCCGCGCCATCTGCTCCGCCAAGACCCGTCCAGCTTCTGTAACGATCGCGCCGCGCTCACTATCAATACCAGGCTGAACATGGACGTCGAGAAGCCGCCCAGTCAGCAGCATGTGTGGTTCACTACGATCAGGCGCTTGTTCGTACATAGACGCCGAGCGGTGTGGCTCGTAGTCTGAAGGCGCCTCTAGCACGTACTCGGCATGCACCACCGCCAACAGGTCCCGGCCACGGCTGACCGGCCAGGTTTCCTTCTCTCGGCGAAGAATGAATCTGACGAAGTTTGAGCAGCGTAAACGGCGGCTGGTCAGCGTCGACTCTGGATTGGGAAGCCTCACACCAAGCAGTGTCCGTGTAAGTTCTGTGGCGCCGCTCACCTCTGACAACAGCATTTCGACCCGCTTGCCGTACCTGGCGACGCGCTCGACATGAATTTTCGCGCTCCACTCGCGGGTGAATCGGCCTTCGCGTATTCCGCTGGCGCGCAATTTACGTATGTAGACCGATGGCGCTGGCACCGCGCCAGCTTAACGCGCTGTGGCTCCCCTGTTGCGGAACCGGCGTTGCCGTTTCCGCAATTGCGAATCGCGAATCGCAATTGCGTTGTACTTCGGCCGCGCCATGGTATGGGCTCGACAGGCCGTCTGGTGATCCCTCGCAACAGCGCAGTTGCCGCCGCTTGGTTCCGTTCCCGAACCCGGCATGCCGCCGGCAAGGAGAACCAGGATGCAACTCGATCAGCAGACAACCCGGCGGCTCGCTTCCCTGCGCTCGCAGGTGACCTACGCGATGGACCGTGCACACTCATTCGGCCGGTCCATCACACTTGGCGAGACCAGACAACAGCGCCAGGCGCGGCTGGCGGAGTACGAGGATTCGTTGGAGTATCTTCAGGGGTGCCGAGATCGGCTCGCCGAACTCGAGACCAGTCTTCGCGACAGCGAGAACGTTGGCACGGCCGTGTAACCTTCGTGCACACCGCCGTATCGAACCGACACCCATGCTTTTTGGCGTGGGTGTTTTCGTTTCCACTCCCTTTTGCTGCGTAGTCACCTCGCGCAACAGCGTGGCCGCGCGCGGCCTCCGCATCCCCGTGAACCGGCCTCCGCCGGGATTTCGAGGATTCAGAGATGGACAAGATCAAGGTACCGAAGGTGGTCACGTTGGCCAACCTGGCCAAGCGCACGCCCCAGGAGGTGTTCGATCACGTGTGTTACCGGATGGCCAAGCAAGGTTTCAGGCAAAGCGTGGTCACGTCGTCGTGGATGGGGAAGAGCTGCGCTTACCGCAGCGAAGATGGACTTGCCTGCGCGGCCGGATGCTGCGTGGCCGATGACGAGTTCGTCGCTTGGCGTATGGAAGGGAATACGTGGACCGTACTGGTGCGCAAGCACATCGTGCCGTTCATCCACAGCCGCCTGATCCGCAGCCTGCAGCGTGCGCACGATGGTGGCAAGACCCCTGAGGCCATGCGTGCTGCGCTGCGTCGCCGGGCCAAGACCTTCGGCTTGAGCGATACGCGCCTTCGCGCTTACGCGGCGCTCTTCGCCGCAGCCTGACCCCTGAAACACCACGCCCCGGCTTCCGCGCCGGGGCGTTTTGTTTCCTCATTTCGCGCGGAGTGCTGCCAACTGCCCGCAACATCCTGCCGCTGGCGCCGGCACGCATTCCAGCGAACCCGGCGATCGCCGGCAGAGAGAGATACGTCGATGGACAACGATCAGAGCTGCGTCGAGCAAAGCCCGGCCGGCCAGTGGACGAGGCCCTACTACGGCATCCAGCACTACCCCTCGGGCTCGATTTCCGATCACCCCTGGCGCGTGACCCTGCACATCGGGGTTGGATTCGCGACGCTGGATTGCTGGTATCCCGGTTGCGGTTTCAGCCCGACCGAGTACACGTTCGATTCGGTCGAAACCGCGAGACGGGAAGGGGAGCTGTACGCCGACACACATGGCCAACACACGCCGCAGGTGCCGCGCGCCGTCGCCGAAGCATGACGCATCCGAAAACCCACGCCCCAGGCAGCCATGCCCGGGGCGTTTTCGCTTTCGCAATTGCGAATCGCAAAACGCAATTGCGCCCGCCGGCGTATTGATTGTGGTAATGGCTCGCAACCGGTTCGAACGCACGCCGCCTCTCGTCGATTGAACCCGGCAATTCGCCGATACCATGGACATCCCCATGAAGAAACAGCCCTCGAAAGGTGGCGCCACGAAGCGCGCCGCGAAGTCGGTGCAGGCCAAGCGGGCGGAAGAGGCGCGATCCCCTTTGTGCTTCGCTGCCAACAAGAGTTACAGCCAAGGAGCGAAGAAGCGCATCACGAAGGTGGATGCAGAAGCCGACGATCGGTCGGCCCACGAGATATTCCACGACTCGCTTCGCGCCGGTCTGAAGGATGCCTTGGCGGCACTCCCCGGCGGCAAAGGCCAAGCCCGCATGTTGCGGCACGTTGCAATGAGTGAAGCCGAGGGTCGAGCCTGGGCTGCCATGAATGCTGGCCACGCGGAGCTCGAAAAGCTCTGCGAAGGCATCACGATCGACAACGCTCGCGACTTGGAGCGCGTTGCCGCCGTGATCACGCAGCGCGCCGCATTCCTGTCGGCGTACCTCGGCAGGCGCGGTGCGAACGGATACAGCGATCGCGGGCATGACGAAGCTTTGTTTGCTGCGGACATGCAGGTCAAGCGCGTGCGCAAGACGCTCGGCTACTCGTATCCCTGACACCAGCGCGTTCCCGCTTACCCTCAACCCCCGGCTGCCATGCGGCCGGGGGTTTCATTTTGCTGCCCGGGCTCTTTAATTACTCTCCGCAACACCGCTGTGCGATCGCCGGCACCCGTCACGCGAACCCGCCACAACGGCGGAACGTCAAGGAATCAACCATGAAGTGGTTTGCAGTGCAGGGCCGCGTCCCTGGTGACGACGACGACACGGTGCTCGTGTTTCAAGCGGAGGATGCCGAGGACGCCAAGGAGCAGTTCAGGGATGAGATGCGCGGCAATCGGTCGCAGGAAGCGATCGACGCTTGCGATGAACGGCATGATTCGAATGGCGGGGTTTTCATTATCTCCGTTCTGGAATCTGACTCCGTGATTCGGGTGGTGGCGTGAACGCCGCCGAGCAACTCGCCACGCACCAGGCGGAATTCGACGCGGCCGTGCACAACGCGGTCGCGCGCGATGACGCCCTCAAGATCGCGGTCTTCCGCGAGTGCGAA
This sequence comes from Rhodanobacteraceae bacterium, assembly GCA_004299705.1. Taxonomy (GTDB): domain Bacteria; phylum Pseudomonadota; class Gammaproteobacteria; order Xanthomonadales; family Rhodanobacteraceae; genus 66-474. The sequence goes on along the minus strand of SCQS01000066.1, from coordinate 107,314 downwards.
GGGAAGTACGAGGCTTTCAGCCGAGAGTTCCCCGACCTGGCCGAGTTCTCCGACACCGCCGATGACGCGATGGCGCTGATGGCCGATTCCGTGGAAGTGACGCGCGACCTGCTCGACTGGCGCGCGCGGCATCCACGCAATGCGGATGCCGTGTCGTGAGCGGGAAGGTCACGCCATCCCAGCGGGCCATGCTGGACGCGATCGCGACGCTCGAGGCCCACGGCTTCGTGCCCGACGGCCACACGTCCGAGCAGCTCGTCCGGATCCCGACGTCGAAATCGCCGGTTTACGGATCGAGCGGCGGTGAGCTGGCCACGATGGGCGGGCGCGCGCGCTACGCGAAACCCGGGATGAAGATCCTGGCCACCGTCGGAAAGCGCACCACCTGCGTGTACCACGCCACCGGGTATCCGATGGTCACGATGGATACGAAGGACGCCGCGGCGCTCAAGGCCGCGCTCGAACGGTTCGAATGCCACCCGGTATCAAGCCCGAAATCCTGATGGCCTATCTGGCCTGATCGAAACCCCGAACCCCGAGCCAACCAGCTCGGGGTTTTCTTTTTTACGCTCGGCGCGGGCACAAGAAAACGCCCCGGGTGTGCCGGGGCGTTGTGGATTCAGTTCGCGCGAATGCGCTCCACGCTGGGAAGCGCTGACAGGTCGAGAACCGTAAGGTTGCCGGTCGCGAACGCGCCGGTGTCGATGTCGACGACGTTGCCCAGTGCGAAAGGTGAGCGCGCCGGAGTGTGGCCGGTGACCACCCAATCGACGCCAGGCACGCCGGCAAGGCTGACCTGGTTGATGCGGTCACGACTCCACACGGTCCCTGCAATCAGCGAATTGACCGCCTCGCCGCCAATCTTGCCGGTAGCCGCATCGGCGACCAGCGATTTGAAGGTGGGCCAGTCCATGCCGACAACATCGGCGTGGACGATGGCGACCTTCCCGGACGGGTGGTCGACTTCGATCGCGAGCGGCAGCGTGCTCAAGACCTCCGCGATGGTGACGCGGCGCGATTCCGGCAGCTCGAAGAACCAGCCGCCGCCGTTCTGCGCGTAGAGTTCGTGGTCGACGCGGCCAGAAACGACACCGATCGCCATCCGCTCGTGGTTTCCGCACACCGGGAAGAACCAGGGTTCGTCCACCCAGTTGAGCACGTCGCGCGACATCGGCCCGCGGTCGATCAGATCGCCGACCGAGAACAGGCGGTCGCATTGTGGATTGAACCGCAGCTCGTCCAGGCGCTCTTGCAGCTTGCCGAAGCAGCCGTGGATGTCCCCCACCACGAAGTCGCGGCCAGTGGTATTGCGTTCGAACGCCTGCACGCGCAGGCATGTAGTACGTTGCATGTGGCATCTCCGATGCTCCCGATTGGAGCGTTCCGCCCGACAGATGCCTGCTGCGATCCCCCGCTGTTGCGGCGAGTCAGTACCGGCCCCGGATGCCCGCGTCCGGCGCTGCCGCTCCACGCGTTCCGTTCAGGAGCCTTAACCAATGTCACACGGTTACGAGTAGCAATCCCGAAAATAACGTGATACGCTTCACATGAACGAGATAGCTTTTCGCGATTCGCCTTTTCACGTGTACGATGGGAGTTGCGTGGTTACGCTGCAACGGCGACCGTCCACGCCTCCTGACCCTAAGACTGCTGAACGCAGAGAATGACTATGAATCTCACCCAATCCCGCCAGCATCGCCGCATGGAACGCCTCACCAAGGACCCCAACGGGCCGCAGATGGCCCGCCTCGACCTCCTGATCGACAAGGAGCACCGGGCCATGCTCGAGGACATCCTCGACTCGGCCAATATCCGTCGGCGCGAAGGCATCCACCTGGCCATCAAGCGTCTGTACGACGAGATGAAGGCCGAAGGCAAAATCACCGAAGACTGACGGCGCGCTGCGCCCGGTCCTCTCGCGACACGGCACCGACGCGTCTTTCGGTCGCGTCACATGATCTTGTGGTTGACAGGTTGGCCGCCCCCAACCTGTCTGGTTGACGTGCGTACGTTACGATGTGCTAACATAAGTACATCGGGACAGCGCGAGCGTACAGCCCATGGCAAACCTGAACACAAGACCCCCTGTCCGCAGCATTTCGAAGTTCGGCAACTCCCTTGGCGTCGTCATCCCACCGGACATGCTCCGGAAGCTGCGTGTCCGCAAAGGCACGCGGATGCTGATGAGCGTCGCCGATGGCCGACTTGTCATGGAACCCGTCGACCCGGAGCCCCTGCGCCTGGCCGATGTGCTTCCCCGTAAACCGGTTACGGTGTAAGCTGGTATTCCCGTGAACGAAATCCTGCGCCAAGGCTGCTTCTATTCCGACTCGACCGATGCCGGTCGCGGCGACGTGCTCGTGATCTCGAATGACGCCTTCAACCGCGTCTTCGGTCGCGCGCTGGCGCTGCCGGTGGTCGACATGGAACCCAGGTTCGCGGAGATCGGCCTGTTCTGTCTGCCCACCGGCACCGGAAAGGCCGTCTGCATCTATCAGCCGACGGTCGTGGAGGCCGCAGGCTGGACCGAGACCGGACGCGCGAGCGCCGCGGAGTTCCGCAAGGCGATCGAAGTCTTCAACACCATCACCGAATTCAACCGTGCCGCGCCGCGCGCGGCCATGGAGATCGCTTCATGAGTTAGCCCGAGTGCCAAAAACGCTTGGCCCATAAACACGAAACCCGCCTTTGGCGAGGCGGGTTCAGACGATAAGGCCGAGGTTCGTGTAGCGATCCGAATGCGTTTGGCGACGCTGAAGACCGCGAGAGCTGTGCAACAGGCAAGCACAGGATACATGGATCTCGACCGCCGTCAAGGGGTGCGCGTGCGCGCCCAGTAACGAGCGGGGTAGGTTCCATGTATCCAACATCAGGCAGGGCGGGGTCGGACAGCCAATCGGCAGCCGCCCCCACGCAGGTCCACGACCGCGAGCTCGCGCCCGGCGCAGGCGGAGGTGAGCCGTGAACGCGGCCGCCCGGGAAGCCACCAACCGTGAAGGCGGCGAAGTACGCGCCATCATCAAGCGCCCCTGGACCGCGGTGCCCGAGCACATCCTCGAGGACCGCCGCCTGTCCCTGCAGGCGCGCTGCCTGCTCGCCTACATGCTCGGCCTCGCGCGCCGGCCCAACTGGGTCATCCGGCTGAACGGCCACGTGCTTCCAACCATGGGGGTTTCGGTAGACCGTTGGCGCAGTATCCGCAAGGAGCTTGAAACCGTCGGCTACTACCGCCGCTCCGAGACCCGCGGTCCCGATGGAAGGATGTCCCAGGAGCACCTTATCACCGACGATCCGACCGCTTCCGGATGGGATTCCCCCGAGGGTTCCACCGGGGTGGACTTTTCCAAGGGCGGTGGAACCGGGGGCGGTGGAGCCAAAGGCGGTGCAGCCAAGGGCGGAGGAACCAAGGGCGGAACCTCCAACGGCGGTGGAGCCAACCGTGGAAGCGCCACCCGCGGTGCGGCCAACGGCGGTCAATCCGGCAGCGGAACTGCCCGCGGCGGCAAACCCACCCCCTTACGTAGCACCACTGCACGCAGTTCCAGTGAACGTACAGACAACAACACCAGCCAAGAGCTTTCAGAGCTTGGCGCCGCTGGCGCAGCGCCCAATCCTCAAGGCCCCAGCGTGGGCGTGAATGGCACCGAAGCCGCACCCTCTGGCCCACCGAAAGGCGCTGATGTGTCGCCGCCAGCACCACCCGCACCACCGGCCCCATCTGCCAAGTCGTCCGATCCGCGCGGCTCGCGGTTGCCGAACGATTGGGCGCCTGACGCCGACTTGCTCGCCTGGGCCGCAGAGACCCGCCCCGATGTTGACCCGAAACTCGAAACCCTGAAGTTCTGCAACTACTGGATCGCCATCCCGGGCGGCAAGGGTCGCAAGCTCGACTGGCCGAGGACCTGGCAGAACTGGATCCTCGGCGCCCGCGCCACGCCCGGCTATGCACCCACGATGCCGGAAGCCGCACCACCCTCGAAGACGCTGCAATCGCTGGAGAGCCTCAATGACTTCTCAAACACGTACGGTCACCCCGATCACGCTGGCCCAGAAGAACTCCCCCTCTTCCCAGCCGCCGGCGTGGGTTAACCGCGCGATCGCCGCGGGCCTGCAGCGCCTCACGGTGCTGTCGCTCGAGGGTACCCCGGCGCGCGACGTCATCAGCCTGACCGCCGCGGTGTGGGGACAGACCCTCGGGAACGGAAAGGTGTGGGTGGAGCGGCGTGATGCGCCACGGTTCGAAGTGGCGTTCGAAACGCTTTGCCGCACCTGCCGCCGTTGGCCGGCACCGGCCGACTTCCTCGCGGCGCTACCGGCGTGCCCGCCTGATCGCACGGAAGAGCCGAGGCGCATCGAGAGCGCCGAGTCCAAGGCCCGCACGCAGAAGATCATCGACGACCTGTCCAAGCACTTCTCGGTGAAGGCGCCAGGTGCGCCCGCCGCGGCGGCAGAGACGGGTGCTGACGCTGCCGATGGACCGCCCGAACGTCAGACGGTTACGCAGGAAAGCGATTGACGGAAAACGCGGGTATCCCTTGTTGTGATACGTTGTGCAAAAGGAGTCTCACAACATGAAATACGATTTAACCAACGTTGTTCTGCTCTCGAATGCGCCGCCCGAGTTGCGCGCGTGCCATCACGGCCCCGAACATCCGGCCGTGGTCAAGCGACGACTCGAACTGTCGCGCCTCCCTTCGCAGCCCAAGCGCCGTCCGGTGCTTTGCGGCGAGTGTGGTGACGCAATGGCGACGGCCGAAGTTCCCGAGCGCGTCCACGGAGACATGGTCTGGGTCGCGAAGTGCCCCGACTGTGTACAATCGCATCCGGCCCAGGCGGCGCGTGCCCGCCCGCTCGAAGCACTCCGCGATGAGGACATCACTGATTGGCTTGCGGCTGATCTTGGTGGTGATTGCTGAGAGGAACAGGGGAGGGGACTCCAACGTTTTTCGGTATCGCTTTCGAACCCGCGTCGCGTGCGGGTGTGCGTCTGCTGGCCTCCGTGGATTAACGATATGGTCAGTACGTCACATTCTGGCGACGAACCTGCCGAGTCCGCGGGGGCGACGTGCATGCTGTGCGCCATCGACACGAAGGTTGGCGCAACGCCCGAGATGCTCGACTTGGTTGCCAAGATCGAGTCCAACACGACCGAAGAATCGCCCGAGCCGGCCGGCGTCAGCTTCGCCGATGCGTGCGCCCACTGCCGCTGGGTGATCCTTGCTGGCTCGTACATCGAGCCGGCAGCGTGGTGCCGCTGGTGCATCTTCGGCGACGACGAGTTCGACCAAGCCGTCCGCGAGACGATCTCCCACCACCTCGAGATCGCGCTGTCCCGTGGTGTCGACGCGACCCGCGCGCTTGGCTTCTCCATCGCGCCATACTCGCACGCCTACCAGCGCCTGCGCGACGCACTCTCGGTGTACCAGAAGACCCTGCGCCTGGATGCGCCGGTGCGCGTGCAGTAACCGGTGACGCGCGCCTTGGCGCGCAACGTTCCGGTTACGCCGACGTCATCGTGGGCATCGCCCGCAACACCTTTGCCGGCCTCGCCGCATCCTTGCGATTGAACTCGGGCATCCCGCCCGTTCAATGGAGCTTTTCAATGGAAACATCCACCGCCGGCGCACGACGCTTGATGGCTTGCACATGAGCGACAAGAGCCCCGACTACCGCCGCGGTGCCGAGGATGCCAGTGCTTTCATGTACGACATCCATGCCCGCGTCGACAAGGCCGCCACGGCCGGTGCCGAACGGATCCTCGCGAAGATGCATGAGCATCCCAACGAGCCCGTTTACGCCTATTTCACCAAGCCTGGCGAGGCCGATTCCGAAGTCATTGCCATGGTGCGCGGCGACGAAGCGCCGCCCGATGCACGCCCGATTTGCGCCGAGGCCATCGAGCGTGTGCCCACCGAATACCTGTACGGCTTCCTGTACCAGCGTCTGCGGACGCTGCCCATGCTGGCATCCGATGCCAAGCACTGAACCAATCAACCGGCGTGCCTTTGGGCGCGCCGGTTTCCATTTTCACTTGATATTAGCGAATACGCTTCCGGCGTTTCCCATCAATTGGCATGGCAAATGACGTATACTTGTCACTAGCAGAACACCGACCCCGGCGCGGGGCAGGCTCGATCCGACCTCGACAGCGCTTGCAGGACCTCATCCCTCGTGTCGACCCTCGCTGGGCGCACGCGGATCCAACCGGATCGACCGCGTGCCCACGCTCGAGGTGTCGTCATGTCGAACCGTAACCAAGAACCGTCCATCGCGCGCGCGATCATCGCCGCGCTGCGCGCGCGCGTAGCGCCCCTGGCCAAAGGCCCGGTAAGCCTTTCCACCTGGAACAACGTGCTCGCCGGCGCGGTGTACGGCAAGCCCTACTCGGCGGCGCTCGCGGCCGAGCGCGACGGCAAGTTGCCGGTGCCATTCGCAGACGAAACTGCAAAAGCCAGAGGCGAGGCAGTTGTGAGACTGAGTGCCATTGCGAGCTTGCCCAGCCGCATCAACCCATTCGTCGCGGCAACACCCGACCGCGTTGCCAGTGCAATCGTCGAGCTCGTCCCTGGCCAGAATGATCCTCGAGCGTTCGAGGAGCGGCTTGGGTCGTTTGCCGCGGAGCTTGCTGATGCGCCTGCACGGTGGAGCGGACTGCTGAAGGAATGTACGTATATCAAGGTGGTCGCCAAGCCTGGCGGGACGCCGATTGTGGTGGACGAATTTGCGGAATACGCCGTGGGCGGGAAGTCTCCGCTGACCGACGCATTGCGCGGCGCCGGCATGATGGGGCCGTTCGACGATGAGCGAGCCAGTGTGCCACTCGAAGCTTCGCTGACCGAGGCACCGGCAGCGAACAAGCTGATCCTGTTCTCCGGTACCACCGGGCCCGGCAAGTCGACGTCCATGATCCGCACGGTCGATGAGCTGCCCGAGTACGCAGCCGCCCTAAGCTCCCCTGAGCAGGTGGCGGCCGTCAGGGCGGCTGCCGCCAAGCCGGTCGGCCTGCTGCTGGTATGCGGGGCATCCGGTTCCGGCAGGAGTACGACGCTCCAACTCCTGCTGCGCGAGCGCTTGAAGGCCTCGCCAGGACTCCGCGTTGTGACGATCCAGCGTGACCCCTCGCTTGAGGTCACGGAGGCCACGATGAAGAACGATTGGATGAGTGCGTTGCATTGCGATCCCGACATCATCGTGGGGCCGGAGCTGGATGAGCCCACCGATGCCCGTCTCGCCCTCCAGTCCGTGCGTGCTGGCCATGTGGTGTTCGCGACGCTCCATGCTGTCAGCGCACTCGCGGCTTTCCAGCGGCTGGAGGCGCTTGGTGTCCCCATGGGTGAACTGACCCAGCCGAACGTCGTCAGCGCGGTTGTTTACCAGGACCTTGTGCCTACGTTTTGCCCCCGCTGCCACGGACTCTGCAACACGGCCGCGCGCCCCAACGGTTGCGCGCATTGCGGCAATCGTGGGGTCATTGGGCGTACTGCGCGTGCCGAGGTGATGGTGCCGACTTCTAGGGTCCTGGCAGCGCTCCGACGTCGCGACTTCACGGGTGCGGAAATGGAGATCGGATCTTCCGATGCGCCGCGCGGTAACGCGCCGTCAGCCGACCATGCCATCACCATGGTGTCCGCTTCGCGCTCGCATGCCCCGGCCGTCGATCTCGGTGTGCGGGTCGATACCGGCGAGCCGTTCACCATCCCATGGTCGAACCTCGATGGCCACGTGCTGGTGATCGGTGAATCAGGGACGGGGGTCGGCACCTTTCTGCACGCCCTGGAAGGCGCTGCGGTGGCCCATGGCGACCGCGTCACGGTGTTTGATTCAGGTGATAGTTCCTTCTCGGAAAACACCGCCGAGCACTTGCGTGAATGCTGTCGGCGCGCCGGTCGTGGCACTGATTTTCGCGACGTCAATTTTCAACACCCTGAGCGCGGCGCCAGTTACAACCCGCTCAGGGAAGACGAAGACGCCGCGGCGTTGGCACGCCGGGTCGTGGCAGCGTTCATGCCAAACCCTGAAAACAACGCCGGATCGGCCTACTATGCTGATCGCGCCGCAGCCGTCCTAGCGGACGGCATCGGCCACGGCGACGATGGCCTGGCTGTGACCTGCCTGGACGAACTGTGGAACGCCGCGCTGCAGAGCCGGGCTGTGGACGTGGGAGGCATCCGCCCCCGCCTGGCCGCCATGCGCACCAGCGAGGCCGCGCCGCTGCTGCAGGCGACCGAGCCGCAGGTACGGCTACGCGAACACCTCGGCGGTCACGGCGTGCTGCATATCGCCATCCCGGCGTTCATGAGGCGCGCGGAGACTTACGCATTGCTGGCTAATCTGACGCTCTCTGATTACTGCGCGGCCGTGGTGGCCACGCAGGTACGGAACGCGGTACGCGGCCGCGGCCTTGCGGTGCTGACCGAGCTACCGCCGGGCGCTTTGGGCCGCAGCTTGCCGCGGCTGCTTGAGCAGGCCCGGAGCGCTGGAGAGCGGCTGGTGCTTGCGAATCACACCGTCGCTCAATACGAGGCGTGCGATGATGGCCTGCTCCGCACCGTGATTGGCAACACCGCGGTCAAAGTGGTGTTTCGGGTCGGCGAAGTCGGATCGCGGGCGATTTTGGCAAAGGCGACCCAGGTGCCAGAGAGCGAACTGGCCAGCCTCGGTGTTGGCGAGGCGTATGTGGTTGAGGCTGGCTCTCCACCGGTGCGCATACGCGTAGCTGAGCTGGGTTCAGTGTGACTCAACGGTGGACCTGAGCGCGCGAGCCGCCGCAGCCTTGTGCGCAGCGACCACTAAAGCAAAAGCCCCTGCAATCGCAGGGGCTTTGTTCGTTCACGTGCTCGCGTCCGGCGTCAGGCTGCAGAGGCCAGTCGCTTGTCGGTCGCTTCCGCCTGCGCGATAACCGCTCTGCAGAGATCGGCCATTCGCGGTGTATCGACCAGCTCCGACGCATCGGCGGCATGGTTCACCATACCGGTGTAATCCTTCTGGCCGTGACAGCCGCGGTACCACACGACTCGATCGGCCGAACCAATGCACGACTGCTCGACCCAGAGGTGCAGGTGCTCGCTGTGCAGTGTGACCTCGCCCGACACGGCGATGCCGCCCTGGTTGGAGTGGATCGAGTAACTGCCTTTCGGCAGCGCCAGCGTTGCCGCCAGGCGGCGCAGGTATTTCTTGGCGACCCTGTGGAATGCCGCCTTCGCCGTTTCGTTGTATTCGCAGCGTGCGGTAAGCGTTGCTATGTCCTGTTGTACGCTCAAGTGCGTCTCCCAAGTCCCGCGTTGTGCGGGGTTCAGGAGGAAGGTGGGCCGGAGCTGGTACGTGCTGTTGCGTTGTGTGCCCATGTGGCCCGGCGTGCGGTGCGCTGGTAATGATCTTCCGCAACACACGTGCCTGAGCAACACACCACCTGCACGGTGAACCCGGCACTCGCCGGCAACAGGAGAATCCCATGGGCGGATCGGCCCTTTCAGTCGCAACGCAACGCATTGACGCGGCGGCCTACGCGAAAATGGGTGATCGCGTGATCGCGTGGCTCGACCGGCTGGTACCGGGTGGGCGGGCGACCATCGTCCCGTCCTATCGCGGCAAGCCAGACTTCGGCGACATGGATGTTCTGATCGAGCGTGAGGCTCTGCAGCACGCCGGCGGGCCCGACATGCTTGTGCATCGTGCGGGCCAGGACTTCGGTTCTCGTGCGCATCGGCGCAACGGCCACGTTACCTCGGTGGAATACCGCGACCACGATGATCGCAGCGTCCAGCTCGACCTGATCTCGGCGCCCGCCGCAACCTTCGCGTTCGAGCTCGCGTACCTCTCGTGGAACGACCTCGGGAACCTGATCGGGCGCATCGCGCACCGCATGGGTTTCCGGTACGGCATGGACGGGCTTGTGTACATGCTGCGCGACGGCGACCATGCGTTTGCCACGGTCACGGTCACGACGAACGTGCCGCGCGCACTCGACTTCCTCGGCTACGACCCGGACCGCTTCAACGCCGGGTTCGACACGATGGAAGACATTTTCGCGTACACGGCGTCGTCGCGGTTTTTCGCGCCGGAGCTGTACCTGCTCGAGAACCGCAACCACACGTCGCGCACGCGCGATCGCAAGCGCAAGACGTATTCGGCATTCCTCGACTGGCTCGCTGCCGGCAAGGCGCCGGCCGCCGATTATCGGCATGCATGGGCCGACCGCGACGATAGCGAGGCCGTTGAAACGGAGCGTATGGCGTTCGTCATCGGCGCGCGGAACCGGTTTCCCGCATTCGCCTGCGAGCTGGATAAGGCCTTGAGTGAACGGCGCATGCTTCGCGAGGTGCACGAGCGGCTCAATGGTCGCCTCGTTGCCCAGTGGACCGGACTTGAGGATCGCAAGCTCGGTGCGCTGATGCGTCGGCTCAACGACAAGCTCGGCTCGACCGAGCGCAAGCATGCGTGGCTGATGGCCGCGACGACGGCGCAAGTGCAGGCCTTCGTTTACGACACTGTGGACGAAGCAGGAATACCTGACACGTGACATACCACCGCCAGCCTTCGGGCTGGCGGTTTTCTTTTCGGTGCGCGGTAAGCAGACGGAGTCCGGCGTCGGCTATGCACCTGTTCCGTGGCGCGCCAAAGGACACCGGACTCCGCGTACAGAGTAGGCGACGTCCCACCTGCAGTCTGTAAGCCGTTGGCCTGGCGATTTGTAGGGAAATTCCTACAGCTCAGCAGGCCACGCTCGGCAATTCCGCCCAACGCGTGGTGTACCGCGGCGACACGTTCCGCTGCCGCATCGCCCACACAGGGTTCGTTCGCCAACCCGTGGCCGCGAATTCTGCGGTGCCGCGCCCGAACCTGCGATTGATCGCGTCGAGCGTTGCCATCAGTGCCGGATCGCCTGCGACGGCCGAACGGAACATGTCAGGCTGCAGCCGCTCCGGACGCGCCAGGTCGAGCAGGGCCACGCCGGCTCGCTTGTAGGCATAGCCATCACGCAGGAATCCACGGAACAGCAGGCTGACCGCCTGCAGCACGCCCCGCGTATCCATGGTTGGCCGTGGCAGTGTGACCGCGCGGCTCGGGTGGTGTTGCGGCAGCTCGGGCCGGAAAACGTCGGAGTTGGCGAAGATCCACACGGCGCCGGCGGTGAGACCGCCGTTGCGGAGTTTTTCGGTCGCGCGCGCGGCGAAGGTTGCGAGCGCTTCGGCGACGGCCGCGTGGTCCGTCACGCGCTCACCGAAGCTTCGCGAGACCATGATTTGCTGCCGGTCCGGCTCCGTCGGCTCGATGCCCGCGCACGGATAGCCCTGCAGCTCGCGCTGCGTGCGCGCCAGCACCACGCCGAAACGTCCGACGATCAGCTCCGGCGAGGCGTCGCGCAGCGCCGCCGCAGTTTCGATGCCGAGTGCGTTGAGCTTGGCTTCCCAGCGCGGACCGACACCCCAGACGTCGCCCACAGCGAAATCGGCGAGGCCCGCCGAGCGCGCGGCGGTGTCGGTGAGGTCGACCACGCCCGGTCCGCGCTTCGCGAGTTTGTTGGCCGCCTTGGCGAGCGTCTTCGTGGGCCCGATGCCGATGCAGTTCGGCACGCCCGTCCAGCGGCGGATGCGATCGCGCAGTTCCTTGGCAAACCCGATGCGATCGCGCACCCCGGAAAGGTCAATGAACGATTCGTCGATCGAATACGGCTCAACGCGTGGCGACGCGTCTCGCAGGATCGCGAGCACGCGCGCGCTCATGTCGCCGTACAAGGTGAAGTTTGCCGAGCGCATCAGGAGCCCGTGCGACCTGACCAGGCCGCGGAGTTCGTGCGCGGGCTGGCCCATCTTGATGCCGAGCGCCTTGGCCTCCGCCGAGCGCGCGATCGCGCACCCATCATTGTTGCTCAACACCACCAGCGGCTTGCCGCGCAGTGCGATTTGAAAAATCGCCTCGACCGAGGCATAGAAGTTGTTCCCATCGACAAGGGCGAAAGTCATCGCGCATGCCCTCGCGCGATTTCGCGGATGTCACACGTCTGCACCAGTGCGCGAGAACGCGAATACTGGAGATGACGACCATGGGCACACTCACCAACCGATGGATTGCTGGCCACCGCCCGCGCGTCGGCAGGCAGAAACGCGGCCCGCTGCGCGAGATCGTGGAAGTTCTGGTGCATGGCCGCGGACTGTTCGAGATGGATTACGCGCGCCTCGCGTGCGGACACATCGAGCGCGCAACGGTCGGCGCTAGGCGCGCGCGTTGCGTCGAGTGCGGCCTCGCGGCGGGTTCCCGGTCACCAGCACACGCACCACGCCCGTGATGACGTAGGCCTCGACACTGGTTTCGCCGGTGAGCACGATTGGTGGTTCCGCACCGGCGCCCGAGCGGAGCTCGATACCATCGCCGCGCACGCGGAGCTGCTTGCACGCCGGCCCGTTGTCGTCCCAGATGGCCACCACCAGCGCACCGTCGGACGGTTCCAGCGACCGATCCACTGAAACGATGTCGCCGTGGAAGATGCCGAACGCTTCCATTGACCGACCTTCCGTGCGGTAGAAGAACGTCGCCGGCGGGTTGCGGACCAGAAGCTGGTTGAGGTCGAGCTGATCGTCCTCGAAGTCCTGTGCGGGAGAGGGGAAGCCCAGCCGCGCGCGCACGGCTCCCACGGGACGCGGGCACAGCGGCGGATCAATGACTGCGCGGGCGCGAAAGGTGAGGGTTGGCAGTGGCACGACGTTCATGGCGCGACGCTGGCTGGGCGGTTTGTGATCGTGCTACGTTCGGTCGATCACATCAAGCAGTGACGGCTCATCCTCTTTGACGCCGTTCACACGGCGCGAGACGGCGCGCACCTCGAGTGGCGGTGTTGGCGACGCCATCAGGATCTCCATGGCTTCGTCGGGCCCGGCCCGCATGAAGCGGTCGGCCGCGTCCGGCTCGAGGAACACCGGCATCCTGTCGTGGACCGTTCCCGCTTCGTCCCGCGCATCGCGCGTGATGACGGTGCATGACCCTTCCTCGGTCTCCCGTTGCAGCCGGTGCCGCGGTTCCCACAGGCCTGCCGCGAACAGGTCGATGCCATCCCTGTGCGCGATGAAATAGGGTTGCTTGCCATCCGGCGTGTCGCGCCATTCGTAGTACCCCGCCATCGGGATCAGGCAGCGGCGCGACTTGAACGCCGCGCGGTAGGCAGGCTTGGTCGCCACCGTCTCGATGCGCGCGTTAATCATCGAGTACGACTGCTTGGTGTCTTTGATCCATCTCGGCAGCAGGCCCCAGCGCAGCTTCCGCACCACCGCCTTCCCGGCTTCGTCCAACACCACCGCCGCGCGCTGCGTCGGCGCCAGGTTGTAGCGCGGGTTCATTTCCTGCAGCTCGCCGGCGAGCTCCGGCCACGGCAGGCGTTCCGGGAATTTCAGCGGGAGCTGGACGAAGCGGCCGCACATCCCGGAAGGGTACCGCGTTGCGTGCCAGCGCACACGGTTACTGCCAGAAGTGTGGGCATCTCCCGCAACACGTTCGGCGCGCCGGTGGCCATCTGCTCACGTGAACCCCGCCAATCCGGCGGAACGGAGACGAACCATGATGATCTTGCTCGCCGCGGGCGTCCTGGTGCTGTGCTTCTGCACCGCCAGCCTGGTGATCGAGAACAGGCGCCTGAACCGGTGCGTTGCCACGTCCGATGCCATGTGCGAGACGGCCTTGAATACCGCGAAGACACTGGCCAATCACGCCAATGATCTGCGCAGGGAGCGCGATGGCGTGATCCGCAGCCTGATCTCGCTCGCCGCCAACGTGCAAAAGTGCGGGATCGAAGTTCCTGACTACAAGGCCATCCTGCGCTACGCCAGCGAAGCCGAGGTCAACTCGCTGCTCGCGGAAGTGGCGCTCCGGTACGGCCACGCCTGAAATATCCACCCTGAAGCCCGACCGCGCGAGGTCGGGCTTCCTGTTTTCCGACTCGAACACAAGAGAAAGCCGCCAGCAGTGATGCCGGCGGCTTTTCTGTTGCTCGATCATGCAGCGGCGCGCTGCATTTCTTCCACTTCGTCCAGCTCGGTACCGGCCTGGATGATCTTGTTCGCCGCGCTGAACACGCGGGACGCGTTCTTCTTGGTGAACACGTCCGACCCTTCGCCCGAAAGCGACAACCACGATTGGATGTACTCGCGCATGTGTGCGGCACTGGCCATGTGGCCGATCGTCGCGCAGACGAGATACGCCACGCACTCGGCCTCGACCTCGATGATCGCGCGCGGCAGCGTGCGGCCTTCCACGATCGCCTCACTGTCGGTGTGCAGCAGGCAGTGCGCCATTTCGTGGATCAGGGTCTTCGTCGGATCGGTTGCCAGGTCGCTGACGGCCAGGACGCCTTCGCCGGGATAGGAGTACCCCATCTTGTTGCCGTCGGTGTTGTGGAACCGCTCGCGGCGGAAGCCCAGCTTCTCGATGGCGCGGTCGGGCACGAATTCGATCGCGTCCGGCTCCGCTTGCGCGGCCGGGTTGGGCTCGACGCCCTCGATCGGATCGGTTTGAGCCAGGGTGAACCAGTGCGCGCGTTCGACGAAGATGCGCCGGCCCGCCTGTGACTCGGCGTCACTCTTGGTTGGCTCGCTTCCGCCACCCACCAGCCATGCTGCAGGTGCTTCGGTAGCCGCCTGCGCGTCTTTGCGCTTCTTCTTGCCGCCGACGATCACCGGCATCAGGAGGCTGATGCCTTTTTCGCCCTTGCGCACCTGGCGACCGAGGTCCTGCCACTTCTTGAAGGAAGCGATCGGACCCAGCGGCAGCCCGCGGCCCTCGATTTGCAGGGCGGCCCAGAGCGAGTTGCCCAGCGAGAACCGGTGGAACAGGTGGTACGCGCGGTTGGCCACGCCAGGCTCGTTCAAAGCCTGTTGCAGAATCGCCATCCAATCCGCCGCTTGGCGGGGAGGGCGCTCACGTTTGTGCATTGTTTCTCTCCACGTACCGTACGAAGTACGGCTTCATGGAGATGCGTCCGCCGCTTCCGCTGAACGCGTTGCGACCGATGTCCATCGAATTCGCGCCGCCGCGTGCGCGAAGCACGGCCGTCACGCGCGCCGCCTGATGCGCTGATGCGCCACGCGCTGCGCCGTTTACTTGCGCTTGCGCGCCCCGAGCCAGGTTCGCGCCGGCGCCCGATTCTCAAGGGCACACCACGCAACACGACCGGAATGGCGCCGGTTTCCTGTAGCCATGAAGGCTCGTGGGAGCCATATCGGAGTGCTGCAATGAACATGTCGAAGACGGAAGCGGTCAAAACGATGAACCGCTTTGGTATCGCCTCAACGGAGCACTCGGTTTCCAGGATCATCCGGGAAGCCGATGAAGGTCGGGAAGTCAATCCCGTCATCTTGCAAGCCGCGGGCGTGCTGGCTTATCACAGCTCGCTGCGCACGGCACAACAGCGGGCCTCCCGCTAATGCCAAACAGATCCCCGATCGAGCAATCGACCGGGGATCTTCTTTTTTGGCGATCGCGTGCAACGAATGTTGCGCATCGGCGGTGATGGCCGTGCTCACCCCTCGCAATGGTTGCGCATTGGTAGCCGCCAGTGCCGCCGAGAACCCCAGATACGAAAAGGCCCCGCCAGAGCGGGGCCTTTTTTGTCGCCGTGCGTCAGTTCAGGAGCCCCGGCGCGATGGTGACGAGGTGCATCATCAGCATCGCCGCCTCACCCCAGACCACGCCCTTGATGCCGCAGAGCGCCGGACGGGCGGAGACCATGCGCTCCATGCGCTCCATGTCGTCTTCGAGCGAAACCTGCGGCCACGGCAACAGGTTTTCCTGCCTGGCGCGTTCGGCCAGGTCGTACATCTTTTTCGCTGCAACCACGAGATCAGGCGCGTGCTTGTCGCCGCGGGCTGTCGCCAGCACTGCGGCGGCCGACAGGTCCCACTTCGCGTCCATCTCGAGAAGTTCGTGCTGCCCCGCTGCATCGTTGATGTCCAAGTCCATCATTTGAACCCTCTGTTTTGTGTATTTCCCAGATCCCTGGTCCCCAAAACGTGACGTTGCCAGTAGTTACCATGAGAGTGTACTTGCACGGTTACGCATCATGCAATACGCTATTGCGCACAGTCACTACCCACACGGCCACCCATGGACGCTTCCCAGTTCGTTAACGGTTCCCAAAATGTCTGCTGGTTTTCCGGTTACGCATGGGGAGTGCAAAACAACCTGTTCCTGCTCCGCCAGTCGGCCGATCCCAAGCGAATCCTGCGTTTCCGCGTGAAGCGGAACTTCCGGCCCCCGGTCGACAATAGCCCCGTGGAAGTCAAGGCCCATGCCGTTTCCTGGCAGGGAACCCCCGAACTGCACCTGCTGCTGGTCAAGCGCGCGACCGTGCAGTCGACCCGCAACCGGGACTTCATGCTGTTCCCCTTGCTGAACATCCGCCGGGACGAGGACCCGTTCGAGGCCCTGCGCAACGCCCGCGACCGTATCCGTGAAAACATGGCGCTCGACGAGGCGACCATCGAGGCCATCCTGAAAGAGGCCGGGAAGGGCGGCAAATACGCCAACGGGTACACCAACGACCTGAAATTGACGGGCTTCCTTGGCTCCAAGACGTACATCGCTCCCTCTGATCCG
Organism: Rhodanobacteraceae bacterium; assembly: GCA_004299705.1. GTDB lineage: Bacteria > Pseudomonadota > Gammaproteobacteria > Xanthomonadales > Rhodanobacteraceae > 66-474. Next base: position 90,733 of record SCQS01000066.1, on the reverse strand, counting down.
AGCAAGCCCGGGTATTTGCGGGTCATGCTTTCGCAGTACGCCGACGGCGCACGCGACATTCCCATCAACATCCGTGGTGCCGACCAGCGGCTGGGTAGCCGGCTGAAGAAGCTGATGCCGCTGCGGGTAGTTGCCGATGCCGTGTCCGCACAGGACGCGGACGGCAAAGTGGCAATCGAGTTCTGGTCTGACCCGAGGCGCATCACGCAAGCAAGCAACACCGACTTCGAAAATCGAAAAATGCCACAGTGGTGGCAAGAAGCGTGTCGCATTTTCTATGCCGAGAAGATGGCCTCAAGTGCGACGGAAGTCACTGATCGTTCCCCGGTGACAAACCGTGACAAGCCTGAACCCGCTGCCGCGGTAGCCGGCACGGACGACGCCGGGCTGGGCACGCTGCCGTCCGACGACGAGTTGGCTGCCGCACTGGCGGGCGGCGGCCAGCAGGAAGGCGATGCGGCAGATGCCGAAGCCGAGGCCAAGCCGCGCAAGCGCGCCAGCAGGGCCAAGGCCGCGGCCGACGGCGCCGGCGAAGTTGCCTGATGCCGGATCCGCAGCATGAGCGACACCACGCCGCATAGGGACGAGAGCGGACCCGTCGATCCCAGCATCTGGGGCGAGACCGACGACGCCTCGAGCTTCGGGTTCCTGGAACTGGCCAAGGCCGAGCCGGCCGCGCCCGCGCGGAAACGGCAGCCGGCGATGCCGGTGTTCGACGGCCCTGGTCTGCTCGAACGCGCGCCGGCGGCCGACCAGACGGCTTCGCGCCTTCGTCTCGACAGCGCCGTCAGGGGCGGGACGAGCGAGACATGGAGCGACTGGGAGGACGAGCAGGTTCCCTTTTGCCGGCTCTTCGCCCGGATGTGCCATACGTCAATCAGGCCCTCCACGCCACCGAACAAGCGCGCCGCGGCACTGCGCTGGTGCTTCGGACACGCGCTGTCCGATGGGGCCAAGCGCGTGACGTTCGCCCAGACGTGCCACATGCTTGAAGTGCGGCCGTACGTCATGCAGTCGGCCATCCAACACTATTTGTTCCGGCGCGGGATCGTTCTCGACGGCCCCTTGAGCGAGAGTGCGAGGCTGCACGAGAGCTTCGCCGGCGCGGCCACCCGGTGCGGCTGGAACGGCGTCAAGGTCGCAACCGACGTGTGGTGCTATCCGTCGCGCGCCATCACCCAGGTCATCGCCGGACTCGCCGACGCTGGCGTCGATGACGCCGACGAGACGATCGCCGCCCTGGTCGATGCGGGGATCCTCGGCCTGACAGCAGGCCGGGTCTGGTTCGCGGCGCGCTCGGCGGAGTTCGTTTCCAGCCGGCGCACCAGCTTCGCCCGCAGTTTCCTGGACGACCAGGACGAAACCACCTTCCTCGATGGCGGACCCGACGTGCTGACGCCTGAAGAGCGCGAAACCCTGTTCGGAACGGGAGATTACTCATGACCATCATTGACCGCGACGCGCTGCGCCGGCGCGATCCCCGGGCCGTTCGGGAGCTCTCCGAGGTGGCCAAACGGGTGTGCCGGAGCACGGCCCACCGCTACAGTTCGAGCGCGATCGCCGACGACATCGCCCAGGACGCGACGCTGGCGTTCCTCACCGCGAACGACACGCCCCGCGAAGACGAGGCGCTGCTACACGTCGAGGGCTTCCTGCGCGAAGCCGCGCGGCGCGCGTCTCTCGCGCACCTGCGCAGCCACAAGAAGCTGGTCGGCGTGGACTCGGAAGAGGCGTTCGACGCGATCACCGCGCCGAGCGCGGATCTCCCCTCGGTGGCCGAGGTTCAGGCGCGCCATCGCGCCGTGCCCGCCGGTGCGCTGAACGGCGATGGCTTCGAGGACGAAGACGACGAACTCGGCGAAAGCAAGACGAACGGCAGTAAGCCAGCGCCGCGGCCGCGCCGGCGCAAGCACCACTACTTGCCATCGGCCATGACCGGCCGGCACATCCGGTTCCTGCGCGTCACCTACGGGCTGACCCAGCTCCAAATGTCCGTCATGCTCGAGGTCGGCCTGCACTCGCTGCGCAATTACGAGTACGGCACGGTGAAGTTCCTGCCCGTCGAGGTCGCCGAGCGGCTCGAGAAGGTGCGCGATCGCATCGAGGCCGAAGGTTTCGAGCGCGCGACGCACAAGTCGTTTCTACCGGTCTACAACAGTTGGCTGCGGATGGCAGGCTTGCCGCGCGGCGATTACGCCGGGCTCGCCAAGTTCCTCAACATCGACCGATCGACCGTCTGGCGCTGGCAGAACGGCGAGTGCATCCCGCCACGCACGCGCCAGGAATACATCACCAACGGGCTCAAGGAGATCGTTGCCATGCGCGAGCGGCGCATTGCGGAGGCGGGCGGGCTGTGACGCGCCATGGCTCCCGGGTCAGCGCGGCGATCGCCGAACAGGCGCTCATCGGCGTTGTCATGCTGGTGAGCGTCCTGGCGATCGGCTACCTCACGCTGTCCGGTGCCAGGCTGCCGGGCCGCCTCGAGTGGCTGGTCGGGGCCTATGTCCTGGTTGCGCTCATCGTCTGCGTGCACTCGCTGCGCGCGGTGCGCGCGCGGTTCCATGGCCGCGACGTCGAGGACCGAGCGGCGCGTGAGGCTGTCGATGTTCTGCCGAAATTTGGCGTGAACGTCGTCGCGCTGGGGTTGCCCGTGCCGGGCCTTGGCGACATCGACATCGTGGCGGGTCGCGCGGAGCGCCGGATGCCCGTCGAGATCAAGTCGTTCCACACGTGGGAGGAGTCCGACCGTTGCCTCCACGCCCGGACCCAGGTGACCCGCCAGATGGCAGCCCTGCGCGCCAACCATGGGATCGTCTGGTTGCCCGATGCCCGCGCGGGCTGGTGGCGCCGCTGGCGCGGACTTGCCGCATCCCCCGACGTCACCGTGGCGTTCGGGTCCGCGCGGAACCTCGCGCGTGTCGCCCGCAGGTGGCTCTGATGCACCCCCACATTCCTCCCGGCCTTACCAGCACGGTCATCCTGGTCGGCGTGGTGTTCCTCATCATGCTGCTGTTCAAGCCCACCCGTGCCCTGGTCTTGTGGGTGTTCAAGATGATCGGCACGCTGATCCGCTGGGTGTGGTCGTTCAGCGCCAGCATCGTGCACAAGAGCGGGCAGGTGTTCTGGGGCGCACATGTGACCTTGCTGCGGAACTTCCTGCCGCGCAGCGCCGTGATCCCCACGGTCGGTCAGAAATCCACGAAACGGACGTAGGCATCGCGTAATCGGTCGGCGGCTGGGGCTTGGGTCGCCGTGCTATCATGAGTAACACGTATAACGTAACCGGGTGACGTTCCATGCAAGATCCAGCAGGGTACCCAGAAGAATTGGCCGAGTCCGCGATGAGCGCGGAAATCGACGATGTGGTGGCAGACCAGTACGCCGATGGGCGGCGGGCCCCGAACGACGCCGAGCAGATCGTCCAGCCAGCCGGGGCGCGGCAGGCCAACCACAAACGCCGCAACCTCATGATGCTGGGCGTGGCGGTCGTCATTCTGGTCGGCGCCGGCGTGTCGATCACGCATCTTCGCCATCGTGCCACCCCGGACAACCCAGCCTTGGCGAGCATTCAGGCGATCGCGACCTCCGTGCCCGCCGCGCCTGCCAAGCCAGCAGCGGCGCCCGCCGCCAAGCCGGAAGCGCTGCCGACCCAGACCGTCGTCTACCAGCCTTCGGTAACGCCCTTGGCGTCAGCGCCGGCTCCCGCGACGGCACCGGCCACCTCTGCTCCGGCGGTACCAGCGACACCGGCTTCTCCCGCGACCACGGTCGCGACGTCCGTCGCGGCACCTGTGTACGCGCCGACGAAGAACCCCGCTGTCACCGCCGTGTATCCGCCGACGCAAGTTGCCACGACGCCCGCCCCTGCAGCGCCGGCGCGGGCCGCGCCCGAGCAAGCCGCTCCGGCATCCGCGGCTACCGTCGACCAGCAGGCGCAGATTGAAGCGCTGACCCGTGCGCTGGCCAAGGCCACCGCGGAAGCGGCCGCCGCCCAGCAGGCGTTGGCCAATGCGAAGGACGCCAAGCCCAAGGTTCGCTACATCGTGAAGCACTCGCCGAGCGCGCATCTCGTTGCGATCCTGAAGGACGGCGCGGTGTTCAAGACGGAATCCGGCAAGACCGTCGTGTTGCCGGTGGGCGCGAAGGTACCGTGATGCGCGCGCTGGCCGCAATCCTGGCCGTTCTCGCGCTCGCAGCGCCGGCTCTCCCGGCACTTGCGCAGGAGGCGACCGGCCGGGTTGCGCAGAACTCCGCCGAGTGCAGCGCCGACACCGCCAGCACCAACCCGTCCGATTGCGTGGACGTGATCGAGGCGGCGGTGGCCGTGTCGCCGAGCGACGTGGGCCGTACCGGTGCCATCTACGTCGCGGTGCTCCCCGTGTCGGCTGCGACAGGGCAGCCGACCGGCTACCAGGGCGGCTATGCCACCCCGAACGGCTGGCAGGTTGGCTCGACGCCCGACGCCTACTTCGTGGGTCCGCTGCCTGCGCAGTGGAGTCATCGCTTCGAGATCCCCGGTGGCGTCTGTGCGGCCGCGGCTGCGCATGGCGCGCCGCGCGGGAATTACATCGTGTACGCCGGGTATGGCGTCGCGACACAGGTGCCCACGGCGGCAACGCCGAACGGTACCGACATCGCAACCCTGTTGCAGCAGGCCGAAGCCACCGGCAACGCCGACTTGGTGAAGCAGGTGCGCGAGCTCGCCGCAGAGCAGAACGGCATGGGTGCCGACGCGACCCGCGCCGCGGCAGGGTCGGCGGGCGCAGAGATGCTGCAGGCACATACGGTATGGCCAATCGGGAGGATCAACTGTGGCTAATTTCCTGGCGCTTTTTCGGCGCAACCAAAACGAAGCCACGGCGGAAGTCGTGGTGGCTCCCCGTGACCCGGCCGAAATGATCGGTCGCGGCGGCACGGCCGTTCCATCAGTTGCTCCGGTGCACAAGGACCGGCGCAATGCGCTCGGCATCAAGGCGGTCATCGACTCGAGCACCACGATCCGTGGCCCGGTGGAAACCAAGAACAGCGCGCTGGTCGACGGCAACATCGAAGGCAACGTCACCGTAACGGGCACGTCGCGCATGGCCCTTCTTCGCGAGACGTGCCACGTGCGCGGCAACGTCACGGCGCCGATCGTGATGATCGCCGGCGAAGTGCACGGCGACATCGTCGGCCGCGCGGTGCGCTTGTTCCGGACGGCGATCGTGCACGGCTCGATCACCGCGGAGCGCCTCGGCATCGACGCTGGTGCGACGATCGAGGGTGGCGTGGTGCGTTGTGGCGAATCCGCGGCCCACGCTGTGCGCGAAGCGATGGGCGAGCGTCCCGTGGCTTCCGTGGCGGACGGACAGGCTGATGGCCCGGCCGCGTTCGCCGCCGCGCGGAACAGCCGGGCGGCCTGACGCCGGCGTAGTTCGCGCGATTGGCAGGAGAGAAAACCGTGATCGAAGGTCTTAAGGTGACTGTGGAAGGGGTAGAGCTGCGCGAGCTTTGCATCAAGCAGGCGGAATTCCACGAGCAGCGGCGCGACAAGTACGCGGCGAGCGCACAGACCCTCGGCGATGTCGTTCCAGAGGGCGCGAACTATTCCGGTGGCGATCCAAAGAAGGCCCTGGCCGACAAGGTATCTCAGCACGACAACAGCGCGCGCGAGTTGCGGTTCATCGCCGCACACATCGTGCCCCATGAGTCCTACCTGCTCGACAATCTGGCGCTGGTGAAGCTCGGGATCAGCCGGAGCGCATTCGGGGCGTAAAGTGCGTGGCGCGTGGCTTGGCATTGCTGTCGGCCTCACGGCCGTGGCTACGCTGCCCGCCGCACCCGCGCGGGCGACCGGACAGATCACCTTCTCAGGTGCCGTCGAAACGCCCACCGTCCGCACCTTGTCCGTCGAGCCCACTGTGGGCATGCCGCAGACCCGGCGATTCGACTCGCCACCACGCGTTGTGCGTGTCGTGAATCCTCAGCGTGGGCATGGCGGAGCCGGCGTGATCGTGGTGACTTACCTTTAGCGCAGGGGATTTTGCCTCGCCCACGTTTCTGGCCACGCTGCGCATGAAATTGCGCAAATCGTAGCTGCGCGGGTCGCGCGTTCGGTATTACAGTGCCCTTCGACCTCGGCGGAGAAAGACATGGGCCGGAAGAAGCGCAAGCGCGGGAAGCGCCATGGGAATGGTGGCCATGTGGCTCGCCGGGCACTGCCGTACCTCGAGATGCTTCTCGCCGACCTTCAGAGCGAAAAAGCCGAAGACATCGTACGCGAGTGGTGCCGCAGCCACGCCATCACGCCGGAGTCAGGTTGGTTGCCCGGGACGAGCAAGACTCGCTTCGTCTTGATCGTGAAGTCTGGCGAGGATGTGGTTCTGGACGGGAACGACGATCTGCCCGCACTGGTCCATGGAGCATGGCCCCTGTTGGTAGGGGAGCTCGGTGAGCTGGGACGAAAACTACACACCCTGTTATCGCCCGAAGACAACGCTTCATTCAAGCGGTGGATGGAAAGTGGTCGCAGTCCTCGCGTGCGCGAAATGGAGACCGCTGCCCCTGTGTTGACCGGGCAGGTATTGCTTCGGCCGTGGGGCGGCGAAACTTTCCCTGTACGGGAAATGCGCGGCTTGATGCTGACCGTTGGAGATGCGCTGCTTTCCGCCTGCGGCATCAAGCCGCCGGAACGAGTGCTCCATTCCTACAGCGGAGTAGGGATACGCCAGGCCGAAGTGGTCGGTGACGCGCTACTCGAAATGGCGGTTGGCGGTGTCTTCAATGTCGATGACGAACAGTGCACGATTCTTGTAGGGAACTATGTCCTGCCCGTAGCGCACCGCCGTTGCATGGTGCACGTCGCCGTCGCTTTGGTAAGTGTCGAATCCGACGCCGAGGCCAAAGTTGACGATCACCTGGTTGCAATCGACGGTGTCACGCTTGGATGGCTGGGATTGACCCGCGCCGAGGCTGAGCCGTTGTGGCAGGCGGTCTCCGCGGCGATTGAGCGTAAACAGTTTGCGAGCCAATGGGACGATGAAAAGCCGGTTGGTGACTCGCTCGAATCCGCGTTGTTCGAGTGGACGGCGAGGCAACTGAAAGAACACATTGGAATGATGGTCGCGCTTGAGGCTGCCGAAGGCGCAACCACGGCCAGTGAGACGAAGATTGCTGCAGATCGAAAGCGCGACGAACGCCGCTGGCGGGATCGTGAAGACGATCTTGTCGCGCAGCGCGACGCGGCGCGTGCATCGCTTGAACGGGAACGCGCGAATATCAAGCGGGTGAAGATGGAGCTCGCGGGAGCGCTGGCATCCGCGAACCATGAAGCGCCTGTCGTCGGTGGCGGAACCACCGATGGGCGTATTGCTGAACTCGAAGCACGCTGCGCCGATCTACAGGCCAAGGCGAGCGGTTACGCCGCACAGGTCGACACGCTTCGCCAAGCGTTGCACGCGGCCGAGACCGAACGTGATGCCGCGGTGGCGGCCCTAGGCGCGCCCTCGATCACCGCTGTTGAGGACGTGCCAGCGATTCCAGCAACGCTCGCGGACCTCGGTACGTGGGCGCACCGTGCGCTTGATGATCGTGTGGTCGTGGTGCCGCGGGCGCTGCGCGCCGCGCGCAAGAGCAATTTCGCTGACCCCGGCTTGGTGTACCGATCGCTGGAAGCGCTGCGCGATGCCTACTGGGCAATGAAGTTCGGCGGTAACGCCGACGCGCAAGAAACGTGGCAGCGTTTCCTGCGCGATGAGCACTTGAGCTGCAGCCAAACCGGTGCCGGGCCAGAGAGCCGGCACGCCGAAACCTACCACGTGTCCTGGGCGGGACGCCGGGTTCCGCTCGACATGCACCTGCAGGGGAACAGCGGCAGGCACGAGACACGCCAGTTCAGGATCTACTTCCACGCCGACGAGGTGTCGCGCCGCGTGATTGTTGGCCACCTGCCATCGCATCTAAGAAACAACGCGTCGTGATCTGCACTGGCTGTTGCGTGGCAATTCTGACGCCGAGAAGGCGAGATTCTTATCCAACAAGTTGAGCGCGTCGCGCGCCGTAGGTGTCGCTTGACGGTCAGGCGTGTTGCGGTTCGGCGTCGATGATGGCTCTCATCTTGGCGTACGTCATCGGCGCGCTGCCTCTGCCTTCGCCCCATTCTGGCGCCTCGGCGTCCATCGTCGCGCAGAGGTCGTCCCACGCGGCAACGAGGCGTGCCCAGACCGGGGAGAGCGAGCCTGCGCGCGCACGGAACGGCGCCTGCAGTGACGGAACTTCCTCGAGCAGCCGGCGGCATCTCCAGAGATCATCGGGATCGCTGGGATGGGCGCGTTTGTCCCAGAGGTCGGCGATGTCAGAACGCTCGGAAAGGAATGCGGCGAGCGCGTTCGATGAAGCGCCGCGGCGTCCAAGTGCGAGCCACTTGCGTAGCTCCGGATCGGTGCCATCGCTTGGTGCGGCGTTCATTGTCCTTTCGATCTCGAGGCGCAGTTTGGCCTTGAGACTTTCCACATCAGCAGGAAGGCCCGCTGCGAGATCAACCCCGGCCATTCTTGCGAGGTCCGTGTCGAGCACCGATCCCTTGGGCGCCATTGCGCTGACGCCACTGATCGCGGAGATGGTGAGCGTTCCCTTGGCAAGCACGCAGCCGTCACGGGTTTCGATGTTGATGGATGACATGCTCATCTTCTCCTTTTCATGCCTGGCTCGGCACCAGCACCGCGCGTCCGCGCCCCATGTTGGCGATCGCCTTGTCTGGCACCAGCGCTCTCACCTGGTCGATCATTTCAATCAGGTCCGAGGCATCGGCCGGTACGATGAGGTACGTCTGGACGCCGATGGTGCGGCGTTCCAGGTTCGTGGATGCCTTCGTAAGGAAGTCGACGAGGCTTTCGAGCGCCTGCCGCGGCGACACCGGTTCCGGCTCCTGCGCCGGCGTGGACTCCTGGCTGGAGACGGGCTGCTCCGCCTGTGCCTCTCCGGCCGGATGCGGCGTGGGTGCTTCCGGTTTCGGGATGACGAGATCCATCTGCTCGGGGGTATTCGTGGCACTTGGTTCGGCGTCTGGGTCCGTAAAGCCCGAATCTTCCGCCGCACTTTCCTCTGCAGTGGGCAGACCAGGAAGCGATGCCTGCGCCGCGTTCTTCGGCGCTTTGTCTTTCCATCGCGCACCAACGATCTCCATCTTCTTGCCATCCGGCAGTCTGGCCGTGGATGGCAGGATGTTCGCGTTGACGATGAACACATCCTTGATGGTGCTTTTTTTCTTGTTGTCCACCTGCACACTGAACATCGCGCGCGCTGGTGGGTAAATCTTGCCCTCGAACTTCCGCTCGAGCAGGTTGCGGTCGGCGAGCTGCGCGAGTAGGGCGCGACTGAATGGGGTCGGAGTGTCGTCAGCCGTCTTGTACGTGGAGTAAATCTCGACGTCGGTGATGTCCGGAAGCGATGGGAGCTTGGCCATCACAAGGACTTCCTTGAGCCAGAGGTTTCCGTCGTATTTGTATCCGATCTTGTCCATCTGGACTGACACGTCGGCGCCGATCGCGTTCGGATCGCTGAGCACCTTCAGGAACAGTGACAACTCGCGCGGCAAGTCCGGATCATCCAGCAGTGTTTTCGGCTTTTCCGGCTTGGTCGGCGCGGAGAATGGAGCTTGGCTCGATTCGCTTTCGCGTTCCACTTCGATGTCGGCAGCCGCAGCCTCGGCCTGTGCATCGCCTTCCGCGACACCGGCAGCGACGTCGGCGGCGATCAGCAGCTCGGTCAGCGATCGCATCCTGTCGTCGATGTTCTCCGCCAGCGAAATTGAACCCGCGTGGTGGTAGAACCCGACAGCCAGCAGCAGCGCGCGGCGATCATGGTAGGGAAGGGCGAAAATCTCCGGCACGCAGCGCAACAGTTTCGCGCCTTCCGTGTCGTGGTTGGGCTTTACCTCCGTGACGGGAACGGTGCGCCCGTTCGCCTTGCCGGTCGGCTTGTAACAGGAGAGCTTGCCGATGTCATGGGCGAGGCCCGCCAGCGCCAGCAGCCCGACGTCCGCGCGCCCGAAGGCGTGGTAGTCCTTGCTGGTGTCCATGAGACCGACCTGCAGCTCGCCCTGCCGCGTGCGCTGGCCGGTGTAGCGCCAGTCGCGACCCATCTTGAGGATGCTGTCTGCAACGGCGAGGCTGTGTTCGATCAGCGTGCGGCCGCCGTGTCCACCCGGGACGGGCGAGGCAGGCAGCTTCGGCTCTGTGGCCAGGACTCGCATGACGGCATTAAGGGCTTCCGCGTGCGCGGGATGCTCGCGCGCGATCAGCGCCCACCATTTGCGATGGTGCATGGCCTCGAGGTGGCGCTCGGCCGAGATCAGGTGTGCCGCCGGCGTCACCGGCATGCGTGGCAGCTCACCGAGCGATGAATTCGCACCCCGCAGCGAGTCACCGTGCCGGACGATGGCTTCCCGCTGGTGCATGCGAATGGCAGTGGCACCGAAGGTAAGCAGAAGCCCCGCGCCAGCGCCGCAGCCGATCACGATCAGCGACAGCGGGTAATCGGTAACTATCCAGATCGGCATGACGCCGTGCCGCCAAGAAAGCAGGAGGAACAGCAACACGTACCAGAACGTGTAGACGAGGAATGCTGAAAGCACCAGCCTGTTCTTGACGATCATGTCAGCTCACTCGATGTAATCATCGCTGTCCGCCCTCTCGCCGTCGCCCTTGCGCTTCGGCGCCATTTCCTCGATCAGGTTCATGCCGTTGACAGAACGTGGTCGCGAACGCGGAATCCGGAACGGACCGATCTCGTCCAGAAATTGCTTGTCGAACGTCAGGCGCGGAACGCGGACGTGGTACACATGCGATCCCTTCCACGTCACGATGCACTCGCCGAGGCCGAGCTTCGATAGGTCGGATGGTTCGATCTTGTAGCCGGACACCAGGCGCTCGGAGTAGCCGATGTTGTTGTTCTTGGTGTCGGTGTCGACCGAGCCGCGCGACAGGCGTTCGGTGATTGCGGTGTCCTTGTGCGAGGTCGCGGCCGAGGCTGAAACACTGTATTCGGTCTGCAGTTCCTCGCCGATCATGTCGGCCATCCACTGCGCCGTGTCGGGTTCGCCCGGCTGGAAGAACACCTTGGTCGTGGTGTTGCCGGAAACCATCGCGCGCAATTCCTCGCCGATCACCTCGAGGTTCGCCTTCGTCTGGAACGCCGGCACCATCACGAGGTGCGCGGAGCGGGCCTGCTCGAACATGCGCGACCACGCCTGGGTGACGTAGGAGCCCGCCTCGTCGAAGAACGAGAGGTAGTAGGGGCTCGGTCGTTTCTCGACTGGGAGCGCCTGCACCATGGCGACGGCTGAACGCAGGTCGCCGATCACCATCTTGCCGAGTGCGGACGCGGCTTCCGACTTGCCCATCGTCGGCAGCATCACGTACAGGATCTTGTTGCCGAGGATGCAGTCTTTCAGGCGCACCTCTGGGTTGTAGGTGTTCATCACCTTGCCGAACTTGCCCTGGCCGAACTGGGTCAGGCGGCTGCCGAGGCCGCCGAACACCTGGCGCAGCCGGTCCAGCGCGATCGAGCCCGCCGGCGAGCCCGGCCGGCCGCCGCTGCGGAACTGCTCGAGGAACAGGCTCAACTCGCGGCCGGTGTCGGAATCGACACCGACGCGATCCAGCAACCAGGTCAGAGCGCGGTCGTTGGTGAGCAACAGGCGCAGATCGGAGAAGTCGTAGGCCTTGCCGAGCGACTGGATCGACTCAACCAGGGTCGTGATGGCGATGGTCGAACTCTGGCGGTAGTAGTCGGCGCCCGCGTTGTTCTCGGCGGTCGGGATCAGGCTGACGCAGCGCGCCGCGATTTCATCAGCGTCGCCGTCCAGCAGGGGGTTGTACGTGTTCGAGACCTCGGGATTGCCGGGGTTGACCACCAGCAGATCGTCCTCGCGCCCGGCGTAGGCGCACATGGCCCAGAGCTTTTCGAGGTTGCCCGCGTCGAGCTTGCCGTCGATCCAGGTGATGCCGCCGCCTTTCAGGATTTGCTGGAACATCAGCCATTCGCCCAGCACTGTCTTGCCGACACCGGTGTTGCCGAGAATCATCCCGTGGCGCACCCAGCTATCGCGTGGGATCACCAGCGGCTCGCCGGTTTCGGCAATGAAGCCAAGATGGACCCCGTCAGGGTCGAAGGGCGGGGGCGGTGATGAGTTGATGGCCAGCTTCGAGCCTTCCTCGAGCACGTCGAGCCGCATGGCCTCGGCGAACCGCTTGCCAATCCAACCGCCGCCGGCGGCGGACAGCCCGGCACCGATCAGGATGCCGGCAGGCCCGAGGCCAAGAGCCAAAGGGCTGGTGAGGGCGCCTCCCAGCATGGCCGCGACGACGGCGCTGGCGTCAGCCGGCCCACCAAGCTGGAGGTTGCGGATGTCCGAAAAGCTCAACATGGGCCATTTCCTGTCGATTTTCGCGCCCTATCGGCGCCTACCCGTTGCGGTGACTTACCGCGATACGGGAAACGTAACCGGCATTCTACAACCCAAACGGCCAAAAACGGGGCACGAACCCATCACGGTATAATGGGGGTGTGGGCAATTACGCCCTACAGGAGGTCCCACAAAGTGGGTTGAATTACATGTTTGCCGCAATTTTCATCGCTGCCATCGCGTTCGCGATCTGGGCTTACTTCACCCTCTTCAAGCTGCTGCTCAAGCTGGCTTGGTGGGTGCTGAAGACCTTGTTCCATCTGCGTCCCAAGCCCCGCCGCAGCAAGACCATCGCCTATCGCATCGACCGTCTGGTCGCGGCGCACAACCGGCGCGTAGCCCGCGCCCGTCTCACCAGGGAGCGCGAGGCCGCCCTGAAGGCGTAACCGTCAAGGCTGCACTTGCCCCTTTCGTTGCGTGGTGTTACCGTGTAGGTACGCAACGAAAGGCGGTTACGCTCAAATGGGTAAACACGTCACACTATCCCTGTTCGGGATGATCTTTCTGGTGTTCGCCGTCTACATCCTGGTGGCGGGCACGCCGTTGGACCGCATCAATCACGTCTGCTCGCCGATCGCCTGGTCTGGCAAGGCCGCCACGGCGGTGACCGACCTCGTGAGCGACAGTGCCGCCGCGAGCGTCTGGCACGGCACCGCGACCACTTTCCAGTCCTGCCGGTTCGTGATGTTCCGGACGTTCTATCAGTCCGAGTACGAGCGCGAGGTCGAGCAGGCCAAGCGGGCCAAGAGCGCTGGCCACCAGTCCGGAGATCGAGCCCCGGCAAGCGACGGCGGGGATGGGCGATGAGGGCGGCCGCGGTCCTGCTGGCCGCGCTTTGCCTCCCCTGCGCACTGCCCGCCTCGGCCGCCAAGTCCGGCTCTGACGGACGGCAGTTCGACCGCTGTTTCACCACGGTTGGAAGCTACTACCACATCAACCCCCTGCTGTTGCGCGCTATTGCGCGCACGGAGTCGCACTTCAACCCAGCCGCGATCAACCACAACGGTGACGGCAGTGTGGACATCGGGCTCATGCAGATCAATTCCCAGTGGCTACCGACGTTGGCACAGGCCGGGATCGACGCGCGACGCCTTATTTCCGACCCTTGCCTCAATGTCGCGGTGGGGGCACTGATCCTGCGCGACGACATCAAGCGTTACGGAGTTTCGTGGAAGGCCGTTGGCGCCTACAACGCCGCATCGCCCGAGAAGCGCGTCCGTTACGCGGCTAAGGTCGTGCGCAACCTGCGCACCGAGCTGGCACTGGCCGCCGACCATGCTGATGGCGAGGGCGGCCCCTGATGGAACTCAAGGTCGAGGAATTTGCGCTCAACCAGTTCCGCTCGCACCTGCGTGCGGTTGGGAAGTACATGGACGATCCCGGCGTCCAGGAAATCATGCTGAACCGGCCTGACGACATTTGGATCGAGAGCGGCGGCGACATGCACAAGGTCGATGTTCCGGCCATCACCGACGTCAACATGCGCTCGGCAGTCAAGGCGCTGGCCGGCGCGAACCATAAGGAAGTCCAGCCGGCGCTCGACTGCCGGATGCCCGGCTACCGCATCGCGGCGGCACTTCCCCCGGTCGGGATCAATGGTCCCGCCATCTGCATCCGCAAGCACGCGCGCACGCGGCGCAGCCTCGACGATTACCGCGAGGCGTTCGTCGCGGGGCGTCTGGGAGACGTTGCGCGCCAGCAGGACGAGCCCACGATCGACCCCGCCGACCCCGATCAGGTCATGGGGTACATCCGCTGGCTGGTTGCGGCCAAGAAGAACATCCTGATCGCCGGATCCACGGGCTCCGGCAAGACGACCTTCCTCAACGCGGTGCTGGCGCTGATCCCGGCCACCGAGCGCCTGCTGACCATCGAGGACACGGCCGAGCTCCAGATCCACACCCCGAACGCGGTCAGCTTCGAGTCCGCTCCCGACCAGGGCGTGAACATCCGGACACTGGTGCGCCTGGCGTTGCGGTTTCGTCCCGACCGCATTGTGGTTGGCGAGGTCCGCGGCGCGGAGTCCTACGACCTGCTGGATGCGCTCAACACCGGGCACTCCGGTGGGGCCTGCACCATGCACGCCGATTCCGCCGAGCTGGCCCTGCATCGCCTTGAAAGCATGGTGCGTATGTCACCGGATACTGCGAATCTGCCGTTACCGGCATTACGTCAGCAAATTGCAAACACGTTTACGGCGGTGATATATTGCGCGCATCGAGGCGCAGTGCGTGGGCCGGAGCGCATCGTCAGGCTCACAGGGGCCACCGAAACCGGCTATCTCACGCGCACTGTCTTCGATGCAACGAAGTAACCCGTAAACCTCTGCCACGGAACCCACCATGAAAACCAACCTCTACACCCACCGAAACTTCACGCGGTTCATGGTCGGAACCGCCCTTGCCCTGATCGCGACTGCTTCACAGGCGCAGGCTTTTGGCAGCAACATCGGCGCGGGCCTGATGCAGGGGCTTTGCAATTTCACCCATTCGCCCATCATCGCGTTCGCGGCGGCAGCGGCCATCATCATCGTGGCGTTTCTGCTCATCATGAACGAGGGCAAGGGGCTTGGCGGGTTCGTGGTGCGCATCGCCATCGGCATTGCCATTGTCCTGTCGATCGGCACCATCCTTGGTTGGCTCGGCCTGACCACGGCGATTGGCTGCTGATTAAGGCCCGACCCACATGGCCGCCACCCGCCGCTCGAGCGTGGTCTATCAGGTCCTCGCCCGGCCCCGGCTGGTGGCGGGCGCTGATTTCAAGTTTGTGGCCATCAACGTGTGCTTGGCCGCGATCGTGTGCATCATCATCCACTTCTGGTGGTACCTGATCGGGATGTACGTGATCCACAAGGTCTTGCAGGCGATCGCCCGTAACGACCCGCTCTCCCGAGTCATTTTCATTACCTACAGCAAGCAGCGCGATCGCTACGACCCGTGGCCGCGCGAGAACGCTGTGCGCGGGTTGCGGCCTGCGAATTTCGGACGCGGAGCCGCGCAATGAGTCACAGCGAACACGAACGCCCACTGCAAGAACTCCTGCCGTGGCTGGTGCCGATCAACGAGCAGATTGTTGCGTGCAAGGATTCCGGCCTGCTCGCATGCTTCGAGTATCGGGGTCTCGACACGGACGGGAGCGCAGACGCGGCTGTCGCCCAACTCGAGAACCTGGTCGACACCGCGATGGATACCTGGCGCGGGCAGCCCGTCACCATCTGGTGGACGCTGCGGCGCGAGCGTACCAACGACTATCCGGGCGCCAAGATGCCCACCGCCGTTGGCCAGATGATCGACGACGAACACCGCGCGCACTTCCTTGAGGTGGGCGGCTACATCAATCGCTGCTTCGTGTCGGTGTTGTGGATGCCCGAGCGCTCGACGAATGCGGTCATGGATCGCATTGGCGCATACATGTCAGATGGCTCCAATCCCGTCGTCGCCGTGGTCAAGGGCGTGCGCGCTGCGTTGTCCTCGCGTCAAGCATTCGCGTGGGGCGCCGCAGAGCTGGATCAGGCTCTTGAGGTGTTCGAAGGCAGGCTGACCCGTTTCGCTGGAACGCTCAATTTACTGCGTCCGCGTCGCCTGACCGGCGACGCCCTGATCGGCTTCCTGTGGGGCATGGCCAATCCGGGCCTTCCGATGGTTCCGAAGACCATGGCGCGCGATGGCCGCTATCTCGACGCGCTGCTCGGCGAGAACACCTTGGATGTTTCCCGCGACACGCTTCGCATCGGTGATGACGCTGGCGATGGCGTGCATGTTGCCGCCATCTCGCTCAAGGAATTTCCGAAGGCTATGTCTGGTGGTGCGTTCGATGCGCTGATGGTCAGCCCGATCGAAGGCGCGCTGTCCGTTGCGTTCCGCGTCGCGCCGGATGCGCTGATCGAGAAGGAGCTTGCGGCAGGCCGCCGAAACGCGAACCTCACCAAGTTCCCGCTCAAATCGCTGATCGTCGGTGCGGTCCGCCAGGGCGAGATGAACGAGGACCAGGCCGATCCTGCAAAGCAGGAGCAGATCGACGAGGCCAACGAGGCTGCCGGCGAGCTGTCTTCCGGTCGCCTGTACTTCGGCTGGTTGAACGTCACGCTGCTGTACTACTCGCGCGACACGGAAGAACTCGAGCGTATCGCCGCCGAAGCGTTGCGTGCGCTGCACGGCTCGCGTTTCTCAGGCGCCGTGCGCGAGACAGCGCATCTGTTGTCCGCGTGGACGGTCACGATGCCCGGTGCGTGGGAGGAATGTCGTCGTTGGTACCTGCTGTCGCGCGACAACGCTGTCGATGCGGCGCCGGTGGTAGGTGTTGTGTCTGGTGAACGCTGGAACGCGCACTTCAGCAAGATCATGGGGCGACGCCAGCCAGCTTTGACGGTGCTGGATACCGATTACGCGACGCCGTTCTACTTCAACTTCAACGAAGGGCAGGTGGGACACGCATTCGTGGTGGGGCCGACGCGTTCGGGCAAGTCCATCGCCATGAACTTCCTGCTGTCGCAGTTCCAGAAGTATCCAGGCGCGCGCACCGTGATCCTCGATCGCGATCGTTCGTGCAGGATTCCGACCCTGTTGCAAGGCGGCCAGCACATCGACTTGCGCGCCGGCGGCAAGATCAAGCTCAACCCGCTCACCCTGCTGGACGATCGCAAGCACTGGATGTTCCTCGCGAGCTGGATCGAATACCTGTGTGGCTCGCGTGGCTATCAGGTCTCGGCCCAGGATACCCGCGACATTTGGGAAGCGATCGAGGGCACCGCGGCCGACGCCGACCGCTCCAACCACCGGCTCATGGGTATCTACAACCTGCTGCCACCGAATCTCAAGGGTCAGCTCGAACCGTGGATCGAGGGCCGGCAGTTCGGCGACTACTTCGACCACGCCGAGGATTCGTTCGACCTCTCGCGCTTCGTGTGCATCGAGATGGGACCGATCATGCAGCAGCCGATCCTGGCCGCGGCCGTGATGGACTACGTCTTCTACCGCACCGAGCTGGCGCTGCAGCCGGTGGAGGGGCAGCCGTTGTACCCAACTACCGTGTACGTCGAGGAAGCATCGTTCCTGCTGCAGGTGCCGCAGTTCGCCGCGAAGCTGGTGGGCTGGCTCAAAACTTTCGCCAAGCTCAACGCCGGCGTCGCGCTCACCACGCAGTCGCCCGAAGACTTCGCCGAAACCGAGGTCAAGAAGACCTTTGCGGCCATCCGCGACAACATCATGACGTCGATCTACCTGCCCAATTACCGGGCGCTCAGCACTGGTCTCAAGGACCTTTACGTCAATACCTTCCAGCTCCTGCCGGAGCAGGTCGAGCGCATCGCGCACGCCATTCCCAAGCGGGAATACTTCATCGTTAAGCCGGGTATCGCGCGCATGACGTCCCTCTCGCTGTCGCCGCGCCAGGTCAATGCGCTGCGCTCCGAGACTGATGCGCAGCGGATATTCGACGAGTGCTGGCGCGATGGCGCCGCGCCGCCCAACTGGCAGCAGGAGTACCTGCGCCGGGTGGCCGAGTGGGACGCCCAGGATCAGCAATCAATGCTTGCCGCGGTGCCAGCCGCCGTCAACCAGTAGTCAGGAGGTTTCGCCATGCGCGCCCTTTCCATCCGTCATGTTTCCACCCTCAAGGCGCTGGCCTGTGGCCTCGCCCTTGCGTTTTCGGCTGCCATCGTGTCGCCGGTCGCCGGCGCCACGGCCGTCATCGGAGCGACCGAGCCGACGCAGATCCTCAACCACATCGAGTTGATCGCGCAGTACGAGAAGCAGCTCCAGCAGGCGATGACGCAGGTTCAAATGTACGTCGCGCTTGAACAGCAACTCAAGAACCTGCCGAACAGCGCGCGCAACGAAATCAACGGCGTGCGCGGGTCGATGTCCGGTGTAGCAAGCGGCAACCTGGCCAGCGCACAGCAGATGCTCGCGGCGATGCAACTGTCGCAGCAGAGCTTGCCCAACATCCAGGCGCAAGCGCAGAACGCGTACAACACGATCACGTATTTGCGGGCGCGCGGCGTCAACATGACTCCGGCGCAGTACGAGCTCGGCATGGCCGCGCTCGCGCAGAAGCACGCCGACACGTACGGCCAGGTACTCCAGAACTACCAGCAGTCGGTTGCGCAGCAGCAGCAGGCGAGCCGGCAGATTCAGGCGATCGCCGCGAGCGCTCCACAGATCACGTCCAGCGTTGGCGGGTTGCAGGCCGTGGTGCAGAGCAACGCAGTGCTCTCGCAGCAGTTGTCCAACATCAGTTCGTCGCTGGTCCAGCAGGGTGCCGTGCAGGCGCAACAGGCGAAGGACCAGGCCGAAAAGAGCGCGAACGAAATTGCTGACCAGCCGTGCCAGGAGGCGAGTATGGCGACGATGCTTGGCTTGCCCGGAAGGCAGCAGGCCATCGCTGGTTGCCAGCAGGCGCTGCATCAGCAGCAGGCGGCTCAACAGGGGCCGCAGCGATGAAATTCGCGGACACGATCAAGTTCTCGTCACAGGTAGCCACGGCGTACGTGGCAGCCAAGACGGTGCGCCTCATCGCTGGCCGCAACCTCGAGGGCGCGGTGTACGCACGCATCGGCGCTCGCCGCTTCGTGGCGGAGACCACCGCTCTTGCAGTCCCCACCGACCTTACCGGCGGGCAGAGGGCGCGCATTGTCGTCGCTGAGAGCATTTACCTTTCGATGCGCGGCCATCCACTCATGTGGACGCTGGCCGCTGGCTGCGCTTGTTTTTGGATCGTGACCGCGATCAAGGCGGTGGCATGATTTCTCGCGCGCGCAACGCCACGCTACGGAAGACGACAGCGCTTGCCGGCATCGCCAGTGTGCTGATGCTGGCCCCCGTTGTCGCCAGTGCGGCGGCAGCGGGCGGTTCGCCGCAAGCCGTGTCCGACGTGCTGACCAATGTGATCGGCACGTTCCTGCATACCGTCAGCGCCGACGTGAGCGCGGTTGCCGCGGTATTCGCCGGTCAGTTGGGACTCTCGATCCTCGCAGCCTGCGTCGCGATGCGCATCCTCATGATCGTGATCCCGATGATGGCGTCGAAGAATTCCAGCGATCTCGGCGCGGACGTCGTGTCGACTGCCGTGACCGTCGCGATCCTGCTGACGCTGATGCACGAGTGGCAGCAGATCATCGCGTTCGTTTGGTCTGGGACCGACGGCCTGATTGTTGCCGTCATCAACGCCGTGCCCAATCACATGGGCGCGCCGACGAGTCTCACTGGCGACCCGCTGCCCGCGCTTGGCACGTGGGTGGAAGACAAGATTTTCACGAGCATGCAGGAAGCGGCGCAGGGCGTGGCTCCGTTCTTCGCGATCCCTGGCGGCCATGGATTCGTCGGTTGGGCGTGGGCTCACGTGTCGTCGGGCGTCGATGGTCTTTTCATCGGGATCCTGCTGCTGGTCATGGAGATCGCAATCGCGCTTGTGTTCGCGATGATGCTGTTCGAGCTCGTGATGTCCTGGGCGCACATCATGATCCCCATGCTGTTCGGCCCGCTGATGCTGGCCGTGTACCCCGTCGAGAAGGCATGGGCGAAGAACCTCCTGCGCGAAACCGTGGGCGCCATGCTCGGCTTCATCATGACGGCGTTCATGATCTGCCTCGCGACGAACTTCATCGAGCAGGCATCGAGTGCGCTGCAGGATGCCGGCAACGCGTGGCAGGCCAATGGCGCGAACTGGCCTGACGGCTTTGGCGTGCCCGCCGTCGTTGCACTCTATTGCGGCATCATCATCTTCATCGGTTTCTCGACCTCCATTGCCGTCAAGGCGGCGATGTCGCTGGTCGGCGGCAACGATCACTTCTCCCGCCACCGCGGCATGGGCGGAGCCCTCGTTGGCGGCGCCGTGGGTGGTGCGATCGGACGGGCGTTCGGCAACGTCGGACAAGGCGTGCACAGGGGCGTCGATGCCGGGGCAAAGGCTGGTGCCGGGAAGATTGGAGCGCGCGTCTCGCAGGCCTACGGCAATGCGGTTGCAGGCCCTGGCAGGGCGCGTCGGCTCGAGGAACTCAAAGCGTCCCGCTCCGCGCGCGATACGGCGACCGCCGCGCGCAACGCCGCTGCGGACGTTGAGTCGCACCGTCGCGATTCGAACGATGCGGGCAATTTGTAGGACCGGCCGGAGCGCGCCTGACCGCAGGCGCGTCGCCCTGCCAACGTGACCAGAGGAAACCAACGTGTCAGCCAACAGCCGTTCCATCAACTCCAAGCCGCCCGGCTTGAACACCGCCGCCGCACAAAAGTACCTCGGTGCGTTCGAGGCTCCGCGCGCCCTGAACCGCCGGCTGATGTCGGTCATCATCGTGCTGGCCGTGGCGCTCGGCGCCATGTCTATTGCCCTGATGCGCATGCTGCCACTGCACGAGCGCATCCCGTATTTCGTAACCGTCAATCCACAGAGCGGTGCAGTCAGCGCCACCAATGAGGTCGCCACGCGCTTCACGCCGAGCGACGCCAGCAAACGTTACTTCCTCAACCAGTGGGTGACGAACCTGCTCACGGTCGATGGCAACACGCGCACCCAGGGTCTGCCCAACAGCTATGCGTTCCTGCGTGGCGCGGCGCTTGGCCAGTGGAAGCAGTTTGAGTTCGGCCAGTACAAGCCGCTCGAGCAGTTGAAACAGTCGCCAGACGTAACCGTATATCCTACAATTTTGGCGATCGGTTTCATCAATGACGACTCGGCTGCAATCCGTGTTGCTTTGACTTCATCCACCAATAACGTGAAACATTTGCTCGTAACCGTGAATTTCGCTATCCTTCCACCAACAACGGATGCGGAGGTCTATCGGAACCCGGTCGGGCTCTGGATCACGCACTTCGAGGTCACCAATGAGCAACAGTAGGACAGCCTGTTGCGCTCTTGTGGCCGCGCTCGCGGGCTTTGCCTGCCTGCCGGTCCAGGCCGCGCATCCACACTCCGCCCATCCGGCGCTTCCCCCGGTCCAGGCCCAGATCGCCCCCGATCTCGACGTTGCACCGGTCATCAACAGCAGTCGCATGGTGACCTACACCTGGACACCATCGCGCTCGTTCGTTGTGCGCTCCCTTAGCGGCGTCAACACCGACATCGAGGTTCCGAATGGCGAGTCGATCGAGGGGTTCTACCTCTCGAACGCGACAGACTGGAGCTTCCATGTGACTGGTGACCACCGGCGCGTCCTCATCAAGCCGGCACAGGCGGGCCTCTACAACACCGCCCTGCTGGTGACGAGCGCGCGCAGCTACCAGTTGACGCTGGTCTCCGTGCCGCCCGACCAGACGTGGTTCCAGCGAGTGACATGGGTGCTTCCGACCGTGAATCAGGGCGGCACTGGCGTGTACTGGAGCCCGGAGAATGGTGCCGGCCACGGCTCGCAGCCCACCACGGCAGGTGGTGATCCGCTCACGCTCAATCCCGGCTCGATGTATTTCGACTACCGCATCGACGGCAACGCCGCGTTCCGCCCGTCAGCGGTGTTCGACGATGGCGTGCGTACGTGGTTGCGCTTTCCGAGCAAGTCGCAGGACTTGCCGGCGATCTTCGCGATCACCGATCGCCAGCTCGACGTGATGGATTACTCCGTCGTCGATGGCTACGTCGTGGTTCCACGCGTGGCCAACGAGCTGGTTCTTCGCCTCAACGGCGAGAAGGTCACGATCAAGCGCGGTTGCGATCCAGCGAGGTGCTTGAAGTGAGCCAGGGTTCCACCCCGAAGCCGCCGATCAACCGCAAGATGGCCCTCTACATTGTGGCGGGCGTCGGGGTGGTGATCCTGGTTGCCTTGCTGGCCGCGCTGATGCACGAGAACCCCGCGGCGAAGCAGGCGCAGGCGCAGGCTGCGGCGAAACAGGAAGCGGTTGCGAAACTGCAGGCAGGAAGTGAGTCCGCGGCCAAGCAGGTCATCGACCAGAATGCTCCGCAGCCGCAGTTCAGCACCAGCTCGCTGTACAACCAGCCGATCACCGGCCAAAACAGTCCAGAGAAGCCCGCATCAGCTTCGACCAACGGACTGCCACCGTTGAATCCTGCGACGTTGTCGCAGCTCGATGCAGCCTTCAAGGCATCGCAGAAGCCGACATCAGGCGATGCGTTCGCCAACGCAGGCGAACCCGGCCACAGTCCGCTCGAGCTCGGCCCGAATCGTCTGGTGAGCAATCATGATGGCTCGTACGAGGACTACCCGAAGTCCACGTCAAGCATGGCTGGGCACGGTGCACAGGAAGCCACCGGCGTGGAACCTGTTTCGGCTGCGACCTCCGAAGGGACGTATCCGGCCGTCAAGCCGATGCGCGCGCCCGCCGATCGCATCCTCGAGCAGGGGACTCTGATCCGCGCGGTTCTCGACACGAAGGTCGACACGCGCAACGCCGGGAACGTCATCGCGACGGTCACGCAGGACGTCTACGACAGCATCAACCAATCGCAGTTGCTGGTGCCGAAGGGCACGCGCCTGATCGGTTCCTACAGCCAGGCGGTTGCCGCCGGCAGCCATGCCATTTCCGTGGTGTTCCGGCGCATGGAGCTCCCGGACGGGCGTGCGGTCGACATCGGCCCGACGCAATCCACCGATTACTCGGGTGCTTCCGGCATCCAAGGCAAGTACCACTCGAACATCCTGCGCGCGCTCGGCCCTTCGCTGGTCGTGGCGCTGATCGGCACGGCGGTGGACCGCTGGGGCAATAAAGGTCAGCAGCGCAACCAGCAGTCACCGTTCGGCATGCAGTCGCCGTCCGTCGCCGAACAGATGGCGCCGCAGGTGAATCAGGAAGTGATGAGCCGCTACGGCACCGCACAGCCTTATTTCATCATCGAGGCCGGCACGCCGTTCAAGCTGCTGACCCAGAAAGACATCGTCATTCCGCCGCCCGAGCGGGCCGCGCGCGCCGGTAACGAGCCGGTCAACACGACCGAGCCGCAGGCCGGTGTCTGGGAGAACGGGAGCCCTCAATCATGATTCGATATTTTCCAGCCCTGCTGGCGGTGGCGCTGTGCGCCGCCGTGGCAGCCCCTTCCATGGCCGCCAACACGCCCGGCGTGGACAGCAACTACCGCGTCACCGGCGATGCGCAGGCGGCTCCGGTGCAGGCGTTCAGCGTCAATGGGGCGCTGTACCTGCAACTGCAGAACATCCATCAGGTCCCGGCACCCATGAGCCAGTCCGGGCAGGTGCTGCCGTACCGGATCTTCGGGCCGTACATCGTCCTGCCGCTCGAGAGCTACGTGGTGCTGCACTACGGCCAGTGGACCGCCTACGTGGCATCCGCCGGCGCCGCCCAGCCTGTCACCGCACCAGTCGCGAGCGTGACCACGCCCGTGAACGCGCTGGATCCCAGTTCACCACCGCCCCCGCCGATGCAAGCGCCCGCTGGCACAGGTGGACCCTCCGCGACGACGGGGGCGGTGACCCTTGATTCGAACCCCGATGCCGTGACAGGAACGATCTCCTCCCCAGGATCGAACCCCCTGCCTGTCGCGGCGTCGGCCTTTTCCGGCAGCAACGCGCAAACCGCGCCGATAGGCGAGGGCGCGGGGCTGCTCAATCCCAACATGCGCGGAGGCATCGTGCAGATCGTTGCCGATGGCACGGTCGCCGGTGCCAAAGCTGCTGACTCGACCATGCAGTCCTGCATGTCGATGCGACTCGCGTGTCGCGTCCAGTACACGGGCGCGCCGTCCGGCAAGGTCCAAGTGGAGGTTTTGAAATGAAGCGTTCCCGCATCCTGGCATTGACGGTCGCGATCGCCGCGGTCACCACCGCAGGCCCCGTGCTTGCCAACTGCCCTCCACTGTCGGTCTACCGCGTCGGTGGGGTAAGTCTCGCGAATGGCACCCTGGCCCAGGCTGCCGACATGCTGCTCGCCGGTACCGCGTGGAAGGCCGAGACCTCGCCGCAAGCGAGCACCATGCGCGTGTCCATGAAGAACGTCGGCGGTCCGACCGACAAGGTGCTGGCCGCGGTGCTGGACAGTGCCAGCAACGACACCTACGCGGTCGCGTCGACCCAAGACACCAGCGCGTGCGTGGTCCACGTCACTGCAACGCGCATCGCACCGCCGCCGGCGCCGCCGGTCGCGCTCGCCGCGTCGCACGCGCCTGTAGCCGGCAACAGCAGCATGCCCAGGATTCCCGCCGAGACGTTCCCGAGCGGGAAGGGCGTCGCGCCCGCTGCCGCGCCGGCCCCCGCCTATCCGAAGGTGGACCCGGTTCCGGCGAGCTACACCTTGCCCGCGCACATGCTGCTCTCCAAGGCGCTCGCGCGGTACGTCACGCACGAAGGCTGGACGCTCAAGTGGAACATCCCCGATGACTACATGCTGGATGCGCCATTCCCGATCCCGGGCAGTGACGATGTCATCAGCGGCGTGACCTACGTCGTCAACGCCTACAAGGTGCAGGGCGGCATGTTGGGCGAAGCCCCGTGCTTCGCCAAGCCCAACCACGTGGTTGTGATGGTGCCGAGCACGGCCGCGTGCCTCACCGGTTCAACCGCGGCCGACCCACAACAGGAGTGGCACTGATGCGTATTCGTACTCTGGCGTTGGCTGTCGCGACGGCCGCGGTTGCATCCCTGACCGGATGCACCGCCATGACGCAGGTCCACAACTCGGTGGAGTCCGGCTATTCCCGCGCGGCGGCTGCAGCCAGGCCCTCGCTCGACATGATTGACCGCACCCCGCACAAGGACCACGGCCCCGCGGTCCTCGACGTGCCCTACGTGTCGATCGTGCCGATCACGCACTCGACTGGTTATCCGCCTGTGTTCGATGAGTCGGTGGACGTCAACTTCCAGCCGAGCGAAACCGTTGGCGCGATGCTGCACACCGTGTCCGATATGACCGGCGTCACTGTCACCGCGGCGCCCGGCGTGCTGTCGAGCCTTCCCGGCGTCGGCGCGGCGCCTGCCGCTCCCGCGCACCAGGATTCCACGCTGGACCTGCCGCCGTCGATCATCGGCGATGCGAGCGGAAGCGCTGGCGCCGAAGCAGGTGCTGCCGCACCGGCTTTTGCCCCGAGCCTCAGCTACAACGGCAACCTCAAGGGTTTGCTCGATGCGATCGCGGCGAAGCTGGATGCCGCGTGGAGCTATGACGCTCCCACCAACACGGTGCGCATGTTCCGCTACGAGACCAAGGTGTTCACCTTGGCGACCACGCCCGGCAACTCGACATCGGATGCCGGCGTCGGCGGCTCGAACGGCCGCACGGTGCAGGGCCAGCAGGGCTCGTCGACGACGGTTGCCGGCGCGTCGGCCAACACGGCCTACAAGGGCGACCTCGAGGTGTGGAAGACGGTCGGAGCCGCGGTGAAGACGATGCTTTCCAAGGACGGCAACGTCACGCTTTCCGAAGCCACCGGCACGCTGGTGGTTCGCGATCGCTTCGACCGCGTCGACCAGGTGGCGCAGTACATCAAGCAGGTCAACGCGCGCCTGCAACTCGGCGTGCAGGTCAACGTGACCATCTACCGTGTGAGCGTCAACGACGGCGACAACCGCGGCATCGACTGGGGCGTGATGTACAACGCGCTGGGACGGCTGGCGAACGACGTCGGCGCCACGATCGCCACCACGCCGATTCCGATTTCCGGTTCGACCAGCATGGTGTTCAACGCGCCGAAGTACGCGAACAAAGCGGGTACCGTCGCCAACCTGTTCGCCGGCTCCAACCTCATGGTGCAGGCGCTCTCGACGCTTGGCCACGCGACTGTGGAGACGCACCAGGTCATCTTCACCACGAACAACCAGCCGAGCACCATCAAGAACGTCAACGACCAGTCCTATTTGGCCGAAGCGACCTCGATGTACACCAATGGCGTGTCCGGTGGACAGCAGGGCGTCGTGGGCGCAGGCGCGACCCTGACGCCCGGCAGCGTGGAAACCGGCCTGACGATGCAGGTGTTGCCGAGCGTGCAGGCTGACGGCCAACACGTGCTGCTGCAACTGACGCTGTCCGATTCGACTCTGGAATCGCTCAACACGATCTCGAGCGGCGGCAACGAGATCCAGGTGCCGGACGTGAGTGCGCGCCAGACGATCCAGCGCGCGTGGCTGCGGTCCGGGCAAACGCTCGTACTCGCCGGCTTCGACGAATCCCACAACCAGAACACCACCAAGACGCCGTTCGGCGAACACACGTGGCTGTTCGGCGGCAATCGCGCGCTGACGCATTCGCGCGACGCCATCGTGATCGTGGTGACCCCCGTCGTCACGAACGCCGCGCTGGATGGCGGTACGGCGAGCATCGCCGCGCCACTGTCCCCGGCATGGCGCTGGCGCATCGCCGACGCCGCCATGTTTGCGCCGCGGTTGGCCTATGCCGACTCGCGGACCCAGTTGCTTGTCCAGGAGTGATGCCACCATGCGCGGTTCTGCCCTCTCAGTTCTGATTGCTGCTGCGTTGTTCGCGCTGCCGGTTGCCGCACTCGCGGATCCGCCCGCGCCACACGTTGCGCAGCCGCCGCCCGGCTGGAATCCGGGCCACGCGGCACCCTCGAGCGCTGCGGTGGCGTCGGCTCCATCCGCTGGCGCCAAACCCTCCGCGGAAACGCAGAACACGCCCGCGACGACGCTTCCACTCGCCGATACCGGCTACATGTCAGAGCGCGCGCGTCTCAGCGAGCAGGTCCAGATCCTCGAGCTCAAGGCGAAGATTTCCGACCTGCAGAAGAAGATCAATGGCGATGCCGACCCATCTTCGGCTGCGCCACAGTCCGTGTCCTTGCCCGTGCCGCCGTCGCCGATCTCATCGTCCCCGGTCGCCTCGATCAAGATTCCCGTCCGCCCCGCGGCGCCGGCCAAGCCCGTCGAGAGCACCCACCTGATCGGCGTGGTGCGCATCGGCGAGTCCTCGCGCGCGGTCATCAGCGAGAACGGCGCGAATTACAAGGTCGGGCTGGGGTCCACCCTGCCTTCCGGGTGGCGTGTTGCCGGGATCACGTCGGCGACGGTCATCCTCGCGCGCGGTCGCGCCCACCGCACCCTGCTGCTGGGTGAATAAGCCGTGCGCGTCGAACCGATTGGCAAGCGTCAATATGCGTTTGGGCTGACCTGGTCGGAGAGCCGGGCGCGCAAGCCGAGCAAGCAAGTCATTGCGGGTCAGCGGAAAGCGCTGGACCCGACGATGAGCCAGCCGTTCTACCACTGCGTGACGCGCGCCAAGGGACGCTACGCGCTTGGGAGCGGCATCGTGCCCAAGGCAGCAAAGGGCAAGGTGTACAGCTACGCCGCGACCCTCGCTGGCCTGCACACCGATGGCGTGTACGTCGCGGAGGTGGACGAGGGGCAGCTTTGGTTCTGCGTCGTGCAGGGCGGCCTCGTTGCGCCCGGCACGGATGTCATCGACAAGTCCGATGTGGTGCTGGACGCGGTCGCGCAGTATCGCGCGCTGCTCAACCTCGACGCCGACAGCACCTACGCTGCCGAAGGCGTGTCAATCCCGGGCGGCGCGCAACCGTTCGATCCCGTCGCGGCCCTCGTCAAGGCCAAGCATCCCGTTCTGCTGGTCAGCTCTTCCGACAAGTCGCACATGCTGCTCGTGGCGGAAGTTGCGGTCGTTGTGGTCGCGGGTGTCATTGGGTATCACGTGTACCACGCGCACAAGCTCGCGGCACAGCACAAGATCCTTACGGCCGAGCAGCGCCAGCAGGCCATCCAGGCCTACGAGTCAGGGGCGCGCAGTTCGCTCGCGTCCTATCCGGCCGATCCCACGTGGGCGCTGGCCGCACTCGCCAAGGTGCACGCGATGCTGCCGGTCAACTACACCGGTTGGGTTCTGCAGCAGATCGAGTGCCAGCCTGCCTCGTGCACCGGTACCTACGCACGCGAGCGCGGCGGTCCGATGGCGGTCACGCCGTTCGTGGAGCGTTTCGGCGCGTCCGCGGTGCAGATTGACACGCAAGGCAAGGCCATTCGCGTCCAACTGCCGCTGGGTTTCGCGCCCGAGGAGATTTCTGATGCGTTCCTGCACAACCCGCCGCCCGCCGGCATGGCGCCCGCCGATTGGGTAGGCCTCGCGCCGATTCACGTTTACGGCATGAGCGGTGATCCCACCGAGCAGGCCAGCAACCTCGCGCAAACCAAGGGTGGCAAGCAAGTCGGGTTCCCCGACCTGATGCAGGTCAACGTAACCATGAAAGGCAATACGCCGGTTGGCACCGTGCTCCCGGCTATCGTACAATGGGCCGCTGCTGGTGGTTTCCGTGTTACGCATTGGGAATCACGTATTACCAATTCGGCGTTTTCGTGGACCGCGACGGTAAGTCGGGTTTCGCGGTGACGCTGGCGCTCTTAGACAGGGGTCTGCCTTGGGTTTTCTATTCGGCAAGCATGAACCACCGGCCAAGCCAGCCGGAAACCCGCCCGTCCCTCCGCACGGCCTGAAAGCCGTTCCCGGAACCGGTACGCCCAAACGCCCAGTCGCCGCTGCCGGCGCACCTTCCGCCCCGCAGCGGCCGGCGACTCCCAAAGTTGGCGTTGCCGTATCCCGCGACGTGATTGCCGGCGTCCTGGGCGACCTGGTGCACAGCGGGCGCGTGTCGCTGGCAGATGCCGAGGCCATCCAGACCGAGGCCGATCAGCGCGGCGTGCTGCCGTACGCAATCCTGGCCGAACGCAAGACAGTTTCCCGCGGCGAGCTGTATGCAGCGCTGGCGCGGCAACCCGAGGCATTGCGCAAGCAGATCGGTTTCGACATCCACTCCGCCACTGAATTGCCGGAATGGTCAGTCGTGCTGAACGATGCCGGCGGAAAGCTCGGTGGCTCGGAGCGCCCGCGTGGTGTCATCGCGATCGCCGTTGCAGAAGAACTCGCGGCCGCAGCCCGCAAGCACGAGTCGCCCCAGTGCTTCGTCCTGGTTACCGAGGAAGGGCGCAAGAGCCCCGCATACACCGACTTGGTATCGCGCATCATCGCTGGCAAGTACGTGACGCGCGCAACGCTCGTGCTTGCCCAGCCAGGCATTGCAGACATCGTCTGGTCGCAGTGGGATCAGGCCCACGGCGCCGCGGCGTCGGTTCTTACCGGTGGCGTCTCCCAGGTACAGAAGCTGTTCGACGAGATCGGCCACGAGGCGTATTCGAAGAACGCTTCCGACATCCACGTCATCTCGAAGGGCGGTCTTGGCCAAGTCCTGTTCCGCATCGACGGCGATGTTCTGCCGCAGCGTCACATGACCGGCGACGACGCGATCAAGCTGTGTTCGTCCATCTACGACACCCTGACCGATAAGGCTTCGGTCAGCGAGGAATTCAGCATCAGGTCGCAACAGAACGGCTCGATTGATCGTCACTACGACGACATTGGACAAGTTCGCTTCCGCTATGCGGGTTCGCCCGTCGAACCGGGTGGTTACCGCGTGGCCATGCGCGTCATTCCGGTGGGTACGCACCAGCGTCCGAAGTCGCTGGCTCAACTTGGTTACGCCGTCAGTCATCAGCGCGTACTTGACCGTGCGTTCCTTCGGTCCAGCGGACTCATCCTGTTCTCCGGTACCACCGGGTCCGGCAAGTCGACCACCATGTCGAACCGTATCCGCATCCTCGTGCAGGAGCGGCCGACCAAGGCGATCCTCACGGTCGAGGAGCCCGTCGAGTACATCATCGACGGCGCCCACCAGACTGCAGTGCTGCGCAACGATGGCGAGAGCGGCCAAAACGCCTTCCAGCGCACGCTTGCGAACATCATGCGTCAGGACCCCGACGTCCTGATGCTCGGCGAAATCCGCGACATCCAGACTGCGGACATGGCCCTGCAGGGCGTGCGGTCTGGTCACCTTCTGATCTCGACCGTCCACGCCGGCGCAGCGCCGACGTGTTACGACCGCATGGCCGGTCTTGGTGTTCCGCGTCCTGACCTCGCAACGATGGATTTGGTCGCGGCGCTGGTGTTCCAGGCGCTGGTGCAGGTCTTGTGCCCGCATTGCAAGATCCCGGTTCGCGAGCAGATCAACAGCACCGATCCCGCCATCAGCGGAACCTTGCAGCGCCTGCGGATCGCCCTGGACAAGAATGTCGTGCCGGGACGGTCCGAGAAAGACGGCGGCCTCGAGGGGATTTTCCTGCGCAATCCATCCGGGTGCCCGCAGTGCCATGAGCGCGGCATCGTCGGACGCACCGTGTGCGCCGAGGTGTTCCAGCCGACGCCCAAGATGCTGACTCCGATCGCCAAGGGTGATTCCACCACCTTGTGGCGCATGTGGCGCGACCAGGTCGATGAAAAGGATCCGGCCAACATGCGCGGGCGGCGCGCGATCGAGCACGCCATGTGGAAGATGACGCAGGGGCTGGTCTCGCCCGTCGAGGTCGAGAGTTCGTTCCGCGGACTGGACGAGCCGATCTTCGGAGACGAAGACGGAGAGGACGAATAATGGCGATTTTCCACACCGACGCTGCCGATGTGGCGCCCGCCGCTTCGTTCGCGACCCCCGATGTCGGCGATGGCTGGATGGCCAAGGCCAAGCACTTCTACGCGAAGTCCTCTTTCGGGCTCAATCGTCGCGCGACGTTCTACACCTCGATGGCGGATTTCAGTGAGTCGCAGATCGCGCCCGCCGCCGCCCTGACCGAAATGCTGGGCGTGGCGCAGAAGCGCCGGACCCAACGCGGTCTCGTTCCCGTCTATTCCGCGATGATGGCGAAAATGAACAACGGCGAGGGCGTCGCGGCTGCCGTTATCCCTTGGGTGCCGGCGTCCGAGGCCATCATGCTTCGCGGCGCGGCATCGGCCGGCCCCGCTGTTCTGACCGGCGCGATGCGCGAGCTCGGGCAGCTACTCGAGCGACAGGCGCAAGCTCGCATGCTGCTCATCAAGACGATCCTGTCCAATGCGTTCGCGTTGCTGGTCGTGGTCGGCGTCATCATCCAGCTCATCACGACCCTTGTTCCGATCTTGAGCAAGAGCGCGACGCCCGCCGCACGCGAGCGCATGCACTTCGCGATCGTGTACTTCACGGTTGGCCAGGCCGTGCTCGACTATGGCCTGTACGTGTTGGCCGGCGTGATCGTGGCGGCCATCGTGATCGCGGTGTCGCTCCCTTTGTGGGTCAGCGACAAGCGCAAGGTGTTCGACCAGTACATCCCGCCGTGGACGATCTACCAGTCGCTGCAAGCGACCCTGTTTCTTTCCACGACCGCCGCGATGATGCGCGCCGGCATCACCCTCAACTCGGTGCTGACGGACCTGTCGTCGCTCGGCTCGCGCTGGATGCGCAGCAACATGGCGCGCATGAAGGCCGTGCTCGATTCCGGCGAGGGCGCGATCGCCGCGCTCGTGGAAGGCCCGCTTCCGAATCCCACGGTCGACATCCTGCAGGTGTATCGACTGATTCCCGATTTCGAGAACGTCATGACCAAGCTCGCCGAGGCGAATTTCGTCTCCTACGAGCGCTCGATCAAGCGCATCTCGATCGTGCTTGGAGCCATCGTCACGGTCGTGATGCTCGGCTTCGCGCTGGCAACAATCATGGCGATGTTCAACTTCACCGACGCAATCCGTGCAACAGCTACGGCCGCGCAAAGCGCGGCTGGCGGCTAAAACTCTCCCGGCTGCTGACGGCGGGTAATCCGCGGCACCCACCTCAACCACAGGAGTAGCAACATGAACCTTCCCATCCACAGCAACCGCCGGGCACTGCGTGCTCCGAAGCGTCGTCAGCGCGGCCAGAACATCATTGGCGTGCTGTTCGGCCTCGCGATCATCGCGGTGTTCATCTTCTTCGTTGTCGAGCACTTCCTGCAGGCCAAGAACTCGTCTTCGTCGACCTCCGCGTCCACCGACATGATCGCGATCATCGGCAAGACGCAGCAGACGTTCACGGGCGTGGCCGCAGGTTACGCGGCGGTGACCGATGCGACGGTGCTCATCAACGATGGCGACGTACCGGCGGCGGACATCCAGGGCGGCAACACGATCGTGTTGAGCGGCTTCGGCACGACCCCGATCACGGTTGCCCCAGTGGGCATCTATGGCGGCGCCAACAATGGCCTGGCGTTCACCGTGTCGGTGCCGCAGGAGCAGTGCGCGGAGTTCTCGCGGTCGGTTTCCGCCTCGGCAGTCACGCTGACCGTGGGCGGCACGACCGTGAAGGACACCACGGCCGGAAAGTCGTTTGATCCGGCTGCCCTGTCCACCGGCTGCGGTGCCGCTGGAAGCGGTGGCGAAATCACCGACGTCATCACCATCTCGCAGTAAGGACCGGTTTGGTTCCGGGCGGGAGTGGCCAAGTCCATCACCCCTGGTTCCCGCCCGGGACCACCTTTCTCACAGGTGCTTCGCATGAACAAAGTCCAGCAGCGCAATCTGAGTCGCCGCGCCCAGACCGGGCAGACGGTCATCGGTGCGTTGCTGGCCCTTGTCATCTTCGGTGCGCTCATCTTCTACGCGACCTCCAAATACGTTGAGGCCCAGCGAGATTCAAATGCCGATTCAGCCGTCAGCGATGTGCAGACCTTGCTGCACAACTCTGACACCACGTACTCGAGCCTGCCGTCATGCGGCGGCGGACTCACGACAAATTGCGGATATTGGAACGTCACCGCGCAGTCGCTCATCACCGCCGGCGACGTGCCAGCGAGCATGATTTCTCCGGGCGCCAACGCGCTCACCTCGCGGTTCGGCACGCCCGTCAAGGTCACCCCTTCCTTCGTGCTCAACCAGAACGATGCGATCCAGCTCCAGTTCGAGGTTCCCGCCACGGAGTGCGCTCGGTTTGCCACCGGTGTCGCATCCGATGTCGACGTCCTGAACATTGGTGGTACCCAAGTTCAGAACATGGTTGCCGGCTCCGGACTCAATCTCGCTTCCCTCGGGCAGCGATGCAAGGCCGGTGCCGGGACCGTCACGATCCAATTGGTCCACATGCTGTGATTGAGGTTCGCATGCACACAAACCGTAATCGTCAGCGTGGCCAGTTCCTCATCAGTGCCTTGTTCGCACTTGCGATCTTCGCGAGTCTGATCGCCGTGTGGGCGAGCATCGAGATCTCGCATTCCGAGGAAGGATCGTCCAACAGCCAGGGCGCCGCGCTCGCGATGATGGGTGTGGGCGAACGCGGATTCATCGCGAACGTGCAGGGCGGATCGGTGACTCTGCCGAGCAATCCCTACACGATCAATGGCGTCAACTGGTTGAAGGCTCCCGGGTGTGGTGGGTTGCCCGGCAACCCCGCGGCCGGCTACGTGCCGTGTTCGTTCACGGGCGGCCGCTACGGACCCAGTTTCGTCACGACCATCACAAAGGTTGCGGCAACCGGCCAGGTGACCGCGATCACCGGGTTCCAGGTTCCGCGCCCCGCCACTGGCCCCGACAATGCCAAGGCCGCGCGTGTCGCGTCAGAGATCGTAAAGGCGACGCTCGCGCAGCAAACGCTTCCGATCAACGGCGTGTTCCTGCAGGCCTTCGCCAACAGCCCGGCGAACGCCACTGCGCAAGTGAGCCCGAGTCTTGCGAACACCGCCGACTCCGGCAACGTCGAGCTTTACATCAGCAATTCTCCGTCGCAGGACATTTGGCTTCGCGTAGACGGCACGAACCAAATGCTGGCCAACCTCAACATGGGCGGCCATAGCATCGAGAACGCCCAGAACGCTGACCTCACCGGTTACATCCACGCGAAGGGTACCGAGGAAGTTGACCAGGGCCTGACCGTCAACAATTTGCCGGTGCAGGCCAATGCCGGCGTGCGTACCACCGACGAACAGATCACCGGCATCAATCGTTTCGCGAGTCAGGCGATCTACGACGCGCAGGTTCTTTCCGGCCCCTACACCGCGGCCGGCGGGTACAAGGTCGCGAAGCCAGACTGCTCGCAGGCCAATGGCGGGGCGGGGAGTCAGCCCGCGATCTACGCGGCCATGCAAGACACTGGCTCCCCGAGCGGGCAGGCCGACGCGCTGTTCGATGCCGGGGTGCGTGTGCAGGACATGGGTACGTGGTGGCTGGTGCAGCCGAACGTGGACGGAACAGTGTTCACGCTGTCGGGCACCCAAAAAGGCAATTCCTTCACGGTTACGCTCAACAAGCAGCTTGTGCCCGTCACCAACGTGCAGAATCAGGCAATACTCGTCGAGTTGAAATGCCGGTAAACCGCGATTGACGTACCCGCCATATCTTGACCCTGCGCAGACGCCGTACTACGCTAACCGCGCGGTCCGGGTGTGCCAGCGGCGGACTGTTGTGTACAACCAATTTCACGTAAGGGAAGTTGCATGAACACCGTGAAACCGCTGGCTGCAGCCTGCATGGCTGCGTTGATGGCTGCTGGGTGTCTCGGCACGCCGGCGTTCGCGCAGACGGTGCCGAGCGCCCCGCCTTCCCTCACTTCCCAAGGCTCACCGGCCACGACCGGTAGCGACTCCACCTTGGCCACCGGACTACCCGGTGACAACACGGGGCTAAGCGTCTTCACGTTCAACTGCATCGGTGGAGGCGATAACGGCAAAGGTAACGATAACGGTTGCGGCAAGGGTGGGAACCCGCCACCGTCGAATCCGCCGCCAGCTAATTGCGTTCCCCCGGCTCCTTCAACGCAGGACGTCCCGGCCACGCTTGGGTGCCCTGCTGGCCAGATAGGCCAGGAGAACGTGGTCTACCACCAGGTGGCCGACTGGTCCTGCCCGGCGCCGTCAGGCATGCCGGTCGAGGGTCCGTGGACGACCACCAGCACCACCGTCGTCAGCAACACATGCGCGCCCAAGTGCGTCGCGCCGCCAACGACCAGCACTCCGCAATCGCAGACGGCGTCGTGCCCATCTGGCCAGGTCTACAAAGGCGGCCCGGCGACGACATTCACGCAGACGCGCACGGCGACCACTTCGTGGTCTTGCCCTGCGCTGACGGGTAGCCCGGTTTCCAGCACCACGTACACAGCCTGGTCGCCAGCGGCAGGCACCGTCTGTGCACCCACGCCTCCACCCGCGGCCTGGTCCATTTCGACCCAGCAAATGTGCGTACATCCGGTCGTCCCGCTCGGCGGCATGGGTGGCGGCGGCGCCTGCTCGGCAGGATCAACTGAATCATGGTCGTCGTCTGGCGGCCTCGATTGCACCTACACCGTGAAGATCGCCTACAACGGTAGCTCGGGGTCCACCACCGTTGACAACCCCCTCTCGGCAGGCGTTGGCCCCTTTACGCGGTCCGCAACGGTCACTGTCGCGGGACACGCATTCAAGGTGTCGGTGACCACGAATGCCTCGACGGCCCCCACCGGCACTTGTTCCGGGTCCGTGACTTACTGACCGGAGCGGCGCAGCCATGACCAGCACTCAATATCGCGCAGGGGAAGTTGAATGAACTCCGTGAAGCCATTGGCTGCGGCCTGCACGGCTGCCTTGATGATCGCCGGATACGCCATTGGCGCGCCCGCGTTCGCGCAGACGGTGCCGAGTGCGCCGCCTTCTCTCACTTCCCAAAGCTCGCCAACCACGACCGGAAACGATTCCACCGGCACCGGCGTATTTCCTGGCGACAACAGCGGTCCGAGCTCCTACACCTTCACGTGCACCGGAGGCGGATCGAGCTGCGGTGGCACGTCGCCCCCTCCACCTCCACCACCACCGACGTGCGGGGTCCCGCCGCCGTCCACCAGGGACGTTCCGGCGACGCTTGGCTGCCCTGCCGGGCAGCTTGGTCAGGAGAACGTGGTCTACCACCAGGAAGCCGTCTGGTCTTGCCCGAACGAGTTCGGCATGCCGGTCGAGGGTCCGTGGACGACCACCAGCACCACCGTCGTCAGCAACACATGCGCGCCCAAGTGCGTCGCGCCGGCGCCTACCAGCGTGACACAGTCGCAGCGCGCTTCCTGCCCGGCTGGCCAAGTGTACAAAGGCGGTCCGGCAACGACGTTCACGCAGACGCGCACCGCGACCACTTCGTGGTCGTGTCCGGCGTCGACGGGCAGCCCGACTCCCAGCACGTCTTACTCGGCATGGTCGCCCGCGACCAGCTCGGTGTGCGCGCCGCCGCCGCCTCCGCCGCCGCCACCACCCGCGCTGTTCACGAACACGCTGAGCTTGACGGGCGGCGGGCAGAACAACGGTGGCCCCTGCACAGTCAAGGCCACGAGTTTTGCTGTGTCCGGGGTCGGAATGTGCGGTATGGGCCTGGCGATAGGGAAGTTCACCGGCACGCTCGTTTACGCCGGGCAGTCGCACAACGTTTCACTGTCCTGCACCGGGACCAGCGCATCGAAAACAAACTGTGGAGCGTCAACCACCTTCACGCTGGCAGGCAAGACCGTAACGGTGTCATTGAGCGCGTACACGACCCTCAGGGGTGACGGCGGAAGCATCGACAACGGCGCGCAAGTGCGAGTGACCGGCGTGCCTTGGACGCAGCAACCGAACGTGTGCATTCAACCGGCCGGCTCGACCGGTGTCTGCAGCGTGCCATGAGGCTCAACCTCGCCATGAACACCCGACTCCAACTCGCTGCCGCGTGCGCGCTGGCCTTGGCCTCTACTTCCATGGCCGGCGTCGCCGCCGGCCAGACCGTCCAGTCGCCGAGCCCGCCGACCTCGCCCACCGCAATCTCGAGTGCCGGTGTTCCGGTTACCGCCGGCGACGACTCGACGATGAATGGGCAGTGGCCGTCTTCGGCCACGCAGACCACCTCGAGCGCCAATTACTCGGCCGGCGGACATGCGACCTACACGTGGGGCGGGGGGGATTCCGGCACGCCACCAACTCCGGTAACGCCACCACCACCTGGTTGCACTGTTCCGGCCCCATCGACGCGGGACCAGGCTGGCACGGTTGCGTGCCCGGCTGGGCAGTCCGGTGAGCACGATGTGATGTACCACCAGCAGGCGGTTTGGTCCTGCCCGAATCCGTATGGGACTCCCGTCGAGGGCCCGTGGACGACCACCAGCACCAGTGACGTGAAGAACACTTGCACCGCCAACTGCGTGGTGCCGGCGCCGTCCAAGCGTGATGTCAATTACAACGCCGGATGCCCTGCTGGTTATCTTGGCCAGAACATCATGACTGCCCACCAGCAGGCGGCTTGGTCGTGCCCGAGCCAGACCGGGAGCCCCGTGGAAGGCGCATGGGTCACGATCAGCACCAGCGAGGTGAGCAACACCTGCGCAGCCGCGTGCGTCGCACCGCCGCCATCGCATCGTGACGTGAACTACAACGCCGGTTGCCCCGCTGGATATGTCGGCCAGAACATCATGACCGCTCACCAGCAGGCGACGTGGTCTTGTCCAAGCCAGACTGGGAACCCTGTCGAGGGTGCGTGGACCACCACCAGCACCACCGAGGTTAGCGATACCTGCGCGCGCGCTTGCGTCGCGCCGCCGCCGTCGCACCGTGACGTCAACTACAACGCCGGCTGCCCTGCAGGGTGGGGTGGACAGAACATCGTCACGGCCCACCAACAAGCGACGTGGTCTTGCCCGAGCCAGACCGGTAGTCCGGTCGAGGGACCGTGGACGACCACCAGCACCAGCGAGGTGAGCGATACCTGCGAGGCGCCGTGCGTGGCTCCGTCACCGTCCTACCGCAACGTGAGCGGTACCCAGTCGTGCCCGGCTGGCCAGATCGGCCACAAGAATGTCGTGTACCACCAAGAGGCCACGTGGTACTGCCCGACCCGGTACGGCAGCCCGGCGGAGAATGCGTGGACAACTACCAGCGTTACTGTCACAAGCAGTACGTGCCATGTTTCGCCACCACCGCCGCCGCCGCCATGCAGAAGGTACGTGCGTGGCAAGTGCTGGATCCCGTAGACAACGGCATGATCCTTCCTGCCGGCATGACGCGAGTTGTCCTGGTTCCCAGCACGGGAGCCAGGATCAACTGTCTCGTGGCGCGCAGCCTGTGGCTGCGGACGCGCGGGCTGCTTGGCAGGCCGCACCTCCCGCCGCGGATGGGAATGCTGATCGAGCGCTGCTCATCCGTGCATACAGTCGGCATGACCTATCCCATCGACGTGGTCTTCCTCGCCGGCGACTTCCGCGTGCTGCGCGTGGTGTCAGGCTTGCGGCCGCTGCGCGCGGCGTGGTGTCCCCACGCCAGCTACACCCTCGAGTTGGGGGAATCGCAGGCAGCGGCTGCGGGGATCATGGTTGGCGAGCTGCTGCGGCCACTGACGACCCTGCACCACGTACACGGGGCCCCGCGCCCGTCGCGCGCCGTTTGTGAACCCCGCGGCGGTCTGACCGCGTAATCCGGACAGAGAGCGGCCGTGGCCGCTACTCGCCTACGTCAGCCAACCAGCCGCGCGCAGGTGTTGTAGGCATCCCTCGCCGTGGCCACCAGCGTTGCCCAGATGCCCGGATCAGGCAGCGGGGGCTGTGGCGTGTACGCAGGCTTCGGGAAATCGGCGATCGGGATGAACTGGTCCCCGCCGCGCGCGGCTTGGGTGGCGGCGGCAGCGACGTAGCTTGTGCCACTCGACGTCGCGTCGTTACGGGTGTGGTCTAGGGCCGCGGCAATCCCCGCCTCGACCAGCGCGGCGATGACGCCGAGTACGAGCAAATGAACCATCCAACGCAGCATGAGATTCTCGATTGATTGAGGTGTGCTGGCAATTCCTATTTTATCGCGGTTACTCCATGCCCCGTTTCCGTAGTAATGCCGCGCAACACCACCGGCTGCCGGCGAGGCCCTGCCGTTCGAACCCCGGCACTCCGCCGGAACGAACGCACAGGAGGAATTCCGTGCCACGAATCACAGTCAAAAGGTGGGAGGGATACGCGCGGCGGCTGGAGCGCCAGAACCTGCTCAAGCATGGCCGCTCACGCTGGTGGGGGAACATCGCCACGAATTCGCGCTCCCTGACCGCGTGCCGCGGAGATGGCACCGTCGATGTGGTCGATGACTGGCGCGAAGCCATGCGTGAAGCCGCCAAGGATATTCCGGCGCCGTCCGCTGACCCCAACCCGATCGTGAGGGAGCCACAATGAAGACGCCCAACGTCCAAAACAGCCGGTACGAGGGCCGGATTGGCAACAAGGTAGGCCTGGAATGCACACTCGATGGCGCGCGGTACCACGTCTGGCTCGACGCTGAGACGCTCAAGCTGGTTGAAGAAAACCGTATCAGCCACCGCTATCAGTTCGTCCTCTACCGGAACCCGCTGCGCGGCGTTCAACCGCAAGATCCCGCGTATTTCAGCACGCAGTTCCTGTCGGCTACGTCGAACCACGGCGCTGCGATCGTGGCGGCCATGCGGAAGCAGGCTGACGCGAACGGCGGGATCATGCGGCTTCAACTGATCGAAGAGGCCGAGAAGAAGGCCGAGCGCGCGCAAGCCGAGCGCGATCGCCTGGCTCGTGCAACATGCGAGGTGGCGCCGGAGCTGTACGGCACGCTCAAGCAGATCGTCATCGAGTGCACGGAGTCGCCGAGCTGTGACGCTGTGCGCATCGAGACCATCTTGAGCTACGCACGAACAGCGTTGGCGAAGGTCGACGCTTCATGAGCCGCTTCGATCGCTACCTGCGGATCGTGCACTGGGCCGGCAACCGCTATCGCCGAGCCGATGGTTATCTGGTCACGGTTGACCGGGGATGCCCCACCGCGTTCACGCGCATCGAGAACGCAGCGGCGGTGAAGTATCTGCACGCCGATCCCACGAAACTGGGCATGGCTGGCGCCGACTGAACACGAGACCCCGCATCGCGGGGTCTTTTTTTTCGTCATGGCTATTGCCCGCAACGCCCGCAGACGGCTTCGCGGCGTCTCCCCGTCGAACCCGGCACATTGCCGGCACGATGGGGTTTTGCCATGAAGCGGAAATCCTTTTCAGTCGTCGACCTGGCTGCAGTGGCGTTGCTCGATTCGATGGGCGGTAGCCGCGGGCGCGAGATGCGCTACGTGACAGCGCAGTGCATCGCCGACCTGTTCAACAAGTTCATCCCGCAGCGCGAATTCGTCGTTGTCCATGACGGGCACCCGATCAAGCGCCAGGCAAGTCGCATGCAGCGGT
Source organism: Rhodanobacteraceae bacterium (assembly GCA_004299705.1). GTDB lineage: Bacteria > Pseudomonadota > Gammaproteobacteria > Xanthomonadales > Rhodanobacteraceae > 66-474. Next base: position 50,395 of record SCQS01000066.1, on the reverse strand, counting down.
TCTACTCGAACCTCGAAGAATTGCGGGTGTAGGCCGAGGCCTGCACAACGTTGAATCACCAAGCCCCACCGGACCATCCGGCGGGGCTTTTTCTTGTGTGCACGTGAAACGCGGACAAGCGTAACCGTGTTACGATGTGGCAATGAAGGCAAAGACAGCGGCACCCGCGCCACTTCGCCCATCACCCACGCGCCGTCGGCACGCCCGGCCCGCGCCATCCACACATCACGCTTCCCGTGGCCAGGTTCGTGCGCCAGCGGTCCGCTTGCGCCCCGGCGAGGTTGCGGTAGACCTGTTCGCCGGCGGCGGCGGAGCATCGGAGGCCATCAGGCAGGCCCTTGGCATCGACCCCTACGTTGCGGTCAACCACGACCAGTGGGCGATCGGGATGCACAGGGCCAACCACCCCGACACGCAGCACTTCTGCGAGGACGTGTGGGAAGTTGACCCGCGCACGGTGTGCGCTGGCCACAAGGTTGGCCTGTTGCACGGATCGCCGGACTGCACTCATTTTTCGCAGGCCAAGGGCGGCCAGCCGCGCGATCGGGCCATCCGCTCCTTGTCCTGGGTGCTCCTGAAGTGGGCCGGCCAGCTCCACCCGCGGATCGTCACGCTCGAGAACGTGCGCCAGATCCAGGGATGGACCAGGCTCATTGCTAAGCGCGACAAGGCCACCGGTCGTGTCGTCACGCTCGATGTCCTCACCGACCCCGTAACCGGCAAGAAGACCAATCGTGTCGCCGACCCTGGCGAGCACGTGCCGGTCAGACGGCAGTTTTTGGTGCCCGACAAGCGGTGCCTGGGACGCACCTGGCGCAAGTTCGTGAATGCCCTGCGCGCGATGGGCTACGAGGTCGAGTGGTTCGTGCTCACCGCGGACGACTACGAAGGTGCCGACACCGACCGGCAGCGCCTGTTCATGGTTGCGCGCTGTGATGGCGAGCCCATCGTTCGCCCGAAACCGAACCGCACCGATCGTGGTTGCGCGGCCAGGAGCATCGACTGGTCGATCATGGGCAGCTCGATTTTCAACCGCCCGCGGCCGCTGCGCCCGAACACGATCCGCCGGCTCTTGGACGGAGCGTGCCGTGGTAACTGGCCAGAACCCTACATCCAGGCCCTTGAAGCACTCCGGGACGGCAGGAAGCCGAATCTCCGCATCACGCGCGAGCAGGCGGAAGAAATCAACCGCTGCTTCGGCCATCAATCCGGCTTGGTCATGGCTACCGGTGGCGGCGGTGTAGCGCGTCCGGTGTCGTTGCCGATTCCGACGATCACCGGTGGTGGCCACGGCGCTGCGCCGCACTTCATCCGCCCCGTGATCGTGCACAAGATGAACTCCGCGGGCGGCCGCGGCGGTCGCACCGTCGACGAGTCGATGCCGACGTGCACCACTCGAGGCGCAGGTTTCCTGGCGGAACCCATCATCGCCCCGTACTACGGCAGTGGGAGCGGCAAAAGCGGGCAGCCTTGCTCGCGCGCGCTGCCCACTGTCACGGCGAAAGCCCGGTTCGGCCTTGCCGAGCCCGTGATCGTCAGCACGTGCAATTCGAGCTCTGCCGGCGTTCGTCTTTCGTCCGATGCCCTGCGGACTATCACCACAGCGCGCGGCGGCGACATGGCCGTCGGCGAGCCGGTGATTTGCGGCTACTCCATCGACATTCTGTACCGAATGTTGGTCGAAAGAGAGCTTTTCAACGGGCAAGGTTTCCCGCGCGACTACGTGATCGACGTGACAGCAGACGGCACGCGCATCACGCGCGAGCGAGCCGTGAAGATGGCCGGCAATAGCGTCAGTCCCCCGATGTACCGCGCCATCCTCGAGGCCAATCTTGATCCGATCGAGAGCGTCGACCAGAGGATGGCGGCATGAACATCAAACAGGCCGAGGCGAAACTTCGCGCGTTGCTTGGCAAGCATGCGCATTACGAGCTGCATCCGGACGCTCCGGATGCGGAGGCGCGCACGCTGTTCCGCGCGCAAGCACGCGAGGCAGGCGAACGCTTCCGTACGCTGGAGAAGGCGCGCGCTGACCGCGAGCGCGAATTGCTCGCAGATCCCGAGTACCGCGACCTCTGCCAGCAGGTGAAAAAGGCGCGTGCGGATCGCGACGCGGCGAATTGGCGTTCCGATCACTGCCGCGTTGTGGCCGGTACACGCCATGCGGTTGGCGGCGTCGGATTCTTCAGCGTCGAGGCGCGTGGCGATAGCTGGACGGACGTCATCGCGCAGCTCGAGCAGAAGCGTAACGGGAGCCGCCGATGATGGACGCGTTCACGCCAATCTTTGCTGGCGTCACCCTCACCGGCGCAGATGAGCGCACGGATCTCGGCGCGCTGGAAGCGCTCGTTGCCGAGCACGGCGAGCTTGAGATCGGATTGCTCTACAGCGAGAAGCCGGAAGATCGGCCGCGCTACCCGTCCCTGCGGTGGATCGAAAAAATCACGACGAGGCTGCCTGGCGTTTGTGCGCTTCACGTCTGCGGTGTCGGCGCGCGCGATGCGTTGAAAAATGGAACGCTGTCCGCTGTGCTCCACAACATCCGGCGCGTCCAGGTCAATGGCCACGTCGAGCCCGGAGAGATCGCGCCGATCGCCATGCAGTTCCCGATCGTCGTCATGCAATGGCAGCCGGGTCGTGACAACCCCGACCTCGAGAGTGCGATCGCGCGAGCCGAGTTGTTTGCCGGGCTTGGCCACCAATGGCTGGTGGACGGCTCTGGCGGTCGTGGTCGGCTTCCGGGTTCGTGGTTCCGTCCCTCGGGCCCGCGGCCGGTCGGGTTCGCCGGCGGGCTCGGGCCGGAAACGCTGGCTGATGAGCTGCCCAAGATCGCCGCTGTTGCGCACGGCCATTGGTGGGTGGACATGGAGCAGAGCTTGCGCACAGACGACTGGTTCGACCTCGACCGGTGCCGTGCAGCGCTTGCTGCCGCGGAAGCGTGGCGACGCGAAGAAGCCGAGGACGAAGCGTGAGCGACCGCAGCCGGATCGAGTGGACGGATGCATCGTGGAACCCGATCCGCGGGTGTTCGCGCGTCTCTGCTGGATGCGAGAACTGCTACGCGGAGCGGCAGGCCGCGCGTTTCGCAGCGAAAGGTCAACCATGGCACGGGTTTGTCAGGGCCGTGAACGGGCATCCGGCGTGGACCGGCCGCACGAGTTTGATCGAGAGCGCTCTTGACCTGCCGCTGCGATGGCGGAGACCACGAAAGGTTTTCGTGTGCTCGATGTCGGACCTGTTCCACGAGTCCGTATCGGACCAGTGGCTGGATGAAATCTTTCAGGTCATGGCTTCGGCGCAACGGCATACCTTCCAGGTGCTCACCAAGCGTGCTGCGCGCATGCACGCCTACCTTGGGAGCCGCGGCTTCCATCCATTTTCTGACGACGGTTGGACCATGACAGGCACCATCGGCACGCAGGGCGAGGTCACGCCTGCGCCGACCGGCAGGCCGTTACCGAACGTCTGGCTCGGCGTCAGCGTGGAGAACCAGGCCGCGGCCGATGAACGGATTCCGCTATTGCTGCAGACGCCGGCGACGGTGAGGTTCCTTTCATGCGAGCCGTTGCTCGGTCCGATCGACTTGCGGCGTGCTTGTGCACTGCACAGGTGGAAAGACGCCGATGGCGTCGAGTGCTGCAACGTAACACGGAGCCTGGACTGGGTGATCGTGGGCGGGGAGTCAGGACCTCGCGCGCGACCGATGGATCCCAACTGGGCGCGGCGACTCCGCGATCAGAGCAAGGCATCGAACGTCCCGTTCTTCTTCAAGCAATGGGGCGAGTGGGCGACCGGCGAACAATCCGCCGTTGGCCCTGACCATCCGATCTTCAAACGCATCCAGAACCGTGCCGGCAGGGATGGCACGGCAGGCATCGCGCATGCTTTCGGCGAAGGCTGGACCAATGAATGGTGGGCCGCGCGGATCGGGAGGAAGAAGGCGGGGCGTTTGCTCGATGGGTACGAATACAACGAATTTCCGAAGGGAGTGCACCCCAATGGTTGAGCATTCTGACTGGACGTTGGTCGGGCAAGAGGCGCGCGCTACGCGTGACCTCCGGCCCAGGTTCAAGGAACTCATGAAGCCCCTGCACTGGAAGACGCCGCAGAGCATTCGGTTCGACGAGCGCGTCGAGTTGTTCGACAGCTCCGTGCCGCCCGAGTGGCGCGACAAGGTCTTCGCGGTCATGGCGCTGGCGCCGCAGCACACGTTCATTGTTTCGACGGTTTTCCCTGAGAGGATGCGAGCGTACCTCTCGCACCCGAACACGCCTGTGGACATCGGGCTTGCGGCGATGCAGATAGTCATGGACGACTTGGCATCGAACCCCGGATCGACGCTGGGCAAGGGCATCACGCTCAAAGCAACGGACATCAATCCTGGTGCGCTCACGCGGTGGCCCTTGCCGAACGTCTGGCTTGGCGTGGCGGTTCGTCGCCAGACCGATGCCGACGTTGGCATTCCGCGGCTGCTGCACACTCCTGCCGCGGTCCGGTTTGTCATCTGCGAGCCGTTGCTTGGTCCTGTGAACCTCGACCTCGGCTGGAACAACGATCTTGCGCGCTGGGACGGCCAAGGGCGCGAGCTGCCGCTGCGCCGCATCGACTGGGTGATCGTCGGTGGCGAGACCGGTCGTGATGCCAGACCCATGCACCCCGACTGGGTGCGCTCGCTGCGCGACCAGTGCGCCGCGGCTGACGTGCCATTCTGGTTCACGCAGTGGGGCGAGTTCATTCCGGCTCACGTCGAAGACGATCCGGAGTACGCCGGCGGGCGGGCATTCAACGATCCGACAGGTGGCCGTGCCTCGCCCTGCATTCGTATCCCCAAGAAGCTCCCCCGTGCGAAAGAGACGATTCGTTTGATGGAGCCAGGCGAGCGGACGAAGCGCACGGTGATGCTGGACCGCGACACGATCGCCGTCCGTGCTGGCGCGGCCAAGGCTGGCCGGCTGCTGGACGGCGTCGAGCACAACGGCCGTCCGGAGGGAGTCTGAACTGTCATGCCAAGGGCGCGGAAATCTTCGTCCATGTGGTACGCGCGAGCGCAGCAGTACAAGGCGCTGGCCGAATCGCTGCCTGTGCCTGTCCGTCGGTGGGATCCGTACGAGTCGAAGTGCGATTTCGAGGAACGCGAGGCCGTGACGGACATCGTACGTCGGCGGCTGCTGCGCGAATCGGAGAAGTGCTGGGCGGCAGGCGGCAAGCTCGACCTCGAGAGATTGAAGGCCGAGCAGGAACAAGGCCGATCGGGAGCGCGGCATGTCTAAGGTACTGACCACCCGCGTCATCCAGCGCCTGCCGGAGCTGTTCTCCGCCGCGCAGTGGGGGCAGTACGTCATGCTGTCCAGAATGCGCGATGAGATCGCAGCAGACCTCGAAGCGTCGCATCCCGCCGTGGCACGCCGCTTGCGCGGGCTCAAAGGCGATGGGCCGGCGAAGGCGCCGGTGGCGCCGCCAACCGACATCCTTGACGTGCGGGAGCCGCGGATCGCCTTGCCGGAAGTTGCGCTCGACGTCGGGACGCGGTTGACGGTCGACGGTCTGCTCGAGGAACACCGCCGGCGCAAGGATTTGGAAGCGTGGTCGCTTGCGCCGCGGCACAAGGTGCTCCTGTTCGGTCCTCCCGGCAACGGCAAGACCACGCTGGCCGAAGCGCTTGCCAGCGAGCTGCACGTCCCATTCCTGGTCGTGCGGTACGGCGGGCTGATCGACAGCTATCTTGGGAGCACCGGGAAGAATCTCGACAAGGCGGTTGCGTTTGCCGAGACCGGCCCGTGCGTGCTGTTCATCGACGAATTCGACGGCATCGGCATGGCGCGCGATCGCGTTTGCGATGTCGGCGAACTGCGCCGCGTAACGAACCAATTGCTGCTGGCGCTCGACCGGCTGGCGGATCACGTCCTGCTGGTGTGCGCGACCAACGCCGACACGCTTGTCGACCATGCGTTGCGCCGCCGTTTCGACACGCACATCGAGATCGCAGCGCCCTCACTGGAGCTGCGGCTCGAATGCGCCAAGCGCGAGCTGTCGCCCGAGCTCTGCAATGGCGTCGACATGCGCGCGCAGGCCAGGCACGTGGCCACCACCGTCACCGAGAACATCGACGCCGTGGTCAAGGCCTGCCGTGAAATCCGGCGCGCGCGGGCGCTGCGCAGCACCGCCGCGAGCTCGGGCGGCACGCCTTCGCTCTGCATATCCGATGGGGAAGGCTGAGTGGACGGGCAGATGCCGCTGACGAACCATGACAGTCCGGCCTCGTTGCGGCGGGTTGCGCTTGACCCGGACGTTGAACGGTTGCTCTCCCAGCAGGCCGTGGTGGGGATCGGCGTGAGCGGTGGCAAGGATTCCCAGGCGGTCGCGCTCGCTGTCACGCGCCACCTCGACGCGATTGGGCACACCGGTCCACGCGTGCTGGTGCATGCGGACCTCGGTATGGTCGAGTGGAACGATTCGCTGCCCACGTGCGAGCGCCTTGCATCTCACCTCGGCCTCGAGTTGATCGTTGTGCGGCGCGAGGCAGGCGGTATGCTCGAGCGCTGGGAGTCGCGGTGGGAAGCGAATGTACGCCGGTACGCATCACTGGAGAGGATTCGGCTGGTGCTGCCGTGGTCGACGCCCAAGATGCGCTTCTGCACATCCGAGCTCAAGACGGTTCCGATTGCGAGCGCGCTAAAGAAGCGCTGGAAGAAAGGCCCGTTGGTCGCGGTCGATGGGATACGTGCGCAAGAGTCGCGCGCGCGCGCGAAGAAACCAGTCAGCGAGCATCAGAAGCGGCTGACGCGCGCGAGTGGTGAAGGGCGCGAATGGCACGCGATCCTCGACTGGAAAATCGAAGACGTCTTCGCGGAGATCGCCGGGGCCGGGCTGCAACTGCACGAGGCCTACCGTGTGCACGGTTCGACGCGTGTTTCCTGCGCCTTCTGCATCATGTCCTCTGGCCATGACCTCGCGGCCGCGGCGGCGGCAGGCGAACACGCCGACCTGTATCGGCGCATGGTTGAGCTCGAGCTGCGGTCGACATTCGCGTTCCAGGGCGCGCGGTGGCTCGCTGACGTGGCTCCTGACCTGCTTACTGCCGAGCAGCGGCGGCGGGTTCCGGATGCGAAGGAACGCGCGCGGCAGCGAAAGGATGCCGAGTCGCGGCTGCCGAAGGATTTGCTGCTGGACGAGAACGGCCGGCCGGCGCGCCCCGTCACCGCGGATGACGCTGCGGTATTGGCCGGTGTGCGCGCGGACGTATGCCGCATCGTTGGGATCGAGCCGTCGTTCTGCGATGCGGGATCAATCCTGGCCCATTTTTCCAAGTTGACCTGTAAGAAATGACAGGGGAGGCGTAACCATGGATTTCAACAAAAGTCCCGAGGCCGCTGCAGCAGACCGGAAGACTCGCATTTTCGTCGACATGGACGGCGTGATCGTCGATTTCGGCGCGTTCATGACCGACACCGGGCTGAGCGACGATGAGGTCAAGGAGCTGCCCGGCGCGTACCTCGAGATGAGTCCCATCCCGGGTGCGCTCGAGGCAGTGCGCGGCCTGATCGGCATGGGGTACGAGGTCTGGATCGCCACCAAGCCACCGACGGGCATTCCCTACGCGTACGCCGACAAGGTCTCATGGATCCTGCAGTACCTGCCGGAGCTGAAGCGCCGAATCATCATCACGCACGACAAGGGCTTGCTTGGCGGCCCTGGTGACTTCCTGATCGACGATCAGCCGCACAAGGCGAACTGCGAGCGCTTTGCCGGCACACTGATCCGGTTCGGGCGTGGTGTTGGCTGGGCCGATGTGCTGAACAGGTTGCGCCGTGAAGCGGAGCCGGTGTGCGCGGCTGTGGAGCCGGCTTGACCGGCGGCGCACTCAAATCGAACACCTCGCATTGGGCGAGCGCGGGAGGAGCGGATGATGAACGAACAGCGTGAAACGCCTCTTGATCCGATTGCGGCGTTACGTGCGATCGCGGCCGAGCAGTCTGCGGTCTGCGGAACTGATGCCGCGGATCGTTTCCAGAGAATTGCCCGTGATGCGCTCGCTGGTGTTGATGCCAAGGTAGAGCAGGTGGCGGCGGTCGCCCACCAACCAGGTGGCGAGCCCGGCCGGACGCTCTACGCAGTTACGCGGAGCATGCACTCGTACTTCACGTATGACGCCGAACTGGCCCGGCAGGCGCAATTCGATGGAGCCAGCGTGCAGGAATTTCGCTGCGCCGTGGTCTCGCAGCACCCTGACGACGTAGCCGTCGATGCCTTCGCGGCCGCGATGAAGACGAAGCTCGCCGAGGCCCGTGCGAAGGGACGGGGCGGCTGGCAGGACAAGGGCGACTGCCCGCAGCAGAGGCTCTCCGGCATGCTCCGTGCGTGCGTGGAGAAGGGCGATCCTCGAGACGTTGCGAACCTCTGCATGTTCCTGCACCAGCGTGACGAGGCGATTCTGCCGCGTTCGATGACGATGCTGGAGCTTGCCACTGACCCTGCATTGCGCCGCGAGACCAGCACGGCGCGCCCGTCACCGGAGCAGAGCGGCCTGACGAAGATCGGCTTTCGCCATCGCATCAAAGGTGAGCGCAGTTGGGGCTACAACTACCACCGCGACCCTGATTCGTTCGAGCTGGCGGAGTGCGACATCGAGAACGTCTGGGCTGAAAGCGCCGACCAGCCGCGAGCCTAGTCCCTGGCTGACATCCGTGATGGTGACACGTCGCAACACCGTCGCTTTGGATGGCGGCCCCGAAAGCTGTGAACCCCGCATTTCGCGGGACTTGAAGGAATATCCGATGATGGAAGAAAGCCCGAAATGCGCCGGAACCGCCGTACCGATCGGTCGCGGCGGCGTTGCGGGCGCTCCCGCCGATCGCGCTCCGCAACGGCCGTCTGCGCCTTCCTCGCTGGTGACTCGTGAAGAAGCCGAACTGTTCCTTGCGCAGTACCACGAGGAAGTCTGGGACGCAGCTTCCGATGAAGACTCGCGGGTGGCCTACGACGAAGCCGGCGAGAAGTTGGCGGAGGCGTTCCTTGCCCGCTTCGATCCCGCCCCTTCGTGCAGTCATCCCTCGTACGGCTACACACTCGTCGAGAACGGTTGGCTCCAAGGCTTGGAACGTCGCGCCAGGGTGATGACGTCGCTCCGCGGCGAAGAGGTGTGGTACTGGCAGGGCGACGGCATGGATTTTCCGGAGAGCCTCGCTTGCCCCGTCGTGATGGCCGCGGACACGCTCCGCAAGCTCCTGGCAGACGCTGCCGAGCTCGAGCGGCTTCGTGCGCTGGCCACATCGTTGTGAGATCTCGAAGCGCCCCGATACCGGGGCGCTTTTTTCGTGGCATGATCGGATCACCTCCGCGTGCCTCATGCGCCGAAGCCTCATGACACGCGCCCGCAACGGCTTGTGTCCGTGGCGTACGTGCTTTGCCTTCGAAGCCAAGCATTTCGCGAAGGCGTTGGGAGATTCCGATGGTCAAGAAGTTCCGAATTACCCTGAAAGACGATTCGATCGTCGATGTCGTTGCGGACAGGGCGGAGATCAATGGCTTTGGCGATCTAGTTTTTTTCGGCGCCGCAAGCGGCGGCAATTTGGAGGTCACGCCTGTTGCGCTCGCTTTTGGGCACGGGCACTGGGTGGAGTTCCACGATCGTGACTCCGCGGTCACGCGCTCAAGTCCGGCTGGTTACCCGCATTGAGGGTCTGGCGCTGTGCATGGAGGATGTTGAATGCGCGAGCTTTCGAGAAAGGAATTGGCCGAGTTCATGCGGTTCCCGCATGAATACGTCGATGGCGGTAGCCCCGTGACACACGCGAAGACAGAAGCCGGGGCTGCACAAGTTGGCGAGATGAAGCGTGTTGCTTGCCCCGGCGGGTACTGCAACGCGTCCCTCAATGGGTCCGTTGGCATGGTGACCGTCACGGGTCGGCAGTCCGTTACGCTGCTGCTGATGACTGGCAGTGAAGCTGGGCGGCAATGGCAGTTCAATCCTGGCCATTTGCGCGCCGCATGACCGCACCAGAACGCCGTCCTTTCCAGGGCGGCGTTTCTATTGGTCGAGGACCCGCGAGGACCTTCCCGCTGAGCTGGCCGGTCGTGGGGTACTGCTGGTTACCGCCCTGGCTTGAAAACGCCATACGGCGTAACCGTGTTACGATGTAAATATGAACGCGCAACCGCAGCACGCGCCCTCTCGGCGCCACAACCACAAGAACCGCCCGAAGAACTACCGGCGCGGCGCCCGCCCTGCGATTGAGGCCCCCTCTACCCCGATTACCGCCACCCCGGCGCACCAAGCCACGCCGCACTTGGCGGCGGCCAGGGCCGAAGGGGAGTTCTCCCCGATGGCGTACGAAAAAGCCGCTGGCGCTGTGCAAGTTACCAGCGACAGTACCCTGACCCGCTTGCTGGCCTACGCCGCCAAGGCCGTGCGCGAGCGCGACGCCCTGATGGCGCAACTGCGCCAGGCGATGGCCGAGGACAGCCACCCCATGGAGCACATGGTGGCGCGCGAATGGCGCCGCCGCATGGCCGCGGCCGGCGTGAGCCTGTACGCGCCTGGCACGCAGGTGATGAGCATGGACGACTACGACGGGATCTGAGAGGTCAGCGTGAGAGGGCTCAAGTCCACCAACTGCTACCAGCAGGCCCTTGCCGAGGCCCTGTACCGCGAATGCCCCAAGGCGGTGCTGGCTGCGATTGCGGTTTCCGCCCTGACGCAGGGCGGCGATTTTGTGGACGAGGCGGACCAACGGTTGGTGACGGAGTGGGACGTGCTGCACGGGAACGGGATTGTTCCACAGCCCGTGCCCGGGAAGTGGCGCAGTAAGATCAACCATGAAAGGGGGCTGTGAGCATGAAAGTGAAAGGTGAAAGCACGGAGGCTGCAGCGGGTGCGCGCCCGCGCCACCGGCTGTCTTGGCTTCGTCCGGCTCTGGTGATCGCCTTTGGCATCGCGCTTGTCGTGTTCGCGGTGCCGATCAGCGGCTACAACGGAAAGGTCGTCAACGGTGTTGATGCCCTCAATGGTCTGGTTGCGGTCGCGTTCCGATTCGGCGGCTGGCTCGGCGTGCTCCTTGGTCTGGCTGATGCGTTGACCATGTTTGCCGTAGCCGTGTCCGCGCGGCGGAATGGTGTTGATAGCGAGACTCGATCCCGCAGGCAGGCGGAGGGCGGCAACTCGCCGTCGCCCAGGAAGAGTTTTCAGTCCCGCGTGGCGCACTGGTTGGACAAGTGCTTCGCGCCGCCCCTCTACACCAACATGACCGAGCGCGGCGATCGTTTGGTCGAGGAAGTGCTGGAACTGTTGCAGTCCAAGGGTTACGACCCGACACGCATCCCGACGCTGATTGAGTACGTCTGGAATCGACCCGTTGGCGATCCCCCGCAGGAGGTAGGCGGGGTGATGGCGACACTTGCCGCTTATTGCTCGGTGGCCGGACTGGACATGGAGGCCGATGGATGGGCCGAACTGGAGCGCATCACGAGGCCCGATGTCATGGCCAAGATCCGCGCCAAGCAGGAAGCAAAGAACAAGCTGCGATTTGGTTCGCCGCTGCCTGGTAACCCTGCTGCATAGTATCGAATCAATGGAGTGCACCATGTTCTACATCGCACTGCTGCTCTTCCTCGCATGCCTCGCGCTGTTCGTGTACCAGTTGAGGCGGGGGCGGAAGGCACCATCTCGCCGCTTGAAATTCGGCCTTGTCGCGAGTGGACTGGCTGTGGTGTTCCTGGGCGCCGCGGGCGCGGTGACCTACGGGCAACTCGGCCTTATTTCTCAAGATGCCCGCTTCTTGAACGCCGCGATCGCCGCATACGGCCCCGTGCATCAGGCGGTCGCCTCCTCTTCTCCGAAGTCGGAGCCCTGTCCCAGGGCGGTTGCTGCCGCGGATGGCTTCTACTCGACGTACGCCACCGCGCCAACTTGGAATCGCGCGAACATCTACGACCACTCCACACCGGCGTTTCTTGCTGCCGTGACGTATCAGGCTCTCCAGGCTCGCGGTTGCGTCACGAAGGAACGCGTGAGCCAGGTGCTCGTTTCGCTTCGAGCCATGCAGCGCGCGGACTGGGTGGCTGAACCCATTGGCGTGAAACTGCTGACACATGTCCCGATCGCGCTGATTGCGCCGACAAGTCTGGCAGGCTCTGCCCGAGCCAGATGGGACCTGCTTTCGCCTCACGCCATCGCGTCTCGAAATTGTTTCACTGCGCTCGCGCGCGACGGACTTGTTACGGCGCCCTCGCAAGAACAGGCCGACGCGTGCAACGCGCCGGTTCCTCACGTGGTGGGCTATTCAAAGTCCTGACATCCATTTCGCCGACGCAACGCCAGAGCTGCGCGCGAGGTTCGAGGCTGGATTTGCGCAGCCAGAGGCAAGGCAACAATTACAGTAGGGAGCGCGTGATAGAAGGCAGTTGACAGCGAGGACAACGATGGCTGCGAAGTACCCATACCCGCTGAATGACATCCTCATCAAGTCGCGCGATGCTGCCAAGGGCGGATTCGACGTACTGTCGACGGGTGAGAAGCTGGCCGCCGCGCTGGTCCTGAACCGCCCGGATTGGCTGCGCGACACGGATTACACCATGGCCGAGGCGATCGACCGGGTTGGCCGTGACTGGCTGGCGCAAATCCCGCAGGCCGCCCGGATCCTTGATGAAGAAGGGCTGGTGAGCCGGGAGTAGGCACGCTCTGGTCGATTCCACTGCCTAGGCGCGGCCCAGAACGTAACCGTCAATACGGGTGGTAAAATGACGGAAAGGCCAGCGTTCAGGGCCCGTCAATAGGTGGAGTCGTCCTGCCCATGTACCACATGATCGAATCCTCAATCATTCACGGCCTGATTTACCGCCTCGTCTGGGGCTTGTCGAGACAGATCGGAATGCCGGCGACCATCGCGGTCGGTGTACTCGCCCTGGGACTGGTTGCCTTGGCGCACGTGATTTTCTTCAAGCGCTATCGCGTACGTCGCGCGCGGATTTGAGGCTGCGAGTACCAGAGTGAACGAACCAGGCACGAGTGACGGCGGTTCTCCAGCGAGTGAGCAGGCGCGCGTCGGCGTTTCCGTGTGGGTCGAAAACACAGCCTACGGCGATGCCGAGGTGATGGTCCTCAACCTGGCCATTGATGAACGTCCGTTCTGCTACTGCTCTTTCCATTACCGCGCAGGCTACACCGATGCCGGCATTGTGCATCAGGCGGCGGAGCGCATGGCGATGGAGCTTGGAGCGGAAGCGCCGGTGCGGTTTGTTGCGCGGTTCGAGTGTTGATCCGCTGGTTGTCTGACCGTTTGGAGGAATGTCACGTGGATGAAATCAAGTGGGAACTCGATGGCGGGGCAAAGGCGAGGCTGTACACGTTGATAATCACCATCAGCGGGGTGCTCGCCGTGGTCTTTTTCTGTCTCTCCGTCGGTCGCGACAGCGAACTTGCTGGGATTCTCGGCGTTGCGGGAGCCCTGTGTGTCGGAGTCGCCTTCATCACCGCCGTCAAGCATGGCGATGAGGTAAGGAGCTGGCAGCTTGGGCGTAGGCCGGCAACCACGGAGCAGCTCGATGCGATCTATGAAATTCTGGTGAGCCACGCGGTTGACCCAAGATTTGCGTCGGTACGGTCGAAGCTCGAACAGAACGTAGGGACGCTCAACGAGTGCGACGCCGCGGCGCTGATCGCGCTGGTCAAAGAGGTTGACGGGGCTGACCGGCGAGCCGAGAAGCTGGCTGGTATCGAGGCGCTCGTCAAGCGATCTGGGACGTGACAAAAGAGGAAGTGCAAAAAGCGATCGACCGTTACTACGGCGACACGTCCCGGCCTGCGGCGGAAACCCGCGCCGGCTTGGTATAGATGATCGAAGGAATGCAGATGATGGTCAGCGCGATTGACGAAAACGGAGGTTGCTACCGATGAAGGTTAAAGTCTGGGTCGAAACCGAAGCGACGGCTGACGTGAGCCTTGGCGACATGCTGGCGGTCCTCGAGGAACTTCCCGACAGCGAACGCTTGCCTTCGATGCTCTCCGCCGTCAACACCGCGGAGGGGATTCTGAGACGGATTCCTGACTCAAGCATCGCCGAAATGAACCCCGAACACCGACGCATCATCCGCGACGCGCTTGCCGAGCAGGTGAGCCGGTACTCCTGTGATGGCGCGCATCGTCTCGAAACGGATGGCGCGGTCAGTGGAGCAAGCTCATGAGCCGACACATTCCCGTTCTTGGTTCCCCTGTGATGCGGGCAGCGAGACCCGCGCAGTTTGCGTGCGCCGGGCTGGCGCTGCCGCTCGTATGCGCCACGTTTCTGCTGGGCATGCGCGTGCTGCATGCCCCCGATACCGTCTTCGGTGCCGTCGCTACTGCCGCTGCGGCCACGGTTTTCGTATTGACGGTCATGTGGGCCGACGGAGAAGGCTTTGTTCGCGAGCTTGGTCTTGGCGACCTTGCCGAGTTGAAGGCCGCGATCGAAGGCGAGCCTGATCTTGTCGTGGCGGTCGGCAAATACCTGGCTACAGGCCATACCCTGCTGACGACCGAAGCCGCCGCCTTGCGGCATGAAGTGACGTGTCGTCGCGATGAGCGCGCTCGCGCGGCGGTTGCTGCCGGTGCAAAAGATGGTGACGGGCAGGCATTGGAGTTCTTTACAGGCGCCTACGCCAACTCGCGTAACGACACTGGCTGCGGCGGCGATGGAGCTGGTGCGAAGAGCGTCGGTGCCTGATTGTTGCCTACTGCAACGGCACGAGTAAAAAACCATTCATCTTGTGAAGGACTACCCCATGACTGCAGCGGAACAGAGACACGACCAGCAAACGGCGCTTGGCAAGCTCATCACTTGCGTACGCTACATCGTCGGCACGGTGCCCGTGGACGAGTATGACCCCAAGTTCGGGAGCGATTGCGCGCTATACACCGCGGCCGTCACGGGATCGCTGACGCTCCTGTTTGGCGTCTCTGCCGGTGGCGCTTACGTCGCGTTTGAGCACGCCCTAAGCACCGTGACCACCGGCGGCGAACCAGCGGCGCACGTGTTCACCCTCGTTAACTGCGCTTTGGCTGGTTTTGTGTGCCTCTACTTCTTCATCAGCTCCATCGCCAGCCGCGCACCACTCTCGCGCTACGAAAAGAGCGATCTGTTGGCGTGGCTCAAGGTTCGTCCGGAACGGTGGCGCATTGCAAAGGTCTGGTTTGCGCAATATGGGAACATCACGCGCGGGGCACGTAGGGTCCTCGTATACAACCCCACGCTCGATGAGCGGGGGCCGCGGCGTAAGTTGGGAAGCGCGCCGGCAACGAACAGCGAACTCCTTGCAGCGAGACATCGGCAGCGCGACGCGGAGGTCGACGCGGCACTGCGCAGCGGTCCGCCTGAGGATGCCAAGTAATCGCTCATGGTCTACGTCGACGACATGCGTGCGAAGTACCGCCAGATGGTCATGTGCCACATGATCGCGGATACGGATGCCGAGCTGCACGAGATGGCTGCGCGCATCGGTGTGCGCCGGCGCTGGCATCAGCACCCACCCGAGCACGATTCGCACTACGACATTTGCCTTGCCATGCGGCGTACGGCCGTTGCGGCCGGCGCCATCCAGATCACATGGCGGCAGGCGGGAGCGATGATCTTGCGCCGGCGTGTGACGGGATGGCTTGGTTCGCCGGATGACGCGTTGGCGTGGCATGTGGGTCGAGTGTCTGAAGGCAAATCGCGAGGTGGCGCCAATCCAAAACACGCCACTGCATCACGCTAAGCGCGTCACCATCATTCTCTAGGAGTTGAAGATGAATCAGTTTGTTCGTGACGCACAAGTTTTGGATGAGATCGCCGATTCGCTGTGCTCTTACAACGATGACGTCAGTGTTGGTCATGTGTTGGCGACGTCGGCGTGGCGAGTCGCGGATATTTGCCTTTCCATTCGCATCGCGGCGTGTATAGAGAGTGGCGATGATGGCTCGATTCCTGGCATTAGCGAACCAACTGCGAATGGTTCGGTACTGCAGCCAAAGCACCGCGGCGGTCAAAAATCTGAATATGCCCTTTCCAAGTTCCACGGGGTGGCTACAGAAGATAAAGGCCGGGTTGCGTCAGATCTTAGGAGCACCGCAGCCTTGTTACGCCGCTATAAGGATTGTGGCGCGGCGGCGGTGGTGGCTCCCGTAATCGCTGACGTTGGCCTTGAGTTCCGACGCCTGATGGAGCTTGGGGTAGCGAATGGCTCGGTTTCTACTGGTCTTGCGGGGTTCGATGTGCCGACGATTTCCGGGGCGGTGCTCCCCTTGAGTTCAAGCGATCGGAAGACATGGTTAAGCCGAACCGGCACCGTGGCGATGCGCTGTGCGGAAAAAATCGCCTGTCTCGCTTGGCGCGCGCTAAAAATAATTGTGCCGTCTCTGTGGGAGCACGTATTCTCGAAGCCAAGGAGGGTCGTTGGCGGCGGTGTCTTGGTAGCTGCGGCCATTCTGATCGAGTGGGCACACCGGCACTGGGCTGAGATAGTGAGCATTTGGGACGTGCTCCCGTCCCTGTTGGTCGCGGGGCTCCTAATTTTATTCGGCGTCTTGCTGATCTGCTCTGCGATCTACTTTGGGTTGAAACGTCTCCTATTCTCTTGAGACCGACCCGTTGCCGCGTACCGGCACGAGCGCTATCGAAGCGTGGCAGAGCTGGGCTCTCTGAAAACGGCGAGATAGCGTGTCGCCGGTGGGCATCTCTCGCAACACTAATACCTCCGTGCCGTGCCTTCCCTCCCTGAAACCAGGCCTTCGCCTGACGTATGTGGAGGAAACAACAATGGCTACGACCCATCATCGCGCCGAGAACATCGTTGCGCGTTCCAAGGTAATCATCACCCGTCTTCTCGAGAACGCTCCGGTAGCCGCGGCGGTCGCCAACGGTGTCGCGGAAGCTGCAGCCTGGGCGATCACGGCCAGTGAAGCGGTGGTCGGTTTCGAGCCGGTTTCGGCGGCCGATGCGCTGCTGATGTCGGCCGGCACGCTCAAGTCCGCGTCTGAAACGCCGGTGCCCAATGAGTTTGGCCGCCTCGCTGCGCGTTGTGCGGCCAGCGCGTGTTGCTTCGCGGTGGCGGCGCTGCACGACCGGCGCACGCTGATCGAGGCTGAAGCCCAGCTCGAGCAGGCGGAGGCGTTCGCGGCGTTGACAGGCGCCGGTGCCGCGGCGGCTGCGAAAGCTGTGGCGTGAGAGAACCCATGCCCAAACTCACCAGCATCCAGAGCGCGGCAGTCGAGCTTGCGGGGCGAGGTCGCCTTGTCCTGCGCGGTGGCTTCTACGAGGGCGTGACAGGCGAGCGCGTCGCGTGCACCACGGCCAACTCACTGGTTGCCCGCCGTGAGCTCCGGCCCGTGCACTGGCGCGAAGATGGACTTCCCGACCGCCTGGTCGCGAGCTCCGTCCAGCTCTGCCTCCCGCTCCGCGGTGGCCGGGTTCGCCCCGAACGCAAACCTCGCCGGAAGCACGGCTGATGGTAATGATGACAAAGTAAAGACCCCTCCAATGGAGGGGTCTTCGTGTTTACGCGGCTTGCTTCGCCTTGAAGCCGGCCAGTTCTGCCAGCTTCTCGACGGGCATCGGCTCGCTGGTGACGACGACGTCTGTGAAACGTTCGGCGCCGTCCCTTGCCTTCACGGTGCCAGAGATCCATACACCGAGATCTTTGGCGACGTGAACCTGCGTGTGATCCACGTTGAGGTTGAGCTCACCGATGGCATCGCGCAGCTTGTACTGGCGCGCGACCTTGACCACCTTGCCGGTGGTGCGGATGACTTCTGGTTCACCGGCCGCTTCGAACAGCTTGGCGAGTTCCTGCGTTTCCACAGCGAGCGACTCGAATTGCGCGGGAGCCACGATTTCGTCGGAGCCGTTGCTCTTGAGGATGGCTTCGCTCTTGCGCAGGCGCTCGATTTCCTCCCACGTCAGGTCCCACGCCAGCAATGCCGGTATCTCGGCCCACTCGCAGTCCTGGCTTTGTGTTCTGAAGACGATCACGACTGCACCCCCGGTTCTTCCAGGTAGTCATGGCTCGGGGTGTCGGTGATCTCGCGGCCAGTTTCGCGCACGATTCCTGCGATCTCGTCGAGTGTGTCCGGCGACCAGTCGGTGCCGCTCATCAGCTTGGTGATCTCGTCCATCGCGGACTCGTCACTGCGCTGCCTTTTCACATCGGTTGACATTCCGTTCTCCTGCTGCGACCCGCAGTCTTGCGGGGTTCCATCGTTGGAGGCTGCATCGCTCTCGCTTGGTGTTGCGCCGAGTTCCCATCACGTGGAGCAGGACGATGAAACCCCGCCTGCGGTCAACAGGCGGGGTTGGTTGTGCAAGTCTGCAGGGGTCAGTCGTGTTCTTGGTTGCCGGCTTTCCCGTCCAGGTCCATCTCGTCACCGCCGACCCACTTCCAAGCCATGACGTAGCATCCTTCCGCGTCCTCGCTACGGCTCGTCAGCGCGTTATCGTCGATCTCAAGGTCGCCTTCCATGTTGACGCATTCCTCGGCAGCGGCCTTCACTGCCGCGAGGTCGTATTCGTCGCGCTTTCTGGCGAGCGCTGCCACGAAATCAGAGAGCGTCACGCCGCCTTTCTGGCGCAGCAGCTCGAACACTTCGACGGGCGTCAGGCTGCCGTCCGGCGCCTTCGGGAACACGCCATCCTGAACGACGACGACCCGGTCGCGCATCCCCGTGCGGGTGTCACCGACATCGAACGCCGTGGCTGTGGATGCCGGATCGCGCATCTGCACGAGCGCATCCGCAGCGGCGGCTTGTGACGATACCGCGTCCATCTCGACTTCCCAGCGCACGATGAAGCGATGCGTCTCCTGGTCGGGCGAGGCGGGTAGGGTTGTTTTTTCGATCATGCTTACTCCTTGCTCCCGCGATGTGCGGGGTTCGGCGTGACGACGCGCCTCGAGAACCGGCAGGTGTTGCGCGAAGTTGCTATCCAGAAAGAAACCCCGTCTGCCAGAGGCAAGCGGGGTGGGTTGCGCAACGGTGGTCAGAAGGTCTTCTGGCCGTGCCAGCGTGTGTTCTTGGTGATGAGAAACTTGCGGTGGGCGCGTGCATTCAACTCGCGCTGCGAGGGCCAGTCCGGCGTGCGGTGTTTGGTCGGGTACATCGTTACCTCCGGGTTTGTCGTGGTGAATGCACGCGATCAGCGTTCGCCGTGCGAGTCGATGCCTTGACGGATGGAGTCGTAGGGGACCTCCGTGGACTCGAAATGGTGGCCACTTCTGGCGTCGGTTCCGTGCAGCGTGATCCTGCCGCGCCGGATGGTCAGGCTCGTGTAGCGAATCGGCGCGCATGGGCAGGTCGGCATCTGGTCGGAGTTGAACAGCTCGGCGTTGCGATCGCCGAGAGGCGATTCCGCGGCGGCACTGAAGGGCACTTCGAACGAGATGGCGGAGAAGCCCTCGGCATCACAGGTCTGCACGGCACGGCGGAGCTTGTCGAACAGGTAGCGGGGTACCGGGAAGAACGCCACGGGCGGCGTCGATCCGGTGTCCGTGTTGCGGTCGACGGGAACGAGTTTCACAGCAACGGTCAGCATGGTGATTCCTTGATCGACGGGATTGTCGGGTTCTCCGAGACGACACGCCGCGGCGTCTGCAGGGTGTTGCGCGGAGTTGGTATTTCGCAGGCGCATGAATGAACAACCCCGCCGGCGTGAGCTAGCGGGATTGTTGGGTCAGGCGCGTGTGAGCTCGGGCAGATTCTCGATCGCCCATGCGTACAGCAACAGCTCCAACCGGGTGAAATCCTCCGAGCGGTGGATCTCGTTGTTGAGCTGCAACAGGAATCCGCCGTTGACCACGGAGATTCCGCATTCGCCACCGAGGTAGTCCACGGTGATGTCCTGGTGTGGGGCGAGCTCCGGATGCTCTTGGCACTTGGTCGCCCTGAACTGCTGGAACGTCATGCTGCCGGCAGGAATCACGACCTTGTGGATGTTCTTGGCTTGGCGTACCACCGGGGTGTTGGAGAATACGCTTTCGGTGACATCGTCGAACTTCACCAGGTCGCCGATTTCCCAATCCCGGGTCTTGATGTTCCAGTACGTGCAGTAGCGCGCGCCGCTGATGGTGGTCCACTGGTTGCCCATGCCACCGTGCGTGAACGCGACATCTTCGACGATGCCGATACCCTTTGAAGTTGACACAGGTTTTCTCCTTGCTCGCGCGTCGCGCGAGCGTTCGATGTGATGCACAGGCCGTGACCGGCGTGCTTTCAGCGGATTTCGGAGGCGAAGACTTCCGCCTCGCTGCCGGCCGCGCTCTTGAGCGAGACGATCGAGTCACCGGGAAACTCCGCGGCGTCGCTTCCGATCGTCACGATCGTGTAGTAGCCAGAGGAAAGACCCCGATCAGGATCGTCCCACCAGACTTCATCGCCAGGCTTCAGCCTGCGGAGCCAGAGGTACCTGCCCACGGCATCACGACGCTTCGGCGGCTTGGCTTTGGCTTGATTTGCTTTGTGTCCCATGATGGTTCCCGTTGCCCACGTGCGTGGGGTTCACTGGCAGACGGGAGCGCGATGGGGACGGGGTGTTGCGCGGGCGTAGTAGTCAGCCTGGCGCGCGAAGAAAAACCCCGACGTCGTGTAGACGCCGGGGTTTGAGTCAGAACTTCCCGTAGTAGCCCTCTTTCAGGGCGTCGAACAGGTTGGCGGCTGTGTGGACCTCGCCGTCATACTCGATCTCATCGTTGCCCTTGGCTTCGACCACGCTGCCGTCTTCCAACACGAAGCGGTAGGTGGTGTTCGCCAGGTCCTTGTCCTTGACCAGAACGCCCTGGAAGGCGTCCGGGTTGAACCGGAAGGTTGTGCAACCCTTCAGGCCCATGCGCGCGGCGTACATGTAGATACCCTGGAACTCCGCGAACGGAATGTCGGTAGCGACATTCATCGTCTTGGAGATCGACGAGTCCACCCACTTCTGGGCGGCCGCCTGGATTTCCACATGCTGCGTCGGCGAGACCGTATCGGCCGTGACGAAGTAATCCGGCAACTTGTGCTCGCCTTCCTTTGCGTCCGGATCGGCATCCGCGTCGATGAGTGCGCGATACGCCAGGAGCTCGAAGCTCTCGACGTTCACTTTCTCCTTGGTCTTCTTGCCCGGCCGGATCACGTTACGCGAGTACCGGTGGGCAAACGACGGCTCGATGCCATTGCTGGCATTGTTGCCGATCGACAACGCGATCGTGCCCGTGGGCGCGATGGATGTGTGGTGCGTGAAGCGTGCACCATGCACCGCGAGGTCGTTGACCAGGTTCGGGACGACCTTGGCCAGGCGTTGCATGTACCGCGAATACTTCGCGTGCAGCACGCTGCCCTTGACCATCTGGCCGACCTTGATGCCGTCCTCGCCCATTTCCGGGCGCTTCGCCATCATCTCGGACGTGACCTCGAATTCCTGTTCGAGGATCGGTGCCGGGCCCTTTTCGACCGCGAGCTCCACCGCTTCCAACCAGCCTTCGATCGCCATCTCTTGCGAGACACGGTCAGTGAAGTCGATGCTGTCGCGCGAGCCGTAGGCCATGCGCAGCATCGTCAGCGTTGAGCCCAGGCCAAGGTAGCCCATGCCATGCCGCCGCTTGGACGCGATCTCGTCGCGCTGCGACTGCAACGGCAGGCCATTGACCTCGACGACGTTGTCGAGCATGCGGGTGAAGATCCGCACGACCTTGCGATACGTCTCCCAGTCGAACGATGCCTTCGGCGTGAAAGCGTCCCTGACGAAACACGTCAGGTTCACCGAGCCGAGCAGGCAGGCGCCAGCGGGAGGCAACATTTGCTCTCCGCAAGGATTGCTCGCCTGGATGGTTTCGCACCACCAGTTGTTGTTCTCCTGGTTCACCCGGTCGATCAGCAGGAACCCCGGCTCGGCGTAGTCATACGTCGATGCCATGATGAGGTTCCAGAGCTTCTTCGCCCGGATCGTGCGATACACCTTGCACGCGACCTTGCCATCCTCGCGGACGGTGTAGTCGTCTTCGACGTTCGCCCAATCCCGCCAGATGACCTGGGTGGGATCGTTGAGGTCGAGCTCGTCCTTTTCCGAACCCATCACCGGGAATACCAACTTCCAGTCGGCATCTGCTTCCACGGCATCGAGGAAGTCCTGGGTGATGAGCAGGCTCAAGTTGAACTGGCGCAGACGCCCGTCTTCGCGCTTGGCGCGAATGAAGGCCTCGACGTCGGGATGCTGCACGTCGAAGGTGCCCATCTGTGCGCCGCGCCGGCCGCCGGCCGAAGCCACGGTCGCGCAGATCTTGTCGAAAATGTCCATGAACGACAGAGGACCCGAGGTCGACGCGCCTGCTCCAGCGACGTATGCGCCGCTCGGACGCAACGAGCTGAAGCAGTACCCGATGCCGCTACCTGCCTTGAGCGTGAGCCCGGCTTGGTGAGCGGTCACGAGAATGTCGTCCATCGAATCGTGCAGGGTCTTCGAGACCGTGCAGTTGATCGCGGACGTTTTCGGCTTGTGCTGCTGGGCGCCGACGTTCGACACGATGCGACCCGCAGGGATCGCGCCGTGGCGCAACGCCCACAGGAACTTGCCGTGCCACTCGTCGCGCAGCTCCTGCGTCGACTCGACATCGGCCAAGGCCGCGGCCACACGCTGGAACGTGCTGTCCAGAGTTTCATCGACGTTGACGCCCGCCTTCGACTTCAGGCGGTACTTCTTGTCCCAAATGTCCCAGGACGCCGCTTGCAGCGGGAGATCGAGGCCGACGGGCTCCGGGGTCTCCGAGGCCTGCACCGGCTTGATCGAAACAACGCTATTCATGATTCGTCTCCGTTAACCGCACGATGCGGCATTCACTCCCACGCGTGCACGGGCGCGTCGCAGTTGCGTTGCGGGCGATGCCCATGGAGTGGCGCCTGAACGGAGGATTCAGCCCAACGCCGGGCGCGCGAATGTGCGCCATTTCACGTGTTACGATACAAACTGTCGCAACAGAAGGGTCGGGCCATGGAGCGCGAATCCTTGATTGAATTGGGGTTTACGGCTACCGAGATCGCCGCGCGCTTCCAGCGCGAGACGGGCATCAGCCTGCCCCCGACCTACGTCGGGATGGCCGCCCGCGCGCTGCGCCTCCCGTACTCCGAATCACCGCCGGTGAGGATCCCCGGCCACCCCGGCGTCCTGGTTGGGCCGCTCCGGCACTATGCGGTCGCCGACGTGCCGCGGATCTTCGACCACCTGCGGCAGTTGGCCGAGGGCCGCATCCGCCACGGCGGCCGGTCCCCGCGCGGCACCGCGACCCGCCACGAGGCTGCGGGCGGCCGGCGCGGCGCGCCATGGCAGGGCACGCTCCCGTTCTGATCCGGCCGGTTCACTTCGGTTTGTCAGCGCGTAACACGGTTACGCAGTTGCGCTATACTGCGCCCAGTCGGAGGACGCGGGACGTGGGCCGGCTGAAGCGTTTCATTCCCACCCCGCCGGCAAGCCGGAGAGTGCCGACCAATAACCTTGTCGAGCGCGTGCTCGACGTCCGGCAGTTGGAGCGGCGGTGCAACCCGCGTCGCGGGCGGGCCCATTCACCCGCATCCCGCCGTCGTGATCCAACCGAGAAGCCTGGCCGCGCGCCGGGCTTTTCCGTGGCAGCGATGTAGCACCCCTTCGCAACACACCTGCCAACCCTGTCGGCCCTGCAGGTGGAAACCCCACCCCAGGAGAAAACTCGATGCAAATTTACCTCGACCTGCTCCGCGATGTGCTGGAGAACGGCGCGCGCAAGCATGACCGCACCGGCACCGGCACCTATTCGGTGTTCGGCCGCCAGATCCGCTTCAACTTGAACGACGGCTTCCCGCTGCTCACCACCAAGAAGCTCCACTTCAAGTCGATCCTGCACGAACTCATCTGGTTCTTGCGCGGCGACACCAACGTCAAGTACCTGCACGACCACGGCGTCAGCATCTGGGACGAGTGGGCCGACGCGAACGGTGACTTGGGCCCCGTGTACGGCAAGCAGTGGCGATCGTGGGAAACCACGGATGGCCGCTCGATCGACCAGCTCAAGCAGGTGGTCGACCAGCTCCGGAACAACCCCGATTCGCGCCGCATCATCGTGTCGGCATGGAACCCGGCCGACGTCGACAAGATGGCCCTTCCGCCGTGCCACGCGCTGTTTCAGTTCTACGTGGCGAACGGCGCGCTTTCGTGCCAGCTCTACCAGCGATCGGCTGACCTGTTCCTTGGCGTGCCCTTCAACATTGCCTCCTACGCACTGTTGACGCACATGATGGCCCAGGTCTGCAATCTGAAGGTTGGCGAGTTCGTGCACACGTTCGGTGACCTGCACGTGTACCTGAACCACATCCAGCAGGCCTCGTTGCAAATCACGCGCGAGCCGCGCCCCCTTCCGAGGGTCGAACTCAACCCGGAAGTGCGTGACCTTTTCGCCTTCACGGGCGATGACGTGAAGTTGGTTGGCTACGATCCGTGGCCGGCCATCAAGGCGCCCGTTGCCGTCTGACGCACCAAACCGCTCGATCCCTTCTGGGGTCGGGCGGTTTCCTTTGCGCGGGCGAAAGACTGGCGGCGGGCAAACGGGCACGTTACGCGCAGTGGTAAAATGGGTACATGGGCGCCGAGTCAGCCCATCCTCAATCAAGCCCCGACTCTTTGCCGGCGGGCAATCTGTTGAGAGAGGATGAGGCAATGCAAGTGACCGACACCACAACCGCCGCCACCCTGGCCGAGCTGCAGCGCGACGGCCGGCTGGGTGAGTTTTGGGACACCGCGGATGACCGCCTGAAGGGGATTGGACTGGTGGCCCGCGCGCGCAGCGAAGCTGCGATGGCGCGACTGGCGTGGGCCGAAAAGCGCCGGCGCCTGCGCGCGGCGAAGCGGAACACCTTGCGGCTGCGCTACCTGCGCCAGCGGGCTACGCAACCTGTGGTCGTGGTAACATGAAGCTATCTGGTCGCGACGTCACCCCTCTTCAAGCCCTCGGCACGTGAGCCGAGTAGGGCGTACACACTTGAGAGGATTTGACCATGTTTACTGATGAAGAACTGTTGGGCCACCCGCTGACCAAGGCGCAGCGCGACGAAGTGATGGCGGAAGCCCTGCGCGCGTGGCCCGAGGTTGAGCGCCAGATGTTGCAGGAGCGCGCTTGCGCCAACGAACGACAGGCAGCCCGTGAGGCCGCGCGTGTTGCCGCCGGTTTGCCGCCGAAGTGCGAGGCCGAGTTGGCCCACGAAGCGCAGCTTGAGCGGGAGTGGGCCGAGATGAAGCGCCGCCGCGCGTAGATACGAAAAAGAGCCGCCAAGAAGGCGGCTCTTTTTTATCTGCGGCACCGCAAAGCGCGATGCAGTGCTGCCATTGCTGGTGGCACATCACTTCGGCTTGGAGCCGGCCGCAGGGTTCCGATGATGACCTCGCGAAACCTGCCTTCACTCACTGGGGCTGGGATCACCAACTCCTGATCTCCGTATTGAAGGTCGAAATGGGTTGGCTTGACCAGGCCCGTCAGGGTCCACTCTGCCCGGTCCATCTCTTCCGGCCCGAGCACGACGTCCGTGTTACGTGGCGCCGATGGGACGTGCTGCGACGTTCCGATCACGATGATGACCGCGCCAGTAGGGCGGACCATAACCACAAGTCCAGCGTGCCACGCACCCCAACGGGGATCGTGTACGGGGAATCGACCCCACAGGATGTCCCCTTGCTTGAATGGCTCCCGGGCTGGGAGATGCTGTTTGATGCTTTTCATCACGCTCTCCCACGATTTCTGGCCCACGCCAGGTTCGAGGAAGGTGACTGCGAGAGGTGTCGCGAGCCGTTGCGGCGAGTGCCCATGGCGGTCACAGGCGGCCGCCGGTGTGCGGCTAACACGTGGCGCGGCATTGCCTGCGGAGTTGAGCGGGATAGCCAGCGCTGCCTCCGATTGACCGCCTCCCGGGTCGCGAGCGACGGCCAGTGGGCGGCACCCCTACTACTTACTCGCAACACCACAGCGCGTACCTGCCGCGCTGTCGCCAGAGAACGCAACTACTCGCAGGAGAACTCATGTTTCGCAATCAGGCACATTCCAAGCGGCCCAGCGTCGGGCCTGGCACGGCCGACGCCATCGACGCGCTGCTGGACGCCATGAAGGCGGAAGGCATCGAAACGGACGAGCCCCACAAGATCGCGGCGAACACCGGCAAGAAATACTGCCGGTTCCACGTGATCGGCGACAAGAAGGGCAGTCGCAATGGCCTTGCGCGGCTTTACGTGGATCAGTACGGCGCGCGAGGCAGCTTCGGCTCCAACAAGACGGGCGTCATCAGGATGTGGCACATGGATGACGACGTGCAGATGACGCCGGCAGAACGCCGCGAGCGTATGGAAGCGATCGAGCGTCAGAAGCGCCAGCACGAAAAGGAGCTGCAGCGCCAACAGGCCCTCGCAGCCAAGCGTGCCGAGCGCATCTGGAAGGAAGCCAAGCCGTGTACCGCGCATCCGTACCTCGCGCGCAAGAAGGTCGGGGCACATGGCCTGCGCCTCTGGCGCGACGCCCTGGTGATTCCGGCGCGTGACGTGACTGGCAAGCTCTGGACGCTGGAGTTCGTCAGGGCTGACGGCAGCAAGAAGTTCCTGTCAGACGGGCGCAAGATGGGGTGCTACTACTCGATCGGGCGGCTCGAAAGCCACACTGGCACCATTCTGGTGTGCGAGGGTTTTGCCACTGGAGCCACGCTGCACGAGGTCAAACGCAAGCCCGTCGCCGTTGCTTTCGACGCCGGGAACCTGCAGATGGTCGCGGAAGCGTTGCACAAGAAGTATCCCGGTGCCCGGATCGTGATTTGCGCCGACAACGACGCGCAAGACCCGAAGAACCCCGGTGTGACGAAGGGCAAGGCGGCCGCTGAAGCGATCGGCGCCACCGCGGTGATACCCGCGGATGGCTACAACGACTTCAACGACATGGCTGTCGCTGGTGTACCGGTGCGTGGAGTGCCGGCATGAAAACAGAAGGCCCGATCATCGCGATCGGGCCTTTTTCTTGCCGTCGTGGCCCTGGCGTTCGCCTGACTCACCCCATTGGTGGGAACTTCGCGCAACGATGACACGGCGGCAGCATGCCACGTTTGTTCGAATACACCATCGCGTCCAAAGGAGACCAACGTGGAACAAACACAGCAGCAACGGCTGGAGAAAGTCGCCGAGAACCTGGCACGCGTGCTGCAGGCGATCGTCAACGTCGCCGAAACGCGACCGGATTGCGCGGTCGGACACCTGATCGAACACGGTCCAACGAGCAGCCGGGCACGCAGCGTGCTCATGGATTACGCCATCGTCACCCGCGGAGGCGAGTGAACATGGCCAGGAAGCGCGACATGCGGCACACCTTCGCCGTCGAGGTCACTGGCGC
This sequence comes from Rhodanobacteraceae bacterium, assembly GCA_004299705.1. GTDB lineage: Bacteria > Pseudomonadota > Gammaproteobacteria > Xanthomonadales > Rhodanobacteraceae > 66-474. The sequence goes on along the minus strand of SCQS01000066.1, from coordinate 23,041 downwards.
CGGCGGTTACCAAGCGCGATTCAACGACGTGCAGGACGGCCTGCACACAGCCAGCGTGTTCGCGCGCTGGGATCTCGAGCGCCACGGAGGCGGCGAGGTCGACGTGACCGTCACCGACACGCGCGACGGACAAGCCTTGTCGGCCCACGTGGCCGTCAAGCGCTGAACCGAACCATGCAGAAGCCGCCTTTCGGGGCGGCTTCTTTGCGTCAGGAGTAACACGGTTACGCTTTCACGTAGTACAATCGTGAGTCATGCAGCACGCACAACCATCCAGGCTTCGGATGATCCGCGAGATCGCGGAACGGCAGCGCAAGGAACGATCGCCCCAGCACGCGCCATCGAGCGAGCCACCTCCGCCGACGAAGTATTACCGCGGGCACGACGCCAAACGCGAGAGGGAACCAGATTCGGCTGCCCTGCCTGGTTGGCTGTTCCGCGTGCTTTAGCGACTCCCCGCTTTCTTGCTTGGCTACCGTCCGCAACGGGGCCAGCACGGGCACCAGCCATTTCCTTCGAACCCGCCATGTCGGCGGAATCGGAGGAAGGCTATGCGGAACTCTTACTTGGTCTCTGGTGCGCTGAACGGCGCCCGGGGACTGATGCGCTCATTTCGTTTGGCGGTGCTGATGGCCGTCTGTGTTTTCGCTTCACTCGCGCTGGTGGCGATCCAGCCCGCGCGCGCGGCCGCGCCGCAGGCCTACAAGGTCACGGCATGGGTGGTTGGCACGTACACCAGCGCAGCCGGCGCGGACGAGAGCACTTTCGTCCTGCAGGTTGCCGAGGCGCTGAAGGCGTGGACCGACAAGACCGGTACCGAGGCATGTGGTCCGATCGTTCGTACGCCGAGCGGCGCACTGCAAGTCACGTTGACGACCGAGAAATCGCAGGTCGTGTGCCTGATTTCCACTCAGGCGCCGGCAGGCGACACCCTCACGGGTGACAGTATCCACAGTCATCCGACCGACGGTGGTCGGCGCAAGGTGCGATTGACGACACTGGACCTGGCGGCGCTGCGTGCGCTCGGCCGTAGCGGCTTCGTATCCATGCTGCAGAACCTCGACATTCGTCAGGTCGATGCCGAGCCGGATACCTTCAGCCCTGATGACTACGCGACCGGTCCCGGTTACCTCGTGGTCGGGTCCCGCTTGCTGTACCAGCACGGCGTGGGCACCGCGGCGCTGGTCACCGCGCTGCCGGCGACGGATGAGGCCTTGGCTTCGGCGCCGTCAACGTCGGACGACAACCATGCGGTACGGTAACGTCGCGCGCGGTGCGTCGCCTGTCGTCAGCGGTTGGGTCAAGGAGATCAGTCTGGCTGTCCCTGAGGCAATGGACGATCGCGCCTGGCGTGACGCGGTGACGCGTGCGCTCGAGGCGCCCGTCGCCAACGAGGAGGCGCGGCTCGCCGTCGCCAAGGGCTGGGTGTGGAGCGTGGTGTTGCCGGCCGTGCGTCCGCTGACGGAGCGCGCGGTGTTCCGCGGCCGGCCCCTGGTCGAATCGTGGGATGCGCTGTGCGCTGGTGCGCGGTGCTGGGCGAACCTGATGCCGCCTTTCGAGGCCGGCCCGCTCGGAGTCGTCACTGGCGATGACTGGGTGCATGATCCGGAAGATGCGGCACGGCCGTGGTTCTGGACCCTGCGGGATGCGGCGCGCGATGCCGGCGACCCTGTCGGGCAAACCCAGATCACGCCTTACTGGGCGCGCGCCAAGCACATCGCCCAGTTCGGCTTGCTGCAGGCGAGGAAACTCGTCGACGTTGCAGAAGAGGGCGCTCGCGAGCGGGAACAGGCGCTCGTCTGGCGCAAGCTCGATCCGCTCCGGTGCATGGAGCAGCTCATCAACGCATGAACCAACAAGCCCCGGTCAACAGCCGGGGCTTTCTTCGTGCCAACTCCGCGCAACGCTGCAGAGCGGCGATGCGTCTTCCTGCGCCAAACAGCCGTAAATTGGAGGTGCTGTCATGAAGTTCTACTTCGACAAGCGCCGGATTCGCAAGGCACAGGATCGCTTGGCAACCCAGTTTGCCATCGTGGCCGTAGCTGCCGCGGGTGCAGTGTTCACTGACACCCTTCAGAAGTTGGCGTTGAGCCACCTCGCCGAGGGAGCGGTCGCCTGGGTTGTATTCCAGGCCGTCGCCGTAGTGGTTCAGTGCATTGCCGTGCGTCCCAGTCAGTGATTGGGACGACGCGGGGAGGAAAGGGACTGCATCACGCAGCCTGGTCGTACTTGGATTGAACACAGGAGGCTCAATCGTGCCGACTCTCATCAGACTACTGGTCATCCTGTTCGTGTGCGGTGGCGGATCGGTCGCGATTTCCCTTGGCTTGAGTGCCATCGGGAGCCGACTCTCTGCACCCGGCAGACAGGAACGCGCCTGTGGCGACACATCACCCAAAAAGGTGATCGCTGCCTAGCCGTGCGAAGACGGACATCAACCAAGCCCAGATCCATGGTGGATCTGGGCTTTTTCGTGCGCGACGGTCTGAAAAAGTGGTACTATCTGTCAAGGAGACTAGACATGCACACCATCCACGACATCCTTGGTTTGGCGATCATCCTTTGCATCTGCGGCGGTGGCGCGGTCGGCTTGGCCGTCGTGGCGCAGATCGCCACGAGCGGACGCGGCAAGAAGGACCACGCCGAGCACTCCGCCGGCGCCTGACCGCGCGCGGGCTGCCCCGCGGCCCAACCGTACCCGTTATCCACCGATCGGCCCAGGCTGCCCGCTTGGGCCTTTTCGTGTCCATGGTGACTACCCGCAACACCGGCTGACCCTCCCCGACGCGCACCAAGCGTGAAGGCACCATGGGGTGCCGATGAGGAGATAGCTGTGCTGCAGATCAAGCAGAAAATCACTGGCTGGCACGTGGGCGAAGCCGAACCCGCTGCGCCGGCGGCAGTCGCGCCCGTTGCGCCGGCGCCTACGCCCGCGCCCGTGGCCCAGGTCATCTCGATGCACGAAAAGCTCGAGCGGCCGGAGGTGCTGCGAGGCTCCACCTACAAGATCAAGTCGCCGATGTTCGAGCACGCCATGTACGTGACGATCAACGACGTGATCCTGAATCCCGGTACCGAGTTCGAGGAATCCCGCCCCTTCGAGATCTTCGTCAACTCGAAGAACATGGATCAGTTCCAGTGGGTGGTCGCGTTGACGCGCGTCATGAGCGCGGTGTTCCGCAAGGGCGGCGACGTGACGTTCCTGGTCGAGGAATTGTGCGCCGTGTTCGATCCACGGGGCGGCTACTGGAAGCCGGGCGGCGTGTTCACGCCATCGCTGGTGGCCGAACTCGGCATGATACTCAAGACGCACCTCAAGTCGACGGGCGTCATGCACGACCCCGAGCTGTCCGATGCCCAGCGGGCGCTGATCGCGGAGAAGCGCGCTGCGTTCAAGCTGGCCCAGGCGAAGGAGGCGAGCGCGCTGGCTGCCGAGGTCGAACAGGCCATGTCCGACAAGGAACAGGCGCTGGCCGACGCGAACGAGGAATCGTTCCCCGCCTCGGCGACCATGTGTGCGAAGTGCAACACGAAGGCACTCGTGCTGCTTGACGGCTGCCAGACGTGTTTGAACTGCGGGGCGTCGAAGTGCGGTTGAAACCGTGTTACGCTTAGCGTATTACAACAAAGCCCCGGGCATTCCCGGGGCTTTTTCTATATTTGATGCAGTTACCGTGTTACAATCAGGCCACACGCCGGCGGAGCAGGGAACGCGTACCCCTGACCAGGCCCATGGGTCATGGATCAAGTGCCGCATGGTGTGCCACCTCGCCAGCCCGGAGTGCCCATGTCCGTCTTGTTCCGTAACGCGACCCTCTTTCGACTCCCCAAGACGTTCAAGCACGACCTCGCGAGGCTCGATGAGGTGCTCGCCGAGCACCCTTTGCGGCCTTGCGGCCCCCTTGAGGTGGCCACCACTGGCTTCGTCGCCCCCAAGGATGGCGATGCGGGCCTCACGATCCGGTCCGGGCAAAACGTGCTGTTCGCCCTCGGCTTCGAGGACAAGGTGCTGCCGTCGGCAACGGTCAAGGCGGAGATCGCCAAACGCGTCGAAGCGCACACGGCCAAGTACGGCCGTCCGCCCGGTGGCAAGGCCAGGCGCCAGATCAAGGCCGATGCCCTCGACGTGCTGCTGCCGAAGGCCCTGGTGAAGCCGTCGCGCGTATTTGCCTACATCGACCTCGATTCGTGCTGGGTCGTGATCGACACCACCTCCAACAAGCGCGCGGAACGCGTGTTGACGGCCCTGCGCCTGGCGCTCGGCAGTTTTCCGGCAGTACCCGTCATGTCCAGCACCACGGCGCCGCGCGTCGTCATGACGCAATGGCTGGCACGCCACCAGCTCCCGGCAGGCCTCGTGTTCGGCGACGAGTGCGAGATGAAGGAGCCGGCTTCCGGCGCAGTCGCCAAGCTCGGTCGCCAGGAGCTCGAGTCCGACGAAGTCAGGGCGCACCTGAAATCCGGCAAGCAGTGCATGAAGCTCGGACTGGCCTACAACGATCACGTGTCGTTCGTGCTCCGCGAGAACCTGTCGCTGGCCAAGATCCATCTTCTGGGCGGCGCGCTGGACACCCTCGATACGTCGGAGGATGCCGATGCCGCGTACCACGCGTCTCTGGCGCTGATGACGGGCGAATTCGCCGAACTGTTCGCGGCGTTGCGCGAATGGTTTGAGATCGAGGACCTGACTGGTTAGGGTTGCTGCGGGCTCCGACCGGAGGCCTGGCGGTTCCCTGCACCGATGACCGGCTCACGGCCGGCGTGGAGGCGGAAATGCAAGGCAACTGGTTCGAGTTCAACTTCACCGGCCTCAAGGACATTTACGGCGAGGCCCGCCGCGGCGACTTGCTGACTTTTGCGTTCTCGCTGGATGCTGGGCGCGGCCGCGTATCCTTCCTCGTGCGAACACCGCAGGACAAGGAAGGCCAGCCGATCCTCAACGATTCCTACGCGATCATCGCGCTCGACCGCTCACGCCGCTGGGACCGCTACCTGTTGCTGGGCAACCACATGCGCGCCGGCAACTTCAAGGTGCGCATCCGGTCGTTCTTTGCGAAGGCGATCGCTGAAGAAGTGTGTGGCGTGGGCGGCGATACAACCGGCTTCTCGCTCAACGCGGCGCTGGCCGACATCAACACGAGGATCCCCCACAGGCTCGGCGGGCCTGAATCGCTGTCGTCGCTTCGCGCGGTGCGCGCTGTCATGGGCAGCGACTGGTCGAAGGAGGTGGACGACGGCGACAAAACCCATGTCCTGTCGTTCCCGCGCCTTACGCTTCCGCGGCGGCCGCGCGAGAACACGTTGCTGAAACTGGTCGGCTGCGACAAGCCGGAGAGCGAGATCACCGAGCTGCTCGAGGTGCTGCGCGCGCAGAACACCACGGTGGCTTGGTCGGCGTTTCCGCCCAAGAGCGACCCTTGGGCAACGCGGCCGCGCCGCGGCGATCGCGCGTCGGCGCCGGCGGTACCGCAGGAACCTGCCGAGTCAACCCATGATTTCGAGCGTGGCTATTTTCGCGCTGTGGCGGTGCTGTTGCGCGATGTCGGAGCGGTCACACCGGAAGTGCGACGCGTCTTCGAACATGGCGGGCGCCCCGAACGCGCCAGCCCCGACGATGCGGCGTTGTTCACCCAGCACGGCTTGTTTGGCGGACCCCATGAGTGACGCGCTCAGTGATGTCGGGTCTCGGGTTGTCATCGACGGCATCGAGTACGTACCGCGCGCGGAAGTTCCAGAGCTTACGGATGCGCGCCTACAGACCGCGCTGGCAGAGCTCGTAGCCATCCAGTATTTCCGCGAGCACCACAAGGCTGTCGCGCAGGCCTGGAACGTGCTCAACGCGCTGGCGCCTGAGTTGGCGGCGCTGGCCAGCAAGAATCCCAGAGCGGCGTTTGAGCGGATCCACGGCCGCGAGTAAGCGCTGCGGGACTTATGCCGGGATCGTGAACGCCGCAGGCGTAGTGATTGCCTTCACGTACAGTGGGTGCCGCGGGGCACCCGTCTTCGTGATGCCGAGGCACACAAGCTGTGGCAGTAACGTGGTGACGGCGCGATCCCTTTCCATGAACCCGCCATGGTTGCCCCATGCGGCGACTACGAGGCCGGCGCCGGCGGCGATGCGCGCGAGCCACGCGTCGTTCTCTGGACCGACCGGATCCGCGGCGGCAAGCATGTCGTCTGGGTCCGTTGCGCGATATGCGAACAGGTTTGTCATGCATAGCGCGCCGTAGCCCCAGCGCTTCGCGAAGTCGATGCAGCGCCGCACAGTTGGATCGTCCTGCACTTCATCCGCGGTCGATGGGTTCAATCCGACGAACTGGATGTAGGACCGGTTGGTGAGGTCGAATTCGCGCCAGAGGGTGTACCGGTGCAGTCGATCCGGCGAGAAGACGCAGCTACGGTCAATCTGTAGATCGGTTGGCAGCGCGTTCATCGGCCGCCATCACAGTGCGTGATGCGACTGATGCCAAGTCCGCGCGATTCGACGGTGAACGCGTCGATGCGACGGCCAGCGCCGTCCACCGTCTGCCAGCGGCCGTCAGGTTCGTGTGCAACGCGCAGTACGCAACTTGAATACCGGTGTTCGGCGAAGTCGGCGAGGTAAGTCAGAGTGAGCGGGTAGACGCCGACATCGGCGCCGATGTGCCCATGAAGGGTCAGGACGGCCGTCTTGCCCTGACTTGCAAGCACGACGCCGGCGGGCGTCCCGAGCATTCCCAGGGACCACTGCTCGCCGAGCGGCACCTTCGACGCGGAAGGGTAGGTGCGGTACAGGCCGATCGGCGTGCCTGTCTTCGTCACGAGCATGCCGAAGGTGACATCGAATTTGATTGAGCCTTGGCCCTCGATCGTAGCCATCGGCGCCGAGTACACCGGTACGGCAGATTGCTTGGCCGGCGGTGGCGTGCCGGCGGCTGCCGCGGCCGAGAACGCAACAAGTACCCAGGTCGCAAAGGCCACGAACGCTTGGCGGTTTAGGGACATCACGCGCGTGACACCCTTGCGCGCTTATTCAGCACGATCGACGCGATCAGCGAGGCGGCGACCCAGACGGCCGTTATCCACGAGATCGAGCCCCACGCCGCGCTGACATTCATGCGTACGGCGATGAAGGCCAGAAATACAATCAGGACCGCGATATAGACCATCGACCCCTCCCGTAGCGAAGCCCAAGGTGACGGCTTCGAGCCAGGCTCTGCGAGGGCGTTGTTCTTCGCTCGCGCGACGATCCATGCGCCGGCCCAGAGCATGACGTACAGCAGCGTCATCCAAACGCCACCCGCGCCCGCGTCGTGAGCTGATGACGCGACGATCGCCGGCAGCATTGCGGCGAGCGTGACGGTGGCGCCGTAGCCCAGAGCGGTGAATGCGCCATCCACAGTCTGCCGAAGTTTCTGGCTGGTGTTCACGAATGGCTCTCCACTGGTTGGTCGGCCGTCGTCCCGTCGCTCGCGGTGCGTTCCTGTTCCTTGCACCACTTGATGCAATCGGCGACCTGCGCGGACAGGCTCGTGTCGGCAGAATCGAACTCGCGGCGGTTTCCATTGCTGTCCGTTGCGTCAACCCACGCCGACCAGTGCTCCACGGTGACGGTGATCTCGGCACCAGGCGGCAAGTCTTTGGCCGCTTCCTCGATGGCTTCTTCGAGCGTCATGTGGAGTCCCCGTCCCATGCGCTCATCGGCGCGTAATCCTCGAACCGTGTGTACTTCGACAGGAACGTCAGACGCACGGTGTCGATCGGTCCGTTGCGCTGCTTGCCGATGATGACCTCGGCGGTTCCCTTCCACCGCGTCTCCTTGTTGTAGACCTCATCGCGGTACAGGAACAGGATCAGGTCCGCGTCCTGTTCGATCGCGCCGGATTCGCGCAGATCACTCATCATGGGGCGCTTGTCGTTGCGCTGTTCCAGCGCGCGGTTCAACTGCGAGAGCGCAACCACTGGCACATCCAGTTCCTTGGCCATGGCTTTCAGGTTGCGCGAAATCTCCGCGATTTCCGTCGCGCGGTTTTCCTTGTTCCCTGGCACCTGCATCAACTGCATGTAGTCGACCACCACCAGCCCAAGGCCGTTCTCGCGCTTCATGCGGCGCGCGCGCGAGCGCACCTCCGTTGGCGACAGTGCCGACGTTCCGTCGATGAACAGCTTTGCATCTGCCAGCAAGGTCGACGACTGGTTCAGGCGCATCCATTCCTCTTCGTCGAGGTCGCCGGAGCGCAACCGCTGCTGGTCGAGATGCCCGAGCGACGAAAGCAGCCGGAAGGCCAACTGCGTCGGTGACATTTCCAGCGAGAACACCAGCACCGGCTCACGGGCGCGCAGCAAGGCCGCTTCGGCAAGGTTGAGCGCGAATGCGGTCTTGCCCATCGACGGGCGGCCCGCGACGATCACCAGGTCCTGGCGCTGCAGGCCGGAAGTCAGGTCGTCGAGATCCTTGAAGCCTGTCGTGAGCCCCGCGAGCTGGCCACGGTTGGCGTGGCGTTCCGCAAGCAGCCGGACAGCATCCTTGATCGGCTGGCGGATCGGCACGACTTGCGGCCGGCCGCGGGCAACCGATTCAGCGAGCTGGAATACGCGCTGTTCGGCCGCATCGAGGATTTCCGGGGTCAGCCGGCCTTCCGGGTTGGCGCCGTCGCCGGCGATACGGGTTCCAGCTTCGATCAGGTTGCGCAGCGTTGCCTTGTCACGAACGATGTCCGCGTAGGCGGTGATGTTGGCCGCGCTCGGAATGTTGTTGGCGAGGTCCGCGAGGTACGCAGGGCCGCCGATCGTGGCGATCTCGCCGTTGCGCTCGAACCACTCACCAAGGGTCACGGCATCGGACGGCTGCCCCTGCTCGGTCAGCTCGCGGATGGCCTGGAAGATCAGCCGGTGCTCGCGGCGGTAGAAGTCTTCCTCGGAAATCCTGTCGACGATCAGATCCCACGCTTGGTTGACAAGCAGCAGGCCGCCCAGCACCGCCTGCTCGGCCGCAATCGAATGCGGTGGCATGGTGGCTGGTTGCGGCAGGTTTGGCTTGCGGCCGTTCACACGTGGATTGTAGGCATGATGCTGCCGGCCGTGGCGAGACGCATCCTCCGGCGCCGGCGGGACCTCCGCCCACTCTGGAAAGGGCCGCCGCTCGCCCGGCATGGGGATGGGGCGGGGGAGTGGAGGTGCGGATGCTTGTTCGGGCGTAACCGACATATCCACATTTTACGATACTGCGGGGTAACCGTGTTTTGAACCTGCCGCGCCGCTGGCGGCTCACTATCCCGTGAGACCGAGTGGGAGTTCGCATGGAGTTATCCACAGGCACGGTGGATAACAGTGTGGAGCGTTGGTGCAACGTGGCGGTGGCGTATTGGCCAGCCAAGCACATCCATGGCGATGAACTGCTGGCTGTTGCGCGCCCGCCAGCCAAAGAAAAACCCCGTGCCAGTGCGGCACGGGGTTTTTGGTAGTGCATGGTGTCAGGCTTGGGCCGCCGACATCGCCACGACATCCGCCTGCTTTGCGAGCCTGGCGTTGATCTTCTCGACGCGCTTGCAGTAGAAGCGGAACGCTTCGAGGCAACGGGCGTACAGGGAATCCGCCGAGTCAAGCATCACTTCGTGGAACGACTCGTAGAACTCCTGATCGTGGATGTGCGATCCGCTGTCGTCGTCGTTGTGCAGATACTCGTGCACGATGATGCCGACCAGGCGCAGCATGCCGGGCAGTCCATCATGGATAGCTTTGTCCAGCGCCTCCGTCTCGATCGCAACGAACGTGGATCCGTCCGTGAAGGCCTCGGCCGCGTTGCTTTCGCCGACGACAAGTGCCCTTGCCGGATTTTCGGTGCCGGTTTGCGAGGCGACGGCGTATGCGGCCGGACCGTTCACCAGGTTCAGCGCCGAGATCATGGCCCGATGCATGGGCTTCCATTCGTGCGTTGGCACCACTTCGGCGCGCAGCACGGACTTGATTGGTGAATCGTCGAGCGATTCATAGACCCGGTCGCGGATTTCATTGATCCGCTGGAATTGCCAGTTCTCGCGCAGAGAAGATGCGCCAAGTCGTTCGATCAGGCAGTCCACAAGCGCGGACACGCTTTCGGCGTCGAACCTCGAGAGCGTGCGTGGCGCGAGCACCACGGCCAGGCCGTCACGCATGGCACGCTCGGCAACCTTGTCGCCGTGTGGTGCCGTGGTCAAGATCATGTCATCGGTCCGGATCAGCTTGTACAGCAGGGCTGACAGGCTTTCATGCCGGCCGTTCGAAAGCGTGAAGACCTTGAGATCCATGAAACCATCGCACCCGTCAGGATTGATGGTCGCCTGGGCCAGGAAGTCGCGCTTCTCGTCCGTGAGACGTGATTTTCCAGACTTGACCTCGACGTCGACCAGCTTCGCCGCGGCCGCCTTGATCTTCGGCCACAGCTTGCAGGTTTGCGTGAGCACATCCGTGCGGGACATGGAGACGGCCAACACCTTGCCGCGCTTCGTGACAATGGCGCCGCTGATGCCGATCTCGCTGCTCGAATAGCTGCGAACGAGGATGCCCTGGTTGTAAATGTCGACGCCCCAGCCATCCGACTTCCTGATCCAGCAGTTTTCGTCCTCGTACTGCCATTTGGCAGTGGCCGGGTCGTGCTGGATGTTGCGGCCGTTGATGAAGACCGGGATCACCGAGTATTTGCACATGCGTTCCAGCCCGCGGATGCACGACTGGCGCTCCGCTTCCGGCAGACGCTCGTAAAAGCCGCCGCCGATCGTCATGCCGGGCACGTCGTCCAGGTTGTCCGCCAGCTCGTAATCGAGTCCGCGGGCGCGAATGTCCACGTCCAGCCGAAATTGGTGCGTGCTCCAGATGGTGCTTGCCCAGTTCCAGAGTTGCGCACGGCCGAGGCCGAACTGTCCGAACACTCGGCTCTTGTCGGTGTGCTCGAAGCCAAAGACCTCGAAGCACGCCAGCACTTCCTCGCGTGTCTTGAAGCCGCAGCCATCATCCATGACCACGAACCCGTCGTTGTCCAGGCTGATTTCAACCTTGCTTGCGCCGGCGTCGATACTGTTCATGACGCACTCCCCGAAAGCTTTTTCGAGCGTGCCTGCCTGGCTGCTGATGAGGTGCCGGATGATGGCCGGGTTCACCGTGAATCTGCGTGTCTCTGCCACTTTTGACTCCTGTTCCCGCGTTCTGCCGCGGGTGGGCCGATCACCAGAATGGTGTTCGAACCAAGCTCTCCGTGGCGCCCGGCGGTGTGTTGCGCGGTGTTGCCATACCCGCGGCGGGTGGTTCATCCCGGCCATATTGACCTGCCCAGCGTCTCTGGTATTGAGACGCAGTTGAATGACGATGCCTCCTGACGGCCTTTATAGGCAGGAGAGTGTTATGTCGAGCCCGATTAAGGACAGAGTTGTCTCGCGTCTCCCGGTTGTTTTCACGTGGGCGGTCGTGGCCTATTTATGTGCCTACGTGACGCTCGGATCCGATAGCGCAGACAACGTCGGCTTCATCGTTTTCTTTGTTGTCCTCGCCGTGTCGCCGTTCGTCGTGGATTCTGTTTTTGCGAAATTCAACTACTGGTTCTGGGGGTCAGTTTGGCCGGTGCCCATTTGGCTTATCGCGGCCGGCTTCGTCCAGCACCTTGTTGGCCACCTCAACCTACTGGTCTCATTCGCGTTAGCAATTCTGGTTGGTGCTGTCGCTGTGTGGCGTCTCTGTCGAAATGCGATCTCAACCGCGCGCTGGCTCGCTGCTGCATTCGGGTTGGCCGCTGTGGCGTACTCGGGTGCCATCTTTTATAACGATGGGAATTTCATTGCCGTACTCGCAACGATGGCGGTATGCGGGGTCGCCGCTGTACTTTGGGTGTGGTGGTACATCCGCCACCTGCCAGAGCCGGATGGAGCGCAGCCTCCCGTGAATACGCCAGATGGGCGCGCTTGACTTGGGCGCGCCTTTGCCGACACGCGAGCGTGCGCTTTGCACGTGGCGAGAGCGCTTTTGATTCAAGCGGTCCACGCTGGCGCGGGGGCTTCACGTAGACGCGCGAGCGCGTGTGTCAGTCGTCTCTGGCATAGCGACCACGTCGTGCCGAAGGCACAGCGGCCAGCAGGAATTCCATCTGATCGGCAAGGATGTGCCGTCCCTCGAGGATGAGGTGTTCCGCGCGGTTCGGCGCGTACGGCACGGCCAGCAGCTCCATGCCGGCTTCTTCCGGCGAGCGGCCACCTTTGCGCTGGTTGCAAGCCCTGCACGCGGATACGACGTTCTCCCATGCATCGACGCCGCCGCGGCACCGCGGGTATACGTGGTCGCGGGTCAGATCCTTGTCGTGGAACTGCTCACCGCAGTACAAGCACAGGCCACGATCGCGCTTGAACAGCAGCGGATTGCACAGCGGCGCGCGCTCGCGCGTCGGGACGTCATGCGGCATCCGCAGCGCCACCACGGCTGGCAGGGTCAGCAGGCTGCGCACGCCGTCGCGCTGGATTCCTCCGCGCAAGACGGTCACGGTCTCGCCCGCCGACCATGCGACGTTGCGATCCATGACGGCCAAGGCCGCCTCCTGCCACGACAGCCACCGCACCGGCGAGCCTGCTTCGTTCAGCAGCAGGCTGCGCGATGTGCGCGGTGCCGCGTGGGCGTAGTACCGGTCCACTTCGTTCTCCTTGCTTCAGGTGTGCATGCGCTGGTTGGCGCCCGCGGTGGGATTCGAACCCACAGCCTGCGGATTAGAAATCCGCCGCACGTTCCGGTTGTGCGTCGCGGGCAAGCGTGGGTGATGGTGCGGAAGTGGTGCCGGCGCCAGGGGTCGAACCCGGGACATCCTGCTTACAAAGCAGGCGCTCTACCAACTGAGCTACACCGGCAGGTGTGTGGTGCCGAATCACGGAGTCGAACCGCGAACCTGCCGCTTACGAAGCGGCTGCTCTGCCAATTGAGCTAATCCGGCAAGGTGGTTGGCGCTGCAGGGATCGAACCTGCGACACCCTGCTTGTAGGGCAGGTGTTCTACCGCTGAACTAAGCGCCAGTAGTGGTGGAGCCGGTGGGATTCGAACCCACGACAGCCTGCTTGCAAAGCAGGAACTCTCCCGCTGAGCTACGGCCCCGTGAAGTGGTGGATGCGGCAGGGATCGAACCTGCGGCCTCCCGGTTATCAGCCGGGTGCTCTACCGCTGAGCTACGCGTCCTACGATTTGGTCGGGGTGGCGAGACTCGAACTCGCGACATCCAACTCCCAAAGTTGGCGCTCTACCAGGCTGAGCTACGCCCCGAAAAGTGGTCGGTGTAGCAGGACTCGAACCTGCGACCTCGGCGTCCCGAACGCCGCGCTCTACCAAGCTGAGCTATGCACCGGATTGGTGGTGACGGAAGGGGTCGAACCTTCTACTGCGGCCTTATGAAAGCCGCGCCTCGCCGATCGGCCTCGTCACCGTATTGGTCTGATGGATGGGGTGGCCGGACGGACTCGAACCGTCGATTACCCGGATCACAACCGGGTGCCTTTGCCTCTTGGCTACGGCCACCATCGAACTGGCGGAGAGGATGGGATTCGAACCCATGGACGGCGCTCGCCGCCTACGGCTTAGCAAGCCGCTGCCTTCGGCCTCTCGGCCACCTCTCCATTTGGCGCCCGCGGCAGGATTCGAACCTGCGGCCTCGAAGGTAGGAGCTTCGCGCGCTCTCCGGCTGCGCCACGCGGGCAAGATGGCACCCCAGGCAGGACTTGAACCCGCGACCTTCCGGTTCGTAGCCGGACGCTCTCATCCACTGAGCTACTGGGGTATGACATTGGCGCCCTTGGCAGGATTCGAACCTGCAGTCTCGAGCTTCGGAAACTCGCGCGCTGTCCGGTTGCGCCACAAGGGCATGTTGGTGGGCTCGCGGAGACTTGAACCCCGATCCACCCGGTTAAGAGCCGGGAGCTCTGGCATTGAGCTACGAACCCAAAATTGGCAACCCCGGCAGGATTCGAACCTGCGAATACCGGAATCAAAATCCGGTGCCTTCGGCCGCTTGGCGACGGGGCTATGTTGGTGTTCCGGGCGGGATTTGAACCCGCGTCATCCGACTTGAAAGGTCGGTATCCTGGCCGCTAGACGACCGGAACGTGTTGGTGTTGCGGGATGGTGCCCCCGGCAGGGTTCGAATCTGCGACGCGCAGCTCTTCAAGCTGCCGCTCTACCGTCTGAGCTACGGGGGCCGAATCTGGAGTTCGGGGCCGGATTCGAACCGGCGTAAGACGGATTTGCAGTCCGACGCATGGCCGCTCTGCCACCCGAACGAATTGGCAGCCCCGGCAGGGATCGAACCTGCGCTTACCTGGGTCAGAACCAGGCGCCTTACCGCTTGGCTACGGGGCTACGAATTGGTGCTCCGAACAGGATTCGAACCTGCGATCTTCTGGTTGAGAACCAGACGTCCTTGGCCGCTAGACGACCGGAGCGGGCGATGTGGTGCCGGCGGTAGGACTCGAACCTACATGGTTGCCCACGAGTGTCTGAGACTCGCGCGTCTACCAATTTCGCCACGCCGGCGTACTGAGATGGCGTCCAAGGCAGGGATCGAACCTGCGACAAGGCGGTTAACAGCCGCCTGCTCTACCGCTGAGCTACTTGGACAAAATGGTGGGCCAAGTGGGATTCGAACCCACAACCTTCGGATTAAAAGTCCGCTGCGCTGGTCCGGTTGCGCCATCAGCCCGAATCGTTGGTAGGCGCGGCCGGGTTCGAACCGGCGCCCCGCGGGTTATGAGCCCGCCGCTCTGCCGATTGAGCTACGCGCCTGATCGCGACCTTGAAGGATGGTGCCGGGCGAAGGGCTCGAACCTTCATGCCTTGCGGCGACCTGCTTTTGAGGCAGGGGCGTCTACCAATTCCGCCAGCCCGGCTTTGAAACAGTGGCGGTGCCGGCGGGACTCGAACCCGCGCCTTCCGGTTAGACAGACCGGCGTCCTACCAACTGGACCACGACACCACGCGATGCGACTTTGGCGGAAAGGGTGGGATTCGAACCCACGAGGCGGCAAGCCGCCTGCGCGCATTCCAAACGCGTCCCATCGGCCTCTCGGGCACCTTTCCGAATTGGAGCGGGTGGCGGAACTCGAATCCGCGACATCGACCTTGGCAAGGTCGCGCTCTACCAACTGAGCTACACCCGCGTGAAGCTGGCGGAAGCGGCAGGATTCGAACCTGCGGAGGACTCGCGCCCTCTCCGGTGTTCAAAGCCGGCGCCATCAGCCTCTCGGCCACGCTTCCATGAAACAGAAATTGGAGCGGGTGGTCGGGATCGAACCGACGACAGACTGCTTGGAAGGCAGTTGCGCTACCGCTGCGCTACACCCGCATGAAATTGGCGGAAGCGGCAGGATTCGAACCTGCGAAGGCGCATGCGCCTTGGTGACTTTCGAGGTCACTGCCATCAGCCAGACTCGGCCACGCTTCCGTACTTGGGATTGGCACGCCGGGAGGGAATCGAACCCCCAACCTGCGGTTTTGGAGACCGCCGCTCTGCCAGTTGAGCTACCGACGTTCGAATTGGATGCGGGAGCGGGATTCGAACCCGCGACCTCCTGGGTATGAGCCAGGCGAACTACCGCTGTTCCATCCCGCGACAGCGAACGAGTGCTGGAATGCGGTCACCAGCACCGTGTGAATGGTGGGCAGGGATGGATTCGAACCACCGTGTCCCGTTCGGGATGCCGTTTTACAGACGGCCGCCATCGGCCACTCGGCCACCTACCCAGAATGCGGGGCGGACTCGGCCGCGCCCGGCGCCAGCCCGCCAGGGCCGTCGCTATTCGTGAAGGGTGCTTTCCGTGTCACCCACGCTTTTCGTTCCCGATTGTCAATGAACTTTCCGATCCCCAGAAACCAAGTGGCCCTGGGATCGCTCCCAGGGCCACAAGCGTTTCGCTTGACCTGAAAGCGTTACATCGGCACCGCACCCGCAAAGACTTCAATGGAATCACTCAACGCCTGCATGCACTGCTCCTGATACCTGCGTGCTGACCACATGAGTTGCCCGCACACGCGCACGGAGGCGCACAGACGCGTCGCCGGCTTATTGGCCGGTACACGTGGTGGCATCGCTTGTGTGTGTTTGGTAGGCATGGCGTCGGTGAAAACGTGTTTCGTGATTTCTTTTTTCAGTGTAGCACATCGGTTAGGACCCGCGTCAACTGGTCGCACATTTCACGGTTACGCAAGCACGACCGCGTCGAGAGCTGGTCGAACGTCGCACATGTGCGCTGCTATACACTCGAACGTGAGCGCCTCGATTCCCTGGGCGCTGCCGAGGGCGTGCGACATGGCTTTGCAATTGAGGTATTGGCAGCACCCAAACGGTCCGTTCTTGGACAGGGTCTACATCAATGGCCTGCCCACGCCCGGCAAGTTCTTCATCCAGAAGGCGCGCGGCGGGCGTTTGGCGCTACATGGTGACCAAGACCCCGGAGACATCGAGCGCGCGATGCAGTTGCTTATCGCGGAACTCGGTTTCGATCCCTCGGGTGCTTCTGGGGCAGGGCAGTGGGAGGCGTTGAAGGCCAGGTGCACCGCGCCGAGCCCTGCGATGTCGAGGCAGTCGCAAGTGCGAGCGGGAGGCGGAGCCGGCGCTGCCGAGCACCTCGACGTGTCCACCATCAAGGTGCCAAACCACATCACGATCAAGGTCGATCACCGTGAGCCTGAAGCCGTGATCGCGGAGATTCGCAAGGCGCCCAACACCACGGTGGAGGTTTGCACCCTCGAGCTGGGTGACTACTCGGTAAATGACCAGCTTTTCATCGAGCGCAAGTCGGTGAGCGACTTCGAGGCGTCGATCATCGACAGCAAGCGGCTGTTCGACCAGAGCGAGCGCATCAAAATGGAACCCGGGAGCGTTGGCATCGTGCTGTTGGAAGGAGACTGGACGCAGGCGCAACGGATGCTCCCGCAGCAGGTGATCGGTGCGATGTCGTTCCTTGGGGCCATCCAGGGCATGTCGGTGTGGCAGACAACCGGCCCGGTGTGCACCGCGTACACGATCGTGAAGCTGGCCACGCACCTTTGCAATGGCCTCGGCTACGAGCTCGGGTTGCGTCAACACAAGCCACAGTCGCTGCTGGATGCCAAGTGCTATGTTCTGGAAGGGTGCCCCGGGATCAATGCGGAACTGTCGCGACGATTGATCGCGCATTTCGGAAGTATTGCAGCCGTGGCCAAGGCATCCGAGGCCGAGCTGCGTAAGGTGGATGGGGTGGGCCCGAAAAAAGCGCAGAGGATCGTGGAGGTGCTTGGTGCCACCGAGTAGACGCCGGTCTGGTTGTCGGCTGTCCGTAGGCGTGCGATTGCCTGGCGCGCCGCGTTCGGCTCGTCGTGCGACAATGCGAATGGCAACGGACGGGGCCCAATCCTGACCGACCGGAGGCGCTATGGGCGAACACAAGCGCAGAACGGCTCGATCCACCTTCGAGGCGGCCGCGAAAGACCGCGGCGTACCGGTTGCGATTGAGCGTATCAAGTTTCGCGGCCCCGAAGAAATGAGTGCGCTGACACACGCTCTCGTTAACCACATGCAGGTTCATCAGCGGCGACATCATGCGCCCCCGGCGGTTCAGCCACGTTACGAACCGTATCAGCAGGCGGACGGATCGCTCGTGATATATCTGCGTAGCCTGGACGTCGAGACTAGCTTCAGCGTGGCGCGAGGTCGATGGTGGGCGATGTCCGATGGCGAAATGGCGAAGCCCGATCCGCCGTCACCAACGATTGTTGATGAGGCCGGACTGGCCGCTGCGATGTGTGCCGATTATGAAACCTTGCAGCTCCGTAGCGAGCAGCGCGAAGCGCTGTACGAGGCAGCCGTCGCCGCCCTTTTCCTGTTCGATCGGTCGCAGCGCTCGCTCATGGCGCTTCGGGAGGTAGTAATTCGTCGCTCCGACATCCGTACCGCCGCGATCCAGTGGTACGAGCACAGCGATTACCCCTACGCGGCCCTCTATATGGCACTCGACCGCTGCTGGCTCTCGTCAGTGGAGGAGGGGCTGGACGCGGATGCGCCAGCTCTGAACGAATGCGCCAAGATAATCGGCGATGTGAAGCGCGTACTCCTGCGCGTCGACACGCTGCCCGTGGAGATGCAGCCCCAACTGATCGCGCGGTGGCAAAAACTCGGCGGAATGGTGATGAACAAACGTGATCGCCAGCAGCCCAATGGGACGCCAGGAGCTTGAGTGAGTGGCCGCCAGGTCATGCCACGGAAACCTCGCTGAGCGAACCGTTGCCGGCGCTGCTCGAACTCGACGGCCGCCTGTTTAGTTCACTGACGCCGACTGAACGCAAGTTGCTTAAGCGTTACCGGAACGGCCGGCTGCGACACGGACTTCCGTGGATAGTGGTCGGGTTCCACGCCCAGCACATTGATCCGATCGAATGGCTCCACGCACCGAGCCGGGCCGCGGCAGACCGCACCCTCCGGCGTGCCGGCGCCGTCGTGTGCATCCGCGTCTACGACTGACGCGCCTGGGCGGTCCGCGACTGGAAGTGAACTTCGGCACCCCGATCGCTGGTGTGCCATGATTCCCATGCCGACGCCTTCGCAATGCGTCGGCATGGCCAACGGGTCACGGCGCGCGCCACAAGCGCGCGTTACACACACATTGAGGTAGCCGCCATGAAGATTCTTTTCGCGGTAGACCAGCGGGCCGCGCTGCTCGCTGGTATTGACGCTCCATCGTCCACTATCACTCTGGACATCGACCCCGCCAAGCTCGGCGAGGATGAGCGCGCCGTTCTCGCGGCGGTGCTGGTCGGTGGCCACGACGCAACTCAAGTCGGCATCCTCGCCGACCCCAGCGCAATCAAAGCCCCGAAATACACCCTTGACAAACGCGGGCGCGCGACCCCCGCAGTTGTAGACAGGACCGCCTTGTCTTTCCCTGCGTGCGGCCCTCTCCAGTTGAAGCGGCCGAGCGCGGAAGGCATGCACGAGGCCATCGCGGAGATGCTGGAGTGGCGTCGGCAAGCGTTCGCTGAACTACAGGCGCGCGACGACAAGCGTGTGGATGACGCCATTGGGCGAGCAAGCTACACCAGCAGTTTTGTAGGGCTGGATGAGAGTGGCGAAGTGGTGCCTTACGCCAGCATTTTCCGCACGGATTCGGATTGGTCATGTATCGGTAGGGTCCATCAGCATGAGGTTCCGACGATGCCGCAAGCGCCGTATGCCACGGAGGCGGCGAAGCTCAGGTACGAGGCCGCAGTAAGGCAGGTCAAGGCCGATAACCAGCGCGCCACTGAGGAAGAGATCGAGAGGCTGAAGAAGTACGAATACCCCGAGGCAATAAAGAAGCGCGATGCGAATGTCGCCGCCGCAGCCGAGCGCGCGGCGCTGTACCGGAGACTCCCCAAGGCACTCCGTGACCGGCACGAGGCCGGATTCGCCGCAGACGACGAGGTCAACGAAGCGCTGGCAGACGTGATCCTCAAGGATGCCGGCTACAAGGATTTGCAGCCGCGGCCCACCCGGGTCGCGGCTGCCACGACTATGGGTGACGCCGAGTTCAAACGCTTCACGGCCTTGCAGCGCGCGGCAGCGAGTGCCCAAGGAACCCACATTGAGGCCGTTGCAGTGGAAGGCCAGAACGGCCGCATCAGCGGTGTATGCGCGAGGGTCAAGATCGAGCGGGCGGGCCTGGTGGCGACCGGTTACCTGTCGCTCGCTGGCGGTTAGCCGCGCTCGAACTATGATGCAGCGGGCAGTTGATGCTTGCCGAGCAAGGTGTCGATTCTCGCGCAAGCGTGGTCGTAATCGTTCGCGCTTGCGCTGTCGATGATTTCGTCGGCGATGCCGGCGAACTCTGGCCAGAAATCCGCGTCCTCTGGATGCCGCGCGATCAGGTCAGGGATTCGCCGCTCGAGGTCATCAAGGGCCGCATCGAGTTCGAGGCGCGTTCGCATGTACCCATCTTAGCGCGGCGGCGGTGCTCGGCCCTGACGGCGCGCCGCTTTGCCACGGCACGACGCGCAGCCGCTTCAATGACGGCCGGTTCGACGTGACGGCCGCGGATCCCGTAGATGCCGCGCCCTAGTCGTGTGAAGTAGAGCGAGTTCCGGATCACGCCCTGGACCGAGTTGTTACTTGCTTCCCACGACCCCTTATCTCCCGTGAGTAGCTCGGCACATTCCTGACGGCACGCAACACCGCCATTGGCGCGGATGCAAGCTGCCACCGTAGCCTCGACCTCATTGAGATTCACGTCGTCTTCGATGGATACGACGAGCGAGTAGACGCCTTGGCGGGGACTTCCAAACCATGGATGTGTCTCCAGCACTTTCCCCACCACCCACGCCGGCGGCAGGTGCTCCGCATGTACAGCCAGACGGGACGGCACTTGACCGCGTTTCTCCAGACAGACGAGCCCCTCGTACAAAGTCTCGAAGTCCATCGCTCTTTCGTTCAAATCCAGCAGCGTGCCCACGCGACGAACAAGTGGTGATGGTTCATCAACGTAGGTGAGCCATTCATGCCCACCGTCCAGCCAGATGGCCCCGGGAAGGGTCCCGATGATGTCGCGCAGATCGGCTGGATGGACGTTTTCCGCGCCGCACTCGGTTGCGTAGCCAAGCAGCGACGTGATGTTGCACGCGCCAGAGTAACGCGTCAGCGCGCGGGCGGCCTGCGACACGATGGTCAGGTTTCGCGAGGCAGGCGCGATGCTGGTGACCACGACCGGCTGGTTGCCCGCTTGCACTGGCGTGCGGCGGACGCTGAACGTGTAGTCGCGACGGAATTGCCGGAGAAAGCGTACGGCATCCTGCGGCTCGATGTTGCCCAGCAGTTCTTGGCAGCTTTTCTCGAGCAGATCCACGTGGGCCCCGTTCGCCTCGGTGACCCTAACGGCAAGTTCGTCCAGTGCGGGCGTAGCCACGCGGCCGCTTAGATGAGCGAGGGTGGCAAGCACGGTCTGGACGATCGTTTCCACGCTGTATCTGCTCACACCGAGGTCGCGCGCGATCGCCGGCGCAGACTGCGAGGCCATGTGGAGGCCGAACTTGCGACGCAGCACCAGCTTTTCATGTTGTGGCACTTTCGTCTTGGTGGCGTCCACTGCCGCGTTCAGCAGCAGCGTGATTTCGTCCGCGACTGTTGCGGATGCAACTCTGGACATCGCGTCCTCATACATCATGATTGCGCGGACGTGCAGCGGCAGATGACGCAGCGCAGGCTCATCTTCCTCGGCCAGCGGGCGCGCGGCGCGGCGCACGCGATCCGGGAGCGGCAATCCGGTGAGGCTTTCGACTTGCTTGAGGTCAGCGATCGACACGCCGAGTTCCGCACCCTTGCCGCATCGCTTGGCTGACCATGTGCCGTCGGCGTGACCCAATTCAGCGGCGAGGGCCGCGTGGGAGAGTCCTGCGGAACGCCTCGCCATCCCCATCCAGCGGCCGGTGATTGAGGCGTTGCTGCCTCGAGCTGACGAGAGGGCGGCGGCGCGGGCGAACCAGTCGACGTCGACAGGCTTAGGAGCGGCGTTCAAGAGTTGCTGGAACGGATCTACAGGCGGCGTGGACGGGAGCGGCCGTGGGAGGGCGGCCGGCTCCGCTGACACCGTTACCTCCGGCGTTCCTGCAACAGCCGGTGCCTGGCCGTGCTCGCGCCATCGCTGCAGCCTGCTCCAAATTGCCCCCGTGAGCGTGCGCCAGTTCGTCACCCGTGGCTTCCTTCCGTTTCGGCCGTGGCCGCGTGGGACGGCTTCGGATCGGATGGATATGGTGCCGTCTACCGACAATGTTACATCACGCCCAGCTTTGTCTGTTACCAGAGACGGGTGTAATACGGTAACGAAGTAGCTGCGATGGCATGTCGACTACACGCCATGGTTGGGCGTTTAGCCCTGCGCCAAGAACTCTCTGGCTGGGCGTCCCGCACTCCTTTGCACCCACGTTTCGTACAGGACATCGGCCGAGAAAGTGGGGTTTGTGGACCGCTGAATTGCCGCAAGCACCGCAGCCGGTGTCGGTTTCGCGCCGCCGCGAATTCCGCCCACGCTCAAGTCGCGGCACAGGGCAGTACGCGCCGCGCTCCGTGACCCGCCGATGGACAGGACGGCCTCATCAGCACGCCGCGTGATCCATTCGATGATCCGCGCGCCCAAGGTTGGTGTTGGGCCCCAGTCTGTATCCATGGGGCACAGCTCACCCAACAAGCCGTCCAACGTACCCTCAAATGCGTTTTCTGGCCACGGCGTGAAGACCTGGGTGTTGCGGAGCATCGTCGGGTACTTCGGCTCCGGTCTGAACTCGTAATGGCACCGCCCCTTGGTGACCATGCTGGCAAGGCAGGATCCAGCAAAAGCATCTACCTCTGCCTGTATCGGCGCGAACCGGCGGCGCAACGCGTTGGCGAGCAGCATCTGCGTCTCATCCGTGAGCTCTGCCGGGTGGGTGACTCGGTAGCTCAGCTTCTCGCAGTCCACGTCCACGCTCAGGGGCGGCTGGGCCGTATCGTCGGTTGTCGACGGCCTCATCACGATGTCGTGCACCAGGCGCACGCGCTTCAGCAAATCCTCTGTCGTGCCGTCGCCGTATGGATTTTCGTCGAGGTACCCAACATCGTCTCCGCCGAAGGCTGGCGGAATCGACTCCCTGAATTTCCAGAGATAGGGACCTTCCACGCAGGCGGACGTGCCGTTTCTGAAAACCAGACGGAACGCGTCGACCAGGTGCATGCAGCTCCCCATGACGGGGTCACTCGGACGCTTGAACTCGATCTGGAAGCTCGCGGCTTCGGGCAGGAGCAGGACGGCTTGCGCGAGCCCTGATTCGTTGAACACGATGGGCCCGAGCTCGTAAACCATGCGCATTTGCGTTTCCTCATGTGGGCCTGCAGCGGCCACTACCGTTCCCGCGCCCATGCTCGCAGGTGGCGAAGTCGCGATCAATTACGAATTTCGTAGTACCGCCGATTCGGGGTTCCCGTACATTCGGAGCAAAAAGTGCCGTTTTCGATTTATATAGAAATCAATCGGTTACAGATGATAATTTCAATAAATACAATATAATCAATAGCCTATGGTGTGCCTGATTA
>SCQS01000007.1 GCA_004299705.1 Rhodanobacteraceae bacterium | reverse complement strand
TTGCCCGCCATGGCAAACTGACCGCCGCCGAGTTGCCCGCCATGGCAAACTGACCACCGCCGCTCAAACCTGCCCGGCATCGCCGAGACCAGAAGCTACACCACGCGGTGGGACACAATCCCACAGTTCACCCACAGGGTGCCCTGACGGCAACATGCTCCATAGCGCGAAGTTGATAATGCTGTCGGCTTCGCAAATTTTGGAAAGCTCTCGAGTTTGCGTTGGCCTGCGCCGAAGAGCCTGCGCACGTACGGATTCGCGCGCAAACCCATCAGACCAATCCCAATCAAACGCCTGAAAGTAGTCAACGCGTGCCATTGCGTGGAAAAACTCATAGTGATCAGAAGTTGCAGCACCCTATCACGCTATCCCCTACTTGAGGCAATACGCCAAGCCGACGACAACTCAACCAACAGGGACGCAGGCTATGGACGGCCGACAACAAAGCGAAACTTTCAACGTGCCGTTGCATGATGCCGTTGCACACAGCCGATTGCGTGAGCAAGGCGCACACATCCGACCGAGGGGACACGCGAGTTCGCGATTATGCGAAATGGATTCCGGGTTCCGCACTGCGCGCGGCCCCGGAATGACGGCGATTGTTGGATCGTGGCTTGCGCCGTGATGCCGGGAAAGAGGATCAGCCGCCACCCTGCGGCTGCCACGCCTTCAGCGCTCGCTCCGCGCGTTCGCGCCCCAGCTCGATCAATTCGGATGCGCGGTAGAACTCGTACACCGCGCTGGCGTTGCGCGGGATTTCGATCACCAGGTCCGGACGGTCGGCGGCGAGGCGGAAGCTGGTGAGGTTTTCCTGCATCAGGTCCAGCGATTGGGTGAGCGTATCCATCCAGCCAGGTTCGGCCTGTTTGTCATCGTGATTGCCGATGGTGCGTTTGACGAAGGCCGCGACCTTGCTGCGTAGCCCGCTGCGTGTTCGCGGCGGTTTCTCCTCGGGTTTGATTCGCGCCGGCAATGCCTCGGGCGCAGCGTTGACGTTGACCGCGACGGTGTAATCGCTGGGTGATTGCAGCAGCGGTGTGATCGGCAACGGGTTCATCAGGCCGCCGTCGACGAGGCGATGGCCGTGCACGGGATGCGGGCGGAAGATGGTCGGGATCGCAATCGAGGCACGGATCGCGTCGAACAGCGGGCCACGCGCCAGCCACACCTCGCGTTCGCGGTCGAGGTCGGTCGCGACCGCGGTGAACGGAATCGGCAACTCCTCGATGTTCACTTCCCCGATCAATTCGCGCAGCACACCGATGATGCGCTCGCCCTTGATCAGGCCCGCGCCGGACAGCGTCCAGTCCACCAGTTTCAGCACGTCCATCTTCTGCAGCGCGCACACCCAGTCGCGATACACATCCAGCTTGCCGGCCGCATGGATGCCGCCGATCAGCGCGCCCATCGAACTGCCGGACACCGCGACGATGCGATAGCCCGCCGCCTCGATGGCTTCGATCGCGCCGATGTGCGCGAGCCCGCGCGCACCGCCGGTGCCCAGCGCCAGCGCGACGGTCGGCTGGTCGTGCGGCGGTACCACGAGGTCACGATGATCGTTCACGGCTTGGCGTGGTCGTACTCGTCCAGCGCGAGCTTGTGCATGATGCGGATTTCCTCGCGCAGCGATTGCGGTGCCACCACTTGCGCGTCCGGGCCGTAGCGCAGGATGTCCATCACCAGTTCGCGCGATTGCGAATACGGCACTTTCAACTCGTAGCGGCCGTCGTCGAGCCAACGTCCTTCCTGCAGCGAATGCCAGTGTTCGTCGGCCACCCAGCGCGCGGCCTTCTTCGAGAACCGGATCGTCGCCCAGGCCTTGGGCGCGCCGGCGAAGATGCCGTAGCTCGACGCCAACGTGTCGTTCAATTCCTTCTCGTCGCGGTCGACCGCGGGCTTGTCCAGCGCTTCGACCTCGCCGATGCGGTCCACCGCGAAGCTGCGCAACGCCTCGCGGTCGTGATCCCAGGCATCGAGATACCAGTTGTCGCGATAATGCGTCAGCCGCTGCGGCGACACGTGCCGCACGCTGTCGGCACCGGTCGTGCGCGCGCGATAGCGGAACTTGATCTGCCGGCGCGCCAGCACCGAGCCGGCCACCGCGCGGAACACCTGCTGGTTGAGCTTGCGCGAGCCCCACGGCACCACCCGGATGCGATCCAGCGGTTGCTGACGGGTGCCGGCGTGTTCGTTCAGCAGTTTCTCGACGCGCGTGCGGAATGGCGCCAGGGCATCGGCCAGCACCCCGGGGTCGGAACGCGCGATGAGCGCCTCCAGCGCCATCAGCGCCGAGAGTTCCTCGCTGGTCAGCCACAGGCCGGGCAGTTCGAAGCGCTCGCCCTCGACCTGGTCATAGACGAAACCCGCGCCTTCGGGGTCGCTGTCCAGCGGCGCGCCCAGCGCGTCGCGCAGGAACGCGATGTCGCGATACAGCGTCGCGCGCGAGCAACCCAGCTCCTCCATCAGGCGCTGCACGCCGACCGGCCGCCGGTGCGACTTGAAGATGCCGTGCAGCTTGATGACGCGTTCGTACTGGTGCATGCCGCGCAGCATGACGCACTGGCCGTTTGGCGGCAAGCACGGTGCGTGGCTACCATCACATTGTTCCGTCCTTGGTACTGGGTCCCGGCCAATCCATGGCCGGACTGCGGAGGCAGGACGCCGAAGCGAACATCGCGCAAGCGATGGCCCGGAGGGCAGACCGCAGGATGCGGTCTGTAATGACGACAAACACGACAATGCCGCACAAGAATCTCAAGCTCGACGAACCGACCGGCGATACGGTCAAAACCACCACGTGCTACATGTGCGCGTGCAGGTGCGGTATCCGCGTGCACCTGAAAAACGGCCGGGTGCGCTACATCGACGGCAACCCTGCGCATCCGGTCAACCGCGGCGTGATCTGCGCCAAGGGTTCGTCGGGGATCATGCAGCACTATTCGCCGGCGCGACTGCGCAAGCCGTTGTTGCGGGTGGGCGGACGCGGTGAGCGCGAGTTTCGCGAGATCGAATGGGACGAGGCGCTGTCGCTGGCGACCAAGTGGCTTTCCGACATCCGTGCACGCAATCCGGACGCACTGGCGTTCTTCACCGGGCGCGACCAGTCGCAGGCGTTGACCGGCTGGTGGGCGCAGCAGTTCGGCACCCTCAACTACGCGGCGCACGGCGGGTTCTGTTCGGTGAACATGGCCGCCGCCGGCATGTACACCTTCGGCGGTTCGTTCTGGGAATTCGGCGAACCGGACTGGGACCGCACCAAGTACCTGATGCTGTGGGGCGTGGCCGAGGATCACGATTCCAACCCGATCAAGCTCGGCCTCGGCAAGCTGAAATCGCGCGGCGCCAAGATCGTCGCGATCAATCCGGTGCGCACGGGTTACGCATCGATCGCGGACGAATGGGTGCCGGTGAATCCGGGCACCGATGGCCTGCTGGCCGGCGCGCTGATCCACGAGTTGTTGCGGAATGACCGCGTCGATTTCGATTACCTGGTGCGCTACACCAACGCGCACCATCTGGTGATCCGCGCTCCGGGTGCGGCGGACGACGGGTTGATCGCGCGCGATGCGGACGGCAAGCCGCTGTGCGTGGTACGCGATGCTTCCGGTCGTCATTCCGGGACCGCCGAAGGCGGAACCCGGAATCCAGTGCCTTTCGAACAGAATGCAGAGACGCTGGATTCCGGATCGTCGCTTCGCGACGTCCGGAATGACGAATCCGAGAAACCCTCGTTCGTCGTCACCGACGCCACGCAAGCCGACATCGCACCACTGATTGCCGGCGAATACACCCTGCCCGACGGGCGCAAGGCGGTGCCTGCGTTCCAGTTGATCGCGGAGCGTTTTCTTGCCGATGATTACGCGCCGGAAAATGTCAGCGAGCGCTGCGGCGTGGACGCGAGAACAATCCGCCGCCTCGCCGCCGAACTCGCGCACGTCGCCTTCGACGAAGCCATCGAGCTTCCGATCGCGTGGACCGACACCCACGGACGCCATCACGACACGATGACCGGGCGCCCCGTGTCGATGCACGCGATGCGCGGGATCGCCGCGCATGCAAATGGCTTCCACACCTGCCGCACGATCCACCTGCTGCAAATCCTGCTGGGCGCGATCGACACGCCCGGAAGCTTCCGTTACCAGCCGCCGTATCCGAAACCCGCGCCACCCGGCAACAAGCCGGCCAAGGCGCGCAAGCCGGACGGCGCGCTCACCGGCAACCCGCTGGGCTACCCGCAATCGCCCGATGATTTGCTGGTCGATGCCGACGGCCAACCGCGTCGGCTCGACCACGCCTTCAGCTGGGAATACCCGCTGGCCGCGCACGGCCTGCTGCAATCTGTGATCCGCAATGCGGTGGATGCCAATCCGACGAAGGTCGACACCCTGTTCCTGTTCATGGCCAACATGGGCTGGAACTCGGCGATGGACACAGCCGCGACCCGCAAGCTGCTGTACGCGCGCGACGATGCCGGCAACTACAAGATTCCGCACATCATCTACGCCGATGCCTACGATTCGGAAACCGTGGCATTCGCCGACCTGGTGCTGCCGGACACGACCTACCTCGAACGCTACGACTGCATCAGCTTGCTCGACCGCCCGATCAGCGACGCGGAAATGGCCGCCGATGCGATCCGCCAGCCGGTGGTGCAACCCGACCGCGATGTACGACCCTTCCAGGACGTGCTGCTGGACTTGGGTGCGCGCCTGCAACTTCCGAACATGGCGGATGCCAACGGCAAACCCATCTACAAGGATTACGCCGACTACATCGCGCGCCACGAACGCGCGCCGGGCGTGGGCCTGCTGTCCGGCTGGCGCGGCGCGGATGGCTCGCAAACCGGCAAGGGTGCGGCGAACCCGTACCAATTGCAGCGTTACATCGAACACGGTTGCTTCTTCGAGACGAAAATCCCGGAAGCCGGCGCGTATTACCGCATGGCCAACCGCGATTACCTCGAATGGGCACGCTCGATGGGCTTTGCCGGCTCGACCGAACCCATCACGATGCAGGTGTATTGCGAGGTGCTGCAGCGTTTCCGGCTGGCCGCACAAGGCCATGGCGCGGTGCAGCCGCCGGAATCGGAACGCGCGCGGGTGGAGCGGTATTTCGATCCGGTGCCCATGTGGTATGCAGCGCAAAGCGACACAGACTCCCCTCTCCCTTCGAGTAAAGCCGCCGTCCATGGCCAAGAGCTCCGTGGTGGCGCGGCAGCGCCGGGTGAAGGTTCAGGTCCTGCGCAAGATGCGGACCCTCACCCCCAACCCCTCTCCCGAAGGGAGGGGGGAGCAAATTACCCACTCTCCGCCATCACCCAGCGTCCGATGTTCATGTACCACGCATGGGGTTCGCAAAACCGCTGGCTGCGGCAAATCGCCGCGCGCAACGTGTTGTACGTGCATCCGCGCACGCTGGCCGAGCACGCGCTGGCAAGCGGCGATTGGGCATGGATCGCCTCGCCGCGCGGACGCATCCGCGTGGAAGTGTGCGCGCACGCGGCCACCGCGCCGGGGACGGTGTGGACCTGGAACGCAATCGGCAAGAAACGCGGGGCGTGGAAACTCGCCGACCAGGCGCCGGAGTTCGTGGACGGCTTCCTGCTGAATCATTTGATAGGCGAGCGTGCGTCCGATTCCACGCGCTACGCCAACGGCGACCCGGTGACCGGGCAGGCCGCGTGGTTCGACCTGAAGGTGCGGCTGGAACACGACCCCGAACCGCGCGTGCCGGGGCACCGCTTCGAGGCGGCCGGCGCCTGAACGATTTTTTTGCAGGCGCATGGCAAGCTGCATCGTCACCGCATGTGCAGATAACCGCGGCGGCGCCGCTGCCCGACCCGGCGGCGGCACAATCGAAACGCGGCACGCGGCTGCCACCATCGAAACCAACATCGCAGCGGGGAGAATCACGAGTGCCTGAGCGGTCCTTCAGCACGAGACGCCATCCATGACCTGGCAGGCCTGGGCCACCGCCGCGATCATCGTGGTCGCGATGGCGCTGTTCGCCAGCGAGAAGGTGCGCGTCGACGTGGTCGCGCTGATCACCCTCGGTCTGCTGGTCGGGCTGGGCATCGTCAGCCCCGAGCAGGCGCTGTCCGGGTTCGCCAACGAAGCCACGGTGACGGTCGCGGCGATGTTCGCGCTGGCGATCGGCATCGAACGCTCGGGCGCGCTCGATCCGATCATCAACCTGCTCTCGCGCATCCGCAATCCGTGGCTGCTGTCGCTGGGCATGATGCTGGCGATTGCGCCGCTGGGCGCGTTCATCAAGAACACCGCGCTGGTCGCGACCTTCCTGCCGCTGGCGCTGCGGGTGTGCCAGCGCACCGGCACCTCGCCCGCGCGGGTGCTGATGCCGATGGCGTTCGCCGCGCAGATGGGCGGCGTGTGCACGTTGATCGGCACCTCCTCGAACCTGCTGGTCGACTCGCTGGCGCAGAAGCAGGGGCTCAAGCCGTTCGGCATCTTCGAGTTCACCCACCTCGGCGTGCTGCTGGCGATCGCCGGCATCATCTACCTGATGGTGATCGGCCGCTGGCTGCTGCCCAAGCACCTCGACAACGAAGTATCCGGCCCGCTGCAGGTCGGCAAGTACGTCACCGAACTCAAGGTGATGTCGGATTCGCCGCTGGTCGGTCAGACCATTGCCGAAGCGAAACTGGGCGACAAGGGTGTGTACCCGCTGGAACTGCTGCGCGGCGACGAGCACATGTGGTCGCCGCGCACCCAGAAACTCAGCGTGGGCGACGTGCTGCTGGTGCGCGGCGAGTGGGACAAGCTGGAGGAATTCCGCAAACACGCGGGGCTGGAGATCAATCCCGAGTTCACCCACACCGAGGATGGCGACAAGGCCAATGTGCTGGTCGAGGCCATGATCGCGCCGGCCAGTACCGCCGAAGACCGCACCCTGCGCGACCTCGACCTGCTGCCCAGCTACAACGCCACCGTGCTCGGCATCCACCGCCGCGGACACCTGTTGCGCGACAAGATCCGCGACGTCGCCTTCCAGACCGGCGATGTGCTGATGTTGTTGTTGCCCGCCGATGCGGTGCGGCGCCTGCGCGGCGACGACCGCTTCGTGGTGCTGAACGAGCGCGACGACGCACGCCGCCCGCGCCACAAGGCCTTCATCGCGGTCGGCATCATGGCCGCCGTGGTAGTGGTTTCCGCGCTGCGCTGGCTGCCGATTCCGATCGCCGCGATCTGCGGCGTGGCCGCGATGGCGCTGACGCGCTGCTTCGGACGCAAGGACGTGTACCAAGGCATGGACTGGAAGATCATCATCCTGCTCGGCGCGATCCTGCCGCTGGGCATCGCGATGGAGACGACCGGACTGGCGCACGTGATCGTGCATGGCGCGCTGGATGTCATCGGCAACCACGGCCCGCTCGCGGCGCTGCTGATGGTGTACGTGCTGACCGCGCTGCTCACCGAACTGATGGGCCACAACCCGTCGGTGGTGCTGATGGTCGGCATCGCCGCGAGCGTCGCGCACGCGGTGCACGCCGACCCGCGCCCGTTCATCGTGGCGGTCGCGTTCGCCGCCGCGACCTCGTTCGCGACGCCGGTCGGGTATCCGACCAACACGATGGTGTATTACGCTGGCGGTTATCGCTTTACCGATTTCACCAAGGTCGGCGTGCCGCTGATCGTGTTGTTCTGCGCGCTGTCGATGTATCTCATTCCCAGGATTTGGCCGTTTTGATGCAGTTGCAGATGTTGTCTTCGACATCCCTGTCTTTTTCCGTGCGCGTCCCGCGAAAGCAGTTTCGCTTGCTTGGACGCGCAAACGGTTTGCGTGGTCGTTCGACGTCCCTGTCTCTTTCCGTCCGCCTCCCGGGCGGACGGGTGACTTCTCTTTGCTTGGCCAAAGAGAAGTCACCAAGAGAAAGGCCACCCCGGTGCTGCGTTTTTCGTCCATCCATGGACGAAAAATGCGTGCGGGCCGGCCGGGCTTGCCGACGCGCCCTCCGTGGCGCGGCGGCAAGTGGGCGCAGTCCCTTGCGCCCACCCTGCGGGCCTTCTCGTC
>SCQS01000065.1 GCA_004299705.1 Rhodanobacteraceae bacterium | reverse complement strand
CCATCTGATCGGCCCCGGCGCCGAGGAACAGATCAACCTGTTCGCCATGGCCATGGGCGCAGGGCTGACGGCGAACAAAATCAAGGGCATCATCTTCGCCTATCCCAGCTATGCCTCGGACATCAGCTCGATGATGTAGCAGGCACGGCAAGCCGGAAGTCCGTCGATGGCTGCAACTGTGGCGTCCTACAGAATCACCAGAGTACCGCGCAAACACGGCCTGGCGCCGGTCCGATTCCAGCAATCCAGTGTTTGGCCCTCTACGGCTCACAGCCGACCAGCGGCACCAGAGCACCATAGCAGCGTAGGCGCGGTCGGCCACATGCGACCGAGATGCAAGGCCACCGGGACTGACCCCGGAACGCTTCTGGGGACGGCGGCACGCAGGAGAAAGAGCTGCTGCCCCAACCTCTTTCAGTTCGAGGATCGGGCAACATTCTGCGCTCGCGCACCGATTCAGCAGTGATTGCAGTTCGTCGCTCAGGTGATGCAAAGTGCGCAGGCGCCGTGTCACGGCGTCGGGTTTGCTGCGAGTCAGGAGGCGAGCTTCGTCGCGCGCAGCGACCTGATCCCGCAGCTCCAGCAATTGCCGGATGTCGGCGAGCGAAAAATCCATGGCTTGGGCACGGGTGAC
Organism: Rhodanobacteraceae bacterium; assembly: GCA_004299705.1. Classification (GTDB taxonomy): domain Bacteria; phylum Pseudomonadota; class Gammaproteobacteria; order Xanthomonadales; family Rhodanobacteraceae; genus 66-474. The sequence goes on along the minus strand of SCQS01000065.1, from coordinate 60,609 downwards.
GAAGTGCAGGCGTTCCGGTTCGGCCTCGGTGTGCCGGCGGCGACCCACGAGTTGATGATGTACGCAAGCGTCATCGGCAACGACCTCGGTCCGAAATTCACTCCGATCAGCAGCGTGGCCACCCTGTTGTAGCTGCATGTTCTGGCACGCAAGGGCCACAAGGTCAGCTGGGGGAGATACATGAAGATCGGCCTCATGATTACCCCACCGTGTTGCTGGCTGCACGCGTTGCATTGTTCGTATGGCTGCCGGTCCTGCCTGCGCCGTGAACATACCGTGGCCCGTCGCCACGAAGTGGTTGCGCGGTCTTGCCGGCGTGATGGGCAGATCGACCTCAGAGACAACCAAGGGCCTACTTACGGAGTTTCGGTCGACGGACCTGTCGTCGCTACGCGCGGCGTCTCAGAGCGGAACAGCCACAGGGAACTTCCTGCCAAGATGAATTCGACCGCCGCAAATACACCCAACGCGGCTCCAAATCCGAAGCGCAGCACTTCGCCAAAGATGAGACTCCCCAAGCCGAAGCCAACAAACAAGGCGAACACGTTCAACCCCATTGCTTGCCCGGGTCGCTTGTCGCCAATCGAAGTGACAATGCCCCCGAAGAGCGGCTGCGTCATGTCATAGCCAAGGGACAGCACCATCGCCACGACCGGCGCGAGGATCAAAGGGAAATCCCAAAGCAGGATGACCGCGGCGAGCGCGCCGATTCCGAGGCCTATCGGCAGCAACCTCGCACGCCCCCATCGGTCCGCCGCACGGCCGATCAACGGGCCGAACAGAAAACCGGGTACGCCATAACCGAGCAACGCGAGGCCAACACCGACCGGACCAAGACCGTATCGTTGCACCAAGTAGACACCCAGCCAAGTGAAGATGCCGGACTGGAACATCGAATTCACGAGGACATAGCCATAAGTGCGCTGGCCGCGTGACGTGCTCAGCAGGCTCCGGTAGCCGCGAACGAGATCGCCGAGCGTACCGCCGACCGGCCGCATTGCGTTGGCAATGATGCGGCGATAGGGCAGAAACCACACCAGGACAAATCCACCTGTCGCACCGACCACCAGGAAAAGTCCGCGCCAGCCAATGAAGGGCACCAGCACCGCGCCCAGCGGCGAACCGAAGGCCATTCCCCCGGCCATGGCGCCGAACAGCCATCCCAGCGGGCGGCCTCGTTGTTCGTACGGGAAGAGCTTGCCGACGAGCACCAGCGCTAGCGGCACCACTCCGCTGGCACCCAGTCCCGTCACGATACGCCACAACGCGATCTGCCCGATGGAGGTTGCTGTCGCCGTCAATGCCGTGAGCGCCGTGAATGCCGCCAGGGAAGCGAGCATGACGCGCTGAATCCCCAACCGATCAGCGAGCAGACCATATACCAGTGTGGCGATCCCATAAGGAATCAGGTATGCCGGCACGATCAGACCGACCGTTTGCACCGAAGCGCCGAACGCCTTCGAGAGAGCCGGGATGATCGGCGCGACCATATACGCTTGGAAAAAAATAATGAAAGTGATGGCCGCGAGCATGCGCAGCAGGCGCTCCCGTTCGTGAAGATCCGGATCGCGTGCGGCGGCGTCACGCATCGTGTTGAATTCTTCAGCCATGTCGGGTAAATCTGATTGGCCCAAATTGCCAGTTGTGGAATCGCAGATAAATACGCGCTTAGAGCAGGCACAGGCCGACCGACACCAATGCAATGGCACCGGTCAGCTTGCGGCAACGCCGCGGCACGAACTGTCGCCGGTTTTCAATTCCATCAGTGGTCGCACCCCGAGCGCATCCTGACCGCAGTGCCGAGCACGCTTGATCACGGCCAGCCGCCGTACCCCATTGTTGCCATACCACCGATGGCCGACTCATCCCGTCCAGGCTCGCGACGGTGCGCCCTTGTCTTCGCAGGGGTGGGCGGCATCTCGGTTGACCTCAGCGCGCTTGGTGAGCTTGGCGGTCGTCGTTCCCGCGTGGGGCTCGATCGTCACTGAGCGAGCACCGTTCCGGAGTACATCTCGCCTCCACAATGAAATGTATAGCTGCCAGGTCGAGAGGCAAAGAGCTGTACCACGCGCGTTTCCCCCACCGGCACCGTGATTTCGACGGGTCGCCCGTGGGGGCCCAAACCCTCGAAAACGGTGCTCAGGAGGCAGCCTCCAATGTGATCAGTCACCGCGACTTGGACCGGATGCCCGGCAGGTATCGTGAGGACACGCGGTTGGTAGGGATAACCGGTTCCGCCGGCACCTTCGATCAGGCGGTACTGCTGGCTCGGGGCTATCGTGGCCGCCATCGAGGTCGGGGTGAGGTAAGTGCCGTAGTTCAGGCCGAAGTAATAGAACAGGAACCCGCCGGTGACGATGAAGAGTGCGGCGGTAATGCGCATCAGCCACGGCCCCGTGGACCGCAGCGCGGTGAAGACCCGCTGGCCGAGCATCATCATCACCACGACCAAAACCGCAATGGCGAAGCCATACGCGAACACGGAAAGTGCGGCCAGCGCGTAATTTCCAGCGACCAGTGGCACCAAGAGAATGCCGAGAAAAATGGGCAGCGAGCAAGTATGCGATGCTGCGCCATATGCGAACCCGAAGGAAACGAGCGTACGTCTTTTGGGCGCCCCGACGGCGAAAGTGCCAACCTCCTGGCGCGCGTAGCGCCGATTGGTCGGGTTCCAGCGTTCAACAAAGCCCAGCACCCCGGTGCGTCCCAGCAACACGAGCGCCCCAAGCAGAATGAAGGCTGCACCAACGACGGGAAGAAAGTACACGAGGTAGTTGTAGGCCACGCTGCCCACGGCGCCGATCACGATGCCGGCAACTGCATAGAAAACGACGATGCCCAAGGCGACTAATGCAGCGGAGAGGACCAGCGGGCCAGAGAGTTTGCGAGCATCCCGGTCGGGTTGGGTTCCGGTGGTGAGATAGGCCAGAAATGCCGGCGTGATGGCGATGCTGCAAGGCGAGAAAAACGATGCCGCGCCACCGATCAGCGCCAACACCAGGATCAGCAACGGTGGCAGCGCTTGGCCCCGCTGGAGCATGGCGCCCGTATGCAGGTACAAGAAGTAGCCGCCTGCACCAACCAGCAGGAGCACCACCGCGGCACCCACCGGAATGATCCAGTTCGTACCGGACGGCGCCGCTGTGTCAGCCTGAGACATCGTGGTTCCCTATAGGATCGACCATGGGAGCCACGCGCTGAACACTCGCTTCCGTTGCGTAGCCAAGTCGGTCAAGACACTCGGCGACGGCCGACTCATCTAGGCCGGACGAATCGAACAGGACCTCGATGCGTTGGGACGAAGCGCTGGCACGCACCTCACGGACACCTGTCAGACCCTTGACGATACGGGTCACGCGCTGTTCGCAACTTGTGCAATGCAGTCGCTGATTGCCGGTCACCGTGAATACCACTGACTTGAGCATGGTCTTACCTCCTTTATCAGGTCGTGACGACCGGCGCCGACTGTGAAGTGCCGTCGCTCTGACCGACACTGCCGACGGCGTCGAAGAACAATTGCGGCTGGCCCCACAGCGAGTTGATGAAGATCGCTGTGACGCTTGCAGCCATCGCGACCATGCCCCATACCGGATAGATCAAGCCCGTGGCCGCAGCCGGAATCCCGATGCCGTTGAACAGGAATGCCAGCGTGATGTTTTGCACCATCTTGCGATAGCCGCGGCGGCTGATGGCGTAGGCGTCGAGCACGCCCGCGAGGCGCGTATTCAGAATGATCACGTCGGCAGAGTCGATGGCGATGTCGGTGCCGCTGCCCATCGCGATGCCGACGTCGGCCTGCATCAGCGCCGGTGCGTCGTTGATGCCATCGCCGACCATCGCCACGCGTGCCTGGGTCTGGAGCTGGCGGATCGTTTCTGCCTTGCGTTCCGGCAATACGCCGGCGTAAATCTCGTTGATACCGGCCTGGACCGCCATGCGTCTGGCCGCGCGTTCGTTGTCACCGGTCAGCAACGCGACCCGCACGCCCGCGGCCTGTAATCGTTGTACGGTTTCGGCTGCGTCCGCGCGCAGCGCGTCGCCAAAGGCGAGTACGCCGAGCAGCTGACTGGCGCGGGCGATCGCGATCACCGTCCGCCCGCTTTCTTCCAGGCGGCTGATGGCATCCGCCACGGGCGCGAGATCGAGGCCGCACTCGGCGAGAAACGCCGGGCTGCCCGCGACCAATCGTTCCTGATCTTGCAGGCGCGCGACGACGCCCTTGCCGGCGATCGCCTCGAACGCATTGACCACCGGAATGTTCAGGCCCGCGTCGAACGCGGCTTTGACGACCGCTTGCGCCAACGGATGCTCGGAAGCCGCTTCCACCGCTGCGGCAAGACCAAGCAGCGTGTCGCGATCGACTTCGTGCGGCTCGATCTCGCGCAGTCTTGGCTTGCCTTCGGTAAGCGTGCCGGTTTTGTCGAACACGACCGTGGTAACACGGCGCAACCCTTCGAAGGCTTCGCCGGTACGCATCAGAATACCGCGCTCAGCGGCGTCGGCCGCGCCGCGCACGATCGACAGCGGAGCCGAAATTCCCACCGCACATGGATAGCCCATCACCAGCACCGACAAGCCCGCGAACACCGCGCGCTGGATATCCAGCGGGTAACCCAGGAGCACCGGCCCGATGAGCCAGGCGGCAAACGCGATTGCCGCAACAGCAAGCACCGTGGGGGTGTAAACGCGCAGGACCCGGTCGACGATATGCAGCAAGCCGGGCTTGAGCGCACGCGCGTCCTCGACGCTATGGATCACCTGCTGCAGGAAGCTCTCCTCGCCGATGGCGGTCACCCGCACCAGCAAGGTGCCGGACCCGTTGATGGCGCCGCCTGCGACAGTCCCGCCGACGGTCTTGCCCGCCGGCAACGGCTCGCCGGTAATCAGCGATTCATCGATCGCCGAGCGACCTTCGACGATCTCGCCATCGACCGGGATGCGCTCACCCGGGCGGATGCGTACCCGGTCGCCCACGCACACCTCTTCAATGCGCACATCAGTCTCACGCCCGTCGCGCAGCACGCGGGCGGTGTCGGGTTGCAGGTCGAGCAGTTTTTTCACGGCTTGCGAGCTGCGCGTCTTAACGATCAGGGACAACCACTCGGAAAAGATGTGATAGCTGAGTACCATCACGCTCACCGCGAAAAACGCTCCCGTCGGATAACCGGCGGGGTGCAGTACTAAACCAATTGACCCACCCACCAACCCGGCAAAGGCCCCGAACTCGACCAGCACATGCTGGTTGAGGATGCCGCGGCGCAAGGCTTGGAATCCCTTGCGCAGGATGTGCCCCCCGAGGCCGAAGATCAGCGTCAGCGCGAGAGCGCCGGTCAGCCATGGGATGGTCGCCCCGAATGTTCCACGTAGCTTGAAATAGTAGATACCGGCGCCGAATACCGCGAGGAGAGCCGTGCCGACCATCGCGCGCTGCAGGCTGTAGCTCCGCAACACGACGAAAGCGAAGGCGACGAGGCTGGCAATAGAAAACACACACAGCGGGAACCACGCACTGTCTAACGGGTAGCCCACCAAGGCCATCGAGGCAATGCTGGCCGCCAGGGCAGTCAGGAAGCGCCCGCGCTCGCGCGCCAGCGCGCGCTCCTGAACCTCGAACGGCTCGATCTTGCGTGGGTCCGAGATCGTGTAGCCAATGTCGGTCAGCGTGCCCATCAACGCCGCTGCTTCAACGACGTTCGGATCGAACTCGACCAGCGCCTGCTCATGCGTCAGGCTCACCGACACCTTGCGCACGCCGGGCCGTCGCCCGAGCGCTTTTTCAATCGTGCCGGTGCACAACGAACAGTGCAGCCCGCCGATATGCGCGCGCACACGGCGCAGGCCGGATTCGCGGCTTGGCTCTTCGCTCCATAGAGCGGTTGCCGTGGTATTCATGTCTGTGACTCCGACGCATCAAGGTGTGAGGAACACGCCGAAGCCCATTGCGTGTGTGACTGTCCGGGGCGAGAACAGCACTCGTGCCGTACGGGATTCGTGCGAGACCGAGTGGGGATTGACGCCGAACAGACGTTCCAATGCATTTTGGATAGTGCGGGTGCAGCCTTCCAGCGCATGCCATCAATCGTGAAATTCGCCGTCTGCATGGGTTTTCTCCCGTCTCGGTCACGCGTGCCTGGATGGCACAACCCCCATCTTGCGACTTGGACTGCACTCCAAGTCAAGGGGTGATTGCGGGCCTTGGGCGGCCGACCGCCGAGTGCGACGTGTGTCAGGCGTGTTGGCGTGCGCGCCCCGGTTTCCGCGACCGGACCGGCGATGCCCGTGAAGGCGCGGCAACCTTCATGTCCAGGATAGGGCAGCCCTCGTTGGCCCCGGCGCACAGGTTCAACAGCAGACGCAGTTCATCGCGCAGATGACGCAAGGTGCGCATGCGCTGGGTGACGGCGTCGAGTTTCCCGTGTGCAAGACGGCGCGCTTCCGCGCGCGCCGTGTCCGGGTGGTCGCGCAATTCCAGCAGCTGTCGGATTTCCGCCAGCGAGAAGTCCATGGCTTGAGCGCGTGCGATGAAGCGCAACCGCTCAAGGTCGGGTTCGGTGTAGTACCGCCGCCCACCGCCGTCGCGGAGTACCCGGCACATCAGTCCGATGCGCTCGTAGTAGCGCAACGTGTCCGTGGTCATGCCAGCGAGACGCGCGGCGCCACCGATCGCATGGCCATTGTTCATGCCGCGCTGCTCCCGGCTTCAGCAAGGGTACGCAGCCGCGCCAGTGCCTGCGGACCCTGGGCCACCAACCGGCCGTCGACTACCAACGCCGGTAACCGGGTAATGCGCAGTCGCGCCGCCGCTTCAAGGTGCTTGGTCACGTCGATCCAGCGGGTGTTGCCGGATTCACCGTCGCGAAGGCTGCGACTGCCGCATGCCGTGCACCAGGGGGAAAAATACAGCTCGATCCGCATGTCGCCGTGGTCCGAAATCAGATGACCTAACTTGGAGCTTACTCCAAGTCAAACACTGTATCCCTGATTCGGTGGCACGCCGCCTTTACCGGTCACATGCAGCCACCAGCGGTCGCGTTGGTGCAAAAAATCGGCTTCGCGTGCTTGGGCCGCTTCTGAGGCACGCAATGCGATTTCATAGAGAAAGCGCAGCACCCACCGTGCGCGTTCGTAGCGTTGTTTTTCACGCGCATGGGTTTGCGGCCACTGCTCAATCTTGGCAAACACCTCCTGCCATAGTGCGCGATCCAGGTAGCGCTCGATTGCCCGGTGGGCGCCATGAAACGCCCCGGCTTTCCCGGAGGCTCCAACCTTTGAGAGGATTGGGGCATGAACACATAGAAGCGGTACTCACCTAAGGTACGGGATCGGGCGGTGCAGATGGTGCTGGAGCACCAAGGCGAGCACGGTTCGCGTTCGTCATCGACGTGTTCTCGCGCAGAATCGTCGGCTGGAAGGCGTCTAGTTACGCCCAAACCGACTTCGTGCTGGATGTGCTGGAACAGGCGCTGTATGCACTGGTTCAATCACCGGCGCCTGCTGGAGCCGATCGGGAACATCCCGCCAGCAGAAGCTGAAGCCAACTACTATTGGCAAAGAGCGGGTCTGGCCAATGCGGCTTGCCTCAAACCAAACAGCCTCCGGGATTCCCGGGGCGGTTCATCCGGCAGTGTGCTAAGTACTCTTCACGAACGGGAACAATCTCGCGATCTCGCGTTCTATCTGCGGGAGCGCAGATGTCGTCGGTGATATGCCGAGCTGCCGCTCGACCTGCGCGTGCGAGATCAGCCCACGGATCCGGACTCCGCCAACCGACGTGGATTCCATGACCAGCAGGTGCGTATGACCGGTATGGTGAAAGGTCTCCAAGACATGCCCGACACTCGCGGTGGCCAAGGCTTCCATTCGTAGTATCGGGAGCTTCTCGAGTGGCGTCATGATGTCGGCGACTTCCACGTCTTCATGACGACACTTGGGATGGTGAATACAGTCGGAGCTTTGCGCGAACTGGATCGGCTTTTCGCCCTGGATGTCGTAAGCGGTGACCAGCCCAGTTACACGACCATCAGCTATCACCAGCAGCGCCCGCACGCCGGCGCTCTGCATCTGCTTCAAGGCTGCATCGAGGTGCTGGTGAGGTTCGACGGTCACCGCGCACTCCCGGCAAAAGTCCACCATGACTCTGTCGGCCGGATCGGTTTTGGAGAGCGTCGGGTACTCGCGCGGCCGCCGCGCACACAGGGGCACTGCGGGGACGGACTCGACGGTTTGCAAACTGCGATATTGCATGACGATTCTCTCATCGAAACGGAACGCAAAGGCCCTTGCAGCCGTGGGTCTGGGCTTGACGCCTAAGCGACCACTTCGACACCATGCCAGAAGGCCACGCGCCCACGTATCTCTGCGGCGGCCTCCGACGGGTTGGCATATAACCACGCGGCGTTGGGATTCACTTCACCCGCAACCACCACGTCGAAATAGCTTGCCGTCCCCTTCCAGGGGCAGCGGGTAGAGTGCGGACTTCCGCGGAAACATTGCTTGTTGAGCGATTCCGCCGGGAAGTAGTGATTGCCTTCCACGATGACGGTATCGTTGCTTTCAGCCAACACGGTGCCTTTCCAGATTGCTCGCATGAAACATGTCTCCATAGGCAAGGGCATCCTTTCATCGAAATCGGCAACAGGACGGACGCAGTCGTGATCAGCGAGTCGTCTGCTTCCGGCCATCCCGGCGAGACGAGGGCGCACACAGCAGTTCGTGCAGAGGGGGCACGATTGCGGCCATTGCGGGGTCGAAACAGTGGCCGCGTCCTTGTGGTTGCTGTGCGACGCCCTCAGCACATAGAGGCGACCAAGGGTCTAAAGGATTCAAACAACGCTTCCAACCGACGTGGGTCTGAACCGCTCCGGGTTCTCCGGAGGCTGTTTGGTGTGAGTCGCCGAGTGCGCTTTGGGATGAAACAGCCACGCAATCCTTCAATGAGCCTCAGCCCGCGCAACACGAGAGCTGCGTCACGTCTTTTTCGAAGGTTTGCGCCGCAAGCTTCAACCCCTCGACCATCGTGAGGTAGGGGAACAGTTGGTCGGCCAATGCATGGGTCGTCATCCGGTTGTGGATCGCGAGCGCGGCGGTCTGGATCAGTTCGCCCGCTTGGGCGGCGACCGCCTGGACGCCGAGCACGCGGCCGGAACCCGCTTCAGCCACCAGCTTGATGAACCCGTGCGTGTCGAAGTTGGCCAGCGCGCGCGGCACGTTGTCGAGTGTGAGGGTGCGGCTTTCGGTCTCGATCCCTTGGATGTGCGCCTGCGCTTCGGTGAGCCCGACTGTGGCTACCTGCGGATCGGTGAACACGACCGCGGGCATGCTGGTCAGATCGAGCTCGGCTTCGCCGCCGAGCATGTTGATCGCGGCCCGCGTGCCGGCCGCCGCCGCGACATAGACGAACTGTGGCTGGTTGGTGCAATCCCCGGCGGCGTAGATGTCCGGCGCGTGGGTACGCAGCGAGGGGTCGATGACGATGGCGCCAGCCCTGTTGACCGTCACGCCGACGGCTTTGAGATTCAAACCGTGTGTATTGGGACTTCGGCCGGTGGCGACCAGGAGCTTGTCCGCGCGCAACCCGCCGTTTTCCGTCGTGAGCACGAATTCGCCATCGCGATAAGCAACTTGGCTCGCCTGTGTATGTTCCAAAACCTCGATCCCTTCGGCGCGGAAGGCAGCGGTCACGGCCTCGCCGATGGCCGGGTCTTCGCGGAAGAACAGGGTACTGCGCGCCAGGATCGCCACGCGGCTGCCCAATCGGGCGAAAGCCTGCGAAAGTTCGGCCGCAACGACCGACGAGCCGATGACCGCCAACCGGGGCGGAAGCGTATCGCTCGCCAGAGCGTCGGTCGATGTCCAATAGGGCGTGTCCTTCAAGCCGCGGATCGGCGGGATGGCGGGGCTCGCGCCGGTGGCGATCAGGCAGCCGTCGAACGCGATTTCGCGCTCTCCACCCGCGTGCAGTTGCACGAGGAGCATGTGACCGTCCTTGAAACGGGCTTGCCCGTGCAGCACGGTAATGGCCGTGTTGCCGGCGAGCACATTCTCGTATTTCGTGTGGCGCAACGCTTCGACGCGTGCCTGCTGCTGCGCGAGCAACCGCTCTCGCAGGATCGCCGGCGCTGTCGCGGAGATGCCCTCGTCGAACGGGCTGCGTGCGCGCGTGTGAGCGATGTGCGCCGCGCGGATCATGATCTTCGATGGCACACAGCCGACATTTACACAGGTGCCTCCAATCGTTCCACGTTCGATGAGCGTGACCCGCGCTCCGAGTTCGGCGGCCTTGAGTGCGCCGGCCATCGCCGCGCCGCCGCTGCCGATAACGGCAATGTGCAGCTTGTCGTTGCGGCGATGGATTTTGCCTTTGTCGCCGGTGCGTGCGGGCAGGCGGTCGAACGATTCCTCGCGTGGCGCCAGGGCAGGTGAATCAACCAGCGCCGCGTGATATCCAATGCCATCGACAGCGGCGACCAGTTGGTCGGTGGACGTGCCGGCTTGCAGTTCGAGCGTGGCGCTGCCTTTCGCGTAGGACACGTCCGCCGATTGCACGCCGGGTACGGCCTCCAGTGCTGTCTTGACATGCGCCGCGCACGAGTCGCACGTCATGCCGGTGATCTTCAACTGGGTCATTGCATGATTCCTCGGGAGTGGATCTCAGGGTTTGCATTGCGCGGGCAGTTCGCAGCCATCCGGTTCGCAGTGGCGATGAGCCGGCCACGCCAGATCCCAGATCGATACCGCGATCATCAAGACGATCCCTGTATAAACCAAGGGCCGCATCCATGCGGTGCCGAGCAGCCAGAACCCGCCGACAAGCACCATGGCCGGACCTATCACGCCGAGCAGCGTGCGGTGCCATTGCCGGTGCTTCAGCCAGCCCAGCGCGTTCGCCAGGAACGCTAAGGCGGCGAACAGCGGCATGACGCGCGAGACGAACAGCCCCTCGTATTGCTGAAGAAAGCCCAGCCCGATGGCCGCGCCCAGGCTGGCGATGGCGGGAAAGCACATCGCACATCCCATGGATGAGACGATGACTCCCAGCACTCCGGCCTTGTCTGCGATGCGTGCAACCGGCGTCATGGCGATGTTCCTCCGTGCCTGGCGTCCACCACGCTGGAGGGGTAGCCCGCGTTCTTGGTAGCCCGGGTCAGGGCCTGTGTACTGACCTTGCTGTCGTCGAACGTGACGGTGGCTTCGCGTTTCTCGAAGGCCACCTTGACCTTCTTGACACCATCCACCCGGGAAAGGGCCTTCTCTACCGTGATCGGGCAGGCGGGGCAGGTCATGCCGGGCACGTACAGCGTGACCGTCTTCCTGGCGGCCCATGCAGGTGCGGTGAGCATGATGGCGAGAAGGAATAGGGCGAAACGTTTCTTCATGGCGATCTCTCCTCAATAGAACAGCGGAAGGACGTAGGGGAAGGCAAGCGCGACCACCACCAGGGCAACTACGATCCAGAAAACGAGTTTGTAGGCCGTCCGAACCCGCGGGATGGCGCAGACCTCACCCGACTTGCAGGCGCGGGCAGGCCGAAAGATGCGGCGCGCAGCGAAGAACAACGCGACCAGCGCCACGCCGATGAAGATCGGCCGGTACGGTTCCAACACCGTAAGGTTGCCAATCCACGCACCCGAGAAGCCAATCCCGACGAGCAGGAGAGGGCCGAGGCAGCAGGTGGAAGCGAGGATGGCGGCAAGGCCGCCAGCTACCAGAGCAGCGCGATTGTTCGTGGGTTCCTGCATGGGGTTATCCTTCCGATTCTTCGCTTGATGGCGTAACGTTACGTCCGTACCTGACTACGGAGTCAAGCGCCATGAATTTGCATCCGCCGGGCCTGACGATTGGCACGCTTGCCGAGACGGTGGGGGTGAACGTGGACCATCCGGTTCTACCAACGCAGGGGGTTGTTGCGGGAACCGGTCAAACCCTGCGGCAGCATCCGACGCTATGACACTGTCGACGTGAATCGGCTACGGTTCCGTGGAGTGTTCCAACCCGCGGGCTGCGTAGCGCGGCTGCTTCGCCACGAGCGGTGCGTTGCGAAGAGGTTTCGCGCAATTGTTGATGACGCCTTTTACCAGCGAAGCCCAGCGAGCAGCATAGTTTCGCCCATGTTCTTGCCGCCGCCGCCGATGCGGCCGCTGGAGATATGCCGCGCCATCACGATGAAGTGGCGATACTTCCAGCCGGTGCTGGTCATGAATTCGAAGCAGCTCGACCGTGCGTTGTTGCGGGTACCGGTAGCGGCAAGTTGCTCGCTCGCGAACCGGTGCTCGCTGGCGAGGGCGCGCACACCGCCACCGGCAAGAAATACCGTGTGATTGAGATTGTCGCAGTGGGTGCTGCGTGAGTCGATCCAGCCGACTGTACCGATGGGTTCGAGGTGAACGAAGTGGTTGGACGGCCCGTCTCCGAACGCACTGGCGAATGCCGCGGCCGCGGTTCTTTCTCCAGTGGCCACGCTGGGCCCAGCGGTAATGTCGAAGCCGGTTGTTTGCGCTGCGACGGGCAGCGCTAGTAGTGCAACGCACCACCGTGCATATCTTGTGTACCTTTGGCTTCCTTTGCCAAAGGTCACTGGCCGCGCACGCCGTTGCGTAGCAAGGTTGTGGCGCCTGCCACGGACCGCGCATTGTCTATACACTCCACGCCGGCCGAGCCGTGGCTGGCGAACGCTTCCACTCGTTGAAACGGAATGTGGTCGCCGGGATCCACGCCGTAATGGGCCTCGGCAATGCGGCTGTTCGTGTCGATCAGAAAATTCGCCGGCATGGTGGTGTTGGCGTTGAGCCCCGCCACGCCGACCATGCGCAGGCCCTTGACGAAAGTTGGTGCCCTGGTCACGACACCCTTGAGCTTGCCCCATAAGGAATGTTCAACGCCGTACGCCCGGTACGCGATGGCAGAGTGATCGGCGATGACGGGGAACGAGCGTGGGTGGGAGGAGACAAAGCGCCAGACCGATTCCTGGCGCGCGTTGTACAACACGATGACGTCGAGGCCAAGGCTGGCCAGCCGCTGATAACGCTCAATCAGGTCATAGATGTATACGTTGCAAAATGCGCATGCCGCATCGCCGAAGAAACAGAGCAGTGTGCGGTGCGTACGGCGGCCGAGCATGACTGGGTTGCCTTCGACGTCGACCAGACGTAATTGCGGTGCCAGATCGCCTGCCCTAAGCCTCATGACGGTGTGTCTCTCGATGCGCGCATCGGCGAGATCGTGGCGTTGATATCGGCAACTTCCACGTCTTTGTGACGGCACTGGGGATGGTGGATGTAGTCGGAACTTCGCACGAACTGGATCGGTTTCTCGCTCTGGATGTCGTAGGCGGTGATGAGTCCGCTTACCCTGCCGTCGGCGACTACCAAGAGGGCTCGTATACCCACGCTCTGCATCTGCTTCAAGGCGGCATCAAGGTGCTGGTAAGGTTCGATGGTCATCGCGCACTCCCGGCAAAAGCCGACCATGATCCGGTCGACCGGATCGGTCTTGGAGAGCGTCGGGAACTCGTGCGGCCGCCGCACACACGGGTGTGCCGCAGGGACGGACTCGACGGTTTGCAAATTGCGATATTGCATAACGATCTCTCCTCAATAGAACAGTGGAATGACGCAGGGAAGGCAAGCACGACCATCACCAGAGCAGCCACAATCCAGAAAACGCCACGAACAATCGCGCTGCCCTGGTCGCCTCGCCGCCATTTTTCGCTTGATGGGGTAACGCGATTGGCCAAGCTGACGAGCGAGAACACGGCACGCCCGACCTCATTTCACATCGATCATCTCGAAATCGTCCTTGGTTACGCCGCAGTCGGGGCAGGTCCAGGTATCGGGGATGTCTTCCCAACGGGTGCCGGGTTCGATGCCCTCTTCCGGCAGGCCGGCCCCCTCGTCATAGACGAAGCCGCACACTACGCACATGAATTTGCGGGAGGTGAGGACGGTTTCGGCGGGAGCGCTCATGGAGGCGTGAAGCGATGGAAGCTGTAGTAACATTACTTCCGTAGTTGACTACGGAGTCAAGCGCCATGAATTCGCATCCGCAGAGCCTGACGATCGGGACGCTTGCCGAGGCGGTGGGGGTCAACGTCGAAACCGTCCGGTACTACCAACGCAGGGGATTGCTGCGGGAACCGGTCAAGCCCTACGGTGGCATCCGACGCTATGACACGGTCGACGTGAATCGGCTACGGTTCGTGAAGTCCGCGCAGCGCTTGGGCTTCAGTCTGGATGAGGTCGGTGAACTGCTGCATCTCGAAGACGGTACCCACTGCCAGGAAGCCGGTCGTTTGGCCGAACGGAAGCTCGCGGACGTGCGTGGAAAGCTGGCCGACCTTGCACGCATCAAGGTGGCGCTGTCCGGGCTTGTGAAAGCGTGCCACGCCCGCAAGGGCAATGTGTCGTGTCCGCTGATTGCCTCACTGCTGGGTACCGCATCGATTCCGCCGCGAGGCCGCGCGTAACAGTGGAAGGTGTCGTGGTGTTTGCCGTGCCGGGTAGTTTCGGAGCTGCCTCCCGATTGCCCCGCGATTCGGCTATCGATTCGACGTCGGAAGGTTGTGCGTGGCTGACGCGCGCTGCTATCAGCCCGGCCGCGTCGCAAGGAAGCGCGCGAGCGCTGCTTGCAGATCAACGCACTCTCGTAAGCCCGCCCATGTGTACTCGGGTACTTGACGCGCCCGATTGATCCAGAAGGTGGGCCAGCCGAACGACGCGGCGCCGGCCGCGTCCCAGGCATTGGACGAGTGGAAAACCACGGCGTCGGGTTCCGCGTTGACCATCTTGCCGGCGTACGCGTAAACCCGGCCATCGGGCTTGTAGCATTTCAGCTCGTGGGTCGAGCAAACGGTATCGACGAGGTCGTCGAGGCGTGCCGATGCGAGGGCGTCACACAGCATCGCGGGCGTGGCGTTGGAGAACACCGCGACGCGTGCACCGAGGGTTCGATATCCGATCAGCGTCGCCCGCACGTCGGGGTAGGCTTCGAGCGCGCGATAGGAGTCCAGCAAAGCATCCCGCAATTTCGGGTCGTTGAATCCGCATACGGCCAAGGCGTGGTCGAGCGCCTGTTCGGTGACTTGCCAGAAATCGATGTAGCGCCCCATCAGGCTGCGCGTCCACGAGTACTCGAGCTGCTTGTGTCGCCAAAGCGTCGATAAGCGTGCAGCGTCAGCATCAAGCACGTCCGCCACGCGGCGAACGGCCGAATGCACGTCCAACAATGTTCCATAGGCATCAAAGATTGCAACAGCAGGAATTGACACGGTACCTCCTCAGCTTCGGGGCGACGCCACGGCTCGCCGCCATCCATCGATACTCATTGCGTCGGCTTCGCGCAGCAGGTAGAGCGCAAGACAAGCCGCGAGCATGGGCCATGCCGCAAAAAACATTAGATTTTCGCTCGCGTAGGGATGCAGGTATTGCGACCACGCAGCCAGCGTAGACGCTCCGTGGAGCACGAGCACAGCAGCATAGGTAAAGCGACGTGCAACACCGAGCACGAAGGCCAGCAGCAGAAGCAGCTCAAGGACGCCGATCAAAAGAAAGAGGGTTGGTCCCAGATGGGGCATCGCGTAGAAGTGGCTGACTACACCTGCGGCGTGCCCGGGCCGGAGGAACTTGTCGAGCGTCCACATCAGCATGACCAAGAACACTGTGAAGCGCAGCACGAGCAGTGCCCAGGCAAGACGTCGTTGAAGGTTCATGCCGTTCCTCTCGCAGGGATGAAGCGCCGCCCGCTCGCGCGGGCGGCAGCGTCCTCATGCGGCGCGCTTCCAGGCTTCGGCGGAGAACTCCGGGTTGGTTTTGGTCCCGGTCAGGTGATTGACGTAGTTGCTCAAGGTCTTCATCGCGACTCCCAGCACCACCTCGATGACTTGGCGCTGGGTGAAACCCGCGTCGAGAAACGCTTGCAAAGCCGCCTGCGGAACAAGGCCGCGGTCGCGTACCACCTGACGCGTGAACGTGACCAGCGTGTTGAGCCGCGCATCGGGCAGGGGTTTCAGCTGCCGCAGTGCGTCGACCACGGCATCCGGAACCTTCACCATCTTGCGTGCGATCAACGAATGCGCGGCGACGCAGAACTCGCAGTTGTTTTCGGTACTGATCGCGATCAGTACGACCTGGCGTTCCACGGGCGTGAACGAGGTCTTGTCGAAGTGGGCGGAAAGATCAAAATACGCCTGCAGCGCCGCCGGGGCCTCGGCGAGATTGCCGTACAGGTTGGGAATGAACCCGAGCTTGGCCTTGGCGGCTTCGAGCAAGGGCTTGGCGGCGGCGGGGGCCGACTGAAGTGTATGGGTGGTGAACTGGGTCATGATGCAACTCCTGAGGGGTCGAAAAAGTGGGCGTGCCTGTGGCACCTGGTCAGTGTCGTGTACATCGCCGTCTCGAACCATGCTCGACACGCGCGTAAACTTGCCCGATCGTCTCATCGGAGCTTTGTGTGGATGACCTCAGCGCGTTGATGCGTCACCTGCATCTGGAGACGCGGGTCTTTCATCGCAGCGAACACTGTGGCACTTGGGTGCTGGATGCCGACTACGAGCGCAAGGCGATGTTTCACCTCGTCGCTGCGGGCGAGTGCGTCATGCAGATCGGCGAATCGCGGCGAGAGATTCCCCTTGCGGCAGGCGATACCGTGATGTTTGCGCGTCCCGCCAGCCATCGGGTAATTTCGGCGTGGGATGCGGGGAAGGATGCGACCACACTGCTGTTGTGTGGCTATTTCGAATTCGCTTCGCCACTCGCCACGGTCCTGCTTGCCTCCCTACCCACCCAAGTCGTGTTGCGAAAGGGCTCGGACGGTGGCGATGCCGCGTCGTTGTTGACCCTCATCATGCGGGAAGCCGCCACCGAGGCGCCCGGTAGCACCGCGATCATGGACAAGCTGGCCGACGCGTTGTTCATCCAAGTCCTGCGGCATTGTCTTTTGCATGGGCAGGTGCGCCACGGGGTACTGGGCACCCTCAAGGATCCACACCTGGCTGAGGCGCTGCTGGTCATGCATCAGGACCCTGCTGCTGACTGGACCCTCGACAAACTTGCACGTCGCGTGCACATGTCGCGAGCCACTTTTGCGCGGCACTTCGCGAGCGTCGTGGGTATGCCGCCCATGGCTTACCTCACCTGGTTGCGTATGCAGGCCGCGCACGAAGCCCTGACGGAACGTAGGGTCACTGTGGCACAGGCGTCGGAAATCGCCGGATACGCGACCGATGCCGCGTTCAGTCGCGCTTTTAAACATGCGTACGGATACTCGCCGGGCTCACTGCGTGTCGTGAGCTTCGCTGACATTCATGAAAGCTCGAAATAAGGATCAGGGTGGCGCCGTGAATCCGCCGCACGGCAGATCGTTGCATCCGCTCCCTGCACTCGTCGCACGCAAGGGGCGTGCAGGGCCAGCTCTCTGGTTCGCGTGTATGGCACGACTGCCTGACGTCTTCAATCAGTTTTGGCGGCAGGTGGGCGCGGTTTCAGGCAACCGGATGCCTGGTTCGTGACTGTACGCGCCGCCGGGAGTGGGGCGCCACCGTTTTCGGTTTCATTTCCAGAATAGGGCATTGACCTTCACTGCCCGCACAGAGGTTCAATAGCAGACGCAGTTCGTCACGCAGGTGGTGCAAGGTGCGCACACGCCGGGTCACGGCCTCAAGCTTGTTGTGCGCCAGGCGCCGCGCTTCCGCGCGCGCGGTGGCGGGGTGGTCGCGCAGTTCCAGCAACTGGCCGATTTCCGCCAACGTGAAATCCATGGCTTGGGCCCGGGAGATGAAACGCAGGCGCTCGAGTTCGGCTTCGGTGTAGTAACGGCGACCGCCACCACCGCGTAGCACCCGACGCATCAGGCCGATCCGCTCCTAGTAACGCAGGGTGTCGGTGCTCATGCCGGCCTGGGCGGCGGCATCCCCGATGCGGTAACCGCTCATGGGACTCCGGCTCCGGCAGCAAACCGCTTGTGTATCTGCATCAGCGCGCGCGGTCCTTGCGCGACCAGTTTCCCGTTCACCACCAGCGCCGGTAGGCGGGTGATGTGCAATCTTGCCGCCGCCTCGAGGTGCGTGGTCGCATCAATCCAGCACACCCGACCGGAAGGATGCACAGCTTCATCGCCACCTCCGCAGGCGGTGCAGAAAGGGTTGTAGTACAGCTCGGCGGAGACCGTAGTGGAAATCCTCAAAAGCGCTTGACTTGGAGTTTACTTCAAGTGCGAAACTGTGTCCGCGCACCGAAACGAAGGCGATGAAACCGCTTCCCGCGGGGCGACGAAGTCTGATGACGAACGTATGGAGAAACCCAAAATGAAAACCGCACATTTCAGCATCCAGAGCATGCATTGCAACGGCTGCGCCCAGACCATCCAGCACACCCTGGAGCGGCAGGAAGGTGTCCAGAGCTGCTCGGTGTCGTTTGACGAGGGTATCCGTCGATCCTGAAGCGAGAGACTGCTCGGCCGTACCAAACGGGCCGCTCCTTCACCTCTTAAGCAGATGTTTGCTTTCCCGCGACGCCCGTCCTGATGTCCTTGAAAACTTCGCTCGCTTGAATTGCCGCCGCTCTGCGATCACCCAGATCCACCAAGACATCCAGAGCAACGAGAAGCTCTCGGGCAGTCGATGGCGGCAGTGGCTGCGTCTTCTGCGAAAATTGTTGAATCAAGCCAGAAAGTCGCGCGACCATTGTTGTGGCTCGCCAACCGGCCGGCAGGACCTCCGAACGCGGAAGCACCATGTGAAGGTGCTGAACAAACCGCTCTACTGGATAGTTTTGGATGGCACGCTCACACAGCGTCAAGAAGGCCGATGTGACTGTCGGGATACGGCCGTGCGTCTCCAGAAATGGCTCGATCAACGGATAGATGACCTCAACATCTCGCCAATCACGATTGGCAAAGCGCGCCGCACCCATCGCGTCGTCGACGCTGATGAAGAAAAGCACCCTCACGGTTTCGACGAGATCGATTTCACTGGTCGATACGCCGTGTCTGGCAAGGTCTCGCCAGCTTCGATGCAAAAGCAGTCGCGGAACAATTGACTTGAGTATTGTGAGCGGACGTTCCGGAAGAACGGGTTCGTCCATGATGTCGCTGGCCAGATGTCCGACGAAGCTGCGAATCAGCGAAGCAAACGTTTCGTCATCAGACGCGGCCGCCGGCTCGACGAAGCGTTTGACGGCTTCATCTGGCTCCAAGTGCAATGCCACGCGCGCGAGGAAGCGGTAGAGCTCGTGTCGCCAGTCGAATAGTTGGATCTCATCTGCTTCGAACGCATCTGCTCTTCCACGCGACCAAATCGGACAATGCCGCTCGACAGTCCACGCAACCAATTCATCACACCACGCGAGGAAACAGTCGCGCCGCAATCCATCGGCCATTGCCGAAGCCACTGGGAGGCTCGATAGCACCTTCGCGAGGAGACTGGGACTGAAATCGATCGTTGGGTGCTGCCAGTCAACAACAGCATCCCTACCGTGTCTGCCTCGAACAATCTGAGGTCCATTGGATCTCTGGATCCACGCAGGAGGCAATTCGGGCATGCGCGCAACTTGTGCGTCGGTATCTGCATATTTTGTCAACGAGGCCTCAATGGCTCTGGCGACTCGCTCGCGTTCACGCTGTTCGCGATCATTCGGCGCAATGTCATACGGATAGTGCTCAATCGTGGCGAGCGCGTTCGCCAACCTGAGCCCTATCCAGGCAATAGCGGGTTCATCGTCCCAAACTGAAATCAGACCGTTCACAGCCTCGGTCACGATCTGGTCGTATGGATGCGCCGTCAACTGAATCAATGCCTCCAGCGCTTGTTGCCGAAACGCCTCGCGCCTCAGTAGTCCGGCGAAGCCACGGCAGGCGTATAACACCGGGTGGTGCAGCAACACCGAACCACGGAAGAACAAATCATCTGGTGCCTCGCGCGTCAACCATGCCCGCAAACACACTTCGGCTGCCCAATCGATATCTTCTGCCGAGGCTGTCCGACCAAAGCACACGACGACTGCAGCCACCCCCGACACAGCTGCTTGCTTCTGATGGATTGGATCGATGTGCGGGTGCGCTTCGCTGAACAATGAAGGTGCATCCAGTCGCCTCGCATCTCCAAGTGCGTCTGCTACAGCAAGACGGTCAGAAATCGTACGCTTCTCGAAACTGTCGTGGACCCAGTTCAGGAGGCGGAGGTTCTCCTCCATGGTCGCTTGGTGTTCCTTGATTGCCTCTATGTCCGCTCCTTGTGCTTTCGGGTTCTCCATCTCAATGATGAAGCCTGAACCGTCTTGCTTCAGAGTTGCACGATAGTTCTCGCGCTTCCCGATCTCGGCCCAAATCTCCGCAGTTCGCCGCAGATGTTCGACTCTGCCTGCGTCCTCACGCTCCTCCTCATAGTCGAAGGGGAGATCCGAAGCGAAGACGCCTATTGCTTTTGACGCGCTCTCGGCCAATTTGTCATCGGACAGGACGCATAAGGAGGCGAGCCACCGAAGTTCTTGCTTTCGGCATTTTCGACTGTTTAGGCGTACGACCGCTTCGTGGTGAATGCGATCGTGCGGCTGAAACCCGATCAGATTGCTTGAGTAACTACCCATCTCCTGGACGTGTCGCTCGATGTCCCACTTCCAGAGTCGCTGGCTCGTCAGCAACGGCAGCGTCACCTCCGAGCGGTGCTGTGTTTCCACAGCCACGGCGCAAGCCACGCCGAGTGCGCCCACGGAGGTGTGCCCTTCGAGCACGAGCTTGAGCACTTCGTCGACAGGTCGACCATTTTCAGTCTCTCGAAATGCCCAATCCTCCAGCGCCATAAGGCCGGAACCGACTGCATGTGAGCCCCAGATGCCACGAGACCACAGGAACTGATGGGATGCGCCCCAGAACGTCTGTTCTCCCCAAGGGAATGCAAGCGTCAGCGGCAGCGGTTTTGCCCTGCGATCCCAATCAAGCTCATTCAGTTGTCGCCAAGCAGTCGTGGCGTGGTTGGTCAGCTCGCGCACCAGGCGGCGCGCTTCGTCGGGTGCGGCAGCAAAGAGTGAAGAAAATGGCTGACGCGTGGGGGCGCAAGGGAAATAGGCGTGCTGGTCGTCAATGGACAAAGATTGCCAGTCGTTGTGTGGGATGTAACCGTAGCCGATTCCTCGCGACTGCCTCATTCGCTCTTCCGGCAATGGGCGCATCATGAAGTGCAGGATGAAGTCCACAAGCTCGTGCGAGCACGCATCACTCAGAACGGGGGCGTAGTCGATTACCTCCTTGTCGGCATCGTGCGGCGCGCGCTCGAGCGTCTGCAATGCGGCCAGGTAATCCTTGATCTGTACGGGATACGCCCTGCCGGCACGCAAGAGCGTTGACCGTAGGCGAGACTCCAGCTCCCCTGCAACGCCATACTCAAGCTGGGCCCATTCGCCATGATCTTGGGGAAACGTGTTTGCGTGAAATCGTGCTTCGAGGTCGACGAGCCATGACTTCACTATCGCCAGAATGTGCGCCGACACCGGGTTGGCCACGTCGGCCCATATGTTTTGCCAGACTTCAAAAACGGAGAGCACTTCGGACCGGGTCATTACCGGGATCTGATCGATGTGCTTGACGAGCCAAACGCACAAGCGCCGCCACTGAGCGATATCGGACGGCAAAGCGAGCGCATCCGCAAGGCGCAGGCGCTGGGCCAGGTCGATACCGGGAAAGCGGTCGCCATCCAGTGCCAGTGGGTTCGGCTTTGTCTTCTCAGCCTGGTACCAGACAACAAGCTTCGAGACACGCTTGGAACTGGCCGCGAGCACCGCATCGTTGTAGATCGTCTCGTGACTATCAAAATCCGGCAATCCGAAGGGGCCGAGCAGCCAGGCCCGCAACCACTGCGATCTCACATCGGAAGCCGCTTCGAGCTGCACCAGATTTGCTGGCCAATCCTGACCCTCCTTCAACTCGATCTGCGACAATAACTCGACCACACGCCCAAGGACCGGGGGTTCTCCCACCTGACGAATGACGTCAAGCCATTGCTGTCCTTCGGACACGAGGAGCTGCAGGAACGCCCATTCAAAGTAGATGTCGTGAACGAACCGAACGGTTTGTCCGACCCGGACCTGACGGATAATTCCATCTGCCTCAAGGTCAGCGACCGCTTGCGGATCAAGATTCAGCGATGGGATCCGCCGACCAAGCGCTGCAGCCCCAAGGCGTGCGAGTTCAACCAAGGCGCTACGTCTTCGCCCGGCGCTCGCTGCCTCCGCACCATAGCCACCGCCGCCCCACCAAGCGGTGGCCAACCCGACTTCGGATCTTGGTGCAGTCGTGTCATTGGCGTATCGCTTTGCCAGCACACTGGCAAAGAACGGCCGTCGAACAATCGCCCTGATTTGGGCAGATCCGAACAAGAGGTCCCGAAGGACCGGTCTTTGGACCGCGAGGGCAGTGGCCTCCTGATCGTCAAGTTCCATAACTTCCACCGTTTTCACCCCGGCGGCGAAAAGGCGGACGGGTAGCCACGTCCGCACATGCTCCATCCCGGTGTCTCTGACCGTGACGAGCATCCGCAGACTGCCAAGTAGAGGGGAGTTCATCATGGTGTTGACGACGTCCTTCACGACGCCGCGATGGCCCACCTCCACTCTGTCCAAGCCGTCGATGAAGACAGTGGACGACCCAGTAGTCATCACTTCGACCAGCAAGTCCTCCAGACCAACCCCGCCCATTCCGGTAGTCGCGGCGTACTGCGCCCAAGTTGCGCCGGTGAGACGATCGGATTTCAGAAACAGTACTGTGCCCTTCTCCAGTGCCTCATAAACCATGGTTTGCAGAACGGCTGATTTTCCAGTCCCCGGCAGGCCGCCAATCTGGACGAAACGGCATTCCGCCAGTGCTTCACGAATGTTCAGGACAATCCGCTCTCTCGGGATTGTGTAACCGTCGATCGTGTTGCCGATCTCCGCCGCGGCCAATCGTGCCTCGCGCCCGAGTGCGGTCAGCGCACCCTGTATGGATGCGGCCCCCTTGAGCCTGACCGCGCCGTTGAGCCTGGCAACAAGCGTCTTTCTGTCAAACGATGCCGCATGACCCTCAGCCGTGCGCACCAGCGCAAGTAGGCGGCGCCACAAATCGTCGGCCCGCGGCTGGTCGACCGGCGCCAGTGAATGCGCCAGGCTGGCAACTGTGGCCGCTTCCATCACCGACCCTTCATGAAGCATGTCGGATCGCATGAGCACGAAGTGCGACAGCAGCGACCAAGTCGCCTCATCGAGACCTTGCTCATCGGCAATGCTCGACAAAATGCTGCGGACATCGTCGAAGTACGCTCGCTTTTGCCCGGCTACACCATCTGCGCTGAGCTTTTCGATCAGCCCCGCCGCGTTGCTTTCCGAGCGCGCCCACTCGCACAAGGTCTCGAAGCTGCGTTTGCTTGCGTCCGAAATTTCGCCGGTGACGACGCCCACGCGGTCGACATCGGGGTTGAACTGTGATCCAGCGCAGGTGGCGTAGGCTCGGAGGATGGAATCTTTGAAGTCGGCGTTACTGGCGGCATTGCTTATCACCAAGCGGCGTTTCACTTGAAGGCTCAGGCGCATTTCATTTGCGTCGGCGCCTTGTGCTTCGACGATGAGATCATCCAATGGGTGGCCTAGCCCCCCGCGTTGGAAAGATAAACGCGTTACAAATCTGCCTGGCAACCCGGGTGCTGTAACTTCGCCGAGCAAAGCAGCTGCATAGATAGCCGCAACCGCGTCTTCGAATGTGAAACCCGCGCCCCCGGTGAGTTCAGGGCTAGCCGCGGCTGAGCTGTCGCGTGTGGTCCCAACATCGGAAACCTTGGGAGTGTCCGCAGAGCTGGTATTCATCGCGTCAGAATACCTCGTGCCTTCTCGGAAACGAAGGCTGCACGCAGTGTTTTCAGAGTTGCGAAAGAGCCATCGGCCTCAGCCATTTGGCGGGACGCTCACCGCATTTCCGCGGCGAGCATCGCAGCACTCGCTCCGAACGCGCGCCAGTGGTGCGGGCTAGAACGTCCGCTTCGGGCCGAACCGCGATTCACCCAACGCGCGCCCCGAACACGCGGCCCACAACATCGGCCGTAAATTGAACGCGGTGATCACGGTCGTGTTGGTGCTGGCGGTGGCGCTGATGGGTTGGCGCCTGCTGGCGCTGCGGCACGACTCACCGGCCGCGGGTTCGCAGGCCGTCGCCGCTGCGACCAGCGCGTCCCCGGCAACCTCCAGCCCGACCGTTGCCGCCGCAGCGCCGAAGGCCACCCCCACCACCTTCAACCCCGCCAAGGACACGCTGGTGGTGTTGCCCTTCAAGAACCTCAGCGGCGAAGGGACATTTGGTCTTGCTGAATTATTCGCATTCAATAAAATTGACGGAATTTCTCGTAGGCGGCAAGACGCGTGGTCGACTCACCACCGCACCCGGCAACGATGCAGTCGAATCCTGCGATCCGCGATGATGCGATTGATAAGGCCAACATCGCCGTCGTGCGGGCAAAAAGTGGCCGACCGACCCAGGGAGTGCTTCTTGTGGGCCGGAACCGCACCGCAAGAACCGCGCACATCGACCGGATCTGCGAGGTCTTGAGTACGACCGGTGCCCATATTGTCCGCGTAAGGATGTCCAAAGGTCGCTCGTTGCCAGCGTTGCTGAGCAATCAACTCCAAGATGCTTTGCAACGCATGCCCGGAATCCGCCAGAGGCAAGGGCCGGTCCACGAGGCGCTGCGTGTCTTGGCTGCGTGTATCGGCAGCCTCAGGCCGAGATACCCTGACATCAACATCATTATGGACCTCAAGCCCGAGGCCAAGATTGCTGACTCCGGCACGCTTGAGGTGGACCTGACGTCGCTGTTTGAGGCAATCGGTGCGGAGGCCGCACAAGCCGGCGCCGCGTATGCGATTCTGATCGATGACATGCACTCCGTTGAGGCACGGCAACTCAGCGCGCTGATTGGTGCGCTGCATCGGATCGCCCAGCGCGGACTGCCAGTGGTCATGATCGGTGCCGGCTCTCAGATCTTGCGCCGTCGCATTGGCAACGCCAAGCCGTACGCAGAGCGCATGTTCGAATTCGTCGATCTTGGCGGGTAGACGCCCGAGTGGTGCAGATCACCATTGTGGCGATGTCTGGATCAGGTCGATTACGAGAGCGACCGGCAGGTGTTGGCCGGTGAGCGACCTCGCGCGCGAAATTTCAGAGCTCGCTAATCCAACGGACGGCATGCGACCCAGGCTGTGTGAAAACGCGTTGCGTATCGACGTTGGCGCTGAAACGGTGGTCACAGTAAGCGACCACGCCGTCGTGAGACTGGCCCGCTATGTGGTTCAAGTTTTGGTGGTCACCGTCACGAGTTGGGGATCGGCCGCCCAAGAACCGTCTGCAATGCGCGTTTTTGCGGTGGCAGGCCTCCCTCAGACTTGCATTGCCGCCAGCAACGGTAACCTGAGACGAAACGTGCA
The DNA here is from genome assembly GCA_004299705.1 of Rhodanobacteraceae bacterium. Taxonomy (GTDB): domain Bacteria; phylum Pseudomonadota; class Gammaproteobacteria; order Xanthomonadales; family Rhodanobacteraceae; genus 66-474. The sequence goes on along the minus strand of SCQS01000065.1, from coordinate 35,182 downwards.
GCCAGTTGGAAGGTGAGTTCTCTTAACGCTTCAGGAAAGCATCTTCAATGCGAATCTGTTTGGTGTCGTGACGTACCGAATGCACGCTGCTGCGACCGCGCCAAGAAGACGCGCTCGATTGTCGCAATTATTTCGGAGTTGTCGCAACAATCGCCACAAATGACAACTGAGCCATCGTAACCGGCGCACTCGGGAAAGAATGCGCTGCATCGTCCGGCATGATTTCTACACCGCGATGCCCGCGGTGCAAACAAGTCAGCGTAGGTTGACTGGCCGGTTTAGCGGTCATGGTTGACCTGCGGCGCGATAGCCCGGCTGAGGCGGTGCAGGATCAGCCATCGGAATGCCGCAGAGATCGCAGCGTCGACAGCAGCGGCGCGACCAGGATGCCGCCGATCATGGGTGTGGCAATGCTGCTCACCCGGTCCGATCCGGCGCCACTACCGATCATGACCGGTAGCAACCCCGCCAGGGTCGCCGCCACCGCCATTGCGATCGGCCGCACACGCATCGGCGCGCCTTCGCGGATCGCTTCCTCCAACGACACTGCGCTGATATCGCCCGCGACGACGCGCCGCTCCTAGGCTTACCGCAAGAACAACATCATCGTCACCACCTCGAATTCGGCGGTGACGCCAGCTAGCGCGATGGAACCGATCACGGCGGCTACTGACATCAGTTCGCCATGCAGCAAAATGAGCCATCTCGATGGGGATCTTAGTGCATCCGACGGATATCAGGGCCTTGCTTGCCTGTAGCGACCAAGCGGGATCTCCGCGACGAACGCAAGCACGACAATGCCGATGACTACCAGCGACAGGAAGTTGGCATGCAGTGGCACGAGCCCCAGTGCAGCCAACAGAGACCAGATCGCCGCAAGCAGGAAGAGCGGTCCCGTCACATAACAATGTGTGCGGCGGCAGCGTGCCGCGTTGGCGAGGCAACCTGCGCTCATCACCGCAAATGCCACCATCCACACCCAAGCCATCCCACGGTGCCATGCGCCGCTAACCACCAGCAGCGTAATCGGCAAACACCACAGCAGCCAAACCGATACACCACGGGTCAGGTCGCGCGACTCTTTTTTTTCTGCGTAGGCTGTTGTCATCTTCCGCACCTTGGAACCTGAAGTTGCTATCCTAAACCACGTACTCTGGTACGTGGGTCAAGTGTAAATGGCAGCGTTTCCTTTTGATCGGGAAGCTGGCGCAGGCGGCCCGGGTTAGCGTCAAGACGATCCGTTATCAAGCGTCGCGGGTTTCTGGTCGAGCCACCCAAACCCTTCAGCGGGCAACGCCGCTATCCGGTAGATGTGGTCAGGCGCATGCCCTTCATCAAACGTGCGCAGACATTGGGCTTTACGCTCGACGAGGTGATGGGGCTGTTGTCACTGGAGGGTGCCCGCATGTGTGCCGAAACGCGTGCGCTGGCGCGGCACAAACAGGAACTACTTGAATACAAGCTCGCCGGTTTGTCCGCCCTTCACGCTGCGCTCGGTGAGTTGATCTGTAAGTGCGACCGCCGGCGCCGCAATGCGGCGCGTCCGATCATCGAAACGCTTACGCAAAACTGAATTGACAGTCGAGAAGCCGACAGCAGCTCAAGTTAACCGGTCTGCGACCAAGCCGCCCGTGGGTCGCGTCGTGGCCCAGACTAGAGCATATTTACCGGCGATCACAGCCTTTGAACATTCACCAAGTGGCGCGGAGGTTGGACCTGCTGTCGAAGTTACCACCCTCCTTACTGATTGTTGAGCACTCCCGGCCCGTGTAATTTCGCAGCCTGCGTCATCTCATTAAAAATTTTGAAGATCTGCTCCAACTCATCTCGGTCGTGCTCAAGTGATGCGATGTGTTCCAGCGCGTTGGCAAGGGCGGCCTGGAGCTCGGCCGTTGTCAGGCCGGATTGCGTATCCAGTATTTGCAAAACCTCGACTGAGGGCGCATGTCGGACATCGAGGATCGTCATAGGGGGTTACTCCTCTTACGTTTTGCTTTCCGTGGGCTGACCCGTGTGGTCGCCCATTCGTCGCCGTAGGTTCGTACCTTGATGTCTCAAACCGCAAGATTTTTGGGTCGGGCCGCGGATGGTCTCCCGCCGCAGTGATACCTTCCGCTTCCGCGCACCACGACGGTCATGGTCGTGCTGGATGGGCAGCGCACGCCATCACGCTGGGCCGCCAGTGCAGGCTGCTGAGCTGGAATGAAGCACTGGAGTGGAAGTCGCGGTACCTACAACGCGTGGCTGGGTCATCTGCATACATCATGCAGGCATGAGGGACCCGTATATCATTCCACTGTGGTGGAAACGCTGGACAGAAATGTCCTCAATGCATCCACGCTCCATCGTACTTCGTCGTTCACCGTGGCATACCGGTGTCGGAAGCAACGAACTCCCCTTCCACCGTTCGCCGTAATGGCCTCTTCAAGCGGCTTCTGCAAATGGTGCCCGGATTTCTCGACGATTTTCTCCAGCACATTACGCAGAGCTTTCTGTACATCACCGCCTAGGCCGAGCAATAACGGAGAACACATTGCCTCACTCGGTGTGCGCGGTTCGATTTCAATCCAGTAGCCTTCTGTATCTCGTAGCGCGATCCGCAGTATCAGCGCCGTTCGAGGAACTCGCCTCCCGCGGCCCCCAACCATTCGCCAGCCTGTACGAGGCCATTCGCCGGATTGACGCTGTTCAAAGCTAAGGAAGTTCCAACAGGACTCCCCGCTCGTTCGAGCGAGTTGGGACGGGTCTTCCGGCTGAATCGCGGAATACCCGGCCAACGGTGTGTCATGCTCCTTCGCCAATGCACCCATGGTGTCCAACAGTCCTGCGAAACTCGCGATTGAGTTTCGAACGACGGCGCGGTGTCGTATCGGCTGTTGCGCGTCGCCGCGATAGCTTGGATTTCCAGACGATACCTTCGACGGATCCTCATCGTCTGGGGGCGTGGATCGGGTGCCCTGGTAATGGATGCTCCGTTGTTTGGTAATCTTTTCGAGCGGTGGGGCACCGATGATCGAAATCTTATCTTCTACCGCTTCGAGACCAGGAATACGCGCAGATCCGTCAACGGCGCTGGTTGCATTGACGCCGCTCGTGGGGTGCGACCACCGCGGATTGCCGTATGGGCGTGTGCCAGATTGGCCGGTTTGCGTCTCCCCCTTTGCACCGCTGTTGGTCTTTTCCCATCGAACGGCAGGTGCCCACGCCGGCCATGGGAACGCCGTAATCGAGGTGACCATGAATGTATGACGGGGTACCGCTGAGCCCGATCGGCCGTACGGCATGCGAGGAGTCAGGCTGAACCCCCGAACGTTGAGCGGCAGCGGTGAACCGTTTGATCGAAGAGGTACTTTGGCGGATGCGTACCACCCATGGCCTCCATTACGTCCCGCGTCCTTCAGCATTGCGGCGTAGACATTTTCGGCGCACTCCCTGGCATGAGGTTCGAACCAGAACAGCGCCAGCATGTAGGCAAGGTCTTCAGCCGGTACATGAGGAGTCAAGACCAGATCCCAGCTACCTGTCTCCGGGTCGACCTGTGTCTTGAGGCCTGATTGGAAGTCAGACTCGCTGATGAGCGAACGCGCCGTGGATGCCCACGCTCCGCTCGTGAAGGCATTTGCGAGCAGCGTGTGTGAGGCATAGAACGTCTGAAAGATGACAGGGCGCGGGATGACGTACTCGGTGGCACTCGACGTGTCCAAGAAGTACAGGCACCTGGATTGCTTGAAGAGCTGGAACGGAAGCGCAAATTGGCGCGCCGCCATCAAACGATAGGGCAGGTCGTTCCAGCCGGTTGGCGGGTCGAGCTTATCTCCGATGGCCGCCTCCGTGAGCAGAGCTTCGTCGGGAAGATCAACACGCCGACGCGATGCCGGCAACTGGCCGACGCGGACCCTTCCCTTGAAAACGTCTCCAATTCGAAGGTGTGGGATGTAGCCCGCCAGAAGGTGATAGTGCTGATTGGAGTAATGATCTTGCCCTGTTGCGTTATCGGTTCGGCCCACGATTTTCCGGATTTCTGCTTCATCCAACCGGTCTATGGTCGACACGTTCTTAAATTTCAAGCGTTGAAATAGGACAGTGACTGAGGCCGAGCGCGTGCCAGAGTGCGGTAGAACGAACCCGTCAAACCACTTGAGGACGCGAAGAACATCGTCGTCAGGGAGTTCCTCGAAAGCCAGCACGCTGCAAATCCACAACGCGAAAGTTGCCTGATCCTACTCCGGTCGCTGTTTTAGGTGTAGCGTCGCGTTTATTGGTGGAATTCGCAGCAGTTCGTCGTCGGAAAGGTCAGGCATGGTCAGACTCTGCGCGCGCTTCTGCTGCCTTTTCCTGTGCGCGGTACCGGGCGAGGGCGGCCACGCCTTCTGCCATTTTCTGTTCCCATGGATCTTGCGCGTTGATGTCCGGAAGCCGGCCGCGTTCCTGCTTGAACGCCAAGGCCCGCTTGGCCAGCTCCCGCGCTTCATCGAGCGGAATGCTCACGCGCTTGGCAGCAATCACGGCCTGTACCTGGCGCAAGCTCTTCTCGTCCATGGCCTTGGACAGCACGGCATAGGCAGCTTCGAACGGATTGATACGGTCAATCAGGTCAATGTCGAGATCGCGGACGTTCACGAATTTGCGCACGCCGTGGATCAACGACATATTACCCTTGTCGTCGCCTCCGTATGCGCGTTCCTCGGCCAGTTTCTGCTTGGCCTGCTGGGTGATGTTCAAGGCCGCGACCGCGTGCTGACGGATAGCCTCCTGATCCGTCTCGCTCAAATCCGGATAACGATCGCGCACGATCTTGCCCATGCGGAGCTGGGTCAGTTCCTCGGGCACGGTGTTTTCCTGGTCGAACAGCCCGCGTTCCAGCGCGGTCTTGTCTTGCACGAACGCCGTGATGACCTCGTTCAAGTCCTCGCGGCAAACCCGTGTGGCCTCGGGGCTCTCAGGTTTGGTCAAGCCGTTGATCTCGACGTGATACTGGCCCGTCGCCTCATTCACACCAACGTTGATGCCGCCGCTCTTGTACCCCTCCTCACCATAATCGAAGCCCTCCAGCGCGCCTTGGTTTTTTGGGGTGAACTCGAACCGCGGCGCCAAGACCTGCTCCATCAGCAGACTCGCGGCTATGGCTTTCAAGGTGTCGTTGACAGCATCGACCACCGTAGCCTCGATGGCATCGGGTTCGGCAATTAGATTGGTGAAGCTGGCCTTCTCCTTGCCCGGTGCGTCACGCGTCGCGCGCCCGATGATCTGCACGATCTCGGTCAAGCTGTTGCGGTAGCCGATGGTCAGCGCATGCTCGCACCAGATCCAGTCGAAACCTTCCTTGGCCATGCCCAGCGCGATGATGATGTCCACGTTGTCGCGGTTGTCGCGCTGCGTCGGATCCTTCAGCGCCGCCAGCACCTTCGACCGGTGGTTGGCATCGCTGTCATCCACCAAATCGGCCACCTTGATGGTGCGACCGCCCTTCTCGGGTGGAAGCTGGACCAGATGAAAACCGGTCACCGGGTCCTGGCCCTTCCAGGTGCCCAACGCCCCCATGATTTCCTCGACCTCACGATACTTGTCCTGCAAGCTTTCCCGCGAGTTCACGTTGGGGATGTGCACGATGGTCTTCAGCGACGGATCGAGCACCTTCATGATCGCGTCGAGGTAGCGGCCGGTGTAGAAGAAGTAGCCGATGTCCAGCGACTTCAGATATTGGTAGCCGTTGAGCTGCTCGTAGTAGGTATAGGTGACGGTGTCGAAGCGTTCCTCGTCCTGCGGCGCCAGCACCGCCTCGGCATCGCCGCGGAAGTACGAACCGGTCATGGCGACGATGTGCGCCTTGTCGCGGGCCATGAACGCGCCGAGTTGGGCGCCCAGCTTGTTGTCCGGGTTGGCGCTGACGTGATGGAACTCGTCGATGGCGATCAATCGACCATCAAAGGCTGCGACGCCCAATTCGTCCACGGCAAAACGGAACGTGGCATGGGTACACACCAGCACCGGGTCACCGCTGGACAGGAACTCGGCAACCGCCTTCACCTTGGACTTGGCGACCCGCGGCTCATCCGCACCCGGCGTGTTGCACAGGTTCCACTGCGGCTTAACCACCCAATCCCAGTAAAAGCCGAACCGGGTCAGCGGTTCGTCGGCAAAGCTGCCGCCGATCGAGCGCTCGGGCACCACGATGATGGCCTGCTTCAGGCCTTGGTTGTGCAGCTTGTCCAGCGCGATGAACATCAACGCGCGCGACTTGCCCGAGGCCGGTGGCGATTTGATCAGCAGGTACGGTTCGCCCCGCTTGGCCCACGCACGTTCCTGCATGGGCCGCATGCCCAATGCATTGGTTTTGCTGGTCGCACCGGTTCGGGCCGTGGTGATGGAAACCGACGGCACCACGAACTGGTTGGTGGGGTTGGCTGGCACTGCCGGATGCAGAGCGTCGTCACCCGATGGTTTCGTATCCGCTTGCGTCATCGTTCCAACACCCCGGTTTCGCGACACTCATAACCAAGAACGCCCAATAGCACGCCTACTTCAACAACGCGTTGAGATGCACAAACGCGGCCTCGAAACGATCCTTGGTCGCATCCGAGACATCGGCCCAAAGCTTGGCCACGTTCTCCGAGAAGTACCGTGCAGGCCGGTAATGGCCGAACGAGCCAGACCTGAATGGGTTATCTTCCAGATAAGCTTCGATCGACCGGAGCACGCGAGGCGCTTTGGCGTTCAACGCTTTTGAATCGATAGGCTTCTTCAACTGCGTCGCAAACTCCGCATTTACAAGGCTGACGTAGAAATCGCGATCGAACATGTCTTCCACATCGGCTTCATCCCTTCCGGCAAAGTCTCCGTAGGTGGTGACTTGCTTCTTCTTGAGCAGCTTCTTCTTGTAGAGGTCTTCAATCGACGCGCGGTCACCACTTTGTATGTCAAGCAACGTGGCGACGTTCAAATCCCTCTGCGACGCCAAAAGTGCGACAAAAGCTGGAACCTTTCCGCTGCCACCTACCGGTGTAATCACCCATTTTTCCGACAGCCCCGCGCGGCCCTCTCGCTCAAGCTGAGCGGATATCGCCCGCAGAAACAACATGTCGGCGGGGCCTTCAACGACGAGAGAGTTCGGGCCAATGAACAGTGTCTGTTGAATCTCATAGCCAAGCGCACCTTGCAGCGGAAACAGGCTGTCCTCTGTTGCGTCGAACACGTTGGTCAGTGCCTTGGTGCCATCCTCATCCTTGGGGAGCGGCGCTTTGGCGTCGATTCCGAGATCCTGGACGATCCGCACGCGCTCAAATTTCGTCGGGTCGATCATGAACGGCGAGTGGGTCGTGTACAAAAGCTGACGGGTGGACAACTCGGCATCGAAATATCGAAGAAGATCCGCCTGCGCTCGCCCGTGAAGCGATAGCCCAGGCTCGTCGAGTAGCAGGATTACGTTCTGCTTCTGCCGCTTGACGTCCTCGTACCATGCGAGAAATGAGAAAAACCACACGAAACCCCGCGAACGCGTACCCAACGGCGTGCTTGCCAAGTGGGCAGTGTCGTAGATTTCGCCCCATATGTTTGGACCTTGCCGCATACCCTCCGGGTCTCCGGGCTTTCCGTCACGCACATCGAAACGCATCTGGATGTGCTGATTCTGGGACCAGAACTTAATGACTTGGCGGGTCAAGTAATTTCCGGCACCCTCAAGCTTGTTCTTGAGCTCGACGGTGTTTTGCGTCGCGGCAAGCTGCGCTCGATCGAGGCGAGCCAAGTTGATCAGGCCGATGAGTGGGTAATCTGAGCCTTCGAGTTTCCCTTGTGCCTCGCGCGCGGCCAACGACGCTAGGTTGGCCTGCCCCGTCATTTGGTAATACTCATCGAAATACAGATATTTCGGTGAGCGGGGCCAGATCAAGGAGTTGAAGATGTAGGACGCCAAGCCCTTGCCGCGGACTTTCGCCACGGTTTCCTTGAGCACGTTCACCGCTTCGGTCGCTTCCGCATCCGCGAGTGCGGCGGCGAACTTGTCCCAATCTGGCGCCCCCTTCAGGCTGTCTTTGAGTTCGTCCGGCAACGCGGGGTTGTCAGCCAGATGTTCGCGGGCGGCGGCTTCATCTGTCGCAAGCAAAAACTTGCTGTTTGCCTTGCCGTAGTACGTGGTACGTGTGAAAGTTTTGCCAGCCAGAACTTTCCGACCGAAGGAGTTCGTGACGACCTCCATATCGCTATCGTCGAGCTCGTACAAAGCCTCGACGACGGCGGCGTCATCCCGGCCGCCGTTCTCGATGTCGATGAGGTAGTCTCCGACCTCGCGTTTGGGATAGTCGTAGGTCGCATCGAAGTTGGCGTCGTCAGCGATAATCGGATTGGTGCGGTACAACGCCGTCAAAAGTGCGGTCTTGCCCGCTTCGTTCTTGCCGACAAGGCAAGTTACTTGGCCATCAACCTTGATGGGGCCGGAGTCCCAGACGCTTCTGAACTCACGGACTCTGAACTCTTTCAGTTTCATCGTGCATACTCCCCTGTACTTAACGTATTTTGCCGTGGTGGTTACCGGCCTGTCGTCTTCCGGCGTTCAGCCAAGGCGCGGACCAGATCACGGGCGCCATGGAACACCGCGATGATACTTACGGCGTTTCTCGTCACCTGATACACGATCATGTACGGCAAGCCGGCAACTGCCAGCTCGCGGGTATCCGGCAACCGGCCTGCATGTCCCATCTCGGGGAAGTCGACCAGTTGACGCGAGACGGCGACGATCGCCCTAAAGACCTTTTCCGCAGCAGCGGGGTTTTCCAGTGCTATGTAGTCGATGATGTCCCGAAGATCCTGGCGCGCCGTTTTCGCGAAGACCAGCTGCATCAGGGCTTCCAGCCATGCTTCTTGCCGATCGCAGCAAATACCTCTTCAGCAGGGGTCACGCGACCCGCGCGAGTATCCGCAATACCGGCTTTGATCCGTTCGACCTGCCAAGCGTTGGCATCGAGGTATTGCTGGATGGCCTGATTGACGACGTAGTTGCGCGAGCGATCCATGGCGCCCGCCAGCGCGTCGATGGCGCTGACCATGTCCTTGTCGGCGCGAACCGTGATTGGAGCGGTAGCTGCTTCCTGAGTCATAGGTAACCTCATGTGTTCGTATGTAATCATACGCCGATTTGGGTGCCGGTGGAGCGCTTGCGAGAGGGCTTGGCGTGACCCGGTTTGGCAGCGGTCATTTTGGTGTACATGTCGAACAGCTTTTCCAACCGCTCGGTGTCGTTTTTGAAGCGGCGCCCGATGTAGATGCGTTCCAGCACTTCGTCGTTGCGGTCGTGGGCACGGCGCAGGTCATCGGGCATGGCGTCCGGGTCGTACAGGTCGGCGATGGTGGCGGGGAAATGCGCTTCGCGCGCCAGCAGGATGTCTTCGGCGCAAGCCGTCAGGTCGGCCTTGTTCTGCTCGGTCAGCGTCGGGACGGGGAAGGTGTTCCAGCCGAGGGTGTTGGAATAGCGGTAGCGCGTTTCCAGCTTGCCGCAGACGGTAGCGATCCAGACCAGGTGCAGGCGTGATGCGATCAGTGCCATGTTCCAGAGCGGGGCGTCGTAAAGGGCAAAGGCGAGGTTCGAGACTATGGATCGATCATCGACCAAGCCAACCGGCAGAAATGGGCGGCTTTCCGACGATACAGACGGGACGATTACAGTGTGCCGGGCTCCACTGTTTATCCTTTGAAATTGGTGGGATCGCGAGGCGATATCCCGTGCAGTCTTACCGCCGTCCAGACGTGTTGCACGCACTTTGTCTATACGTCGACGAATCGTTGGGATGGACATCGCCTCACGCAGTTGGTCATCGCCAATCCACAGACAGAACCGCGAGAGCCCTCGTATGAACTCTGCCGAACCGTAGATCGGTCGTATGAGCCGACTGGATTGTGCTGTGGTCAACCCAAGCTCTGCCAGTTCGGTGCACGAAAGCAGCAAGTGGCCTCCGTCAATCGGTGTATTTCCGAACGTCATTTCGGCTTGATCGGCCAGCGGCTTGCTGCGTTTTTCTACTGCCACATCGTCAGCCGCTGCTAGATAGGCATTGATGTGGTCGCATTGCCGCTCGGACGTCTTGTCGTCGGCGTCTACGGAAAAAAGACGGCGAGGACTCCGTGGGGAGGGCGAGATGCCGACGATGGCGACCGTCACTCCTGCGTTGTGCGCAGCGAGGTTGGCCCACTTGAACGATGTGTGGGCGAACTCGATTTGGCAACCCGTCGCAAAGATCGTTGGCCACAGAGTAGGTATCTGAAGGCCTTGGCAAATGGAGTTGGTGGATACGAAGGCGGCCGCGGCAGGGGTGTGCATGCCGTAGTCGGCCGCTTTCATAAACCAACCCGCCACATAGTCCAGCGACTTCCAACTTTTGACGCGCCCGTCAAAGATCGCCCCCAATTCTGCTTTCTGTTCGTCATCCTGCCACCTGCTTCCCAAGTACGGCGGATTCCCGCAGATGTACGTCTCGCCGCCTTCATTCTCGAAGTCGATCTCGGCTTGATCCAGCGGCTTCTCGAACAGGTCGTCGGCGTTGAGCTTCACGCCGGTGCCAGTCGGCGGGCAGATGGATAGCCAGTCCAGTCGCAGCGCATTGCCGCAGGTGATCCAGTTATCCTTCTTGAGCGGCAGGACGTCTTTGATAGCTTCTTTCTGGCCGCGGTACAGCACATCGCATTGGTATTCCGCGACCACCAACGCCAGCCGGGAGATTTCAGCGGCGAAGTCGCGCAGCTCGATGCCACGAAAATTGGTGAGCGGGATCTCGGATTTCAGTTCCGGCTCGCCGCGGCGCTGGTTGACCTCGGCTTCGATCCCGCGCATCCGCTTGTATGCGATGACAAGAAAATTGCCCGACCCGCAGGCCGGATCGAACACCCGGATGCGCGCCATGCGCTTGCGTAGGTTCAGCAGCTTCACCTTGTTGTCGCCAGCGGCTTCAAGCTGTGCGCGCAGGTCGTCAAGGAACAGCGGGTTCAGCACCTTCAGGATGTTGGGAACGCTGGTGTAGTGCATGCCCAGCGCGCCGCGCTCCTCGTCGTCGGCCACGGCCTGGATCATCGAGCCGAAGATGTCCGGGTTGATGGCCTTCCAGTCCAGTTCGCCGGCGTGGATCAGGTAACTGCGCGCCAGCCTGGTGAAGCGGGGAACGTCGGTCGCGCCTGCAAACAGGCTGCCGTTGACGTAGGGGCACCAGTGCGCCCAACCGGGCAGTTTGGCGTCTTTGCGCGCGGCGGGTTTCACGTCCATGGCGCGAAACAGCGTGCCCATCACCGCGTGGACGTTGTTGGCGTCGCGCTCGCTCATCTGGTCGATGGTCTGGGTGAAGATGCCCGAACCGTTGAAGATGCCGGTGTCTTCGGCAAAGAAGCAGAAGATCAGCCGCGCCATGAAGTGGTTCATGTCGTGGCGGCGTGCGTCGCCGGCCCAGTCGGGGTTGTTCTTCACCAGTTCCACGTACAGCTTGTTGAGCCGCCCGGTGGCGCGCACGTCGATCGGGTTTTCCTTGATCTCCTTGACGGTGGAGATGCCGGCCAGCGGCAGGAAAAAACCGAAATGATCGGCGAAGTCGCGATATTCCGTGGCCAGCGTCTCACCACTGACGAGATCTTCGGCTTCCAGCGTCTCGCCGTCGGTGGCTAGGATGAACTTGGCCTTGGCCTTGGTGGTTTCGGGGCTCGTGCGCAGCGCTTTCAACGTAGCCGTGACAGTGCCGGGTTCGCATGTCGCGACGTGGATGTTCTTGCGTTGCAGTACGCCACCCTGCACGTCCGAGCTGTTGGTGTTGCCGGTACGAAGACGCTTGACGGTCGTGGCGTTGCGGCCGAAGGCCTCCAGAAACGCGAACGGAAACGCCTCCCGGTCGAACGGCTGGGCGGCCAAGGTGGATAGCGCGTCTTCGATCTCTACGGCGTTCATCGGGCTGCTTGTGCTGGGGTGTCAGCGGTGAGGGCGGCGTCGGAAGGTTTCCGTAGAAACCGCGCAAACGGGAGAAACGGCACCACCAGTTCGCCGTGGGAATAGCTGGACATCGTGCGAAACAAGGCCAGACGCTGCTGGCGCAGCCCGCTTTCGCCAGGCCACTTCGCCAGTTGGTCCATGAATTCGTGTGCCTGGCGCAAATCCTTCTGACGGGCCAGATGCAATCCCTTGCGTTCGTACTGAGTCCAAGCCTGCGGTTCGCACCGCCACGTCCAGCAAGGGCCATTCCCCGGGCGGCTCAGGCGTACCAGCTCGAAACTGCCGATAGCCACGCGGCTTTGGCGGTCGAACGCATCTTTCATTGGCTCCCCGGCGAGCGGCGAGGTGGCCAGCAGCCACCAGTCGGCCATTGTGTCGTTTTCCTTCGGCGCCCGGAAGAACAGGCGACAACGCGGGATGTTGTTTCGGCGCTGACGCAACTGCTCAAGGTCATCGGCGTCGACGCCGCGCTTTGTGCGCATGTTGTGATGAAATGGCTCGATGCGATCCAGTCGGACCTGGTTGTGAACCCAGTAACGCATGCCCCGACTGACGGCCAACTTCATCGCCTGCATCAGGTACACCAGCGTCAAGATGGTCGGCGTTTCACTGCTGCTGGCGCCGTTGCTCTTGCTGTTGCTCATGCACCGATAATAGTACGTTACGACAACGGAATGTCGGTGACGTAAAAGAGATTCCTGCTTTGGCTTCTGCCCCTTGATGTTGCCTCTGATGTTGCCTCTGATGTTGCCTCTGATTTTGCCTTTGCATTTGCTTGTGCCGTGCTCCGACCTTCGCCGCGGACGACATTGACGGAAATGTGCACTCGCGCAAAATTTTCTGCTTGCGCTGCGGCGTGCCTGGGGTGATACTTCGCCTGCAGGCGTTGAGTTCTTCCGCCTTGCCTTGAGGACGGCCGTAACCAATCGGTGTTCCCGCTAGCGGTCAGTCCCGCTGAGCCATGTCGATGGGATCCACACATATCCCTTCCGCTAACCGGGGAGCGTCCGTTCGAAACGAGGGGCGCGCCAAAGCCCCGTTACCTGCCATGTCATCCAAGGTCGAGATTGCCAGTCTCGACTGTCGCTGTAGCCGCGTGCCCTTAATCGGGCTGGCGCGGCTGCGATGGGCGCTGGGGTATTACCCCTTCGATCCAATCTGCCCGTCGTGTACAGCAGTTCTGTAAAAAAAGAGTATTGGGCGACACGGACACGGGTCCGAGGAGGAATCGCGAAAGCGACGAAACCGAGGCAACCCTGTCATCCGCAAAGGGGTGGAAATCCCCGCTCTGGGGTGCGCATGAGCGTACAACGGAGACCTCGCACCTGGGCTGGTGAGACCGCAGAAATGCGGTAGGTCTTCAAGGCGAAAGCTGGCGAAGTCGGCACCATCGTGCGCAAGCATGGTGGGTCCCTGGACAGCTCAAGGGTGTAATGGAACAGAGGCATCCCACCCACCTGCTGGGTGATGCGATGCGTCGGGGTAAGGTGCAGTGCCAGTGCCTGGCATCAGCCAGGTAATCGGTAGGTCTGCGAAGTGCTTGGAGGGATAGGCAAGGGGCTTTGGAATCTCGCCCTGCCGAAACCGCGGTGACGCGGGAAAAGGATCCACGCATGAGACCGCTGGCGGGCTGCATTCGATGCAGATGACTAACGTGGGATCACCGAACGGCTAGCAAGCGTGGCAGCTTGCGATTTTGGCGCGAGGTGTTGGAGACCCGGTGAGTAGAGTTCGAAACAAATGGCCGAACCGATGGAGGGTCGTTTGGAGTATCGAAAGCTGGGAGCGACAAGGGTGATATCGGGCCTGACAACCCGAGCAGGTAGAACCCACGGATTGCGCTTGACCGCGTGATCCGTGGGATTGGCAGCTATTTGGTGCACGAGCTTGGCGGCTCGCGCGTAGAAACAAGGCGTCCCGGCGTTCGGGGCGAAAACCAATGAATCGCGATCGTGAAGGAACGATCGAGCGCACGTATGCGCGATGCAGCGGTGCCGGGGGTTAATCCCCCGGCGCCGGTTCGCGTCGCGCGATAGCGTGTACGACGTCGCGTGGATTTTTCCAACCTCGCGAAGCAGAACTCGAGCGGCATTGATCGGCGTAAGGCATCCTTCCCGGGTTCTGCAAGACGTCACCGTCGTTGATATCGGTAGGATGGCATATGGGAAAGAAGTCCCGAAAGAAACGGGAGAGGAAGCTCAAGGGAAAGCGCCCCAAGACGGGGAGGCATACCGCTTCGCCGTTCAAGGACGTGGATGCGTCGTTCGTTCATGTCACCCAGAAGCTGCGCGGGATCCTCGCACGCTACTGCGCTGAGGATGTCATCCTCGCCGGAACCATCTCCGAACTCTGGATGCCGAACATCACCAGCCAGGTCAAACACCAGCTGCTCTTGAGGGTCGCTGTTTCTATGCCACCCCACGAGTACAGGGGTGCCCAGCCGCTCGCCTTGTATGAGGACTTTCGGGCATTTCTCTTGGCCGTTTACGCGGCTTTGCCTAGCTTCCCGATGTTGGAGGACTATGTTCCTGAGCCGGATTGGGGCGAGGTGTCTTTGGACGTGAGGGCTGCGTTCCTGCCCGTGATGTACGGTGGCAGTGTTGAGCGCGTCACTGATTTTGTGACAGCGTTTCGTATGACGCACGCGGGGAATTTCCCGGCCGCCCATGACATGGATGTTGCGCTATGGATCCAAAGCTATCTCATCACTCATGTCCATTCCCAGCCTGTTCATACCCAGCCTGATGCACGACCGCTGGATATCGAACTAGGGCACCTGGAAGTACCGCCGCAAGCGTTCTGGGAGAACTGCGGGGCTGCTCTCCTTTCGGCGGGCGCTGAAGTGACGCAAGCACTGGGCGCCTTCAGCAAAAATTTGACTGTTGACTTGGGAACCCTGTGCATGCCGGAATCGAGCGCTGCGTTCGGCGAAAGCATCATGGATGGTTCCTCGCTCCCTGCGTTAACAGTTCGCGTCAAAGACACCCTGCTCCCCCTCTCTCCGCGTAGCGGCCCTGGCGCTGTGGTTGAACAGTGGGCAAACCGGATGATCGGCACCAAAGATGAGCAGTTGCGGCGGTTAGCATATGCCCTTAGCGACTTTCTGTCCGACCGATTTCGCCAGGATGATGTTGCCACGGGGCCACTGATCCCAGGTACCCCCGAGAAGCTATTGCCATACTTTCTCGCCGGTGCCTTCGTCGCGGGCGACAAGCTCTATCTCGTGGCGCCCGGCAACATCCAGGATCCGCCAAGTGTCCTGCGCATGTGCCGGAATATTCGCGCCCTAGTTTCCTCCGCGCGCAAATGGGCGTTCAAGCACGCCGAAAATAACACGGGCATCCAGCTTCTTCGTCGCAACGGGCAGCCGTTTTTGGCGGATGACGTGGCGTTCCTCATCGTTCCTATAGACGTGACGACGCAGATGCGCATGCTTCCAGATGTTGGAAAGCAAGCGCGAATTGTCCCATTGTCGGACTTCGTCGGCGTGTTCGACAGCTTGAAGGATGTGACGGAACTCGGGAGTTTCCTCGCTTACATTGACCGGAACCGCAGCCTGGTTTTGAGCCCGTTTGCGGGATTCACCGATCTGTTTGGAAGTTTTCGCGACTCCCACGGGCTCCTGGTCGATGGTGCTGTTCAGCCGACCATGATCAGCCTCGATCCTCACTGGGGGAGTAACTGGCGATTCAAGCAGTTGTCGGAATTCTGGCGCATCGCACCCCACGACTTTCCCAACGGCAAGTCGACGTGGATTATCGACTCAGAAAATGGCAGCAATCTCTATCAAATGATGTCCAAGGGACAACCTGCGCTTTCTTGGTCGACTGTCATAGGCCACTGCTCGGTCCATGTTGTATTGCCATTCGTGCCCGACATGATGGACGCGACCAATGGGAATTTGCTGGAAACTTTCACTCACTGTGCTGCGGACGCCTTGTCCCAGCGTCGGGAAATCATTGCAGTACTCCCAATCTTTAGGCGCCCGCGGATTGTATTCGTATGCCGACCTGAGCGAAGCACCTTCGTCGAAGAAGACGTTCATACGGTGGCAGCAGGAGCCCTTGAGAAACCGCTCATCGATAAGGTTAAAGTCGTGAGCACGGATACCGATGATCGCATTGTGTTGAGCATCGAAGTAAACATGTCGCGGGTGCAACAGGGAATCCACGACGCCACGGACGCTTCATTTGAGTCTGCGTGCGCGATAGAGCTATTGCGCTGTGTGGCCGCGGCTACCGGTGAACGGATCGATGTCGGTGTCGTGGACCAGATCGCCAGCACCTCAAAGGGTCGTCCGCGCTTCGTACTGCAGCAATTGACTCGGGATGTTGACGTGCCTGACCGTGCCACGCCGATGTTGCCGGAGCCAGGTGATTACAAACTGGCGCGACGTGACTTGGCTGTCGTATTTCGGGACGGCAACGCACAACCGGGACGTTACGAGCTTGCCGAAGCGAAGGTGATCATTGACCGGGCGAGAGATGTGTTTCGCGGAGATGTTCACAAGCGCCTCGCCACCTGCGATCTGGTGTCTTTGCTCGTTTTTTGCATTGAGCAGCACGATGCTCTCATTGCGGAGTATCACCGCACCACGACCCGCGTCCAGATCAGCTTGACCCACGATGTGAACTATTCCAGAGCTGAGGTTATTGCAAAGGCTCATGACCGCTTCACCAGAAATGCTCGCAACTATCGTTACATCATCGAGGCGGCGCTGAGCCTGGCAGCCGGCGGTGAGACGACTGGCAGCGCGAGAATGACGGTTGACGTGGTTGCCGCGGTCGATTGGCTCTTCGTCCTCTATGGTGCCAGCGATGTGCTCCACAACGGCGTTCACCCGGGGGGAGTGGACCTTGATCAGCAGTATGTGCCCGAAATCTTCTTCTCTGACGACGTGACGAAGAAGGAACATGAATTCTCGCTGGAGCAGGCCAATCTGAAGATCGGTGTTGAACTCGCGCATGCGGACGAGATCCACGGGCTGAAACCTGGCTCAGGTCTTATGAAGATTGATCAGGCCTTTAGCGCAGATCTGGGCTTCACACTGTCGAACCTTGGTCAGTGCTTGATCACACTTTCTCGTTGGGCCTCTGCCACTAGTACACATGATCTAAAGCTGTCGTACCAAGCGTCCGTGGACGACATCGTTGCGGTGCTTTGCCGGGTCGTTGAAGGCTTGGAGGAGGAGGAAGCTCGGTGCATCGTAGGGTTCATCACGGTTGACCCAACACACATTCGTCAACTGTTGGGCAAGAATCAGGCCGAGTCGGATGTACCTGTTTGGGAGCACAACAAGCGTGCTCAGCGGCTCACCATTCGACCACTGGTGCCGCTGAGTACCGGCAAACTTCTGTGGGGTGCGGCTTGCGCCGAGCGGGCTGGGCGTATTTGGATCGGCTCCGTTTCGGATGGTTACCTTCCTGCTGCCTTTGTCTGGCCAACCGTCAGGCCTGAAGTGCGCAATATCAAGGAAGGCATCGAAAAGGAGCTTGAGCGGCGGGCCCATGAAATCTGTGCCCGCGCTGCGCCCTATGTTTCCCCAGATATCGACTTTATACGTCGCTTCCCGGAGGAAAACTTCGAAGACGCGGGGGACTTCGATGTCCTCGCTTACTGGCCTGAAACTAATCGTTGGCTTGCGGTCGAATGCAAGTACAACCAGCCCCCATTTTGCTTGAAGGATGCGCGTCGACTTCGCGATCGCATCTTTGGCACCGGCCGCGATCATGGCCAATTCGAAAAGATCGAGCGCCGACATCGCTTCCTGGGGAAGCACATGGGTAGGTTGCGGGAGCTGCTTCGTTGGCCGGCCTCGACGACGAATCGCCCTCCATCGATCGTGGACGTCTACGTTGGACGAGATATCTACTGGTGGATGCGCAATCCGCCCTACGAGGTCACCGCGCACTTCGTTCGCATCGACGCCTTGGATGGATGGCTTAGGGCAGAAGGCTTTTTGAGGACATGACCCGGAGGTGCCGTCGCGCGTTGCGCAGCGTGCGGGCACCCTCCGGGTAAGCGAGGCACACCTGCCTCAGTGGCTTGTCGCTTGAGTATTGCGATGCGCCGCTTTCGGTAACCGTATGGCATGACAAGCTGTAGGTGACTGCGCGCCCGACCTAGCGCTCGCCGCGCGGCAGGGGTGCAGGGTAAACAGCATCCCTGCACCCCGTGCCAAGGCTGGGTCGCTCCGCAGCAGTCAAGGGTAAAGCTGCGCCGGTGAGTTCGCCGCGGCGCTTTGTTGCTTGACGCACGCTGCTCCGATTGAACGGATGTGCGAGACTGGGAAATCGCTACCCGAACTCACCGCCCTTGACAGCCGCTCCGCTCCTTCGGTGAAGGGTTTCTGTATCGCAAAGAATCGAGTCGGCGTTGCGTGGGGGGTGGGCGCGGGACTGATCAGGTTTGGCCACAAGCCAGCCCGCTGCCTGCACGCTTTCCTTTCAACCTGCCTCAACCCTACATCGCGGCCGCGCCGGCGGGCCGAGAGCGCGCGAAGCGCGCAGCGAGGCCGAGTCCGGCAGGGATGCCGGCGAGCCGCGACCCTGGACGTTGCGGTAGTGCTGCGATGCTGCGGTGATGTGCGGTGGTTTGCGACTACCGCACATCACCGCAGCTTTTCCCCCGCCTGCTGCGGTGATGCGAGGGGGTCAGGGGGATTGCAGCGCCGCAACCGCAACTTCGCCCTTGTGGGTGAGCACGAGCTTTTTTCTCTTGTTGCGGTGCCCCGTGACGAAGTCTTCAGCAGAGACCGTGCCGGCGGATTGGCACGCACGAAGCGCTCGCCAGAAGCGGTATCGTCCCGAATTGTTTTGAAGACTTCGTGGCAGTTCGGGAAACGTGGAGAGGGTTTTCTGCGGTGTGTATGGGCCGGAAGTCGAAGCGTGGACGGTTACGCCTGCGGCCTTTGCGGCGTACATTGCCATGAGGATCGCGTCGACGTCATTGCTCAGCAGGGAATCCGAAGCCGCTGATCCGTCCATAGCGGCTTCTTCTGGCATCGGTACGCCATCTGCGGTTCGGAACAGGCGAATGGGCTGATGCTTAGCACTGTGGTTGTGTTTCTCGTGCTGCAGTGTCAGGTTGCCATCATCACCGGTCAGCGCGATTCGGGACCTGGCGGAGTTATGCCAAGCGACCGACCCGAGATATGACTGCTGCCGCGCACCGTACCGAGCGGCATCCTTGTCCACATGGGCTAGCAGCAACACGGCCAATGAATTTACTCGGGCATTTTCACCGAGCATTTGACGAACAAAACGGCGTACGAGGCGGTTGCTGTTTGGATCAGCGTTGAACGCGTCACTGGCGTTGTCGACAATCACCAAGTCGTATCCCTTGCTCTTCAGCGCAAGTTGCTTGAACGACGACGTTTCGGCGATGGTATGCGCTCGGGGGCCCAAGAATTCTTCGGCGAGCGATGCGTTGATGCTGGCGCCGTCGAGAACCAATAAATTCTTATCGAGCTTGATCGGGTCGAGCCGGTAGGCCTCAACGATTCGGGCCAAACGGTAGCGAACCCTCTCTGCGACGTCTTCCAGCGTCACAAACAGCACGTTCCCGTGTGTGACGGGAAACGGCCCCCATCGTTGGTCGCACGCGACGTGTGCCCCAATCACGAGCGCCAAATACGACTTCCCAACGTCGCCGTGACCCGACAGCAAAGTTACTTCATCGCGCGGGATGATCGGCTCGACGACAAAGCATGGCGCGTATTGCAGCGCATCGCTCAAATCGCCAACGCGCACTTCACGCATTGGGGCGCTCTGATACGATTGCGGCTGTACATGTGCAAGTGCGGTTCCCTCACAGCGCCCGATTGCAGTCGGGCGCTGTTCGTATTTGAGGTCCATCACGCGTCCTCCCCGCCGTCTGCATCGGTGAAGGAGTGATGCTTACGCGGCCTGCCTGGCCGTCTCGCTCCGTGCGCGGGTTCCATATCACGGATTGCAGCTGCTTCGCCCTCGTCATCTACCAGCGCCGTAATCCACGCCGCGACAGTTTTTGTGGGGCAGCGATATGCGCGCATTCCCCGAATCCGGGGCGGCAAATCGCGGTAACGAAGCTGTCTGATGCGCAGCGCGTTGGGCGTTGTGCCCAATTCCGCGGCGATGTCGTCAAGTGACATCGTGGCGCCGTAACGCGCGAGCAGATACTGCTCACTATTCGACGGCAGGGGAAACGCTTCCGCTATTGCAGCGGGAAGCCGCATTTCTTTGAATGTCATGGCAACTGTCCGATACGGACCAGTGCCAAAGCAGGGCTAAAACCACAGAAGCCGCGGACGGTCACACAACCGCAGCCGGTAACACGGTTACACGAAATGCCGTGGAACGCAAGGACTTATGCAGACTGCGTTGTTGATACCCGGAAACTCAGCGCTCATGCGGCGAGAAAGTTGCCTCCACCCTGAAAGCCTTGCTGCAGCTTGGTTTCACATGGTAACTCGTTGCAACACTCACCCCTTTGGTTCGAATCACCCCTGCCGATGCGGTCGCTTGGAACCGGTCGCCAAGGCAGGGCGTCTTGCGAAAATTCCACCATCCCGACGAGGGAGGGCATGCCGTGCCCGTAGGCCCAAGTACACGAGTTTGGGGTACCGTTGCGTGTCCCCGTCAGGCTGACCACCGTGCCGATGAGCGCTGACCAGTGGGTCGATGATGCCCCAGCCACCGCGTCACAATAGGAAACTCGCGGCCACGAGCGGACGGTCGCAACTCAAATCGCGTTGCCACACAGCGGTCATTGGAGCGTTGTCGCGGGGGCGACTCACGCAACGTTCTCGATGTGGCCTGCGCGTCGCCGATTGAGCCACGCGCGAAGCCGATCGAGATACAGGTATACGACTGGCGTGGTGTACAGCGTCAGTAGCTGGCTGAAGATGAGGCCACCAACGATCGCGATGCCCAATGGTCGGCGCAGTTCCGACCCGGTGCCGGTGCCTGCCGCCAAGGCAATTCCTGCAAGCAACGCGGCGAGCGTGGTCATGAGGATCGGGCGGAAGCGCAAGATGCAGGCTTCGCGGATGGATTGCAGCGGTGCCAGTCCGCGCTCACGTTCAGCGACGATCGCGAAGTCGACCAGCATGATGCCGTTCTTTTCCACGATGCCGATCAGCAGGATCACACCGATCATGCCGATCACCGACAAGTCCATGCGCACCGCGTACAGCGCCAGCAGGGCGCCGAGCCCCGCGGAAGGCAGCGTCGAAAGAATCGTCAGCGGGTGGATGAAGTCTTCGTACAGGATGCCCAGAACGACGTAGACAGCCAGCAACGACAACAAGACCATCCATGGCATGCTGGCAAGCGATTTTTGGAATGCCCCCGCGTTGCCGGTGAACGCCCCGGCGACGCTCTCGGGTATGTGGATTGCCTGCGCAGCGTGTTGGATTGCGGCGACCGCTTGGCCGAGCGAAACACCTGGCCGGAGGTTGAAGGACAGGTTCACCGCGGGGAATTGGCCCTGGTGGACGATGGAAAGCGGTCCGGTGGTATTGGTGGCGACAGTCACGAAGGTGGAAAGAGGTACGGTCGTGCCCGTCGTTGCGGATTTCACATACAGGTCGTTGAGGGACGCCAGGTGATGTAATTGGTCAGGCATCACCTCAAGGATGATTGGGTAGGCACCAATTTGCGTCAGATACTGGCTGATCTGGCGTTGCCCATACGCATCGTCCAGCGTGTCGTCGATGGTCTGCACGGACACGCCGAGGCTTGCCGCCTTCGCGCGGTCGATGTCGATTGTCAATTGCGGGGCCGAATCCTGCAGATCGCTCGCAACGCCCTCGATCTCCGGGAGCCGGTCCATCGCGGCGAGCATCTTTGCTGACCAGCGGCGCAGTTCATCGATATTTGCGTCCTCCAGGGTGTACTGGAAGTTGCCGCGCGAGGTGCGCCCACCCACGGTGATGTCCTGGGTCGCATTCATGTGCAAGGTGGCATCGCCGATGCCCCGCAAGGCGCGCTGCAGGCGGTCGATCACGCGTGGCGCGGAGAGTTTGCGGTCGGAGCGTGGTCTGAGGACGATGAAATAACGCGCAGTGTTCTGGGTTTGCGCAAAGCCGTTGCCGCCCGTGCTGCCGGTCCACGAGGCGACGCCAGCCACCGCTGGATCGCGACGAACGATGGCGTCGATCCGGCGCTCCAGTTGTTGCATCTGTCGGGGCGACACGCTTTGGGACGCGTCCGCCAGCGCGCCGACCAACCCCGTGTCCTGCACGGGAAAGAATCCCTTCGGGATGGTCACGGCCAGAAGTACCGTCAGCAACACCGTCGCGACAAACGCCGCGAGCATCCATGGAGCCCGCGCCAGCGCAAGGTCGAGCGTTCTTCGGTAGCCCTCCGTTAGCCCTTCAAAACCGCGCTCGACGCGACGGTGCCACGCACCACGCTCGCCGCGCGCCGGCTTGATCCACCGCGAGCACAGCATCGGGGCCAACGTCAGCGACACCACGGCCGACACCGCGACCGCGGCCACCACGGTGAAGGCGAACTCGCGGAACAGGCGCCCCACGACACCACTCATGAAGCCGATCGGCAGCAGGACCGCAATCAGTGACAGGCTCATCGACAACACGGTGAATCCGATCTCGCGCGCTCCGTTCACCGCCGCCTCGCGTGGCGATTCGCCACCCTCGATATGGCGGTAGATGTTCTCGATCACGACGATCGCATCGTCCACCACGAACCCGACCGCGATGGTCAGCGCCATCAGTGACAGGTTGTCCAGGCTGAACCCGAACAGTCCCATTACTGCAAACGAGCCGAACAACACCACCACGATGGTGAGGCCGGGGATGATCGTCGCGCGGAGGTTGCGCAAGAACAGCGCAACGACGAGCACCACCAGCACGATGGTAAGGCCCAAGGTGGACTCGACATCGCGCACCGACGCACGGATCGTGGTCGTGCGATCAAGTACCGTGTGTACGTCCACGCCGGCCGGCAAGCCGCCCGTGAGCTCTGGCAACCGCGCCTTGATCCGATCCACGGTGGCGATGACATTCGCGCCGGGTTGCCGGTAGATCGTCAACAGGATCGCCGGCTGGCCGTTGTAGTAAGCCGCTGCGGTGCGGTCTGCCGCGGCTGCGATGGCCCGCCCCACGTCTTCGACCCGAACGGGCGCACCGTTGTGGTAAGCGATGACGACATGCTCGAACTTCCGGGCCTCGGTGAGCTGGTCGTTGGCAGCGATCGTGAATCCGGTGGTGGCAGTATTGAGCGCACCTTTGGCCGCATCGGTACTGGCATCCGCCAATGCCTGGCGTACTTGCTCTGGGGTCAGCCCCAACGACGCAAGCTTGGCCGGGTTGACCTGAACCCGGATGGCCGGCTTCTGTTCACCGCCCAGCGTGACCTGGGCCACGCCGGAAACCTGCGAAATCGCCCTGGCGAGAATGTTGTCGACGTCGTTGTCGACTTCCGTCAGCGGCAGCGACCGGGATGTCGCTGCCAGCACCATGATCGGTGCATCGGCCGGGTTGAGCTTCTTCCACGTTGGCGGAGTCGTCATCGTGGTAGGCAGCGACTTGCTGGCGGCGCTGAGCGCCGCCTGCACGTCCTGCGCGGCCGTGTCGATGTCGCGGTCGAGATCGAACTGGATCGTGATCGACGTCGCACCTTGTGCGCTGAATGAAGTCATGTCGCTGACGCCGGCAATCTGGCCGAGCTGGCGCTCCAGCGGTGTCGCGACCGCGGCGGCCATGGTTTCCGGGCTTGCACCGGGCAGGGTTGCCGTCACCTGGATCGTGGGGAAGTCGATCGAAGGCAGAGGGGCCACCGGCAAACGCGGAAACACGACCAGTCCCAGCAATGCAATCGCGGCCATCAGCAGTGTTGTAGCCACTGGCCTCGCAATGAACGGGGCGGACAGATTCACGTTTCACTGTCCTTGCTCGACGAAGTCAGACGTGTGTACTGCGCGCGCTGCTTGCCAAAATGAAACAGTAGTGCTATCGGTATGCCGATCTGAATCAATTGCGAAGACCAAGGCCAAGACCGTTGCAATGTAAGACGATGGCCCAGAGATCGTGAACAATTTTGTCGATGGCTTAGCAAAAGAAAAGCTATAGGTACACCACATGGCTGGTCATTTGCCGTCGTTGAATCGGCTGCGTGCGTTCGAGGCGGCGGCGCGACTTGGAAGTTTTGCTGCGGCGGCGGTCGAGCTGAACGTGACGCCGGCCGCCGTCAGCCAGAAGGTACGGCTGCTGGAGGATCGACTCGGGCTTCCGTTGTTCAAGCGCCACCCGAACGGGCTGGAGCTGACTGACCAGGGCCGCGCGTACCAACCGGGTTTGCAGAACGCATTCGAGGCCATTGCGCGACTGACTGAAGAGGTGCGCGCGATGCGCGCAGGCCCGGTGCTGACGGTTGGCGTCGCACCGGCGCTCGCGATGCACTGGTTGATCCCGCGCCTCGCTACTTTCAACCGCGACCACCCCGACATCGAGGTGCGCATCGCGACGGGCGGGCTGATGAATCCACTGCGCGACGACTGGACGTGCACCGTGCGGCGCGGCCACGGAGACTGGCCGGGCTATTTGGCGGAAGCGTTGTTCCCGAGCACGTTGGTTGCAGTGTGTACGCAATCCTTGGCCAAGCAACTGCACAAGCCACGTGACCTCCGCAAGGTCCCCTCAATCGTGGTGGCACACCTCCGCGATCAATGGGACTGGTGGTTCAAGGCGATGCGCATCAAAGCCGCTGGCGTGTCCCGGGAAATATCGTTCGGCAGTTCGGCCATGGCCGTGCAAGCCGCGATCGATGGCGTAGGCGTGCTCGTTGCACAGCTCCCATACGTTAGCGACGCGCTCTCGTCCGGCCGCCTGGTCGCACCTTTTGGGGTCCCGCGCCAGCAATACGAAAGTTGGTATCTGGCGTTTCGGTCGGTGCGCGCAGAAGACGCCGCGCTGGGCGTCTTCCGCGAATGGCTTCGCCGCGAAGCACTGCGCCAAAAGGCGAAGTACCCCATCACGACGGCCGACGACAGAGCGATTCCCTGATCGTCACTCCGGTCACAACGACGTCGGCAAAACGGTCGGCCGGTTGGCTGTGATGACGTTTCATACCGCGGTCCTTGCTCCCGCGACTCATTGTTCCCGCGCGCCATTGCGTTTCTGCGGGGTCTTGGCTTCGATGGAGGCGGGCAATGCCGACGCCTCGCCAGGTTCCATCGGCGTCACCCGGCTGCCTTCCTTGAGGCGGAACTGGCCCGTCGCGACCACCACGTACCCGGATTTCAAGCCCTTGGTGATGATCTGTCCGGTGTCGCCCGCCTCACCGCCGGTGGTGACCACCTGCATGGTGACGTATTGGGCACGCTGGTGGTCACCCTTGGCGGCGGTGCCGATGTGTCGCACGCCGCCACCGGCCAGCGCTCGACCGGCAGGCTTCTTGCTCGTAACCAGCCACACATAGTCGCCATCCGGCCCGCGCTGCACCGCGGCAGCGGGCACGACCAGTACGCCCGTCTGGACACCAAGTTCCAAGCGAACGTTCGCGTATTGTCCGGGGAAGAGCTTGTTGTCGGAATTCGGAAACTCGGCCTTGAGCTGGCAGCTATCGGTATTCTGGTCGATCTGGTTGTTGATGACTTTGAGCACACCATCGCCTTCGATCACACCACCCGAGGCGTTGAGGATCACCACGCTCAGCGGTCCCTTCGCCTGAGCGCTGCGCACTTCATCGAGATACTTGCCGGGTAGCGTGAACAACACGTCGATTGGGTGCATCTGGGTAATGGTGACGATCGTCGAGCCAGTGGTAACGACGTTGCCTGGCGTGACCTGACGGATGCCGGCCACGCCATCGATGGGCGAGGTGATGCTCGTGAAGCCGAGTTGCACTCGAACGTCCCTGATTGAACCGTTGTCTGCCGCAACGGCCGCCTGGTATTGCAATACCTTATTGCGCTGGGTGATACGGTCGATCTGTGCGACGTAGGGTGCATATTTGGGATTCGAGGACCGTTCCAGATTGGCCTTCGCGGTTTCGAGCTGGGCTTCGTCCTGCTGAAGCTTTCCGGTGGCCTGGTCAAGCTCGCCCTGCAGTGTGCGCGGATCGATTTGTGCGATGACCTGCCCTTGCTTGACCGGATCGCCCTCGGTGAAGTCCAGCTTCATCAACTCGCCGCCAACCTGGGGTTGCACGTTGACGGTGTTGATCGGGGTGACGGTGCCGTGGTTCATCAAGTAGGTCGGCACGTTCTGGAGAGCTGCAGGCACCATCGTCACCGGCACAGGCGTGCCCGCGCCGGGGCCCGCTTGCGCCGTGCCGCCATGGCTCGACAAGATGCGCCAGAGAACCAGCGCCACGATGACGACGCCAGTGATCGTCAGAATCCACTTGGTCCGTGACATTCGACTGCGATCCGGGATACGAGTGTCTGGAAAGCGGGCCACCTGTTGCGCGTGGCGGCGCAGGATAGAAATGCAATGGCTGCGCTGAACTGGATCGCTCCGGTCCGCCAATGCCAAGATCGATGCACTGTAAGGCCTTTACCCGTGAACCGTGAGCAATTTTGTTAGTGGCTAAGCCAAAGGAAAGCTAGTGGTAAACGCGGTGACAGATCGGAGTCGACGCGTTCTCGCGGAACATTGAGTTGAGGCGATGAACCCGGTCTTCATGGGCAAAGTCGAAGACAGCCGGCGTCATTGGTCGCTTGGGGGCAACCAACCTTCCCGAGAGCCGCCGGTCACGAAGGACGACAACGGGTCGTCACCTGCCTGCCCTACATCGCAGGCCAGCATCCTGGTCACACCTGCAGGAGTTCAGGAATTACCAGCGCCGAGATCAACGATTGCCGGAACGGTGGTCAGCAAGTAGTAGCGTTCGCAACCCGTTACCATTGGCAACCCCATCTGTGACCCCGTAGCTCAGTTGGATAGAGCGGTCGCCTCCTAAGCGGCAGGTCGCGCGTTCGAATCGCGCCGGGGTCGCATCCTCTTCACCTGCAGGAATCGATTGGCGAGATCGGTCGCGAGCGGGTGGTAGTACCTCAGCAGCATCTTGGTGTCGCTGTGACCGGTGATCTTCGTAAGTTCGTGAATCGCGAACAACGACGCCAGGCGCGACGTTGCTTCATGTCTGAGGTCGTGCAGGTGCAGATCACGGAGGAAAGATGAATCGGGCACTTGCCCCGATTCTTCGCATTTCTCCAGATAGGTCTTTCTCGCACGATCCCGCGCACGATTGAAAGCTTGCGTGGCGCTGTCGCCACGCGCCCAGCACAGTACTTTGTTGTCGGCTTTCACCCCACGCTTGCGCAGCTTCCACAGGATTTCGATGGCGAAGGGGGAAAGTGGAACGTCACGCGGTTTGCCATTTTTGGTTTTTTCAAGATGAATGGTGCGACCGTCCAGGTGCACGTCACGCCAACAGAGATTTGTCAGTTCGCCCCGCCGAGCCGCCGTCTCGACCGCGAGTCTCACGAAGGATTCAAGCGCGCTTGAACGGCCCGACGAGGCGCAGATGGCGTTGATTTCGTGTTCGCTGACACGACGATCGCGAGCATTGTTTTCCGGCGCGAGCCGGACATTCCGCACAGGGTTGGCCAAACTGCCCATACCCCATTCCTTGCTGGCGATCGTGAACACATGAGAAAGTGTCACCATCCGCCGCCTGATTGTGGAAGGCTTCAGCCCATCGCGTGTCCATTGATCACGCAGACGCGCGAGGTCGCTCGAAGCAATCCGGCCAACCGTCAGTGCTGCTATCCGTTCGCTGCGCAGCAATCGCAGATTCGATCGATCGGTATTTTGCCCGCCGCGTTTTTTGGGTGTCACTTCGCGCTCGTACCGATGCAGTGCCTCGCGCAATGTGGTGCGGTCAGCCTCTGACGTGTCTCGCCACACGCCGCGTTCAATTTGCGATTCGATCTGACGCGCCCAAGCCTCTGCATCCGTCTTGCGTTTGAACGTCTTCGACTGTTCTGGGACGCCGAATTTGCGAATGCGCGCCTTCCACTTCCCACGTGGTGTCTCGACAAACGTTGCCATGCGGTGGCTGTCCCTCGGCTGTCCCTGTGAGGTCAACCCTACGCTGAAAACCGCTCAGCGTCTAGCCTCCGTAGGGTACAGTTTTTCCTTAGGAGGGGGATGCTCTATCCAACTGAGCTACGGGGCCAGAATCGGGATTCTCGCATGAACCGTCCGTGGTGGAGCCGTCCGGTCGGCATCCATGCCTCGCCGGTTGCATTCGCGCGAGCGTCCCCCGGACGCTCGCAAGCGTTCATGCAACCACCAACTGAGCTACGGGGCCGAATTGTCGATTCTCGCAGTGCCGTCTGAGCGCGAACGATGGCCTTGGCCAAGCTTCGGGGACGGGGGTGCGTGATTTTCGCATGAACCGCCTTTTCGCGCGCCATTGACGTTACCCCTGCCAGCATCCCACCATCGCGCAACGCGTTGAAGGGCGGCTTGCATGGGGCGACGGATTCTGTACGGCGTCTATCACTGGGGGCTCGGGCACGCCACGCGCAGCCTGGGCCTGATCCGCGCACTGCATGAACGCGGCGATGCGGTGACCATCGTGATCGCGCCGGGCCCGGGCATGCGCCTGCTGCAGTCGGAGCTTGGCAACGCCTGCGAGTTCTTTCCGTTCCGCGACACGCCGGCGCCGTTCAGCCGCTACCCCGCGATCTTCTACCTGCGCATGACCGCGGCGATGCCGTGGGTGCTGGCGGGCTACAAACGCGAACATCGGTTGGCCGAACGGCTGGTGAGGGAACGCCATTACGACTGCGTGGTGTCGGACAGCCGCCTCGGTTTGTGGTCGGCTGCCGTGCCGAGTTACTGCATCTTCCATTCGATCCACCAGCGCGTGCCGTTTTTCAGCCACTTCACCGAGCGCTTCGTGGAATGGGGCCAGCGCGATTTGCTGAAGGGGTTCACCAAGGTGCTGATCCCGGATGTTGCCGACAGTGGCGGTCTGTCGGGCTGGCTGGGCCACGATCCGGTGTTCGATTGGGGCAGCGGTCGGCTCGTTTACATCGGGCCGCTCTCCAGCGCGCCGCGCATGGAGGTCGAGCAGGACATTGACGTGTTCTTTTCGGTGTCGGGCATCGAACCACAGCGCGGCTTGCTGGAAGACATGGTGCTGAAGGCGTTGCCGGAAGTCCCTGGGCGGATCGTGGTGACCCTGGGCCGCCCGCACGACGACGGCGAGTGTCGCGAAATCGCAGGCGCCACGGTGTACGGCTACCTCGACCGCAGCCGCCAGGCCGAAATGCTCAACCGCGCCAATCTCGTGATGACGCGCTCGGGCTACACCACGTTGATGGAACTGGCCGGTCTGGGTCGCAAGGCCTTGTTCGTGGCGACACCGGGGCAAAGCGAACAGGAATATCTCTCGCGCTTCCACCGCGAGCGCGGTCACGTGTGGTCGGTCGAACAGAAGCACCTCGACATTCCGCGCGACCTCGAACGCGCACGTGCCGCACATGGCATTCCGCGCATGGACATCTCCGCCTCAACGGGAAACTTTCTTGCCGCTATCGGCTGAAGGCGCGCGCGCATGCCGGGGTATTTCGCGCCACATCAGCCCGACGATCGGCAGGCACAGCAGCCAGATCGAGCCCGTCCACACGATGCGGAAACCCAGCATCAACGCCAGGCCATCGGTGTAGTCGATGCCCCACGCCCGCGCCGCCAGCATGCCCAGCAACTCCACGGTTCCGATCTGGCTGAAAAGGCCCGCGCCGACCAGGATGACTGCCAGCGAGAACATGTAGATGGTTGCGGCGGAGAGGTAGTCCAGATGGTGGACACCCATGCCGCGCCCGATGATCCAGAACGCGAACGTGAGTGCGCCAAGATAGACCGCCGCCAGCACGATGCTGACGATCAGCATCACCGGCGTGGACAACTTGCGCAGGCCGCGCAGCATTTCCAGCCCGGCGTCCGCGCCGCGACGGGCCCAACGGTGTTTCAGGCGCACGACCAATGCGCGCGCGCGGTGTTCGAACAGCAGCAGGCCCAGCAGCAAAAGCCCCACGGCGACCAGCAACGCCACGGCCGTCCAGCGCATGTCGGGGTGTCCGGGGATGCCGGCCACCGCCAGGAACAGGAACACCACCGCGACTTCGGCCAGCACCATCATCACCGTCGCGGCCGAGCTGCGTCCGATGTGCACGCGGCGCGAGGCTGACAGCACCCAGTTCTGCGAGAACATCCCAAGCGGCAGGGTGACGGTCAATTCGCCGACCGCGAAGGCGAGCCAGAACGGGCGCGCCGGGATGCGCACATCGATCTGGGTCAACATCAGTTTCAATTGTGTCGCCTTGCACGCGAGGTAACACGCCGCCGCGGCCAGCGACAACCACAGGACGCGGATGGGCAGCCGGCCGACGCGTTCGACCACTTTGTGCAGATCGCCGAGGCTGAAGGCGAACACCAGCAGCGCCACCGCCAGCAGGATCGGCAGGATCACCTGCGGCTTCAGCAGGCGGCGCACGCGCGACAACAGGTTTCTCAGCATGGCAAAACCCGATGGGTATCGGGGACGAGCCCGGCCAGGTTGTTGTCAAGATAGCGTGCGACGTTGGCGGGCGTCCGCCAGCCAGGCTCGGCGTCGCGCGCGCAGCGATTCCGGAAGTTGCCGCCGTGCCGCGCGACGAGGCCCTTGCGCTCCAGCCAGCGCAAGCGCTGACCGGCGAGGCCGCGCAGGTTAGCACCCGCGAGCAGCGGGTCGAGTGATGGATGCGTGTCGCGCAATGTGGCCCGGCAGTGGGCCAGCCAGTCGCCGAGATCTTCGCGCGTGAACGATGCGGGGCCGTGCAGCAGCCAGCGCGCGAGCAGGTGGCTGGGCGTGACCGGGGCCAACTGCAGGATCGTCTGGCGCAGGGTGGCGTCGAAGGCGCGGCGATCGAGTGCCGGGTCGGCGCGGAAGCGCTCGCCGATCCGCACCACCACCCGCGAGCGGCCGGGCGCGAGTGTGTCGTAGGCCAGTGCCATCGGCTGGACCCACGGTGCCGTCTCGGCCGTGCGCGTGAGCCGAAAAAAACCGGCGCGGATGCGACCGAAATGTCCGTCCGTCGAAATCGTGCCTTCGGGCGAGAAGTACACGCATCGCCCGCGATCCAGTCGTTGCGCGAAGTGCGCGAGTTGCGCAGCCACCGCGCTGCGGAACGCGGGTGCGATGCGTGCGCGCGTGACCGGCGTCAGGCGCCGCAGACCCCACCCTGTTTCCAGCGACGGGTCGCGGCGCAGCACCGCTTCGCGCACGCGGAACTGGTTGGCGACGATTCCGGTTTCGCGTCGGCCACGCGCGTTCAGTACCCATGCCGCGTCGGCATCGCCCATGCCCATGTCGATCAGCGCGCGCAGGGTTTCGCCGAGCGTGAATTCGCGCGTGCGCCGCATCGGTTCGGCGCGGCCCAGAGCGAAGAACCATGCGAGCGGAATGTGTGCGAGCAACGCCGACAGCGGGCGCGGCCAGTGCACGGTCAGGCGCGCCAGGATGCCGGCCCGGAACAGGTCCTCGCGCGTCGCGTAGAACGGCAAGGGCCACTGGAAGCGCAGGCCCTTGCGGCGCACCAGCACCGTGCCCAGCATCGGGCCGTCGACGTCACGCTGGTGATTGGAGGCGATCAGGGTGCCCGGCGCGATGTGGAAATCGTCCGGAAACA
The DNA here is from genome assembly GCA_004299705.1 of Rhodanobacteraceae bacterium. GTDB lineage: Bacteria > Pseudomonadota > Gammaproteobacteria > Xanthomonadales > Rhodanobacteraceae > 66-474. The sequence continues at coordinate 3,594 of SCQS01000065.1, read as the reverse complement.
GCAGCACACGGTTGTAGAGCGTGCGTATCCACAGATCGAAACCCATTTCCAGCAACCAGGTGCCGACAGGGTGCGCGTCGAGTTCGGCATCCGGCAACCAGCGATGTGTCCGGGAGGCGGGTGTCGATGGCGTTGCATGCCGCTGCATTCAACAGGCCCTGGAGCCGCGCCGGTAACGCCGACCCTTCCACTGCGAGCGCGTACCCGCGAGCGCACGCCAGGCCGAGTACCAGGTCGCCGCCAGGAAGAAAGTCGCGGCCAGCGGCAGCAGCACAGCCGCCAGCGGGTTGCGGTGGTAATACATCAGCGTCGGCAGGTAGCAGGCGAGCAGCGACAGGCAGGCGAGCAGTCCCAGCACGCGCGTCGTGCCCGCGCCGAAAGCGAGCGCCAGTACGGGAATCCAGAATGTCAGCATCAACAACAGCGAAGCGGCCAGCGTCAGCCACAGCGATTCCCGCAACTGCACGAAGGCGCTGCGCGCGATCATGTGTGCAGTGGCGTGGAAGTTCGTGCGGCGCAGGCTGGCCGCGCCATGCGTCAGGCCGATCCAGCAGCGCCGGCCGGTGCGCTTGATGCGCGCCGCCAGCGTGCAGTCGTCGATGATCGCATCACTCCATGCGGCGAAGCCTCCGGCCTCGATCAGCGCCGCGCGGTCGATCAGGATCACGCCGCCCGCCGCCGCGGCTATCCGCGAATCCGTGCGGTTGGCCAGCGCGAACGGATACAGCAGCTTGAAGAAATACACGAAGGCCGGCAGCAGCCAGCGCGCGGCCATGCCATCCCAGCATGGTTCGGCGCACAGCGAGACCAGCGCGTTACCCTCATCAGCCTTGCGTTGCAGCGACGACACGATTCCGGGCGCCAGCCGGATGTCGGCATCCAGCAACAACACGCGTGCCGTGGCGGCATGCTCCAGGCCTTGCTGGAGCGCCCACAGTTTGCCGGTCCAACCGGCTGGTGGCGCGGTGCCGGCGATCACCTGCAGGTTCGGCAGCCCGCTTGCGCGTGCCGTGCCGGCGGTGCCATCGCTGGACTGATCGTCGATCACGATGACGGCAGCGTCCGGTGCCGCTCCTTGCAAGGCGCGCAAGGTTTCGCCGATCACTGCAGCCTCGTCGCGCGCCGGAATCAACACGGTGAAATCGTCGCGCGGCCGCGCGGGCATCGTGTCGGCCTCCAGTTTCTCCCGACACAACCAAGCGCCCCACGGTGCCAGCAACACGCCGGCCCAGCAGGCCAGCGAAGCGGCGGCGAGGATCAGCAGGACCATGCGCCGCCTCGTGTCCGGTTCAGTGCTGGATACTGCCGAAGTGCGCGATCGGGACGTTGCTGTGCGGGACGTGGCGCTGGTTCGGATCCGGCGTGTCGTACAGGATCGGCGGGTCGGCGGCGAACGGCCCGGTGAGTTTCGGGCCGCGCAGGCTGACCCACAGCGCCTTGAGCGGATGCGCGATCGCATCGGTCGCGGCGGTGCCCTCGAACCCGCAATGGGCCATGCAGTTCGCGCATTTGGGGTTGCGGCCGACGCCGTAGTTGTCCCAGTTGGTGTTGTCGAGCAGGGCCTGCCAGGTCGGTTCGTAGCCTTCGTCCACCAGCAGGTAGCACGGCTTCTGCCAGCCGAACACGTTGCGGCAGGGCATGCTCCACGCGGTGCACTGGTAGCCCTGGTTGCCGCACACGAAATCCAGGAACAGGCTGGACTGCGAGAGCGCCCACTTGCTGCGCTTTTCCTTCCTGCGCGTGAAGATCTTGCGCATCAACTCCTTGGACTGGCGGCGGCCCATGAACACGTCCTGGCGCGGCGCGTGCTCGTAGGCGAAGCCCGGCGAGAACGTGATGCCATCCACCTTCAGGTCGTTCGTGGCGAAGTCGAAGAACTCGGCGACTTCGTCCGGCTTGGCGGTGGTGAACAGCGTGGTGTTGATGTTGACCCGGAAACCGCGCCGCTTGGCTTCGCGGATCGCTGCCGTCGCGATGTCGAACACACCTTCGCGGCCCACGCTCTCGTCGTGGCGTTCGCGCATGCCGTCCAGGTGCACCGAGAACGTCAACTGGTCCGATGGCGTGAACAGGTCGAGCTTCTTTTCCAGCAGGATCGCGTTGGTGCACAGGTAGACGTATTTGCCGCGAGCGATGAAGCCCTCGACGATTTCCTTGACGTCGTGGTGGATCAGCGGCTCGCCGCCCGCCAGCGACACCATCGGCGCGCCGCAGTCGTCCACCGCCTGCATGCACTCCTCGACCGACAGGCGTTGCTTGAGCACGTGCGACTCGTAATCGATTTTGCCGCAGCCGGGGCAGGCGAGGTTGCACTGGAACAGCGGTTCCAGCATCAGCGTCAACGGGTAGCGCTTCACCCCGCGCAATTTGCGCCCGATGATGTAGCTGGCAACCTTGATTTGTTGGCGAACGGGGATGGACATTGCTGCCTCCGCGTGGCGCTGGTGCGCCGTATGTGACCGACACGCGGATGCATGCCGGTGGGCCTGCTAAGAATGGTGAACCCTCACGTGTCAACGCGGCGTTGAGGCGCTGCAGAGGGCGGTTTCACTGTGTTTCAGGGCCGCTGTGCGGACGCGCGGGGTCGTCAACAGGGGATTCAGCCCACCACCCAAGCCAACTCCACAACCGCTCCGCTCTTGACAGCGAAAGTAATATCAACGCCCGAAGCAAGCGGCGCCACCCGCGTAGCGGGTGAGCATCCGCATGATCGGGATGTTATGCGTCACTTTTGTGGAACCAACTGAACCTTTAGGTCACAGCCGACCGCCTGAGCATAGCGCTGAAGCGTGACAATGGACGGCGCATGTTGTTTGCCTGCAGACTCTAGCCGGGAGATAGCGCTTTTTGTGGTGCCCATGCGCTCCGCGACGGTATCTTGCGTAAGTCCTGCCCGTGAGCGGGCTTTGAGCATTTGGTTGGCAACTTGATATTCCAACTCCAATGCGTCATAAGCCTCAGCGAAGCCCTTGCGCTTGGACGCGCGAGCCAGAAAGGCTTGATGGTCATGAGTTACGGGCTTGTACTTGAGATTAGCCATGTTGTAACTCCTTGGCCCGTTTACGAGCCAACTTGAGCTCCTTGTCAGGAGTTTCCTGCGTCTTTTTGATGAATGCGTGGACCACTACGATGCGCTTACCGACCAGGAAGCAGTAAAGCGCTCGGCCGATGCCAGAACGCCCACGTGGCCCGAGCTCGAACAGGCCGTCTCCGAGGGTGCGCGAGTGTGGCAAGCGAAGGCTTGGCCCGTGCTCCGCAAGGAGTTCAGCCAAACGCGCGAAGTCGGCAACGACGTCGATCGGCCATGACTCGATCTCTGACAGAACGCGCGGATGGAAGTACTCGCCGGTACGGCATGCGCCATGTTAGCAAATATGCTAACTACTTGCAAGCGGCTCGCCGTGACGCATAACGCCCGAAATCAGCGGCGCGCGTAGCGCGTCCGCTGGAATGAGTTAGGTGCCGTCTTCTTGAACGGTCGTGTAGCAACGGTGGTGGAAATTTGAAGAAGGCGTAGTCTCCAGATTGGTGGTTCAACCAAACGACGGCGTCAGCAAACGCCGAGGAGACTACGCCATGAGCAGAGAGTACACC
>SCQS01000006.1 GCA_004299705.1 Rhodanobacteraceae bacterium | reverse complement strand
CAACCTTTCAACGTTTCAGGAGTCAATCAACATGTCCCTCAGCAATGAAGACATCATCGAAGCCATCTCGTCCAAGACCCTCGTCGAGGTGATGGAGCTGGTCAAGGCGATGGAAGAGAAGTTCGGCGTCTCCGCGGCAGCCCCTGTTGCCGTGGCCGCCGCCCCCGCCGCCGGTGGTGGTGCCGCCGCAGCCGAAGAGAAGACCGAATTCAACGTCGTGCTGGCAGCGATCGGCGAGAAGAAGGTCGAAGTGATCAAGGCCGTGCGTGCGATCACCGGCCTTGGCTTGAAGGAAGCCAAGGACCTGGTGGAAGGCGCACCGCAGACCGTCAAGGAAGGCGCCAGCAAGGAAGACGCCGAGAAGTTCAAGAAGGATCTGGAAGCGGCCGGTGCCAAGGTGGAACTGAAATAGGCGCAGGACGCGCTACGTATGTAGGAGCGCGCCTGCGCGCGACGTGTCGCCAGCAGGCTGGCTCCTACAACGGCATGAAAGACGCCTGGGGGCTTTTGCCCCCGGGCTTTCGCCGTTGAGGCGATGAGTTGTTGATGTAAAAAAGATTCGAGTTGTTCACACGAAGTAGCAGCAGACGGGCGTGCTGGTGCCGGCAATACCAGCGACTTCTCAGGTGACAGCTCCACCACGTTTTTTCAGGCCGTGCGTGCGGCCGATGTCCACGAACGAGGCGGTAGCATCCATGACGACCTATTCCTTTACCGAAAAGAAGCGTATCCGCAAGGATTTCGGCAAGCGCCCGCCGATTCTCGGCGTCCCCAATCTGCTGACCATCCAGACCGATTCCTACAAGGATTTCCTGCAGGCCGCATCCGCGCCCAACGCGCGCCGTGACATCGGCCTCGAGGCCGCGCTGAAATCCGTGTTCCCGATCAAGAGCCATTCCGGCAACGCGGAACTGGAATTCGTCGATTACCACTTCGGTGAACCCGCGTTCGACGAGCGCGAGTGCCGCCAGCGCGGCATGAGCTACGGCGCGCCGCTGCGCGTGCGCGTGCGCCTGGTCATCTACGACAAGGACAGCCCGGCCTCCAAGAAGGTGCCGAAGCTGGTGAAGGAGCAGGAGGTGTACATGGGCGAAATTCCGCTCATGACCGACACCGGCACCTTCATCGTGAACGGTACCGAGCGCGTGATCGTTTCGCAGCTGCACCGTTCGCCCGGCGTGTTCTTCGACCACGACAAGGGCAAGCAGCACTCGTCGGGCAAGCTGTTGTTCAATGCGCGCGTGATTCCGTATCGCGGCTCGTGGCTGGACTTCGAGTTCGACCCCAAGGAAGTCCTGTTCACCCGCATCGACCGCCGCCGCAAATTGCCGGTGACGATCCTGCTGCGCGCGCTGGGCTACACCAACGAGGAGATGCTGGACATCTTCTTCGAGCACAACGTGTTCCATCTTGGCAAGGAAGGCAACGCCGAGCTGGCATTGGTGCCCGAGCGCCTGCGCGGTGAAACCCTGAACTTCGACCTGGTGGCCGGCGACAAGGTGCTGGTCGAGAAGGACAAACGCATCACCGCGCGCCACGTGCGCGAACTGAAGAACGCCAAGGTCACCAAGCTGGAAGTGCCGGACGACTACATGGTCGGCCGCATCCTCGCGAACGACATCGTCGACGAGAAGACCGGCGAGTTGCTGGCCTCGGCCAACGACGAGCTGACCGCCGAATTGATCGGGAAACTCCGCGAGGCCGGCATCGACACGATCGTGACGCTGTTCGTCAACGACCTCGACCGTGGCCCGTACATTTCCAACACCCTGCGCGCCGACCCGACCCACACGCAACTGGAAGCATTGGTCGAAATCTACCGGATGATGCGTCCCGGCGAGCCGCCGACCAAGGAGGCCGCGCAGAACCTGTTCCACAATCTGTTCTTCACCTTCGAGCGCTATGACCTCTCGACGGTCGGCCGCATGAAGTTCAACCGCCGTGTCGGTCGCGATTCCGTGACCGGCCCCGCGGTGCTGTACGACCACAAATATTTCGTGAGTCGCAAGGAAGAAGATGCGCTCAAGCTGGTCGCGGCGCAGGGCGACACGTCCGACATCCTGGACGTGTTGCGCGTGCTGATCGAAATCAAGAACGGCCACGGCACCGTCGACGACATCGACCACCTCGGCAACCGCCGCGTGCGCAGCGTCGGCGAGATGGCCGAGAACGCGTTCCGCATCGGCCTGGTGCGCGTCGAGCGCGCGGTCAAGGAGCGCCTGTCGCTGGCCGAAGCCGACAACCTGGGTCCGCAGGATCTCATCAACGCCAAGCCGGTCGCGGCGGCGGTGAAGGAGTTCTTCGGCTCCTCGCAGTTGTCGCAGTTCATGGACCAGAACAATCCGTTGAGCGAAGTCACCCACAAGCGCCGCGTTTCCGCGCTGGGGCCGGGTGGCCTGACCCGCGAGCGCGCGGGCTTCGAAGTGCGCGACGTGCATCCGACCCATTACGGCCGCGTCTGCACCATCGAGACGCCGGAAGGCCCGAACATCGGCCTGATCAATTCGCTGGCCGTGTACGCGCGCACCAACCACTACGGCTTCCTGGAAACGCCATACCGCAAGGTGGTGAACGGCCACGTCACCAACGACGTGGATTACCTGTCGGCGATCGAGGAAGGCAATTACGTGATCGCGCAGGCGAACTCGCCGCTCGACAAGCACGGCAAGTTCACCGAGGAATTCGTGTCCTGCCGCTTCAAGGGCGAGTCCGAATTGCGCCCGGTGCCCGAGATCAACTACATGGACGTGTCGCCGATGCAGACCGTGTCGGTGGCGGCCGCGCTGGTGCCGTTCCTGGAACACGACGACGCCAACCGCGCCCTGATGGGCGCCAACATGCAGCGCCAGGCCGTGCCGACGCTGCGTTCAGAGAAGCCGCTGGTCGGCACCGGCATCGAACGCGCGGTCGCGCGCGATTCCGGCGTCACCATCGCGGCGCGCCGCGGCGGCGTGATCGAGCAGGTCGACGCCGCGCGAATCGTGGTGCGCGTCAACGAGAAGGAAGTCGGCGACAACGATCCGGGCGTGGACATCTACACGCTGACCAAGTACACGCGTTCCAACCAGAGCACCAACCTGAACCAGCGTCCGCTGGTGAACGTCGGCGACAAGGTTGCGATCGGCGATGTGCTGGCCGATGGTTCTTCCACCGATCTTGGCGAGCTGGCGCTGGGCCAGAATATGCTGGTCGCGTTCATGCCGTGGAATGGTTACAACTTCGAGGACTCGGTGCTGCTGTCCGAGCGCGTGGTGCAGGAAGACCGCTACACCTCGATCCACATCGAGGAGCTGTCCTGCCAGGCGCGCGACACCAAGCTCGGCCCCGAGGAAATCACCGCCGACATCCCGAACGTGGGCGAGGCCGCGCTGAACCGCCTCGACAAGTCCGGCATCGTCTACATCGGCGCGGAAGTGAAGGTCGGCGACATCCTGGTCGGCAAGGTCACGCCCAAGGGCGAGTCGCAACTGACCCCGGAAGAAAAACTGCTGCGCGCGATCTTCGGCGAGAAGGCGTCCGACGTGAAGGACAGCTCGCTGCGCGTGCCGCCCGGCATGGACGGTACCGTGATCGACGTGCAGGTGTTCACGCGCGACGGCATCGAGAAGGACGAGCGCGCACGCCAGATCGAGGAAATGGAAATCCAGCGCGTGCGCAAGGACCTGGACGACCAATTCCGCATCCTGGAAGGCGCGATCTACGGCCGCCTGCGTTCGCAGCTGGTCGGCAAGCCTGCCAACAGCGGTCCGCAGGGTCTGAAGAAGAACGCCGAGATCACCGACGCGTACCTCGATGGGTTGAAAAAGGACGAGTGGTTCAAGATCAACCCCAAGGACGAGGACGCCGCGGAACTGGTTTCGCGCGCCGCCGAGCAGATCAAGCGCCACAAGGAAGCCTTCGACAAGCGCTTCCGCGAGAAGCGGGCCAAGATCACCGCAGGTGATGATTTGGCGCCGGGCGTGCTGAAGCAGGTCAAGGTGCACCTGGCGGTCAAGCGCCGCATCCAGCCGGGCGACAAGATGGCTGGTCGCCACGGCAACAAGGGTGTGGTGTCGATGATCGCGCCGGTCGAGGACATGCCCTACATGGCCGACGGCAACCCGATCGACATCGTGCTGAACCCGCTGGGCGTGCCGAGCCGCATGAACATCGGCCAGATCCTGGAAACCCACCTCGGGTGGGCAGCCAAGGGCCTGGGCGAAAAGATTGGCCGGATGCTGGAGGCCAAGGAGAAGGCGGACAAGATCCGCAAGTTCCTCGACGAGATCTACAACTCCGAACGGCACGAGCTGCACATCGACCTGGATTCGCTGAAGGACCACGAGATCCTGGCGCTGGCCGAAAACCTGAAGGCCGGCGTGCCGATGGCGACGCCGGTGTTCGATGGCGCCGATGAGGCCGAGATCAAGGCCATGCTGAAGTTGGCCGAGTTGCCGGAGTCGGGCCAGACCATGCTGTACGACGGCCGCACCGGCGACGCGTTCGACCGCCCGGTCACGGTGGGCTACATGCATTACCTGAAGCTCAACCACCTGGTCGACGACAAGATGCACGCGCGTTCCACCGGTCCGTACTCGCTGGTCACCCAGCAGCCGTTGGGCGGCCGCGCGCAGTTCGGCGGCCAGCGCTTCGGCGAAATGGAAGTGTGGGCGCTGGAAGCCTACGGCGCGGCCTACACCCTGCAGGAAATGCTGACGGTGAAGTCCGACGACGTGCAGGGCCGCAACCAGATGTACAAGTCCATCGTCGACGGCGAACACAAGATGGCCGCGGGCATGCCCGAATCGTTCAACGTGCTGGTCAAGGAAATCCGCTCGCTGGCGATCGACATGGAACTGGAAGAGCGGTGATCCAGGCGTCCGGGTTCTGTAGGAGCCTGCCTGCAGGCGATCATCGCGAGCAGGCTCGCTCCTACTGATCTCCGGTCCGACATTCGCTCTTTGCCAGACCGACAAACAAATTTCTCCGTATCGGAGTGAAGCAATGAAAGACCTTCTGAACCTGTTCAACCAGCAATCGCAGCCGCTCAACTTCGACGCGATCAAGATTTCGCTGGCCTCGCCCGACCTGATCCGTTCGTGGTCGTGGGGCGAAGTGAAGAAACCCGAAACCATCAACTATCGCACCTTCAAGCCGGAGCGTGACGGCTTGTTCTGCGCGGCCATCTTTGGTCCGATCAAGGACTACGAGTGCCTGTGCGGCAAGTACAAGCGCATGAAGCATCGCGGCGTGGTCTGCGAAAAGTGCGGCACCGAAGTGACGCTCGCCAAGGTACGCCGCGAGCGCATGGGCCACATCGAACTGGCCAGCCCGACCGCGCACATCTGGTTTCTGAAGTCGCTGCCCTCGCGCATCGGCCTGATGCTGGACATGACGCTGCGCGACATCGAGCGCATCCTGTACTTCGAAGCCTACGTGGTGATCGACCCGGGTCTGACCCCGCTCGAGCGTGGCCAGATGCTCAACGAGGACCAGTACCTGCAGGCGGTCGAGGAACACGGCGACGAGTTCGACGCGCGCATGGGCGCCGAGGCCGTCTACGAACTGCTGAAGTCGCTGGATTTGAACGGCGAAATGGTGCGCCTGCGCGAGGAAATCGCAGCCACCAATTCCGAGACCAAACTGAAGCGTCTCACCAAGCGCATCAAACTGGTCGAGGCGTTCCTGGAATCGGGCAACCGTCCGGAATGGATGGTGATGACGGTGCTGCCGGTGCTGCCGCCGGACCTGCGTCCGCTGGTGCCGCTGGAAGGCGGCCGTTTCGCGACGTCGGACTTGAACGATCTGTACCGTCGCGTCATCAACCGCAACAATCGTTTGAAAAGGCTGCTGGAACTCAATGCGCCCGACATCATCGTGCGCAACGAGAAGCGCATGTTGCAGGAATCGGTGGATGCGCTGCTGGACAACGGCCGCCGCGGCCGTGCCATCACCGGCACCAACAAGCGCGCTTTGAAATCGCTGGCCGACATGATCAAGGGCAAGCAGGGCCGGTTCCGCCAGAACCTGCTCGGCAAGCGCGTCGATTACTCCGGCCGCTCGGTGATCACCGTCGGCCCGACGCTGAAGCTGCACCAGTGCGGCCTGCCCAAGAAGATGGCGCTGGAACTGTTCAAGCCCTTCATCTTCTCCAAGCTGCAGTTGCGCGGGATCGCGCCGACCATCAAGGCGGCGAAGAAGTCGGTCGAGCGCGAGGAACCCGTGGTGTGGGACATCCTCGAAGAGGTGATCCGCGAGCATCCGGTGCTGCTTAACCGCGCGCCGACGCTGCACCGCCTCGGCATCCAGGCGTTCGAGCCGAAGCTGATCGAGGGCAAGGCCATCCAGCTGCATCCGCTGGTCTGCACCGCGTTCAACGCCGACTTCGACGGCGACCAGATGGCCGTGCACGTGCCGCTGTCGCTGGAAGCGCAGCTGGAAGCGCGCGCGCTGATGATGTCGACCAACAACATCCTGTCGCCCGCCAACGGTGACCCGATCATCGTGCCGACCCAGGACGTGGTGCTGGGCCTGTACTACATGACCCGTGAACTGGTCGGCGCCAAGGGCGAGGGCATGGTCTTCGCCGACATCACCGAAGTGCGGCGCGCCTACGAAAGCAAGGCCGCCGAGCTGCACGCCCGCTGCAAGGTGCGCATCCGCGAAGTGGACGTCGCGGCCGACGGCAGCCACAAGGAAAAGATCACGCTGACCGATACCACGGTGGGCCGTGCGCTGCTTGCCGAGATCCTGCCGGACGGCCTGGCCTTCCGGCGCATGAACACCGAGCTCACCAAGAAGGCGATCTCCAAGCTCATCAACGCCTGCTACCGCGAGCTGGGCCTCAAGGACACCGTGGTGTTCGCCGACCAGCTGATGTACACGGGCTATCGTTTCGCGACCATCTCGGGCATCTCGATCTGCGTCGACGACATGAAGATCCCGGACGAGAAGAAGGCGATCCTGGAAGAGGCCGAGAAGGAAGTGGTCGAGATCCAGGAACAGTTCCAGTCGGGCCTGGTGACCGCGGGCGAGCGCTACAACAAGGTGGTCGACATCTGGTCGCGCACCAACGAACAGATCGCCGGCGCGATGATGAAGGGTATCGGCGTCGACCACGTCAAGGACGCCGAGGGCAAGGTCGTCGACCAGAAGTCGATGAACTCGATCTACATCATGGCCGACTCCGGCGCGCGCGGTTCCGCGGCGCAGATCCGCCAGCTGGCCGGCATGCGCGGTCTGATGGCCAAGCCGGATGGCTCGATCATCGAGACGCCGATCAAGGCCAACTTCCGCGAAGGCCTGGACGTGCTGCAGTACTTCATCTCCACCCACGGCGCGCGCAAGGGCCTGGCCGATACGGCGTTGAAAACCGCCAACTCGGGCTATCTGACCCGCCGCCTGGTGGACGTCGCGCAGGACGTGGTGGTGACCGAGCACGACTGCGGCACCTTCGAGGGCCTGACCATGACCTCGATCGTCGAAGGCGGCGACGTGGTCGAACCGCTGCGCGATCGCGTGCTGGGCCGTGTCACCGTCGAGGACGTGTACGCGCCCGGCGACGACGACAAGCCGATCGTCGAGCGCAACACGTTGCTGGACGAAGCGCTGGTCGAGAAGCTGGACCATGCGGGCGTGCAGAGCGTCAAGGTGCGTTCGCCGATTTCCTGCGAATCCGATTTCGGCGTGTGCGCGCTGTGCTACGGGCGCGACCTCGCGCGCGGACACCTCGTCAACATCGGCGAGGCGGTCGGCGTGATCGCCGCGCAGTCGATCGGCGAGCCCGGCACCCAGCTGACCATGCGTACCTTCCACATCGGTGGCGCGGCTTCGCGCGCGGCGGCGGTGGACAACGTCACCATCAAGACCAAGGGCACGCTGAAGTTCAACAACCTGAAGACGGTGAAGCACGCGCAGGGCCACCTGGTCGCGGTGTCGCGTTCGGGCGAGGTCAGCCTGATCGATGCCAACGGCCGCGAGCGCGAGCGCTACAAGGTGCCGTACGGCGCCAACATCAACGTCAAGGACGGTGCCGAGGTCAAGGCCGGACAGACCGTCGCGAACTGGGATCCGCACACCCATCCGATCGTTACCGAGGTAGCGGGCCGCGTGCGCTACATCGACTTCGTCGATGGCATCACGGTGCAGTCCTCGATCGACGAACTGACGGGCCTGGAAAGCGTGGTGGTCACCGACCCGAAGCGTCGCGGCAGCAACGCCAAGGACCTGCGTCCGGCGGTGCGCCTGGAAGACAAGAAGGGCCTGGAGCTGAAGCTTCCCGGCACCGACATCCCGGCGCAGTCGTACCTGCCGGCCGGTGCGATCGTGTCGATCCAGGATGGCGCCGAGGTCGGTGTCGGCGACGTGATCGCGCGTATCCCGCAGGAATCGTCCAAGACCCGCGACATCACCGGCGGCCTGCCGCGCGTCGCGGATCTGTTCGAGGCGCGCAAACCCAAGGAGCCGGCGATTCTCGCCGAAGTCTCGGGCGTGGTCAGCTTCGGCAAGGACACCAAGGGCAAACAACGCCTGATCATCAAGGACGTGGATGGCAACGAGCACGAGGACCTGATCCCGAAGTGGCGCCACATCGTGGTGTTCGAGGGCGAGCACGTCGAGAAGGGCGAAACCGTGGTGGACGGCGAATCCGATCCGCGCGACATCCTGCGCCTGCTGGGCGTGGAACGCCTGGCCGCGTACCTCGTCAAGGAAATCCAGGACGTGTACCGCCTGCAGGGCGTGAAGATCAACGACAAGCACATCGAGGCGATCATCCGCCAGATGCTGCGCAAGGTCGAGATCAGCGAGCCCGGTGACACCACGTACCTGCGTGGCGAGCAGGTGGATCGCAACCAGTTCATCGAGATCAACCGCAAGGCCGAGGCGCGCAAGGAGCACCCGGCTGCTTCGATCCCGGTGCTGCTGGGCATCACCAAGGCGTCCTTGGCGACCGAATCGTTCATTTCGGCGGCTTCGTTCCAGGAAACCACGCGGGTGCTGACCGACGCGGCGGTACGCGGCAAGCGTGACGACTTGCACGGCCTGAAGGAAAACGTTATAGTTGGCCGCTTGATTCCGGCAGGTACGGGTCTCGCCTACCACGTGCAACGCAAGGCGCCGGCGGGTTTGACCGATGCGGAAATGGAAACCCTCGCGAATGTGTCGGCCGTGTTCGAGGAATCCGGCGAGACGCACGGCGAAGAGCCGCAACCCGCGGCATGATGATCCCGCCGCGCGCCTCGTGCGCGCGGCACCATCGAAATGAGGCGCAAGGATCGCGCTTCGTGTTCGAGAGCAGGATGCCACGACGGCGCGAAAGCTTGTCGAGTTTCGTGAATCCGTGTTAAAGTTCCGCTTCTGGGCAGACCGGACTTCCGGCCTGCCCTTGGTTTTTCATCATGGGGTGCTGGTTGATTGGCTGTTATTCGGATCGTGCCGGTCAGCCATGCTTCCACGACCCCATCAAACCCTTGCGACGCAAGGGTTTGATCGCCCCCTTGACTCAAGGGGGCTGAAGGTCAAGAGCTTCGCCCAACGGTTCCTCGGAACTTCGAACGAGAATCTGAAAGTATGGCAACTGTCAACCAGTTGGTGCGCCGACCGCGCAGCCCGAAAACGTACAAGAGCGATTCGCCCGCGCTGCAGAATTGCCCGCAGCGTCGCGGCGTGTGCACGCGCGTGTACACCACCACGCCGAAGAAGCCGAACTCGGCGATGCGCAAGGTGGCCAAGGTGCGTCTGACCAACGGTTACGAGGTCATCAGCTACATCGGCGGCGAAGGCCACAACTTGCAGGAGCACTCGGTGGTGCTGATTCGCGGCGGACGCGTCAAGGATCTGCCGGGTGTGCGCTATCACACCGTGCGTGGTTCGCTGGATTGCGCCGGCATCGCCAAGCGTCGCAAGTCGCGTTCCAAGTACGGCGCCAAGCGTCCGAAGGCTTGAGGTAGGAGCGGCCCTTGGCCGCGATCCGGTTCTGAACGATTTCAGGTACGCAAATTATGTCCCGCAAAGGTTCCCATCCCGCCCGCGTGGTCCTGCCCGATCCGAAGCACGGCAGCCAGCTGATCGCGCGCTTCATCAACATGGTGATGCAGAGCGGCAAGAAGTCGGTCGCCGAGGGCATCGTTTATGGCGCGCTGGATCAGATCGGCCAGAAGAATCCCGAGCCGGTCGCGCTGGTCGAGAAGGCCCTCAACAACGTCGCGCCCGCGGTGGAAGTGAAGTCGCGGCGCGTCGGCGGTGCCACCTATCAGGTGCCGGTCGAAGTGCGCGCCTCGCGGCGCACCGCGCTGGCGATGCGCTGGACCATCGAAGCGGCGCGCAAGCGCGGCGAAAACTCGATGCCGCGCAAGCTGGCGGCAGAATTGCTGGAGGCTTCCGAGAACCGCGGTGGCGCGGTCAAGAAGCGCGAGGAAACCCACCGCATGGCGGAAGCCAACAAGGCCTTCTCGCACTACCGCTGGTAAGGGTTTTGAATCCACGGCGAAAGCATCACGAAAAAGCTATTGACGCGGATGGACGCGGATAACCGCTGATCACCTGTTCTTCATCCGTGTTGATCCGCGCCAAAAAATGCTTTCCACGCAAGCACACGATTTCAGATTCCAGAGTTGACCATGGCACGCACCACACCCATCGAGCGCTATCGGAACTTCGGCATCATGGCCCACATCGATGCCGGCAAGACCACGACCACCGAGCGCATCCTCTTCTACACCGGTGTCAATCACAAGATTGGCGAGGTGCACGATGGTGCGGCCACGATGGACTGGATGGAGCAGGAACAGGAACGCGGCATCACCATCACGTCCGCGGCGACCACCTGCTTCTGGGATGGCATG
>SCQS01000064.1 GCA_004299705.1 Rhodanobacteraceae bacterium | reverse complement strand
AAGTTAGTGTGGTTCGCGCTACTGGCTTGCCATGCTGGACTCCAGCGCCGCCAGAATGGGGCAGTCATCCAACGGCTTGCCTTCGTCCGTGCAGATCTCGATCAGCTCGCTCAACGCCTGTGACATTGCTTTCATCGTCTTGATCTTCTGTTCGAGCTGCAACTTCTTTCGGATCGCCAGGCTGCGTACGTCGCTGCAGCACGAGCGGTCGTCAGCCTTCAGCTCAAGCAGTTGGCGAATTTCCGATAGCGTCATGCCGCAGTGCTGGGCGTGTTTGATGAAGTCCAGCCGACGTACCGCATCCTGACCGTAAAGCCGATAGCCCGCTTCGGTTTTTCTGGCGGGTCTCAACAAGCTTTCGTCTTCGTAAAACCGGAGCGTGTCGGTGCTGACCTCTGTAAGCTTCGCGAGCTTTCCGATCGTCAACCAGGTACCGCCCCGAGCCGCCTCATCAAGCGAGCCCGTCTGGTGCCGACGCCCTGTCGCACGGATTTCGTTTTGGGATACGTTGCCGACACCGGCGTGGTGCTCTTGACTTGGCTTGCTTGGTGATTGCACGAGCTTTTCTCCAATGAGTAACTGGCTTAGGGTTCCGGCCGGCGTTCGGGTTCGCGGCACGACCCCGACCTGTCTTAATTGCGCGGACCGGAAGTTCAACTGACGACTCTGGTCTGGTAACCGACTTCACCTAGGCGTTCCGCGAGCGCGGCGGCTTCTACCACCACCGTGTCAAACAGTACCTCGATACGCTGGTCAAGCGCTTGTGCACGGACCTGCCGCACGCCCTGCACAGGTGTGAGCAGTCGCGCGACGCGCTGTTCGCATTTCTCACAGTTGAGACGCTGATCGCCGATGACTTCGAATGTGACGGACTTGAACATGGCTAAGACCTTTCATTAATGATGTGGATACTGATCAAGCAGGGGGGCCTGGGCCGAAAACAGGCCCGGGAGGCTCGCCTTTCTCTCACGATGCGGTCGCTCCGGATGGCATCTGGGGCGCGTGCCCGACCGCCCGGATCGCCTCGAAGAAGTAGTCGCCACGACCCCACAGGGAGTTGATGAAAATTGCCGTCACGCTTGCGGCCATGGCAACCATGCCCCATATCGGATAAATCAAGCCCGTGGCGGCCGCCGGAATCCCAATGCCATTGAACAGGAAGGCCAGCGAGACGTTCTGCACGATCTTCCGGTAGCTGTTGCGGCTGACCGCATAGGCCTCAAGTACGGCCCCGAGCCGCTGGTTCAGGATGATCACGTCGGCCGATTCGATCGCGATGTCCGCACCACTGCCGAAGGCGATGCCGACGTCAGCTTGCATCAGAGCCGGCGCATCGTTGATCCCGTCGCCGACCATCGCCACGCGTGCGTCCTGCTGCAGTTGCCGGATCATCGTGGCTTTTCCGGCCGGCAGCACGCGCGCATGGACTTCTTCAATACCAGCGGCATGGGCAAAATGGCGTGCCGCTTGCTCGTTATCGCCGGTGATCAGGCTGGTGCGGATGCCGAGCGTGTGCAGGCGCCGCACAGTATCCGCGGCGTCGGGCCGCAGCGCGTCGCCAAGTGCCAGCAGGCCGATCAGCACGCCGTCGCGCGCCACGCCGATGACCGTCAGTCCGCGCCCTTCGAGTTCGGTGATGCGTGCATCCTGAGCCGAGAGATCCACGGCTTCGGCCGCGAGAAACGCCGGGTTGCCGACCATCAACCGCGTCTCGCCCAAGCGGGCCCGGACGCCTTGACCCGCGACCGCTTCGAATTCCTGCACCTCGGACAATGCGATCCCGCGTTTGAACGCCTCTTCCACCACCGCCCGAGCAAGCGGATGTTCGGAAAATGCCTCGATGGCTGCCGCGAGC
>SCQS01000063.1 GCA_004299705.1 Rhodanobacteraceae bacterium | reverse complement strand
CGAGGCTTGTCCAACGCCTGCCCGATGCAGCTCCGGCAGCATTGACACGTCAGCGCGTGGGGCAGGCGTCGGACAAGCCTTAACGGGGGACAAGCCTTAACGGGGGCCGTCATTCACAATTGATCCGTGACCGTCCGCTATCGGGAGCTCGACCCGCTTGTGAGCAGCTTCGTGCTCGCTGTTTACGCACCGTTGGCGTAATGCGCGGTATAGCGCCGCGGATAGCGGTGCTCGAGCGCGCGCAACTTGGGCAGGTCGTTCCAGCGGATGTACAGGCTGTCGGGATGCCGGATCGCGTAGTTCTGGTGATACGCCTCGGCGGGAAAGAACGGCTCACCGACACTGACCTTGGTGACAATTGGCTTGGCGAATACCTTCGCGGCATCGATTTGCTTGATATAGGCGCGCGCCACCCGTGCCTGGTCGGCGTTGGCGGCAAAGACTTCCGACCGATACTGCGGCCCCGCGTCCGGCCCTTGGCGATTCAGTTCGGTCGGGTCGTGGGCGACCGAGAAATAGATCCGCAGCAGCTCGCCGTAGCTGATCTTCGAGGGGTCGTAGGTGATACGCACCGCCTCGGCATCGCCATAGCGGCCGCTGCTGGAATCTGCATAATTGGCGTGCGCCTTGTCTCCTCCGGCATAGCCGGAGACCACGTTGTTCACGCCCTTGACGTGGGAGAACACCAATTCCATGCCCCAGAAGCAGCCGCCGGCCAGCACCGCCTGCGCGCTGTTCTGGCCGGCCGCGTGCAGCAGGTGGTCTTGCGGCGCCGGCACGGCGGTGCCGTACGCCGTGCCCGCTGAGTGCGCCGGCATGGTGGTCAGGGCCAGCCCGAGTGCCAGCGCGAGGACCACGCCAAAGCCGGCACACGACAGAAAGCGTTTGAATTGGGAATGCATGTGAACCTCCGTCATTGCTTATGCGCTTTCCGATCCGCTCATGCGGCGTCGGTAGGCACGAAGCGCAGGGCCAGCGAATCCATGCAATAGCGCAAGTCGGTGGGTGGCGGGCCATCGTGGAACTTGTGGCCGAGGTGACCGTCGCAGAGGGTGCAGTGGATTTCGGTGCGGGTCATGCCGTAGCGGCTGTCGATGTGCTCGGTCACGTTGATGGCCGCAATCGGCTGCCAGAAGCTCGGCCAGCCGGTGCCGGAGTGGAACTGTGTCGCAGCGTCATACAGTGCGTTGCCGCAACCTTGGCAGCGGTAGAATCCCGGCTGTTTCGGCTTGTTGACATACTTGCCGGAAAACGCTGGCTCAGTCCCTTGCTCGCGCAGAATGTAGTACTGCGCCGGCGTCAAGGCGGCCTGCCACTGGGCCGTGGTCTTAATCACCCGTGCCTGCGTGCGTTGGCCGAGCCGCCTGCCGTGATCATCAAATACCACGAGGGTCACCGGGCCGGCAGGCTCAGGGGCCTCCACGGCCAACGCGCGTGCCGGAACCCATTGTGTCCAGCCGAGCAGTGCACCGGCACCTGCCAATGTCGCGCCACCCAGCAGGAGCCGTCTGCGTTGAACGTTGATTGACGGGCTCATCTTGTACCTCCGTTCAAACCAGCCCCGAATCGACACGATGGAACCGGGGCCGTCTTCCTGATTTCGTCCCGCGTTTACATCCTGCCGTGACCTTTCGAGTCATCCTTCATCATCTTGTCGTGAGCCATCGAGTCTTTCTTCATCATCTTGCCGTGAGCCATCGAGTCTTTCTTCGTCATCTTGCCGTGAGCCATCGAGTCTTTCTTCGTCATCTTGCCGTGAGCCATCGAGTCTTTCTTCATCATCTTGCCGTGGCCCATCGAACCCTTCTTCATCATCTTTCCTTGATCCGCCGATTGTCCGGTCATCTGCTGCGGCGACATGCTGTTTTGCGCCGGCGCAGCGCTGACCATCATGGCCATGCCGGCTGCGGTGAAAGCGAGTACTGCCATAGTGGTGCATTTCCGAAAGTTCATGATTGGCTCCTGATATCAGATGGTCGGTGGGTACCCGTTGATCCGGGCCGATACCGATGATGAGCTTCAAGGAGCCGCCAGTCATCACGAATGTGTAACGGTTGGCGCACCGGTCCGTGACGACTTTGCGCCCGTGGTGCAGTAGCTTTGCCGACAAACGTACCGGAGCGTTTGATGAGTCAGTCCATACTTTGCGTGGAGGACGATCCCCACATCGGCCGGTTGCTGGTGACCTTGCTCGGCGACGCGGGCTACACGGCCGACTGGGTGACCGACGGTGAGACCGCCCTTGAGCGATGCCACGAGACGTCATTGGTGCTTCTCGATCTGATGTTGCCGGGCATCGACGGGCTCGCGGTCTGTCGCGACATCCGTTCCCGCGATGCCACCTTGCCGCTGATCATGTTGACCGCCAAGGCCGGCACCCGCGATGTTGTCCACGGCCTCGAAATCGGCGCCGACGATTACATCACCAAGCCTTTCGACAGCACCATCCTGCTGGCGCGGGTCGCAGCGCTGCTGCGGCGCCACGACCGCCAAGGCAAGGCCGCCGCGAGCAGCGGCGGTGCGCCGCTGGTGGTCGGCGAGCTCACCCTCGATGTCGATGCCCATCGGGCCAGCCTGCGCGGCCAGCCGCTGTCGCTGACCGCCAAGGAATTCGCCCTGCTCGCCTATTTCACCCGCCACCCCGGGCGTGCGTTCACCCGCGCCGACCTGCTGGACGCCGTATGGGGCACGGAGTTCGAAGGCTTCGACCATACCGTGAACACCCACATCAATCGCCTGCGCAACAAGATCGAAAACGATCCCTCGAACCCGCTTTACATCCACACCGTATGGGGCGTGGGCTACCGTTTCGCCGCGGAATCCGCAACGTGAACTCGACCCACGCCGTCGGACGAATATCACGCAGCCTGTACGCACGCCTGGCGCTGGTCTATCTGGTCAGCCTAATCGCGTTGTCGCTGGCCACGGCGTGGATCGCCGTCGGCCAGTTCGACCAGCTCGGTCGCGAATGGCTGCAACGCAACCAGATCGACCTGGCCACGCACCTGGCACGGCAGTTGCGCGAACCACTGGCCGAGGGCCTCGACAGCGCGGTCGCGCGCAACGCCGTCGCCCGCATCAAGAGCATCAATCCGGTCCTCTCGATCTACGTGCTCGACGGCTCCGGCCGCGTGGTCGGGGCATGGGGCGGCCATCGCTGCGCACTCGGGCAGCGAATATCTACCGACGCGATCCGCGGACTGTTGGAGAAGATGCCGATGCTGCCGGCCTATGCCGATCTGCCTTGCGATGCCGGCCGCAACGTGTTTTCCGTGGCCCGCGTTGACTACGGCCCGCAACAGGCGCACGGGTATCTGTTCGTGGCGCTGGAAGGCAACACCCACATGTCGATGGCGCGCATGTGGCAAACCAGTAGCATCTCGCGCTCGGTGCTGATCGCTGGCATCGCCGCACTGCTGCTGTCGGCCGGAGCCGGCTTGCTGCTGTTCGCGCTGCTCACCCGACGCTTCTCGCGCCTCACCCGCGCGGTCCAGCGGCTTGCCGACGGCGACCATTCCACGCGCATCGCGGTACGTTCGGACGACGAGATCGGCCGCACTGCCCGCGCCTTCAACGACATGGCGGCCACCATCGAAGCCCAGATTTCCGCCCTGCGCGAGAACGACCGCCAGCGCCGCGAACTGGTGGCCAACCTGTCGCACGACTTTCGCACGCCGCTGACCGCCCTGCGTGGCTATGCCCAAAAGCTGCGCGAGAATGCCACGGGCCAAGCCGTGGAACAGGTCGATGCCCTGCTGGCCAACGTCGGCCGGCTGACCCGGCTGGCCGAACAGCTCTCCCTGTTGTCGAGGCTGGAGATCCCCGAACGTGCGCTGCACATCGAACCGTTTCCTCTGGCTGAACTTTCTTACGATATCGCCATCAAGTTCCGCCCGCAGGCGGAGGCCAGGGACGTCGAGTTGCGCGTGGATTGCAGCACCCCGTTGTCGGTGGCCGCCGATCTCGAACTGGTCGATCGTGCGTTGAGCAACCTGATCGACAATGCCTTGCGCGCGACCGACCCAGGCGGCCACGTGACCTTGGCGGCGGCCGCGACTGCCGGCGGCGTTCGCGTCAGCGTTACCGATACCGGGATCGGGATTCCCGCCGAAGATTTGGGCTTGGTCACCCAGCGTTTCTATCGCACCCGCGCGGCACGCAAGCGCGGCAGCGGCAGCGGTCTTGGGCTCGCGATCGTGGCCGAAGTATGCGCGCGTCACGGCACTCGGCTGGAGCTTGCCAGCGACGCCCACGGCACCACGGCTGCATTCGAGTTGCCGTCCGCATAATTCCGGTTATCAAATGCCGGCGTACCACTGGTAACCCTGATCCTCCCAGTAGCCACCGCGGCCACCCTCGATGTCCTTGAACGAGGCGACCAGATCAATGCGGCGTAGATACTTCGCCATCTTGTAGCCGAGCTGGCGTGGCACGCGCAGGCGCAGCGGCGCGCCGTTCGGGATAGGCAAGGTCTTGCCGTTGAGTTCCCATGCCAGGATCGTTTGCGGATGATACGCGTCGCCGAAGCCCAGCGATTCGTAGTATTCGTTGCCATCGTCCATCACGTCGTAGCAGCGAAACACAACATAGCGCGCGGCCTTCATGGGTTGCGCCATTTCCAGCACGCGCGACAGCTGCACGCCGGTCCACTTGCCGATCACGCTCCAGCCTTCCACGCAATCGTGGCGGGTGATCTGGGTTCGGTTCGGCAACGCGTGTAACTGATCGAGCGACAGCGACAACGGATGCGTGACCAGTCCACCGACACCTAGCCGATAATCGCGAAAGCCGTTCGCCGCGAGTGTGCGATAGGCCGGCGCTTGCGGATCGGTGCTGCCGTTGGGACGGAACACCGGCGAAATGTCGGCTTCGGTGTATTCGCGAACCATCGCGTTGCGCGACAGCGCGTCTTGCGTGGCGTGGCTGAGGGCCGTTGCGCTGCCCAGCACCTTCGGTGCCCAGTCAGTCTGGGAAAGCTTGTCGCAGCCGCCCAATACAACGGCGCCAGTCAGCGCCAGTGCATCGCGCAAGAAGCGGCGACGTTTATTGATGAGTTTCATCGTGCGCCTCCGCGTCGATTGCGTAACGGCCCGTGATGATCGAGCGCAGGTTGTTACCGACGCCGGTCACGATCACCTCGAAAATATGGATCAGAAAAAACGCAATGAAGCCCATCGCGAACAGAAAATGGATGCTACGCGCCGATTGCCGGCCACCGACCAGATCGACCAGCCAACCCAGCACCGAATCCATGCGCGGCGACATTGCAAGCCCCATCAGCACCACGCCGCCGCCGAAGCCGAAAATCACAACGAGATAGGCAATGCGTTGCAATATGTTGTAGCGCAATGCGGCTTCGCCGCGCGGATGCCTGAGCAACGCGTGGTCGAGGATGGAGCGTCCAATGCCGCGCAAATCTGTGCGTGTGGGAATGAGATCGTGGGTCAGATGCCGCGTCCACAGTGCATAGGCAACGAAGCACACGCCGTTGATCACGAAGATCCACGCAAAAAAGAAATGCCACGCGCGCCCCATTGCCAGCCATTGCGGGCCGGGGATCGTTGCCCAGGTCGGGAAACCGCGCACGGTCGACTGGCCGTCCACCTTCGATACGCCGAACCAGCCAGTGGTGTCGAAGCGATGCGAACCGATGGTGGTCACGCCGCGCATGCTGCCGTTGGCGCCCTGCGCCGCGCCGAGCGTCAGCCACGAGTGATCGAAATGCGAGCGCTGGCCCCAGTACAACGCCGGGTGCGCGTTGAAAATCTGCAGACCGCTGCCCAGCAGGATCAGCAGGCAAATCGCATTGATCCAGTGCATGATCCGAAGTGGCAACGTGTGCCGATACACGACACGCCGGACCTTGCGCGCAGATAGGTTGTGCGCTGCCCCCGATGGGGACGAAGCGCCGGCTTCGGATGGAGAAATTACGTCTTCAGGCATGCTGGCTACTGCATTGGTGATGGTCGATGCCCCCGCCGGGTCGCGAATAACAGGCTCTGAGTGTTGCAGTAAACACGCGGTCACATCCTGCCTAGTGGCAGCAATTCGGCGCCAACGATATGGCGGCTCGTCCTGGCTTGCACGAATACGACCACGTTCAGATTCCGGCGCCGCCATCCCGAATTCAGCGGCACCGGCACTTGGGAGGTTTGCTGCCCGCTTCCAAGCGTCAGAGTCTTGACTGGTTGCATACTCCGCACCACCGCATCATGGTGCAGCAGGCGGCTGGCGTTTTCCCCGCGCGTGACGTGGCTGGTCAGGTCGTCTTCGGTCACGGCAGCCACGCTTCGGCAACCTGACCGCGAAATGACACCGGTGCTTGTGTGATGCCGATGCTCAAGCTCACAGCGTTACCAAGAAGGGCGCCCGCGCGGGCCAGTGTGACAACGGCTTGCGGCGCGTGCGTAGCGGATGCGATCACCTCCCGAGCACGTGCAGCATTGCTGCCCACGAAACCAGTTTCACCATTGACCACCATTTCGGGTGTGTACACGCTGGCACCGTCGGAAGTGGAGGCATAGCGATTCTGGCGACGGGTGAACTGCGCGGCGGACCAGGGGTCGCGCCAACCCAGCCCGTTCCAGTAATCAACGTGTTCGTCCAACGAGATGACCCTTGCGCCGCGTATCGGCTGAGTTACGTCCAGCCGCGCCAGCAATGCGTCTGCGGGCGGGCAGGAGGAGCAGCCTTCAGAGGTGAACAGCTCAACCAGCACCGGCTGGCGTTCACTCGCCTCCGCAACACCGCCCCATACGGTCGCCGCGAGGAATACCAGAATGATCGACATGCGCTGCTTCGACATGGGCGCCAGCGTAATCCAGAAGCTCGATGACTTTGTCACGGAACGATCACGCCGCCATGCGCACTGTGCCCGGTTACGGCCATTGACCATGAGCCAACCTGTCAGCCGATGCACTGCCACCGCCGAACGCAATGTGCCCGCCAGCCCATCCCACGGCGGCACCATCTGTGTGGCTGGTGGTATCTAAGTTCGCCGTGCCTTCGTCGTAGATGACTTCCGGTCCACATGCATCCGGACGCTACAAGATACGACTCCCCGATGCTGGAACCTTGCAGCAGTTCATGCATGACCCACAAACTGCGAACCTCGCTGAGAAGATTCAACAAACTGCAGGGTGCAGCGGGAATCGCTTGTCTACGAGTGGCTGATGCCGCGTGCGACATGCACATCTACCGTGAAAATCGCGAGCCGAAGATTTCGAAAGCAGACGGTCGGGAACGCGTATCGAAGGGCAGCTCAGGGCCGCGAGTTGCCTGTCGTGACGCCCCGCTCTGGTCAACACCGGCTTGGTGGTCAGCAATTACCGGAACAGGTGATCAACCTGATCGGAATTCGCAGCAAGACAATTCGAGGCACAGCAAAGGGCGTTGTATCGCGCTCCTAGCACCTGCAGGCTCGCGTCACCAGACTATGCCCAGAGGCCGTTAAAATTAAAATCCGCGTCAATTTGCAGGCCATCGCTGCAGATAGCGGGCAGCGGTCACTACACTCGCGGCTCGACACCGCTTGGTTTTTTGACGGCGTCCGGAATCGCTGAGCCGCGATTCGGGGCTGCCTGCGACGACCACGCCACAAGCCAACCAAGTGCTGTAACGGCAACCATCACGATGACTGCGAAAAGCTGCATGTTGCTATCCTACAAGCCGAGGCGCGGCGTGGCGTAATAGGACGCAAATGATGGACACCGGAACACTGGCGCTGGGAATCTATGCGTTCATCGTAGTGAGCGGGCTTGCTGCTGTTGGCCTGTGGGCATTGCGCGCGGAGATTCGCACGGCGCTGACCGACCCACGCGGCACTTCGCCGCATCCTCACGGCCGTGCCAGCGATCATCCGCAAGATTGATTGCCCGCTTTTCTACCACTCACAACCACGGCCAACGGGACTTTACACCCTGCCGCGATCCACTGCGGCCGTGATCTTTCCCAAGGTGTCCGGACGTATCGGAAACGCGCTCCCGCGCTCTCGCAGGGAGCCGGCAACGGTGCTGATCTGGTCGAGAGTCAGTATGGCGGATGCCTTGCCGACGCCGGTCTTGGTGGCAAGCTGCATCAAGTCGCTACGGGTAATGCCCCTGCCCTTGCCGGCGACGTCAAGCGAGTGCTCGCCCCCGGGGCCTTGGCTGAAGGTCAGGTCGTAGGCGGGCGCCAAGCGCCAACGCTCATCAGAACCGAGTCGGTATGCGAAATTGCGCGCGTGGTCGTCGTGGTTGTGGAACACGACGTTGAAGGCACAACGCGCGAATGCCGCCTCGACCTCGCGTTCGTCGTGCGTCATGGCTCGGGTGGCACGCAAGAACGTCTCGTAATCGACGGAACCTGGCGCGCGAAAGTCGGCGTGAAGTAACCCGGACAAGCTATGGATGGGCACCCGCTCGCCGCGCTCACGATCGAAGCGCGCCGTGCCGAAAGCGGCGAGGCCGTCGGGTAGCTCGAACAGCCGTGTGGTGGGCATGTTGATGCCGCAGGCCCGTGCGAGGTCGGCGTAGAGGGATTCGATGGCGCAGACCTCCGCGTGCTCACCCTTGGCCGGGAACTTCACCAGCCATGGTTCACCGGGGCCATCGCCACGGGTGCTGACGTTCCCGGTCGTGCTGTCGTACTGCACGACCGCCTTGGGGCGTGCACCCTGCGGCGAGCCGCCGAGTGCGACCAGTGCGGCAAGCACATCCGGCGCGTCACCGTCCAGTGCACGCTCACTCTCGCGGGCGAGGCGCGCGAGGGTCCAGTCGGGGTCTTCAGGTGTGAAGGCGCCAGACGGCACGAAGCTGAGGGCACCCATCGCGCGATCTCCAATGAACGCCAGGCGATCAAGGGGGGTTGGGTGGTCAATCCCGTGTCGCCGGAACACGCGATCCATCAGTAACAGGCCCCACCCGTCGGGGAGGCTGTCAGCCACCAGTCCCGGGAGTCGATGAAAGAACGTGGGGAAGTCCCCGTACGCCTCGGGGCGCAGGCGCAGGTGGAGTGGGGACAGTTCAAGCCCACGTCCAAGCGCTGTTGGGCTGTACTCGAACAGCAGATTCGTGCCATCGTCGGCGAGCGTGCCTAGCAGGTAGTGCTGGCCCCATCCGTTGTACCAGACCTCCAGCTTTCGCACGGTCATGCTCTGCTTTTCCTCGATGCGCGCCGGCGCCTTTTCGTCGCGGCCGCGCGTTCCATTTGGGCGATGGACGTCTTCGGCCTCAACACGAACAGGTCACTGAGTTCGGGAGCAAGCCCAAGGGCGCACGCGACGCGTACGAATGTTTCCAGCGAACACACGCCATTGCGCTCGGCGTTCTGCAAAGCGCCGACTGAGACCCCAGCCATCGAAGCCAGCACCTTTTGTGGCACATTTTGGGCGAGGCGCTGCGCGTGCAGGCGGGCGCCAAGCTCGGCCAGGATTTCCGAGGGGGACGCGAGCACAATATCCATATAAGTGAGTGCAAACGATTTTTATGGAAAGCAAGACACATTTTACAGTGTCTTACTTGTAACATCAAAAGCGCCCGCACGCCCAAAACGAACTCACCCGACGTTCCAAGAGCTGCGTTTGTAAGCTGTTGAATTGTATTGAAATATGGTCAGTTCGGTAGAGTTTGTGGAGGCTGCTGATTTTTAGCAAACTTCCCAAACTCTGCAAACTTGGCGAGTTCCAACACGGCGGCTTCGGCCGCGATGCTGCCGCGGAACTGCGGCGAACAGGGCTCGGTTGTGAAATCGCTATATTGTTCAACCAACATAGCGAACTCGTACGTACGCTGGTCATCTGTTGGCCATCATGCCGGTTGCCGTTGACCACGGCGCTGGTAAATGTTGGCCGGCGCGCTGGTGATCGAGCGGCCGGAAGTCTGACTGATTGGGGCAAACGGCGCGCAACGCCCTTGGGCGAGAATCACGCTGCTTGCGCCCCTGCGAGCTGCCTTGCTGCCATCCACGTCATCGCCCAGCGCACTGCGCCGGCTTGGCGCTGCCCAAACATCGCAGCAGAGTCATCCGCAGCGCGCCCTAAATCGGGAAACCGAATCCGCAAACGGTAGTTCAATTTTTGCTCTTTCCGTTTGCGTTTGGCAGAAACCGCAACCGCACGGACATCCAACTCGACTCTCGGTCCAGGATCGAAGCCCCGCACGCGCTTCACATCATCATCGCCGTCAAGTCGCATGGAACCTTCGCGTGCATCACTTGTGTACAGCCACTTGTCGAGCAGCCACCGGTAATCGTCCGGCTTTTCACTGCCGAGTCGAAGCAGCCACGCGATCAATCTTGCGGCATGCGAATCGGCGGACCCTGCCGCCACCATCGCCGGCAGGGGTGTGCCGTCTTTGCCGCGCTCCGGCATGGGATGGCGCCGCAGCGCTGACCCCCGTTTGCCCGTCGGAATCGCGGCGATTTCCCGGAGCGCGGTTTTCATCTGGTCAAGGTCGCTCGGCGCGTCTCCTGATTCTTCGGCAAGGTGACGGTGCACCGCCTCAAACCTTGTCATGAGCTTGTCTACGTCCGAACGAGAGGCATCCGAACCGCCAACGATTTCGACATCATTGACTCTCGGCGCCGCAAACACGACCAACGGTAGCTTGCCGCTACCTTCCGTAGATTTTTTCTGCTCCTGTGCGGCAAGCGATTCCAATTCGTCCCGTAGAGCCCGGGCCACGTCAGCATCAGCTCCACCTTTGTCCCGGCACGCTTTGGCCCGCCGATGCAAAGTCGCCCGGCTGCCGATGCGTTTCTCGAACGCAACGTGCAGTGGAATGACCGGCAACGCGAGTTGGTGGGCATGCAGCGCTACGCACAACACGTGGATGTAGTGATCAAGGGTGGTGGTTTCGTGCAGGTGGCCCAGCATAGCGCTCACGGCCTTCAGCCCTTGTCCGCACTGGCCTTCCGACCCCAGCAACACATCCAAGCCTTCCTGAGGTGGCAGCAACTCCTTGACCCAAGGCAGATCACGTTCCACGCGAGTGAGGTCGACAGTATCGGCCAGCATGCCGAGCGTGAAGGCACTTGCAAGCGTGTGCCGCAGGTGGTGCGGTCCGAAGTCATGGTCGCCGACCGCGGTCTTCATCACTTTGGAGGCCGCGTCGAAGAAGTTGTCGCCAGTAGCCAGTCGCCCCGGGATGGCGTCGATTACCTGGCCACCTTCCCGCTGCTGCTTCTTTGCAAGCGTATCCCACGTCTGCGGGTTCAACAGCCCCACAGGTACCACGCGTTCTGCGGCTGGGGTTTTGAGGCTCCGCCCTGGATAGGGCCGGATCCGCAGCATATTTCCGTCCACGTCCACCCAGCGGAGTTTTTCGGTTTCAGATCGGCGGGCGCCGATTGCGCGGGTGAGTGAGAAATGTCGCGTTGCCACCTCCCGGTATTCGGCCGTGCCAATCCCCGACTGCACCGACCCCAGCAGCATCTCGACCCGGTCGAGTTCCTGTCGAGACAAAATTTTCGCACTCACAACAGAAGGTTGTACCGACCCAAGCCCTTTGATGGTGAAGCCACTGTGTTGCACAGTTCCATCAGCCAGGTGTTGCCTGAAATCCTTCCATGCACCATGGTGTTCGCGCGCGTGAAAGTACCCCTCGGTCACTTCGCTGAGGGCTTGCAGCGCCTCCTCATCCAACGTATCCCCCAGCCGGCCCGCGGCTTCAAGCTGCACCAGCCCATTCCACACGATCTCAAGATATTTCGAGATCTTCTTTCGCTGTCGGATCCCCAGTCCGTGCCGGCGCTCGCCCGCATAGTAGTGACCCACAAGGTGCGATGCGTAACCACATAACAGAGCTTGTGATGGCGTGGATGCTGCCTCGCGAGCACGCTGAATCCAGTCGCGCCACGTGGTCATGGACTCGCTTTCGCACCCGCTAATGCGCCGCGCAAAGTTATGCGCACCGTCGCGCACATCTGCCGGCAGCGCCTGCTCTTTTGGGTCATCCTGTTCGGCGTCGGAAGGCACTTGGTTGTCGTTTCCGGTGTCGGACTCAGTGCCACCCGGTTTCGCGAATCCTGCCAGCCGGCAAAATTCGGTGACGGGCAGATCGTGGGTCAGGAGTTCACCACTCGCGTAGGCCGTAATCACCGGCGACGCATCCAGCATGAGCCGCTGTCGAAGAGCCGCAAGGAATGCGGCCAGGGTGATATCTGCAGGGACGCCCAGGCTTCGAAGATAAGCACCTAATGCCGCATTCCAACGCGCATGGCGCTTGGCCGGCAGCGGAAGCGCGGCTGCGGCAAGTGCCGACGCCAAGGGAACCCGTTCAACCGTCACCAACGCGGCCAAATATGGTTCCAACAACATGGTTCTGCGCATGGGCTGCGAGGTACGCCGACAACGTACTCGAGACAACTCCAGCAAGCGCAAATCGCCTATCGCAACGATGGGTTTGCCTTCACCCAACGCATACAGAAAGGCATCCAGGTGAGCGGCGTTCAGGAGGCCGCCGCGCAGGGCCAGCGCAGCTATCAATCGCCCGATGGCAATCCGTTGTTTACCCTGCCCCACTTTCACGTTGTGATCTTGCGGCGGAAGAGCAGCGAGATCCGCGTGAATGGCCGGCAGTATCAACTGCTCGACGTACGCAAGGCAGGCGAACTCATATTTGCTGACCAGCCAATTACGCTGAAAGCGTGCCCGCGGTCTCATCGCGAACAACGGAATGTTGGTCCGGGTGCGGATATAGGTGCAGACGCGCTCAGCCAGCACACGGATTGCCTCGGGGGCACGATAGGTTGCACACCCGAGCATGGCGGTTGCAAGCTCGAAAGCCGCACTGCCATCGGGTGGCCTCACCTCAAACACCCGTCGGTATAAGTCCATCCCTTCACAGCGCCGCACCAGCCCCATGAACTCGTCTTCCGGCAACGCGGGAGACTCAGGTGGTACTTGCCGCCGCAGCCAGATTGGTTGGATGGCAGTGGCGCTTGTAGCGGCGGTTTCCGCCATGGCGCGGTCTGCACTGGCGGAATGCACCTCCGTGCCGGTTGCGCTGACGTCACCGGAATCCCTGCGTTCACTCGCGATGTGCTCCATGTCCGTCGCCGTCGCGCCCTTCCAATCGGGTGCCAGCTCGGTGCCTGTTTGCACTTCGCTTCCCGGCAAGACGCCCTTCTCCATCGGCGGCGCCTCTTCGGTCGCGGCGTCCCTCGCAACGGACCTTGCAGGCAACAAATACGACAAGGGCTGAATGGCAGTTCCGAAAAGGCACTTCCCCAGATCATCCACACCCAATACCTCGAACCCGAGCACGCGTTCGAGTTCAGCCTGCCGCGCAAGCCACTTCCTCTTGAACTGGGCCGATGGAAAAGTCGAAGTCGTCGACCATGGGTGGCGGCCGCGTACCCAGTGACCAAGCCCCGCATCCTTGAATCGCCCCGCCAACTCCGGCGAACTTGACCGCACAAGCTTGCGGCCCCAGTTTCCGGGCAAGTCGCGCAACACCGTCGTCTTGTCCATGTATTTGGGCTGGAAGGGCCGACTCGACTTCTTCATGCGCGCGCGCCGTGGCGCAGCGTCACCACCTGCCCCGCCCTCCTGCCAGTCATTCGCACGCAGGAACACCCTGAGGTCCAGCAGGTGGTCAGCACCCGGCGCGGGTAGCGCAAAAGCGGGATCAGCCAAACCAAGCATTTCACTCAAGGCCCGCAGTACCTCGATCTGTCGGCGCACCGCTTCGCTCAAAGGCACATAACGGTCGGTCGACTCGTCGGCGTGCGACTTGTCCCGGATGAGTGCCCAGCCATCCCCAGTCATGATGCCCGGAACAGGATCGCAGACCCGCCGGCCCGCGCTCGCAAGCCCCATCCAGATCGAAAGATACAACGCGAGTTGGTTGTAGACGGCCCGCCAACGCTTTTCGACCACCGCCATTTTGAAGTGTTGCTTGAGGTCATTGATGTGCGCCGCCACCTTGGCTGTCTCGATGCCGTGCGGCGATCCGACCCTTTCACCCGGATTGACCGTTTCCGGGTCGGATTCCACAAGTTCGACCCAGTCCGACACAATCCGCCGCCACAAGGCCTCCACCTCGGCCCGATCGTACGATGCGTAGTGAATCAGGTTCTTGAGGTTGGCCTCATCGGCATCAGTGAGAGCCTTCACCAAGGCCAGATCGCCACGCCCTGCTTCGAGTACTGCTAGCCGCAGGGTGCCGGCGATACCCTTCGGCGTGATCGCAAGATTGGGTGGCAAGTCCGCGAGCAAAGCACGCGCACGTTTGGCAACACGCTTACGCTCGCGCGGGCTCCCCGACCCCGACGCATCAATCAGCGGCCACCATGCCTTGGGCAGCGGCAAGCGCAACGTTCCCGACCACCGCGCACAGTACGCCGGGAGCGGATCGTTCGTGTACTCGAAGTTTTTCAAGTCAGGGCGCGCTGCCGGCACCTGGAGGATGTGATCACCCAAGGTGATCGCGATCCGATCGTCGATCAACTGAGATTCTCGGCCTGGAGCGGAGCCGCTCACCACGATGGGCGCAGCAACGATGTCCAAAGGTCGCCCCGTGATCAGGCTGAGCCCGATGGCAAGACGCGCGCGCCAGTCGATCATGGATTCAGCAGGATCCAGGGCCACAAGGCCAGTTACCGCACGGATCGCGACATCCGACAATCGAGACTTCGGCCACAACAGCAGGGCATTGTCGCGCTCGATGTGATGGGCTTCGGACTTGCCCTGAAACCAAGCCGCCACAGGGTCGCCCTTGCCGAGGTAAAGATTGACGACGGGTTCGACCGACGGCTCGTCGACCGGATCGTCCAGTACGTCGTTCGGATTCACCACCTCCGGCACGCGCACATCGGCCCGATCATGGCGCCGTTCCTCACGTTTTGGCGGCGCGTGGACTTCAACCACGTGACCCGTGTTTTCGTCCTCGGGATCGACGGCGTAAGCCAGCGCGAGCATGTCTCCGTAGCGGCGCACGTCCAAGCGCCCTTCGCGCGCAACACCGGGCCCATGGGCTCGCCCAACGTGAGTGCCACCATGGCGATGTCGCGTCCGCCTGTCGACCCATATATAGCGAAGAAAGCGCGATAGACTGGACAGATCCATTCGGCGAACAAGCGAAGCCCGGTCATCATCTCCGCTCGCCCAATCCACCGGCGACACGACCTTTGTGTCGCGTGCATGTTCTTGGGCATGACGCCACTGCCCAGTCTTGACGACGCGGCGATGCTCGCGCCGGGCACGAGTCTCGGCATCGATTGCCCCCATCAAGTCCCAAGACCGCACTGCGGTAAATGGGTAAAGCAAGCCGGCAACCCAGGCCGCCTCGCTCGCCCAACGGGAATCACCCAGCTTGCGGACGATCAACGAAGCGCCGTAAATACGGCTTCCTGCACCCGGCTTGAGGAGCTCCGTGCCATCGCCTTTCAAATATCGCTCATAGTCCGCTCGCGCATACCTTCGCTGCTGATGGTGGAAGGTCTGCCAGGCAAACCAGGCCTTCAGCCGGTCGAAGTCTTGAGCATGCCGCGACGCCCGCTCGGTTTCTTCCGGGGAGGCACCCTGCCCTGTGTGCCTGCTGGGCGTTAGCAACAATAATTCGCACAATCCGCTCTCGCCCGTATAAGGCCTGAGCGGCGTGGCTTCAGCGTCGACGTCAACGCCGTCCCCACCACGCCTCCGGACAGCCGACCCCGCCACGAAATGCGGATCAATCCCGCGCAACTCCCCAACTCGGCGTACAACCTCAAATCGCTCGGTCTGATCGCTAAAAGCCGGTTCCTGGGCTAACTCCGGGAACGCATCGCGTAGGGCTGTCAACCGCAGGCAACATTCGACGATTGCCGCAAGGCTGTAATGCGCCCGGATCATGAATAGCGCATCAAGGAGCTCGCCATCGAGTATCTCAAGTCGAGACTCCACGATCGAGGCAAACACCTGGAACGGCGGCACGTTCTTCACTTTGAACGACTACCCTCTCGAGCCCGCTGGCGTATCCGGTCGACCATCGCATGACGCAGGCCGGTCAAAAGCTGCGCGACCCCGCTATCAGGGGCTGCGACGACCAACCGGTCACGGTATGAAGTGCATACCTCGGCGAGCTTATCCACAGGCAGCCCAGCCAAATCGCGCAAACTGATCCGGGGCTTTGCCCGTCGTTGCAGTGCGACGACCCTTATTGCTCTATCAGGGAGTACTCTCGATGCAACAAAGGCTTGGACCAGGTTGCCGACTACCTGTACTGGAGAATCAGGCTGCTCGGGCAACACAACTACCGGCGGAGCCCAGGTCACAGTATGGGTTGCAAAGGTCTCAGGCACCGCTTGTAGAAACTGATGGGTTCTCGGTAATGCCAGCGGAAGCCAACGGTGACCCACGGCAGCCAGCGTCAACCTGCGGGCCGTAACCCGCTCCCCAAAACAGAACTCATCACCAAGCGGTCGGGGTGGCCGCAGATCAGGCACAGCGCTAACTGCCTCGCAATCTGAACGGAGCGCGGCCAGAAACATCAACTCCAGTCCCGCCAGCAGCAGGGCTCGATCGACCAAGTTCCGTCCGGCGCGCCCCGTCCCTTCTCCCCGTAACAGGCGGCCAAGGACAGCGCAGGGAAGCATGTGGCCGCCTGGCGACAGCTCAGTAGCCAGTATCGGTATCAATCCATGTGGAGCTGCGGCACCCAAGTTGTCCGACGGTCAGTTATCCAAAGTAGACTATGCTAATCTCACACAAAATCCATTGGACGTCAACTGGTGCTAATCGGGTATAGGCTCACAAGACAACCGATACTGCTTAAAGCTCATAATACAGCCATTTCAACGGCTTATATACGCTTAAGGCCACTTAACAACTTATGGGGATTACTACGTTGTTAGGATTATGAGCGACGAGCTGCCAGACTGCTCCACCCCGCAACAGGGAACGCGCATTGTACTGTCATGCTCACCTGCAGTGCAACCGAAATCACGCATGCCCTTGAGCTTGCTTGGTTTCAGCGCGAGGCGCGGTAGCTGCCACTTGGTACGGAACCGCCGGAACCGGCACTGCCGGAACAGGCACCTGCCCGGCTCATCCTTCCAACCTGCCTGTTCCCACCGTCTTTCCGAACGATCCGCGGCCTTGGAAGGAGCGGCTGCCAAACGGGTGGCGCGATTGTCAGTGTGCCTCGATGGGTACGTAGGCCCGGTCTTCAGGCCCGATGTAATTGGCGATCGGCCGGATGATCTTGCCATCCTAGCGCTGCTCGATCACGTGCGCGCTCCAGCCGGAGGTGCGCGAGATCACGAACAGCGGCGTGAACATCGCGGTCGGCACGCCCAGCATGTGGTACACGCTGGCCGAGTACCAGTCGAGGTTGGGGAACATCTTCTTCAGTTCCATCATCACGTTCTCGATGCGCTCGGATACCTCGAACAGGCGCGGGTTGCCGCCCTCGGTGCACAGCCTGCGCGAGATTTCCTTGATGATCGGATTG
>SCQS01000062.1 GCA_004299705.1 Rhodanobacteraceae bacterium | reverse complement strand
GCGCACCGAACACGAATGCGACCCAGAATGCCGCCACCCAGCGCACCAGCGACAACACTTCCCAGACCAGGCCGCGCATCAAGCCGATCAGCACCGATATCAGCAGTACAGCCAGGATGGTGATGTCGGCGACGTTCAAGGAAAGCTCCATTCGCAGCGGCTGTTGTGGACAGTCAGGCTATGGAAGGCCGTTCCGATGCTCACAACACTGAAGTGCTCCGGTTTGTCGGTCGCTCGATCAGCGCGCGATCAGGGATCGATCGCACACCTACTGCGCGACGATGTTGCCCGTGATCTTCAGCTTCTGCGCGATCTGCGCGCGGGTGGTGTCGGCCACGCTGCGCGACGCGAAGGGGCCGGCACGCACGCGCCACAACTTGCCTTTCGAGGTATCCACGCTGTCGACGTAGCCGTCGATGCCCTGCCCGCGCAGCCGGTCGCGCAACTTGTTGGCCGAAGCCTCGTCGCTGAACGCGGCCAACTGCACCGCCCAGGCACCCGCCTGGTTGGCCGCGATCGCCGAAGCCGGCGCGTCACCGGTCTGGTTGGTGCTGGCGGACTCGATCGTCATCGATACCCGCTCGAAACCCTTCAGCTTCAGGCGCGCGGCCTCGGCTTCGGCGCGGCTGTGGAACGGGCCCACGCGCACCCGCATCACCTGTTTGCCCTGATAGGTTTCTGGCGTGGCCAGCGCGGTGAAGCCGTGTTGTTTGGCCTTGGCCACCAGCTTGTCGGCGCTGGCATGGTTGGCATAAACGCCTAGGTTCACCGTGTAGAGTACGCCCGCCGCGACACCCGCCCCGCCGGGCAGAGGTGCGGACTTTGCCGACGCCGCAGGCGCGGATGCGACCGGTGCGGCTTTGGCCACGGCCTGTACCGGCGGTGTGGGTTTCGCCGGGGCTTGCGCAAGCGTGCCGGCCGCTGGCGCGGACGCTGCCGGCGCGCTGGTGGTCGGCTCGATCGGCGGCCCGGAACTCAATGCCTGCATGGCCTGCTGGGGATGCTTTTCCAGGTTCAGCGTCGCGACATGATCGGAATCGCCGAGCGCCGCCTGCGTGCTGGAGCCCGCGCTGGCGCTATCCGGGCCGACCTGCAGGATGCGCGTCTGCATCTCGCCGCTGGGCTGCGGCGGAACCTTGGTGCTGACCGACTGCGAACCGGAATTCGAACCGGGCAACAGCATCGGCACGAAGATCACCGCCAGTGCGATCAGCACCACCGCGCCGAGCAGACGTGTTTTCAAACCTGAGTCCATGGGATCAATTCCGCAAGACGGGTGACCGCTGGCGTCGAGCGGCGCGTCGCGACGCGTCTGCTCGAACGCCGGAAGAGCAAGCGGACAAAATTATAGCGGGCCGGCTTGCCGCAACACCGGCGCCACCACGTGGAAGCTCCCGAACGCGATGATGCGGTCGTCGGGCGCCGCTGCGGCACGTGCAGCCGCAAGCGCCGAGGGAATGTCCGGATACAGCTCGCACACGGCGTCAGGGATCGCCACACGCACACGCGCGGCCAACCGCGCGGTGGTCTCGCCGCGCGGCGATTCATCGACCAGCCCCGCCAGATACCAGCGGTCGATGCGCGCGCCCAGCGCCGCCACCACACCCTCGACGTCCTTGTCGGCCAGCGCGCCGAATACCGCGCGGGTTGTGCCCGCCACCGGATGGCGATCCAGCCACAGCGCCAATTCGCGTGCAGCCTGCGGGTTGTGCCCGACATCGATGACCAGGTCGGGCCGGCTGGCCAGATGTTGCAGGCGACCGGCCAGCAGCGGCGCGGCGCGTGCGCCCGCAGCCGGCTTTTGCAGCGCACGTACGTCCCAGCGCACGCGATCACCCAGGGCATGCAGCGCCGCGATTGCGCTCGCCGCATTGTGGTACTGGAATGCGCCTTCGAGCGCCAGTTCGCCGTGCAGCACGATCCCCGCCGCGCCTTGCGCGGGCGCAACGTAACGCGGCTGCGCGGGATCGCGATGCCACCACGTCAAGGCGCCCACCTGCGGCTCCCATCCGAAATCGCGTCCGAGCATTTCCACCCGTGCCCCGATTGCCCTGGCGTGGCCAAGCAGCGATTGGGGTGGGCGGGTTTCG
The DNA here is from genome assembly GCA_004299705.1 of Rhodanobacteraceae bacterium. Classification (GTDB taxonomy): domain Bacteria; phylum Pseudomonadota; class Gammaproteobacteria; order Xanthomonadales; family Rhodanobacteraceae; genus 66-474. Next base: position 34,613 of record SCQS01000062.1, on the reverse strand, counting down.
CCCACGATTGCGGGCCTGCCCGGACGAAAAATGCCCGCCTTTTCCCGCCCGATCGATTCGCGGTCGGGACCGAGGTATTCCATGTGGTCCAGATCAACCGTCACCACGATCGAACAATCCGCATCGACGATGTTCACCGCGTCCAGCCGACCGCCCAGGCCGACTTCCAGCACTGCGACATCCAGACCGGCGCGCGCGAAGATATCGAACGCGGCCAGCGTGCCGAACTCGAAATAGGTGAGCGTGGTCGAACCGCGTGCCGATTCGATGCGTTCGAACGCCGCGACCAGTGTCGCATCGCCCACTTCAATGCCATCCACGCGCACGCGTTCGTTGTAGCGCAGGATGTGCGGCGATGTATAGGTGCCGACGCGCATCCCGCCCGCGCGGAGCATGGCTTCCAGGAACGCAACCGTCGAACCCTTGCCGTTGGTGCCGCCAACCGTGACCACCACCGGCGCCGGCCGCTTGGCACCCATGCGCTGCCAAACTTCGTGCACGCGCTCCAGGCCCATGTCGATGCCGCGCGCGTGGATATGTTGCTGGTAGTCCAGCCACTCGCTGAGGGTTTTCATGACGCGGTTCCTTCTGCGTCGCGCACTATGACATCCCCGCCCTGATTCCAAATACCATGAACGAGGAATTCGACACCCCCTTCCAAAGGAAGGGGGTCGCCGCGCAGCGGCGGGGGGATGACATCCCTGTCTTTTTCCGTGCGCGTCCCGCGCGCACGGGTAACTTTCTCTTGCGTGGCCAAGAGAAAGTCACCCAAGAGAAGGCCACCCCGCGAACACGCCCTTCGCCCGTCCATGGGCTGTGGGTTCGCTCGCGGCCGCCGGGGTTCGCCGAAGGCACGTCCCTGTGCCTGCGGCGAACTGGCGCACATCCTGTGCGCCATCCTTCGGACTTTTCCATCGGCCACTCGCCGTGTTCGAGGGGCCCCGCTTGGCGCGCATCCTGCGCGCGTGACGGGCGAAGCAGTTTGCTCGGCCTCGCTTCGCACTAGGCCACGATGGCCGTCATCGAAGCGGAACTGGGGCCCCTGTGCTGCGGTGCGGGCCGGACGAGAAGGCCCGCAGGGTGGGCGCAAGGGATTGCGCCCACTTGCCGCCGCGCCACGGAGGGCGCGTCGGCAAGCCCGGCCGGACCTCACGAATTTTTCGTCCATGGATGGACGAAAAACGCAGCACCGGGGTGGCCTTTCTCTTGGTGACTTCTCTTTGGCCAAACAAAGAGAAGTCACCCGCGCGCACCGGAGGCGCGCGGAAAATGACAGGGACGTCATGCCGGTGTTTTCGCGATTGGCGACAAGTCCACGGAAACGGGACAGGGATGTTGACATCCCCCCGATGCTTCGCATCGACCCCCTTCGTCCCGAAGGGGGTGACCCGCACGCGGTGCTCACGCGCAACTGCGAATCGCGCAAGGCGTCACGCCACCTTGTCGTGATGGGTCAGGATCGCGACCAGTTCGGCGACGCGGTCGCGCAGTTCGCGGCGGTCGCAGATCATGTCGATCGCGCCATGTTCAAGCAGGAACTCGGAACGCTGGAAACCTTCCGGAAGCGTTTCGCGCACGGTCTGCTCGATCACGCGCGGACCGGCGAAACCGATCAGCGCCTTGGGCTCGGCGATTTGGATGTCGCCCAGCATCGCGAGACTCGCGGACACGCCGCCGGTGGTCGGGTGGGTCAGCACCACGATGTACGGCAGGCCGGCCTCACGCAAACGCGCCAGCGCGGCGGAGGTCTTGGCCATCTGCAGCAGCGATTGCAGACCCTCCTGCATGCGCGCACCGCCGGTGGCGGTGAAACAGATGAAAGGCGCCTTGTCACGCAGCGCGGTTTCGGCGGCACGGGTGATCTTTTCGCCCACCACCGAACCCATCGAACCGCCCATGTAGGAGAACTCGAACGCGCAGGCGACCACCGGCATGCCCTTGAGCGCGCCCTCGACCGCGATCAGTGCGTCCTTTTCACCAGTGGCTTTCTGCGCGGCCAGGATGCGATCGCGATAGCGTTTGGAATCCCGGAATTTCAGCGAGTCAATCGGCGCCAGGCTCGCGTCCAGTTCATTGCCGCCCTCGTCGAGGAACGCCGCCAGCCGCGCGCGCGCCGCGATGGGATGATGGTGTCCGCACTTGGGGCACACCATCAGGTTGCGCTCCAGCTCGGGGCGATACAGGCCGATGCCGCAACCCGAACATTTTTCCCAGACGCCTTCCGGCACCTTGCCGCGAGCCGGGGCGGCCTCGGTACGGATCTTCGGCGATGTCAGTTTCTGCAGCCAGGACACGAGGGATTCCCGCCTTGGATTTCAACGGCACAGGATACACCGCCCCGCGCTTCAGCGCCCGTCCAGCGCCCCACGGATCGGCGCCAGAAAGCCGTGTGCACCCCGGCAAACCTCGTCGGATGTCACCGCGCCGGCCAACGCACCCACCAGCGCCGAGCCGATCACCACCGCGTCGGCGAATGCCGCGACGGCCTTGGCGCTTTGCGCGTCCTTGATGCCGAACCCGACCGCAACAGGCACCTTCGCGCCCGCGCGGATCGCCGCCACGCGTTGCGCGATATCGGCGGTCGACAGTTTCGCCGCGCCGGTGATGCCGGCAAACGACACGTAGTAGAGATAGCCCTCCGCCGCATCGATCGCGCGCGCAAGCCGCACATCGGACGTCGTCGGCGCCACCAGCAAAATGCGTTGCAAGCCGGCATCGCGCAGGGGCTGCAGGGTCGCGTCTTCCTCGATCGGGCAATCCACCACCAGCACACCGTCCACGCCGGCGTCCGCGGCTTCTCGCGCAAAGCGCTCGATGCCGTGGATCTCGATGGGGTTCAGATAACCCATCAACACGACCGGCGTTTCCGAATCGCATTCGCGAAACTCGCGCACCCATTGCAAAATATCCGCGGTGCCGACGCGGTTGCGCAGCGCGCGCTCATCGGCGTGCTGGATCACCGGCCCATCCGCCATCGGATCGGAAAACGGTACGCCCAGCTCGATCACGTCGGCGCCCGCCTCGACCAGTGCATGCATCAGCGCCACCGTGGCATCGGGCAACGGATCGCCCGCGGTGATGAAGGGGATCAGCGCCGTGCCCCCGCTCGCGCGCAGGTCGGAGAATCTTGCATCAATGCGGTTCATGCGATTAATTCTTTTGGACACGGATTGACACGGAAAAAGCCGGATAAGGCATTTGGTCTTTCAGATCGAAGCTTTGATCCGTGTTCATCCGTGTTGATCCGTGTCAAAGCTTTTGCAGTGTGATCTGTTCGCGCTGCGCGATCGTGTGCACGTCCTTGTCGCCGCGCCCCGACAGGTTGCACAGGATCAGTTTGTCCTTCGGCAGTTCGCGCGCGAGCTTGATGGCCTGCGCCACCGCATGGCTGGATTCCAGCGCCGGCAGGATGCCCTCGGTTTCGCACAACAGGTGAAACGCGGCCAGCGCTTCGTCGTCGGTCACGCCCACGTATTCCGCGCGTCCGGTGTCTTTCAGGAATGCGTGCTCGGGGCCGACGCCGGGGTAATCGAGACCCGCCGATACCGAATGGGTTTCGGTGATCTGGCCATCGTCGTCGCACAGCACGTAGGTGCGATTGCCGTGCAACACGCCGGGGCGTCCGGCAGCAAGCGAGGCCGCGTGATGGCCCGTCGTGATGCCCTCGCCCGCTGCTTCCGCGCCGACGATGCGCACGCCACGGTCATTCAGGAACGCGTGGAACAAGCCCATCGCATTCGAACCGCCGCCTACGCAGGCTGTCAGCACGTCGGGCAAGCGGCCGTATTGCTCCAGCATCTGCGCGCGCGCTTCACGACCGACGACGGCATTGAAGTCGCGCACCATCATCGGGTAGGGGTGCGGCCCCGCGACCGTGCCGATGATGTAGAAGGTGTCGGCAACATTGGTCACCCAATCGCGCAATGCTTCGTTCAGTGCATCCTTCAAGGTTTGCGAACCCGACGTTACCGGCACCACTTCGGCGCCCAGCAGTTTCATCCGGTACACGTTGATCTTCTGGCGCTCGATGTCGACCGCGCCCATGTACACCACGCACCGCATCCCGAAGCGTGCACACACCGTGGCGGTGGCCACGCCGTGCTGGCCCGCGCCGGTCTCGGCGATGATGCGGCGCTTGCCCATCGCGCGCGCGACCAGCGCCTGGCCGATGGTGTTGTTGATCTTGTGCGCGCCGGTGTGGTTCAGATCCTCGCGCTTGATGAGGATCTGCGCGCCGCCAATCCGGTTCGACAAACGCTTCGCGTGGTAGATCGGCGACGGCCGCCCGACGTAGTTCTTCAAGTCATCCGCAAACTCGCGCTGGAAGTCCGGATCATCGCGCAGCCGCGTGTACGCGGCGGTCAGTTCTTCCAGCGGCGCGATCAGGGTTTCCGCGACGAACGTGCCGCCATAGGGCCCGAAGCGACCGTGCGCATCCGGAAACGCGTGGTAATCCGCCGGGACGGGAATGCGTGGGGCATCGTTCATCGTTGCGCTTCGTCCTGCGCGGCACGCACGGCCGCAAAGAAGGCCCGCATTTTGACAGCGTCCTTGATCCCGGGCGAGGACTCGACGCCGCTGGCAAGGTCCACGGCCCATGGCCGCACCGTGCGGATAGCCTCGCCCACGTTGTCGGGGTTCAACCCACCGGCGAGGATGACCGGTCGCCCAAGATCCCGCGGAATGCGCGACCAGTCGAAGGTCTTGCCACGCCCACCCTGTTGGCCGGGCGGATGGCCGTCCAGCACGAAACCCGATGCCTGTGGGTGCGCCGCCGCGACGGCGCGCACGTCGACGTCGCCATCCATGCCCAGCGCCTTGGTGTAGTGCACCCCGAACGATCCGCAGAACGCCGCGTCTTCCAGACCGTGGAATTGCACGAGGTCGGGTCGCACGCCGTCGATGATCGCGCGCACGCGATCCGCGGGGAGATCGTGCGTCAACACCACCGCATCCACGAACGCCGGCAGCGCTTCGCGAATCGCGCGGGCACGTTCGACCGGCACGCAACGCGGACTGGATGCAGTCATCACCATGCCGATCGCGTCGGCGCCCAGCTCGCAGGCGAGCAAAGCGTCCTCGACACGGGTGACACCGCAGATCTTTACGCGGGTGCGGCTCATGACTTCAATACAAAAGCCAAATCAGTCCGCGAATGAACGCAAATGAACGCAAATGGTTCAGGCCGACCGCTGTTATTCGCGTTCATTGGCGTTCATTTGCGGATGGATGCTCTTGCTTTGGCAGCGTGACTTCGGGCGGAAGGTTCCATTGTGCCGGATATTTCGGACCAAGGAACGTCAGCCCCTGCGGCATCGCGGTGATGCCGGCGACGTTGCGGTCGCGCGCGGCAAGCAGTTCGGCTATCCACGCGACCGGTCGCTCGCCGCGCCCGACCTCCAGCAGCGAGCCCACGATGTTGCGCACCATGTGATGCAGGAAGGCGTTGGCTTCGATCTCGACGACCACGTGTTCGCCGTCGCGCCTGACCGAAATCTCCGTGACGCAACGGCGCGCGTGGCGAGCCTGGCAGGACACCGCGCGGAACGAGGAAAAATCGTGCTCGCCCAGCAAGGCCTGTGCGGCGGCATGCATCGCGCTGGAATCCAGCGGCACGCGTTCCCACGCCACGAAACGGGCTTCCAGCGCCGGACGGATCGCGCGATTCAGCAATACATAACGGTAGCGCCGCGCCCGTGCCGAGAAGCGCGCACTGAAGTCATCCGGTACGGATCGCGCCCACAGAACCGCGAGCGCGCGCGGCAGCCGTGTGGTCGCGCCCAGCACCCAGGCGCGCGCATCACGCTCGGCGGCGGTGTCGAAGTGCACGACCTGGCAACGTGCGTGCACGCCGGCATCGGTGCGGCCCGCGCAAGTCACTTCGACCGGATGGTTGGCCACGAACGACAAGGCGGACTCGACCTCCGCCTGCACACTGGGCCCGTGGCCCAGCCGCTGCCAGCCGAAGAAATCGGTGCCGTCGTATTCGATGCCCAGCGCGACGCGCATCGCGTTCCGTCAACCCTCGGCGTCGGCCAGCAGACGCTTGGCCTCGTCCTTCTGCGTCTGCGAGCCCTCTTCCAGCACTTCCTCAAGCATGGCGCGCGCGCCAACCGGGTCGCCCATGTCGATGTACGCGCGGGCCAGATCGAGCTTGGTGTCGACCGGATCGTCGCTGTACACCGGTTCGGGCACGGCGGCCTCCACCGGCGGTTCGGGCGCGGGTTCGGCCGCCGGAGCATCCGGTTCGGACACGCCGGGTGACGACGGGTTGTCAGCGCGCCCGGCGTGTGGTTGATACAACGCGGCCAGGCCATAGGGATCGTGCGGCGCTTCCGCCATGGGTTCGGCCACTGACCCATGCCGCGGCGACGCCACATCCGTGTCGGCGTCGGCATCGACGGTTTCCGGTTGCACGGCTGCCTCGCCCGCCTGTGGCGAAACGTCGTCGGGGTCGGCGAGCGGACCGCGCACCGCATCTCCCGACGCAGTACCACGACGCCTCCTGAGGACGGTCAGCACGATCAGCGCCAGCACGACCAGCGCGACGATGACCCATGTCAGCAGCGACGCGTACCACGGCGAGCCCGCGTGCGCGTTCGAACTCTTTGCGGCTTTCGCGCTTGCCGCGGGCTTGGCGGCTTGCGCCTTGCCGGCGCTGACGGCCGTGGCGCCGGTCGTACCCGACTGCACCGCCGCCAATTTGCGCTGCAATTCGGCGATCGTCGCATCCTTCAAACTCAAGAGCTTGCCGGACTTTTCCGAGATGTCCTCGAGGCTGCGCACGCGCGACTCGAGGTCGGAGTTGGACTGGTTGAGGCTGACCAGGGAATCACGGTCGGTCTGCAATTGCTGACGCAGGCCTGCCACGGTCGCGGTGCCGGTGCCGCCCTTGACGCCCGCGCGATTGTTGGCCGCACCGGCGGTTCCGGTCGGGGGCACCAGGGTCAGGTGGTCGGAACTTGCAGGCGCCTTGCCGGGACTGGGCGCCGCATTCGCCGCGGCCTGCGCGGCAGCGCCTTCGACCACCGTCGCGGGGTGCGGCTTGGCTGCCCGCCACGCCACGTACTGGCGATGCACCTCGGCTGCCGCCGCCCTGACGCTGCGCTGGTCGATCAGTTCGCGCGTCGGGATGCGCAGGATGGCGCCCGCCCTGAGGTTGTCGATGTTGTCCTTGAAGAACGCTTTGGGGTTGGCCGCCTGCAGGGCAAGCATCACTTGATTGATGCTGCCGCCGGTATTTTGCGAAAGCTGGCGGGCGATCCCGTACAACGTATCGCCACGGTGGACATCGATTTTCGTGGGCAGGTAGGCCGGCTGCTGCGGCTGGGCGGCCGGTGCCGGGCTGGGCGGCGCCGGTTGCGGCGCGGCCGAAGTCTTCGGCTGCGGGAACTGCGAAGGCGCGGGCAATTGCGCCGGCTGCGCCGCGGACGCCGTCGGGGTGCTGGCGACCGGGGCTGCCTGTACCGCCGGTGCCGGGGCCGCGATCACCGGATTCAGCAACACCACGAACTCGCGAACCTGCTTGCCTTCGCGCGTGTTCACCTGTACCAGGAAATCGAGGTACGGATCGGTGACTGGCTGGCTGCTGGTCACGAGGATCAGCTTCTGGCCGTTGTTGTCGGTGACGACGTGGAAGCGCAGGGTCTGGTCGGTCGGCGTCAGCGGCAGGCCGGCGCGCTTGAAGTCCGCGGCGGAAGCCAACCCCACCGTCAGGCCATCCAGCTCGGTCAGGTTCTTCGGATGCAACGGGATTGCGGCGACCAGCGGCTGGTTGAGGGCCGACTTGACCTGGATGTCGCCGAGCTGGAGCGCCAAGGCCGGCAGGGCTGTCGCGGCCAACAAAGCGGCACATGCAATGCGGAGTTTCAACTTCATGAACCAAGTTCCCCAACCGGCAGATGGGCGCCCCGGGACTTGTTCATCACGGCAGGCCCCGCGCGAGCGCAAGGGTATTGCAGAAACCGTCAATCACCAAGCCCATGCAAGAAGGCCGTCGTCCGCGCTCAATGCCCGGCGGAACCCGCCGACGTCGGTGCCCCGGCCGCCTGCAGTCTCTTCTGCAGCGCCGCTATCTCGGCATCGCGCTGTTGCAACTGCGTCTTCTGCGTGGCGTTCTGCCCTTCCATCTGCGCCACCTGCGATTGCAGCGCGGTGTTGTGCGTACGCGCTGCGGCAATTTTGGCGTCAATTGCCTTCACCTGCGCCTGCAAGTCGGCGTGCGTTCCGCGCTGGGATGCTGGTGGCGCCGCGACCGCCGCCAGCGACGCGCCAAGCAGAACGCTGCAAGCAAGCGAAACCCGCAACAGGGTGCAACGTGTCATGTGTCTGCCCACCCGCGGCTGTCCGCGATCAGAGATAGTCGCGGATCAGTATCTCCGCGATCTGCACCGCGTTCAACGCCGCACCCTTGCGGATGTTGTCGGACACCACCCACAGGTCCAGCCCGTTCGGGTGCGAGATGTCGTCGCGGATGCGGCCCACGAACACCGGATCCTTGCCGGCGGCGTGCCCGACCGCGGTCGGATAACCGCCGGGCTTGCGTTCGTCCACCACCACCACGCCCTCGGCGTGCTCCAGCAGTTCGCGCGCGGTCGTGGCGTCGATCTTCTCGCGCGTCTCGATGTGCACCGCTTCGGAATGCCCGTAGAACACCGGGATGCGCACGCAGGTCGGGTTCACCTGGATGGCGTCGTCCTCGAGGATCTTGCGGGTTTCCCACACCATCTTCATTTCTTCCTTGGTGTAGCCGTTGTCGAGGAACACGTCGATGTGCGGGATCGCGTTGAAGGCGATCTGCGCCGGGAATTTTTCCGGCTTGATCTCGTGGAAATTCAGCAGGTCGGCGGTCTGGTGGCCGAGTTCCTCCATCCCCGAGCGCCCGGCGCCGGAAACGGATTGATAGGTCGCCACATTGATGCGCTCGATGCCCGCGGCACGATGGATCGGCGCCAACGCGACCAGCATCTGCATGGTCGAGCAGTTCGGGTTGGCGATGATGTTGCGGTTGGTGTATTCGGCGATCGCGTGCGGGTTGACCTCGCTGACCACCAACGGAATCTCGTCGACGTAGCGGAACTCCGAAGTGTTGTCGATCACCACCGCGCCGGCCGCCGCGGCGCGCGGCGCGTGCTCGCGGCTGACCGAACCGCCGGCCGAGAAGAACGCGATGTCGATACCGGCGAAGTCGTATTTCGCCAGGTCGCGCACGGTCACCTGTTTGCCGCCGAACTTGAGCTTGCCCCCGGCCGAGCGTTCGCTGGCCACGGGCACGAATTCGCCGACCGGGAATTCGCGCTCTTCGAGGATGGACAACAGGGTCTCGCCCACCGCACCGGTGGCGCCGACCATCGCGACGTTGTAACGCTCTTTGCTGCTCATGTATCCGATATTCCTTGAAAAAACCATTTGACACGGATCAACGCGGATCAAGGCCGATCAATCTGTGACAGCCATCCGTATAGTCATGTTCTATCCGTGTTCATCCGCTTCGATCCGTGTCGAAAAGCTCTTGTGCTTGTCAATCCGACCATGCCCATCAGGCAATCCGTGGACTCACCTCGCCCACGTCGCCGCACTGCGCGCGGTGCCGGAGTGCCTGATCCATCAGCACCAGCGCCATCATCGCCTCCGCGATCGGGGTGGCACGGATGCCCACGCAGGGATCGTGACGGCCCTTGGTGCGCACTTCCACTTCCTCGCCGGCCGTATTCATGCTGTGCCCCGGAATCAGGATGCTGGAGGTCGGTTTCAGCGCAATCGATGCCACGATATCCTGCCCGCTGGCAATTCCGCCCAGTATGCCGCCCGCGTGATTGGACGTAAAGCCGTCCAAACGCATTTCGTCGCGGTGCTCGCTGCCGTTCTGGACGACCGCGGCGAACCCCGCGCCGATCTCGACGCCCTTGACCGCGTTGATCGACATCAGCGCAGCAGCAAGCTCGGCATCGAGCTTGCCGTACACCGGTTCGCCCCAGCCCGGCGGCACGCCGACCGCAACCACGTTGACCCGCGCGCCCACCGAATCGCCAGCCTTGCGCAAGGCATTGATGTAGTGCTCCAGCTCGGGCACCTGCGCCGCAACCGGCCAGAAAAAGGGATTCGACTCCACGCTGTCGAAATCAATCGCCGCGCCCTCGGACAGCTCCGGTCTGATCCCACCGATCTGCGCAAGCCAACCGTGTACCTCGACGCCGTATCTTTGCTTCAGCCACTTCTTGGCGATCACGGCCGCGGCCACCCGCATCGTGGTTTCGCGCGCCGAGGCGCGTCCGCCGCCGCGCGGATCGCGGATACCGTACTTCTGCCAGTAGGTGTAATCGGCATGGCCGGGGCGGAAGGTTTGCGCGATTTCGGCGTAGTCCTTCGAACGCGCATCGACATTGCGGATCAACAGCGCGATCGGCGTACCCGTGGTCTTGCCTTCGTACACGCCGGACAGGATTTCGACCTCGTCCGCTTCGTGTCGTTGCGAGGTGTAGCGCGACTTGCCGGTGGCGCGACGCGCCAGGTCGTGCACGAAGTCTGCAGGTGCAATCGCAATGCCGGGTGGGCAACCATCGATCACGCAACCGATCGCGGGCCCGTGCGATTCGCCGAAGGTGGTGACGCTGAGCAGTTTGCCGAAGGTGTTGGAGGACACGACGCGCGATCCTGACTCGATGACTTGGCAAGCTTACCCGCGGTCGGGATCATCCGTCGGCGCGGCCAGCCATTCGCTGCCTTGCAGCTCGAACGTCACCTCGCCCGCGTCCCCGTCGCGACGCTGCATGCCCAGACCTTCCAGCAAACGCATGCACGCGAAGTTGCGCGGCGCGACCCGCGCGATCACGCGTTGCTTGTGCAGGCCACCGAACACGAAGTCCAGCAACACTTCGACGGCCTCGCGTGCATAGCCTTGGTGCTGCTGCGCCGGCGCGAGCGTAACACCCAGTTCCACCGTGGCATCGCCAAGGAAATGCATACCCAGGTCACCAACCAACGCATCCGAATCGCGCAGTCGGATCGCGCGCTGCCACCACGTGCCCGGCACATCCGGCGCGGCAGTCTGCTGGTCTTCGATGAACTTCGCGGCGTCCGCGAGCGTGGACGGTTTCCAACCCTGCCAACGACTCACCGCCGGGTCACTGCGATACGCAAACAGCGCTTCGGCATCCTCGCGGCGCAGTCCATCCAGCCGCAGGCGCGTAGTGACGATCTGCATGGGTCAACGCGAAGCCGCGGCAGCACGGATCGCGTCGGCGTGCTCGACCAGCTCGTGCCGTTCCAGCGCGAACACGCCCATCGGCCCGACCTTGAACTCGATCCACACGAACGGCACCTCCGGCAGCAACGCGTTCAAGGCGCGCTCGCTCTCACCCACTTCAACGATCAGCAGGCCGTCGTCGGTCAAATGTTCCGGCGCGTCGCGCAGGATGCGCAGCGCGATATCCAGCCCGTCGGCGCCCGCGGTCAGGCCCAGCTTGGGCTCGTGCGCGTATTCGCCGGGCAGCGCCGCGTACTCGGCATTGGTGACGTAAGGCGGATTCGACACGATCAGGTCGTAGCGTTCGCCGCGCAGGCCCTCGAACAGGTTGGAGCGAACCGCGTGCACGTGGTCAGCGAGCTGGTGCAGCGCGATGTTCTCTCGCGCCAGCGCCAGCGCGTCGTCGCTGACGTCCGCGATATCGACGCGCCACACCGGGTTGTGCGCGGCCATCGCGATGCCGATGCAGCCCGAACCCGTGCACAGGTCCAGCACGCGTTCGACTTCGCGACCGTCCAGCCACGGCGAGAAACCGTCCTCGATCAATTCGGCGATCGGCGAACGCGGCACCAGGGCGCGCCGGTCGGACTTGAACGGCATGCCAGCGAACCACGCCTCGCCGACCAGATACGCCACGGGCTCGCGCGTCGCGATGCGGCGCTCGATCAACGCCACCACCGCAGCCTTTTCATGCGCCGTCACCCGCGCCGCGCCGTAGGCCGGTGGCAGGTCGGGCGGCAGGTGCAGGCTCGACAGCACCAAATGAGTAGCCTCGTCGATCGCGTTGTCGTGGCTGTGGCCGAAAGTCAAACCGGCCGCGTTGAAACGGCTGGCGGCGTAACGGATCAGGTCGATGATGCTGGCGAGTTCGGTGGTCATGCGCGGCGTGTTTGAAAGCGCGCAGTATAGGCGAGGCATGGCGCCAGCCGTTCCGGCAACGGCACCTCTCACAAACCGCGGCCACTCCGACTCGCGACGGAGCGGCCGCAATCCTTGTGCCAGGCAGCCGGGCGCACGAACGCCATGCTGCGGTGACAGGTCAACCGGCGTGGGACGCCCGCTGCCTGCCGGCCTCGATCGAGCGACGCCACCCGAACAGACCGAGCAACGCGGCGCCAAAAATCCACATGAACCGGGGTTCCGGTACCGCCGCGTAGACACCGCTGAACTGTGACAGCGAGGTATCGAGTACGATACTTACCCACATTGAGCATCACGCGTGCCAAGACCGCAGATTACTGTTTTCGTTGTATTTGTATCGAATATGGTCGCCCATAACACACGTTTCCAGTAAATATTCCCGACGAGTCATGACAGCATCCATGCATAAAAATCAGGGGAAAAACCTGACTTATTATGTTGTTGCCATTGCTTGATGGCCTTGTAAGCAATTCCGACGCAACGACGCGCCCATCCAAGGCAGCGCTCCGCCTGCGCGGCGCCATGGAAATGCGTAAACTTGCCATCGTGGAGGCCGGCCTGTCGCCGGCGGGGACGTCATGGCGCCGTGGCGGTTCGTCCATCCTTCTTCGCGGAACTCAAGCGCCGCAATGCTTTGCGCGCAGGGCTGCTGTATGTCGGGGCGGTGTGGGCGCTGGCGCAAGGCATCTCGCAACTGAGTGGCCCGTTCGACCTGCCGAACTGGGTGACGCGCTGGTTCGTGATCGCCTGTGCGATTGGTTTCCCGTTCTGGGTCGCGTTTGCGTGGTTCTATGAATTCACCCCGCAAGGCTTCAAGCGCGATGAAGAGCTTCCGGCGGATGCACCGAGACGACACACCAATGCGCGCCTGCTGGACTTCGCGATCATCGGCGTGCTGATCGTCGCCGTGGTGCTGCTGGGCGCGGGTTATCTGGTGAAGCGCGAACCGGCCGGCACCACGAATACCATCGCGGCGACGACCGCCACGATGGCGCAAGCCGCGGCACCGTTCGATCCACCCAAAGACACGCTGGTGGTGCTGCCGTTCAAGAACCTGAGCGGTTCCACGCAACAGTATTTCAGCGACGGCATTACCGAAGAGCTCACCGACGCCCTGGGCCAGAATCCGGCCCTGCGCGTGATCGCGTGGGAAACCGCCGCGCATTTTCGCGACAACGCCGACACACCCAGCGCCATCGGCAGGCAGTTGAACGTGGCCAACATCCTGGACGGCAGCATCGCGCGCGCGGGTGACCAGGTGCGCATCACCGCGGAGCTGGTGAACGCCGTCACCGGCATGCAGATCTGGTCGAACCATTACGACGAATCCTTCAGCGACATCTTCAAGGTCCAGGACCAGGTGTCCGAAGCCATCTCAGGCGCCTTGCAAGTCAAGCTCGCCAAAACCGATCTGCCCATGGTCGGCACCAGCAATCCCGAAGCACACGACCTGGTGCTCAAGGGCCGCGCGCTTGCGAACAAGTTCAACATCGCCAGCTTCGAAGCGGCACGCAAGGATTTCGAGGCAGCCATCGCGCTCGATCCGAACTACGCCGACGCCCACGCGCTGCTCTCGCGTGTACTGATTCAACTGACGGAGCGTTCCAACCTGCCACTCAAGGCCACCTTGCCGCGGATTCGCGCCGAGGCCGAGCAGGCGCTCAAACTCGCCCCCCGCAACGCGGATGGCTGGGTGGCGCTCGGGAATGCCTATGCGAGCAGCGACCCGCCGAACTTCGAAATGGCCAGAAAGGAATACGAGCAAGCCTTGGCACTCGACCCCAGCAACGTCGGAGCGCACCTCGATTACGGCAACGTCCTGCCGCTCAAGCGTGCGTTGGCGGAAGAACAGAAAGCCACGCGGCTCGATCCCGACAACACCACCGCGCTGAACAACCTCGCGACGAACTATCAGGATCTCGGCAACTGGGAACAGTTGGTTGCCACGGCCCAAACATTGATCCGGCTCGATCCCTCGGGCGTGGATGGCGCGTTTTATCTCGCCTGGGCCTACCAGCAACTGCACCGGTACGACCGGATGGCGCACGCGTTCGATCAGGTCAAGCCCGCGACACCTGTCGACCAGGAGCAGGTCGATGCCGGGCGGCAGGTGTACCGGGCCGTGGCCGATCCGGCGTTGCGTCCGCAGGCGCTCGCCGCGCTCAAGGCATTGGGCAAGCACCAGTCCAACCCGGACGTGGCGGGCAACCTGATCCAGATGTACGCCTCGCTCAACGAGCACGAGGCACTGCTGCAATTGCTGGAAACCGAGTGTCCGAGTGACCCGGTCGCCTGCAACGACCTCGCGATCAATCCCGAATACACCGCCCTGCACGGCGACCCACGTTTCCAGGAACTCGTGAAGCGATACAACACGGTCACGGTGCAATAAGCCGCCGTCGACTGTTGTAGAGTTTGCCGGTACCGGCGCAACCGCTGCCAAACATCGAAAGGAGAACCCATGGTCAGCAGCACGCAGGGCCGCTACACGCGCACCGCGATCGTTCTGCACTGGCTCGTACTTGCGCTGCTGATCGCGCAGTACGTCATCGGCTGGACGATGCCGCACATCGGCCGCCACACGCCGGTGACCACGCTGATCAGCCTGCACTTCTCGGTCGGCGTGCTGATCATCGCCGTCATCGTCGTGCGCCTGGTCTGGCGGATCACCCACGGCGAGCCGGCCCACGAGGCAGGGATCCCGCCGTGGCAGGTGCGCTCGGCAAGCGTCATCCATTGGCTGCTCTACCTGTTGCTGATCGTGGTGCCGCTACTGGGCTGGATCAATGCTTCGTACCGCGGGATGCCGATCACGTTCTTCGGGCTTTTCCACGTGCCGCCGTTGGTCGGCACCCACGCCGCGGGCTGGGACTGGACCGGCGACATCCATACGTTGATCGCGGAATACGGCATCTTGCCCTTGGTGGGCCTGCACGTCGCCGCGGCGTTGTACCACCGCTTCATCCGCCGCGACCAGGTGCTGCAGCGCATGCTGCCGGGCGTGTGACGTCGATGCCCTGGGCTTGCCTTGCCGCCGCCTGATGCGATGCGGCCCTTTGCACTCGCGTCCGTCCTCAGCGACATCCACGGGCCGGTCGGCACCGCCGCGCAAAGCCTGACCGTGCGCATGGGGCAGGAATAACGAGGCGCGTCACGCCGCAATAGCCGGCAACGGCACGGGCGGTCACGACGCCGCTTTCCAAAATCCGTCGCCGCCGCGCGCCGCCGATTCGCGGCGCCACCCAGCCACGTCGCCCATCAAGCGAGATTCAACAGCGTGATGACGGCATCCGGATCCTCGACCTCGATCACCAGCTCGTCGTAGTGCTCGTGCTGAAGATCGACCACCACGGCACGGGCGGGATGGTGCACATCCCAGAACACCCGCCTGCCGTCGTGCAGGAACGTACCAGCCGTCAGGAGTCCCGGTATCTCGGTACCCGGCAAGCGCAAGCCTTTCCAACCTTCCATCACCGCCGGATCGCGGCGAGCGGCGCGAATGTCGCTGGCCGGAATCTCGAGCCGGCTTTTCAGCGCCCAAAGCTTGTCGACGCCCTCGACCTCGAAGATGAAGCTGCCACCTTCACGCGTGACTTTGACCATCGCAGTCAACCTCGCATCCAGTCCAGAAACAGGATAGCGCGCCAAACCCGTCACACCGCCCTTCCGCGCCGTATGCACTACTGATCAGTGCGATTCCTGCAGGACGGCGGCGGGACAATCCGTGCGCACCGTTGACTCGTTTGGATAGCGATACAGCGTGTGGCGAATCGATTGCATGGCATCGGCCCACAACAAGCCCTGCCTTGCGCAAGTCTCGCCGTAATCGAACAGTTGGCGCAGATGCGCGCGATGAAAGTCCAGGAAACTCCCGGATGGGTACTCCACCGGGATGTCGGCAAGACGGAAGTGCATGTGGTCGCGGTGCGCCAGTGCCAGGACCAGGGTCAGCGCATCCCGGGTCTTGTAGGTGATCTGGGCCGAAAAGCTTTCCATCAAGATCCTGATGGTGTTGATCGGCGTTTCTTTGGGCTCCATCGCGAGCTTGCCATTGACGATCACGTACAAGTTGGCACCCTTCAGCTCCGAACCTTCCGCAGTCATCACGTGTGCAATCAGCGGCGCCGCAAACAACGGCGTGGTGACGCTGCCATCGACGTGCATCTCGTCGTAAACCTTGTCGCCGTCACGCACGCGGATCAATACCGGCGGGAACACGCCCGGCACACTGGCCGATGCAGTCAGCACCTTGCGGAACAACGCGTGCGCGGCCGGGGTGCCTTGCATCGCGATGGCGCCCATGTCCCACAGCACGGTTTCCTGGTCGTCGAGGTCGGTGGTGGCGACGATCAGCTTGCGCCCCGTTCTTGCTGCACTCGCCACCGCATCGATCATGGCGTCGGAGATGCTGTGATCGACCAGCTCGGCCAGCGCATCGTGCCCGCCAATACCTTGTGGAAACAGGATCCGTCCGATCACGCCCCAGGTCGGAGAACGCTGCAGATGTTCGATCTCGTCGCCTTCGAAGACCTGCCGCAATTGCGGATCCCACGCGGGGCCAAGGAAGGCGAACGGCGCTACCAGCGCGCCGGCACTCACGCCTGTCACCACCTGGAACTGCGGCCGCGCGTGAGCCTCGCTGAGCCCCACCAGCGCACCCGCGCCGAACGCGCCGCCGGCGCCGCCGCCCGACAACACCAGAATATTGATCTTGCCGTCCGGCGCGGATCGGCCCAGACCCTTGAGCAGTTCCGGCAGTTCGCGCGCGAAACGCTCACGGTCGATCGTCAGCAG
The DNA here is from genome assembly GCA_004299705.1 of Rhodanobacteraceae bacterium. Classification (GTDB taxonomy): domain Bacteria; phylum Pseudomonadota; class Gammaproteobacteria; order Xanthomonadales; family Rhodanobacteraceae; genus 66-474. The sequence continues at coordinate 17,653 of SCQS01000062.1, read as the reverse complement.
GCGGATGTCGGGCGGAAAACCTTCCGGCGCTGCATTGTTGATGAGGTTGGGCGGCGGCGGGAGACGCGGCGTCAGCACGCAGCCACCCAACGCGATCACGCCAGACAGCAATCCCAACCAGCGACGCAGTTGCCTGGCACGCGGCAAGTTCATGACGCCCGAATGCGATCTGGCGCGCCTACTTGCGATCGAGCGAATACTTGCCTGGTCCGGTGAGCGCGAGCAGCACGAAGCCGCCCACGATCGAGACGTTCTTGTAGAAATTGATCATGTTGGCGATGTGCGCGGGGCCTGTCATCGTCCAATAGTGATGCCCGATGAAGGCCGTGGCCAGCGTGTACGCGGCCAGCAGCAACGCGAGCGGTCGCGTGAAGAAGCCGAACAGGATCGCGATGCCCACGAAGAACTCCAGGATCACCGTCACGGCCGCGGCGACCGTCGGAATCGGCAGCCCGACCGCGGCCATTTCGGCGATCGTGCCTTGGAACCCGGTCAACTTGAAATAGCCGAACACCACGAACAGGATCACCAGCAGGATGCGCGCGACCAGCAGCACCTCGTCCCGCCAACCATCGAGCAATGTGTAACGCATGGCACCCTCCTCCGCTTCGGGATGGCCGCCGATTCGCGAAACATCCATGTCACCTTCCAACCGGCGGCGAGTGGCAACAGCGAAACCGACCGGACGTGATTGCGCGTTGGCCTGGCTGAGCGGCATGCGCGCACGTCCGCACGCATCCTGACCCTGTCCGCGCGCGTTTGCAACGACCTCCACGCTCAGCGATAGCGCGACTCGATCAGGTCCACCTCGCGCACCAGTTTGCGCGAGGTTTCGTCGGACAACTTGCGCTGGCGGGCGAGGTTGAAATACTCCGCGCGCTCCGCCCGCAACGCGGAGAGCCGCAGCTTGCGTTCCACCGAGTCGGCCTTGCGCAATACCCGCGCCGCTTTCTCGTCGCTGGGCGCGCTGGCCTGTGCACGGCGCTGGTAAATCGCAATCACCCGGCTCGCGGCGTTCGCGTAAAGATCCGCCTCGGCTGGCGAGGCATGCTCCAGCATTTCATGCTGGGTCTGCTTGATCGATTCGATCGCGGCACAGGCCGCCGCGCTGCGGGCGCGATCCTCTTCACGCTGCGTGGCCGGCTCGTCGGGCAACTTCAACCCCTTCAACAGTTGCGGCAAACCGACGCTGGCGCCGATCAGCGACAACAGGATCACCGCCGCGGCCAGGTAAATCGCAAGGCCGCGCACCGGGAACGGGCTACGGTCCGGCAGCAGCAACGGCAACGTGAGGATGCCCGCCAGCGTGACCGCGCCGCGCACGCCCGCCAGCGAGGTTGCAAGGATCAGTCGCCAGCCGGGGCTCGTCACCTGCGCGCCGGCGCGTCGCTGGCGGAACAGGTTGACCCGCAACGACACCCAGACCCAGACCAGGCGCAGCAGCCCCAGCCCGATGGTGATCGCCACGGCGTACACCGCCAGCCACCACGGATCGCGGTGGCCGGTCTGTTGCACGTTGGCGATCGCGGTGCGCAGGATGTTCGGCAACTGCTCGCCCAGCAGCACGAACATGATGCCGTTCAAGGTGAACTGGATCGTGTTCCACACCGCGCTGCGCTCCAGCCGCGTGGTCGCGAGGTTGCTGCCGCCCAGCTCCGCGTAGCTCATCGTGATGCCGGCCGCCACGGCGGCGAGGATGCCGGACGCCTGCAAGCGATCGGCCAGCAGGTAAGCACCGAAGGGGATCAGCACGCTGATCAGGATCGGTGAGCCGCTTTCCTCGCCGAACCTGCGCGACAGTCCGTGCTGCACCGCGGTGACCGCAAGGGTGAACGCCACGCCCACGCCCAGTCCGACCAGCGCCACCCACAGGAAGGTCAACGAGGCCGTGGCGAGCGAGAAGCGCCCGGTCATCGCCGCCGCCACCGCGAACTGGAAGCAGACCAGGCCCGAGGCATCGTTGAGCAACGATTCGCCTTCCAGGATGTGCATCAGGCGCGGCGGCACCGGCGCACGCGCGGCGATCGACGACACCGCGATCGGATCGGTCGGGGAAACGACTGCGGCCAGCGCGAACGCGACAGCCAGCGGCATCACCGGAATCAGCCAATGGATCAGGTAACCGGCGCCGATCACGGTGAACACCACCAGGCCCAACGCCAGTTGCAGGATCGCGGCCCTGTCGCGGAACAGGCCGTCCTTCGGGATCCGCCAGCCATCCAGGAACAGCAACGGCGGCAGGAACAGCAGGAAGAAGATCGCCGGTTGCAAGACCACGCCATGGTGCAGCACACCCGCGATCACGCCGCCCAACGCGATCTGGATGATCGGCAGCGGCAGCGAGAACGGCAGGATGCGCGCGATGTAGCCGCTGACGATCACCGCCAGCAGCATCGCCAACACCAGTTCGATTGCAGCCATGTAGCCCCTTGAACAGTCGGGTCGGGCCCAGCGTCGCGCCTCGCCAAAGGCTAGGACGATTGCAAAGCACCCGACAACCCGGGCGTCGCGCATGCGCCGGGTTCACGCAGCCTTCACGCAAATCCGCTTCACCAATCGTGTCGCAAAGCGTATCGTGCGGAGTCTGCGCTCTTGAAGTTCCTTATCTTCGCGACGCGCACGTTTCACCCGTTCCGGACGCGAGGTTGGCCATGAGCATCCTGTCTGCCGGAAGCAACGCGCCGGATTTCACGTTGCACTCGACGCCCGACCAGAGCGTGTCGCTGTCGGAGTTCCGCGGCCGCAACGTGATCCTGGCGTTCTATCCAGCCGACTGGAGCCCGGTCTGCGGCGATCAGCTCGCGCTGTACAACGAGTTGCTGGAGGAATTCTCCAAGCACGCCGCGCAACTGCTCGCGATCTCCGTCGATGGCGCGTGGTGCCACGCCGCGTTCGCGCGCGACCGGCACTATCACTTCCCGCTGCTGTCCGACTTCGAACCCAAGGGCGCGGTCGCGCGCAAGTTCGGCGCCTACGACGACAAGGATGGCGTGGCCGAGCGCGCCCTGTTCGTGATCGACACCAACGGCGTCATCCGCTGGAGTTACCTGTCGCCGATGGGCGTGAATCCAGGCGCCGACGGCATCCTCAAGGCGCTGGAAGGCATCACTTCTTCCGCACAGGCAGGTTCGCCATGAACGCGACTTCACCCGAGTTGGCCATCCCGGTTTCGGCGCAGGACCACGCGCAGGGCAAAGCCGGCGCGCCGGTCACCCTGCTCGAATATGGCGACTATCAGTGCCCCGCCTGCGGCATGGCGTACCCGACGATCAAACGCATCCAGCACGCGTTCGGCGCCGACCTGCGCTTCGTGTTCCGCAATTTCCCCTTGAGCGAAGTGCATCCGTTGGCACGACCTGCAGCGGAGATCGCCGAAGCGGCTGCGATCCTGCACCACTTCTGGCCCATGCACGACTGGCTGTACGAGAACCAGGACACATGGACCGTGTATGGCACCGAGGGATTGGAGGCAGGATTGCGCGACCTCGGCATCGACGAAGCCGCGATCACGCGAACGCTGCGTGAGCACGACGTCGGCGCGCGCGTGCGCAGCGATTTCATGGGCGGCGTGCGCAGCGGCGTCAACGGCACGCCGTGTTTTTTCGTCAACGGTTATCGCCACGACGGCGACGCGGCTTCCCTGGAATACGCGATCGCCAATCTGATCGAGCAGGCCTGAGCCTCGCGCCGCGTCGGCATCGTCTACCCCGCCCAGCAAGGAGGAGCAAAAAATGAAGCTGGCGAGCCTTGCGGGATCCCTGGCAGTCGTTCTCGTGGGCGGGATGGCGGCACCCGCCGGTGCGGCTGCAGCGCCTGCTTCCGCCGGCATCACCGTTTCTCCATCAACGATGCCACGCATCGCCACGGTCGATCCGCGCTACCAGTCCTACAACGTCGAAATGGCGGAAGTGATCGGCGGCAACTTCTGGAAACCGTACACGCCGGCCAGCGTTGCCGCGATGCAGGCTAGCGCTTGCCATGCATCGGCGAGCGCGGATGTCGGGGTCGCCGGCCAGAACCAGACGATGTTCCAGAAGCGCGCGCCGATCGACCTTTCCAATCCGCGCTTGCGTGCGCTCGCGAAAGCGCTCGGGCCGGCATACATGCGGGTCAGCGGCACCTGGGCGAATTCGGTGTGGTTCGATGATTCGAGCCAGCCGCCGCCAGAGAAGGCGCCAAAAGGATTCAACGGCGTGCTGACCCGCGCCGAATGGAAAGGCGTGGTCGACTTCGCGCACGCAGTGGACGCCAGGCTGGTGACGTCGTTCGCGATCAGCGCCGGCGTGCGCAATGCGCAAGGCGTGTGGACACCGGTGCAGGCGCGCAAACTGATCGACTACACCCGCTCGATCGGCGGCCACATCGCGGCGGCCGAGTTCTTCAACGAGCCCGACATGCCCGAATACGGCGGCGCGCCCCAGGGCTACGACGCGCAGGATTACGCGCGGGACTTCGCTGTGTTCCGCAAGTTCACCAAGGCCAGTGTGCCCGACATGCTTATCGTCGGGCCGGGTTCGGTGGGCGAAGGCGTGCTGATGCCGCGCATGTCCGGCGGACTCGCGAAGGGCGTGATGAAAACGGTGGACATGCTCACCGCCACGCCCAAGCCCGTGTTCGATGTGTTCTCCTACCACTTCTACGGTGCGGCGTCGCTGCGCTGTACGTCGATGGGCCAAGGCGCGCAGACCACGGCTGCCGATGCGCTCAGCGAGGCTTGGCTCGCGCGCACGGATGCGTCGTACGACTTTTATGTGAAAGGCCTGCGCGACAAGTACGAACCCGGCAAGCCCGTGTGGATCACCGAAACCGCCGACGCGGCCTGTGGCGGCAATCCATGGGCCAAGACCTTCCTCGACAGTTTCCGCTATCTCGACCAACTCGGACGTCTCGCCCAACGCGGTGTGGCGGTGGTCTTCCACAACACGCTGGCCTCCAGCGAATATGGGCTGCTTGATTCCGACACCTTCGAACCGCGTCCGAACTATTGGGCGGCGCTGCTGTGGCACCGCCTGATGGGAACAACCGTCCTCGATGCCGGCCCGTCGCGTCCCGGCCTGCACCTTTACGCGCAATGCACGCCCGAACATCCGGGCGACGTGACCCTGCTCGCGATCGACAACAGCCGCGATCAGCCGGCCACGCTGAACCTGCCGGAGACATCAACACGCTACACCCTGAGCGCACCGCAACTTGAAAGCACGACGGTGCTGTTGAACGGCAAGCAGCTCGCGCTCGGCGAAGACAACGCCTTGCCCGCGCTCACGGGCGTCCCGACGCCTGCCGGCCGCGTGAAGCTGGCTCCCACCACGATCAGCTTCTTCGCCTTCGCCGACGCGCATAATCCGCAATGCCACTGAAGAGGACCACCACCATGCCCAGAAAACACGCCATGCAATCCGCCGTGGCCCTGCGCGAAGCGTCCCTGCAGCGCAGGCAACGTGCCGCCCTCGCCACCCGCACCGATCTGGGCGACAAGGCCACGCGCGACGTATCCGGCGCGATGAACGCGATCCTCGCCGACGTGTTTGCGCTGTACCTCAAGACCAAGAACTTCCACTGGCACATGAGCGGACCGCACTTCCGCGACTACCACCTGTTGCTGGACGAACAGGCCGACCAGTTGTACGCGATGACCGACCCCATCGCCGAGCGCGTGCGCAAACTGGGCGGGGACACGCTGCGCTCGATCGGCCACATCGCGCGGCTGCAGCGCATCGACGACAACGACGCCGAATACGTCGAACCCGAGGACATGCTGGCCGAACTGCGCGAAGACAACATGGCGCTGGTCGCGCGCCTGCGCGAAGCGCACGGCGTCTGCGACGCGCGCCACGACATCGCCACGGCCAGCCTGATCGAGGAATGGGTCGACGAAGCCGAACGCCGTGCCTGGTTCCTGTTCGAAACCACCCGCCACGCCGACTCCACGGGACGTTGAGTGCCGCTCGCACTGGCCGAGCATCCGGGTCGATTGTCTGCTGGAGACAACTTCATGAACCGTTCCGTCACTCCCGTTGCATCCCTTGCGGACCTCATGTCCGCCCTGGCAGGAAAGGAACCGCGCACGCTCGAACTGCAAACCTCCGTGACGTGCCCGTATTCGATCACGCTGCCGCCAGGGTTCGCGCTGACAGGCAAGGATCGCGACGGTTGCATCCTGTGCTTCAGCAACGGCGACGGCATCGGGCTCACGGCCGACAACCGGGTTTCCAATCTCACCGTGATCGCCACGCCGGCCACGCGTGCCGTTTATACGCAGACGGGTCTTGCCGACATGGGGCGGATCGCGCTCGAGGACTTGCGCGTCACCGGTCAGGTTTCCATCATCACCCGTGGTGGCACCGACAAACTGGACCTCGTGGTCGACAAGCTGCACATCGGTGCGTGCGATGCGCGCCACTACAGCGAGCAGCCACAGAAATACGGCGTCAACGTCTACCAGGGCGCGCTGACCGTCTACAACTTCAACGGTGATGCCAAGTCGACCATCCGCGCCTCGCTCACCGACATTTCAGTCGGTGCCAAGGGCGCTCCGGTGCTGGGCTCGGGCATCTTCGTGAGCGGGTTCGGCGACAACGGCGGCTGGGTGCAACTGGAGAAACTTACCACCGGCACGGTGTATTCCTGCGGCATGCTGCCCTATGGCACCGCGGACATGATCACCGCCGGCGTGTTCATCGTCTACGGCGTGAAGGCGAAACGCGTAGAACACTTCGGCGAAACCGTCACCTACGGCGTCAACGACATGGTGCTGGATACCTGGGGCACGGTCGAGGAGTGGATCGCGCATGCGCCGGTGGTTTCCTACGGTCCCAGCGGCATCGGCTTCGTCAACTTCGGCACCGTCGGGAACTTCGTCGCCGAAAAGGAAATCCTGACGCATGGGCTCGGCGCGCGCGGGTTCAACCAATACGACGGCACGGTCAAGACGATCTCGTTCAAATCCATCGAAACCTTCGGTGACGGTTCCATCGGCATCCAGGTGAGCAAGCCCGTCGGCACCATCACGGTGAACGAGGGGATCACCACGCACGGGTCGGTCGGCAACACGCTGGTCAAGGGTGTAAACATGCAACTGCCGGCCGAAGCCTTCAGCGTCAAGCCCGGCGGCAGCGTAGACAAGCTGGTGGTCAAGGGCGACCTCGTCACCCACGGCCCCAATGTGACAACCTACGCGATCGAAGGTGGCAAGCTCGCTGCCATCGACATCCGGGGCAAGGTGATCGCGCACGGAAAGAATTCCAACGCCGTGCTGGTCGCCAACAAGGGTTGCACGCCATTGACGCACGTGCGCGCCGTTGCCGACGCCGGCAAACCGCTCGTCGAGAAAGACGGCACCGTGACAGATCGAACTGGCTTGTCGATTTAGGCAAACAGGCCCAATACCCCCGCCTGCTCGACCCCATCTCCAACAACCCCATGGTCGACCCATCAGGAAACTGCCCATCATGAATACGAAACAGGCGAATGCGTCCGAGGTGGCATCGGGGAGTCTCCGCGACCTGCTCCCGGATCTGGAGAAGTTGTACAAGGACATCCACTCGCATCCGGAACTCTCGATGCAGGAAACGCGCACTGCGGGCATCGCCGCGGATCGATTGCGCGCGGCCGGCTTCGAGGTCACGACCGGGGTCGGCAAGACCGGCGTGGTCGGACTGCTGCGCAACGGCGACGGACCGACCGTGATGCTGCGCGCCGACATGGACGCGCTGCCGGTCGCGGAAGCGACCGGCGCGGCGTATGCAAGCAAGGTCACGGCCACCGACCCGGATGGCAAGGCCGTGCCGGTGATGCACGCCTGCGGACACGACATGCACGTGACCTGGCTGGCCGGCGCGACCGCGCTGCTGGCGCAGACGCGCGATAGCTGGAAAGGCACGCTGATGGCGGTATTCCAGCCGGCCGAGGAAACCGCCGCGGGCGCACAGGCGATGATCGACGACGGCTTGTTCAAGCGTTTCCCTAAGCCGGACGTGGTGCTGGGCCAGCACGTAATGGTGGGCCCGGCCGGCGTGATCGGCGGACGCACCGGCACCATCACCTCGGCCGCGGACAGTTTCCAGATCCGCCTGTTCGGGCGCGGCGCGCACGGTTCGATGCCGCAGACCAGCATCGATCCGGTGGTGATGGCAGCGGCGACGGTGATGCGGTTGCAAGGCATCGTGGCGCGCGAGGTCGCGCCCACCGAAGCGGCGGTGGTCACGGTCGGCGCGCTGCAGGCCGGCACCAAGGAGAACGTGATTCCCGACGAAGCCATCATCAAGCTCAACGTGCGCACGTTCGATGCCGGCGTGCGCCAACGCGTGCTGGCCGCGATCACGCGCATCGTCAACGCCGAGGCCGCCGCATCCGGCGCACCGAAGCCGCCGGAGATCACGCCACTCGACCGCTATCCGCTGGCCACCAACAATCCGGCCGCGACGCAGCGGGTGGTCGAAGCTTTCCGCAAGCACTTCCCCGCCGAGCGCGTCCGTCAAACCGGGCCGGCCTCGGCCAGCGAGGATTTCGGCTCGTTCGGCGCCGAATGGGGCGTGCCCTCGGTGTTCTGGTTCGTCGGCGGCACCGATCCCGATACTTATGCGAAGGCGAAAGCCACGAACCGCATCAACGAAATCCCGAGCAACCATAGCCCGTTTTTTTTGCCGGTGTTGCATCCGACGCTCGAAACCGGCGTCGAAACGCTGGTGGTTGCCTCACGCGCTTGGCTGGCTTCCTGAGACGCTCGCATGTTGACTGCCATCGCACTGACCGGGTCCACGCGTGAAGAGATGATCCACATCCTGTTGGTGGTGCTCGACCTGGGCGGCACCTTCGTGTTCGCGATCAGCGGTGCGGTGACGGCGGTACGCCACCGGCTGGATATTTTCGGCGTGATGGTGCTGGCGTTCGCCGCCGGCAACGCAGGCGGCATCACCCGCGATCTCCTGATCGGCGCCGTGCCTCCTGCGGCCATTGCAAGCTTGAGTTACGTGGGTGTTTCCATCCTCGCGGGATTCATCGTGTTCTTCTGGAACCCGCTCATTACGAAACTCGATCATCCCGTGCAATGGTTCGACGCGATCGGTCTCGCGTTCTTCGCGGTGGCGGGCGCGGAAAAGGCGCTGGTCTTCCACCTCAATCCCGTGATGGCGGCGCTGCTCGGGATGCTGACCGGTATCGGCGGCGGCATGTTGCGCGACGTGCTGGTCAGGGAGATTCCGGTGGTGTTGCGCGCCGACCTGTATGCGCTGGCGGCGCTTGCCGGTGCGGCCGTGGTGGTCGCAGGCCATGTGCTGCACGTTTCGGCAATTGCCAGCACCATTGTCGGCGGCCTGCTGTGTTTCGCGTTGCGCTATGGGGCCATCCGCCACGGCTGGCACCTGCCAGCCGCACGCGTTGCACCTGCGACTCCCGGTAATGCTGACACGCCCGATGATCATCACCACCATGGGAAGCCGTGAAATGAGCTGGTTGGTGCCGGGCGGCGTGCCACCGCACGGGCCCCGGGTTCGCGATGACGACATCCGGCCCATCGCGTTGACAGTGCGTTAACCCTCAGAAGCCCATGCTGGACGGACACCGTGATCCCGTTGCGCCTGGAGGATGCGTGCATGTCATCGCGACAGTCTGCGCTGAGCGTGGGGTTCATCGAGCAGCAACGCCAGCGCCTGCTGGCATTGCGCGCGCAACTGCTGGGCGGCGAGAACAAGACCCTGGCGCGGGAACGTGCGTTCCAGCGGGAACACGGTGGCGAGGCCGAAGAGGACGAGGGGCGCGCCTAGGCGCAGTCGCAATACGAGATCGACCAGGCCACGCACGACGTCGATGACCGTCGCCTCGCGAACATCGAACGTGCGCTGCAGAAGATCGCGGAAGGCAGCTATGGACTGTCCGACCTCAGTGGCAACCCCATAGCCGAAGCAAGGCTTCTGGCCACGCCGGAGGCCATCCTCACCGTGCAGGAAGAACGCCGTCAGGAGCGCGGTGCGGGCCGCTAGCTGGAAAGCTGACGGGTGTTCGCCCGCCATCCTCGAATCATCAGTTCTTGTCGGTGGCGATCATGACGTGCGTTGCCCAATCCTGCGGTCTCTCGATTCTCGAAAGCCTCGACAGCCGCAAGCACCGCGGTTCGGCCGTCAGGACGACCAGCCGGATCGGTCGCGACCGAAGCTCAACCGATCCGCACGCTCAACATCGAGATCGAACCGCCGTCCATGCCCTCGATCGGAAAGGTCACCGGCTCGCCTGCTTCGCTCGCACCCAACACGTACAGCAACGGCAGGTAATGGTCCGGTGTCGGGATCGACAATTCCGCGTCGCGCCCCAGCGCTTCGTAGTCGATCAGCGTCTGATGATCGCCCCGCGATATCAGTTCGCGTGTCCTGGCTTCGAACCGCAACGCCCAGTCGAACGGTTCCGCCGGATGCCGGCCCCAGGCGTAGGCATGCAGGTTGTGCACCACGTCGCCGCTGCCGATCACGAGGATGCCTTCATCACGCAGCGGACGCAGCAACTGGCCCAACCGGTAATGGAACGCCGGCGGCTGCGCTTCGTCGATGGAAAGTTGCACCACGGGCACGTCGGCGTCGGGAAACACGTGGCGCAGCACCGACCAGGTGCCGTGGTCCAGGCCCCAGGCAAGATCGGCGCGCGCATCCACCGCAGGATTCAGCAGTTCACGTGCGCGACGCACCAGATCGAGATCGCCGGGCGCGGGGTATTGCACCTCAAACAGCTCGCGCGGGAAGCCGCCGAAATCGTGGATCGTGCGCGGCTGCGCCATCGCGGTCAGCGCGGTGCCGGGCAGGTACCAGTGCGCGGAAACCGAAAGCACCGCGCGCGGCCATTGTGGCAGTTGCTGGCCGAGCGCGGCCCAACCGCGCGTCCAGTCATTCATGTAAAGCGCGTTCATCGGATTGCCGTGCCCGAAGAAGAGGGTCGGCATCCGGAAAGACGGGTCAGGCATGGGGAACGCTCCACGGATGGCGGTATGGTCCCTGCATTGTGGGCTTCCGACACGCCCGCGAGCAACTCCATGCCAATGCGGAGGCGAGCATGAAGGTCGCCCTGATCGGCGTCACGGGTCGGGTCGGCTCGCGCCTGTTGGCGGAATTGCTTCGGCGTGGCCACGAGATCACCGGGATTGCGCGCGACACCGACAAGCTCGCCGCCCAACCGAACTTGACATTAAAGAACGCCGACGCCAACCGCCCGGAACAACTGGCTCCGTTGCTGGCGAGTCATGACGCTGTGATGAGCGCCCTGAAGTTCGCAACGACCGATGCGGCATCGCTGATCACCGCGGTCAAGCAAACGGGCGTGCCCCGGCTGCTGGTGGTCGGTGGCGCCGGCAGCCTGGAAGTCGCACCCGGAAAACTGCTGCTGGACACGCCGGATTTTCCCGCGGCATACATGCCAGAGGCCCAGGGCGGGCTCAAGTTTCTCGAACGACTGCGCGGCGAACCAGAACTCGACTGGACCTTCCTGTCACCCTCCGCCGAGTTCAGCCCCGGCACACGCACCGGCAAGTTCCGCGTGGGCGGCGACCAGTTGCTCGTCGCTGCAGACGGCCGGAGCTGGATCTCGATGGAGGACTACGCGATCGCCTTCGTGGACGAACTGGAAACGCCGAGACATTCGCGCCAACGCTTCACGGTGGGCTATTGACCCCATCACCAACCGCACGGACAACGCAATCACCGCTGCAACGACATCTCGCGAACCGGAGGAACCCAGCATGGCCAAGTACAAGGTAGGTTATTTCGTCGGCAGCCTCGCCAAGGCCTCGATCAACCGCAAGCTGGCCGGGGTGCTGGTCAACCTCGCACCGCCGGAATTGAGCATGGTCGAGATCTCGTTCAAGGATCTGCCGCTCTACAGCTACGACTACGACGCCGACTATCCGCCAGTCGCGCGTGCCTTCAAGCGGGCGATCGCGGATGTGGACGCGATCCTGTTCGTGACGCCGGAATACAACCGCTCGATCCCCGGCGCACTGAAAAACGCGATCGACTGGGCCAGCCGTCCGTGGGGCAAGAATTCCTTCACCAGGAAGCCCTCCGCGATCATCGGCACCTCGCCCGGTGCGATCGGCACCGCCGTCGCGCAGCAGAGCCTGCGCAGCGTGCTGTGTTTCTGCAACTCGCCGCTGATGAATACCGTCGAGGCCTACATCCAGTTCACGCCCGGCCTGATTACCGACGAGGGCGAGGTGACCAACGACACCACCGCCGAATTCCTGCGCAAATACATGGCCGAATTCCATGCCTTCATCGCGCGTGTCGAGCGGGCGTATCAGGACAAGGCCTGAAACGCAGACCAGTATTTCGATGCCGGATCAAACCAAGTGCATGAGGGGCAGATCGATGACGGGCGAACTCGCGATGACCGAACCGGACCAGGGCCCAGCCAATCCGGCGCGCAGACGGGTGCTGGCCGGGTTCCTCACGGCGTATACGGCGTCGCTGGTTCCGTGGGCGCTGGCACAACCGGTCGCGGCGCCCGAGCATGGCGCGTTCATGGCGTTGTCTGCGCTGCTGGCCGGGCGTCGCTCGCTGGATGCGGGATTGGCCGCACGGCTGTTCGACGCGCTCAGCGCCATGTATCCGCACTTCACCGCCGACGCGCGCGCCTTGCTCGCGCAAATCAACCAGCAACATATCGATCCCGCGCAACTGCAGAGCACACTCGATGGCGCACACTCGCCGTTGGCGCCGTTGCCGCGCCGGATCATGCGCGCGTGGTGCCTCGGCCTCGTCGGCGAAGGCGAAGCGACGAAGTGCGTTGCCTACGAAAACGCGCTGAACGCGGTGATCGTGGCGGACGTGTTGAAGCCACCCACCTACGCCTACGGCGAATATGGAAGCTGGGCGAAGCCACCGCTTGCCGAGGGAGTGAACGCGTCATGAGCGCACCCACCTCGGCTGAAGTCGTCGTGATCGGTTCCGGCATCTGCGGCTCGCTGGCGGCGTGGAAATTGGCGACACGCGGCAAGCAGGTACTGATTCTCGAAGCGGGGCCGCGCATCGATCGCGGCCGTATCGTCGCCGCGTTCCGCAACTCGCCGCGCAAGAGCGACTGGATGTCGCCGTATCCGTTCTCTGCGTGGGCGCCGCAGCCGGAATACAAACCGAAGAGCAACGGCTATCTGGTGCAGGCAGGGCCGTATCCCTACCCCGCCGAATACATCCGCGTGGTCGGCGGCACCACCTGGCACTGGTCCGCACTGGCCTGGCGACTGGTGCCCAACGACGTGCGCATCAAGAGTCTGTATGGCGTCGGCGTGGACTGGCCGGTAACTTACGACGAGCTCGATCCCTGGTATCAGGAAGCCGAGGAGCAGCTGGGTGTGGCGGGTTTGCCGGACACGGGTTCGCCACGCAAACACCCCTTCCCGCTGCCGCCGGTAGCCGAACCATGGGCAATGCAGCGCATCCGCGAACGGCTCGCCCCGACCTACACCGTCGTCGGCAATACGGTCGCGCGCAACAGCCGCAGTTATGGCGGACGCCCGGCCTGCGTGGGCAACAACAGTTGCCAGCCGATCTGCCCGGTGAATGCGCAATACCTCGGCATCAACGCGGTGGAGGCAGCCAAGGCCGCAGGCGTGAAGGTGGTGCCCAATGCGGTGGTCTACCGCATCGAGCACGACGCCAAGGGCCGCATCACCGCGGTCGATTACTACGACCCCGACAAGACCAGCCATCGCGTCTCCGGCAAGCAGTTCATCCTCGCCGCCAATGGCATCGAGAGCCCCAAGCTGTTGCTGCTGTCCTCCAGTTCCAAATATCCGAATGGCCTTGCCAACAGTTCGGGAATGGTCGGCCGCAACCTGATGGACCACCCCAGCAATTCGCTCACCTTCTATGCCGACGAAGAAATGTGGCTGGGGCGCGGACCGCAAAGTCCCGACTCGATCAACACCCTGCGTGACGGTGCGTTCCGCTCGCAGCACGCGGCGTATCGGCTCGACTTCACCAACATCTCGCAGGTGCTCGGCGTCACCGAAGCACTGATCGAGGAAGGCGTGTACGGGCCGGCCTTCGACCAGCAACTGCGCTGGCGTGCCGCGCGCCAACTCAGCGTCAAGACCCTGCTGGAGGTGCTGCCGAACCCCGACAACCGGATCACGCTGAGCTCCGACAAGGACGCGATGGGCATTCCCAAACCCGAAGCGCACTATTCGATCGACGCTTACACCCGGCGCGGCGCGCAGGCGGCACGCGAGGATTTCGCGAAGATCGCCGCGCTGCTGGGCGGCACCGGGCTTCGCTATACGCCGAAAGGCGAGTTCTCGAACAACCAGCACATCACCGGCACGCTCGGCATGGGCGACGATCCCACGCGGTTCGTGACCGATCGTTTCGGCCGCGCCCATGACCACGAGAACCTGTTTTGCTGCGGCACCGGGGTCATGCCCACCTCGGCAACGATGAACTCGACCCTCACCGGTGTGGCGCTGGCCTTGCGCACCGCCGATCACATGGCGCCGTTGAAAGCGCAAGCAGCTTCCACGGATACGACGAGGGAGGCGGTCTCGTCATGAACACCATGATCCATCGTTGCCAACGTCTCGTCGCAACGCTGGGACTGCTGGCCGGCAACGTTCGCTGCCGCAGCGATCGCCGCGACCCCGCCCGACGCCGTGCAAATCCAGCGTGGGCACTATCTCGCGATCGCCGGCGATTGCGTGGCCTGCCACACCGCGCCCGGCGGCAAGCCTTATGCCGGCGGCCTGCCAGTGACAACGCCGATCGGCCCGATCTTTTCCACCAACATCACGCCCTCGAAAAAGGACGGCATCGGCAACTACACGCTGCAGCAATTCAGCGACGCCGTGCGCCGCGGCATCCGCGCCGACGGCAAGCGCCTGTATCCCGCAATGCCGTACACGTCGTACGCGCAATTGACCAACGCCGACCTCGACGCGTTGTACGCGTACTTCATGCACGGCGTGCAGCCGGTCAACACCAAACCGCCGCGGACACACCTGCCGTTCCCATTCAACATCCGCCTGTCGATGGCCGCGTGGAACGCATTGTTTCTCGATCACAAACCGTTTGTACCCGACCCGAAGGAAAGCCCGCAGTGGAACCGCGGCGCGTACCTGGTGCGCGGCCTGACGCATTGCGGAACCTGCCACACGCCACGCAACCTGATGATGGCGGAGGAGCCTTCGCACTTTCTTGCGGGCGCTTCGCTCGGAACCTGGTTCGCGCCGAACATCACGTCCGACCCGACCAGCGGCATCGGCGGCTGGAGCGAACAGGCCATCGTCGATTACCTGAAGACCGGCCGCGCGCCCGGCAAGGCCCAGGCCGCGGGCCCGATGGCCGAAGCCGTCGACAACAGTTTCCGGTATTTGACGACGGACGACCTTGCGGCCATCGCGACCTACCTGAAAACGGTGCCGGCCCGGCGCGATCCCCAGGACAGCAAACCGGTCGACACGTGGGGCGCGGCTTACGCCGATCTCGCCAGCATCCGCGGCAAACCGTTGCCCAAGGATCCGGACGACATGAGCGGCGCGCAACTTTACGACGCGTATTGCTCGACCTGCCACCAGGATCGCGGCCAGGGCAGTTTCGATGGCGGGCTGCCGCCGCTGTTCCACAACACCGCCACCGGCCGCAGCAATACCGACAACCTGGTGATGGCGATCCTCGATGGCGTGCATCTGTACGGGCATGGCTCGACTATGCAAATGCCAAGTTTCGCCGGCGAACTGACGGATCGGCAGGTTGCGACGCTCGGTGCCTACGTGACGCAGCATTTCGGCAACCCGTCGGCGAAGGTCTCCGTCGATCAGGTGCGCAGGTTGCGCGCGGGCGGCGCGCCGTCACACCTGGTATTGATTGCGCAAGTGGCGGTGATCGTGGTGTTGGTCATCATCGCCCTGATCATCGCGTTCATCATTTTGGCAATCGTGCGCCGCCGACGGCGCAGTACAGCCTCGACGACACATGGTTGACCGGAACGGGCGCCATGTCTCCGCCACGACAATCGCGGTTGCTTCGAATACTGGCGGCGGGATTGTGCGCTGCGTCGGCGCTGATTTGCACCAGCTGCGCGTTCGCCCAGGCTGCATCGAACGACGTGTGGCACCGGGCGACGCTCACCGGTGACTGGGGCGGCTTGCGCACGCGACTCAAGCAGGACGGCATCACCTTCAATGCCCACTACGCCAGTGAAAGCGCCGGGATTTTTGTCGGGCCGCTCCGGCATACGGCGCGTTATACCCAGCAACTGGATCTCGAAACGTTGTTCGATCTCGACAAGCTGGCCGGCATCCACGATGCGCTGGTGCAATTCACCCTGACCTACCGCTCCGGCCGCAGCCTGAGCAACGACGTGCTGCACAACCAGTTCTCCGTGCAGGAACTGTACGGCGCCGGCCAGAACTTCCGCCTGGCGGAACTGAACTTCCAGCAGGATCTCGACGATCACAAAATCCACTACGAAATCGGCTGGTCGCCCGTCGGCGACGATTTCGCGCGGTTGCCGGATTTCTGCAAATTCCAGAACGGCGTGATCTGCGGCCACGCCAACGCGATGACCACCAACAGCGGCGCCCACAACTTCCCGACCGCGCAGTGGGGCGCGCACGTCAAGCTGCACGTCACGCCCGCGTTCTACGTCGCGACCGGGGTGTACCTCGACAACCCCGACGCCGGCAATGCCAACGAAGGTTTCAATCTCAGTTTCAAACACACCGGCGAGTTCGTGCCGGTCGAGCTCGGTTGGCACACGGGTGGCGATGCGATGCCCGGTGATTACAAGATCGGCGCCTACTACAACTCGGCGAACACACCCGACGTGTACGATGACATCGACGGCATGCCGGCGGGGCTCACCGGCGCGCCGTTCATCGAACGCAACGGGCGCTGGGGTGGTTACGGCATCGCCAGCCAGACGGTGTACAGCAACCCCGACACCTTGCGCCACTTGCGGCTCGGCATCATGGGCGGCATGGGCGACCGTGCCACCGCGCGCTACAGCTGGTTCTGGCTGGCGGGTGGCGTGTGGCAGGGCACGTTTCCAGGACGCAGCCAGGACTTCGTGTCATTCGTCATCGCCTACGCGCACACCAATCCCCGCCTGACCCGTTTCCAGCGCGAGCGCGACAGCGTGCTGCCCGGCGCCGTCGGCATCCAGACCTACGAGGGCATCGTCGAAGTCGATTACGGCGCGCAGGTGACGCCGTGGCTCAAGCTGCGACCCAACCTGCAATACGTGATCCACCCCGGCGGCACCGGAAAAATCCCTGACACGCTGGTTGCCGGCCTGTACGCACAAGTCACTTTTTGACAGCAGCCGCTGGGACACCACGACCCGGCGCGATGCCATGAAGCGGCGGCAACGCACGTTTACCCGCAAGCCGTCGCCGAAGCCGGCGCGAACGGAGACTCGAAATCGACATCCGGCGAACGCAAGCTGGTTACGCCACCGTTTCGATCTCAATTTCTGTCCGCGTCATGAGTTTGTGGATCGGGCAAGCGGCGGCGGCGCGTTCCAGCGCAGTGCGCTGTGCACCGGAAAGCGGGCCCTGGAAATCGAGAAGTGGCCCCGGAAAATTGAACAGCACGGTAAGTGACTGACCTGCTCCCCATCGGCGATGATGATCGCCGCAGAAGGAGCCAGCCATGAGTCGCAGACCACGTCGTAATCACTCACC